>NZ_DAMCPG010000015.1:0-99378 GCF_032106685.1 Massilia sp.
TGCAAACGGCGATGTGATGCCGCATGCAAGCTCAGCTTTCACCACTTGCCGCTGCTGTACCGCGTGGACACAGGTGTCCACCCTACGCCTGCGTGAAGGCCGCTTGCGAGATCATCTGCCATCGCTTGCCGATGTCGTACTGCGTGGGTTCGAGAACCCACCCTACCCTTCCTCGGCGTCCGTGATTGCCAATACCGATAGCGTAACGCCGCCATTTAAAACGCATCACGCCGGCGGCTCTTCCGGCGGCCTGCTCAGCAATTCATGCGCCAGCTTCAGGCCATCGACCATCACCTTGAACGCCTCCCGCTTGGTTTCCTCGTCGGGCACGCGCAGGATGTACGAAGGGTGGTAGACCGTCACCACCCACCTGCCCTCGTGCAGGATCGGCTTGCCGAGCTTGTCCTTCAGCGTCACGCTGCCGCTGCCCAGCACCGACTTCAAGGCCGTCGCGCCCAGCGCCACGACGACCTTGGGCTTGATGGATGCCAGTTCCTTGTCCAGCCAATAATGGCAGGCTTCGATCTCGCGCTGGGCCGGCGTCTTGTGCAGGCGGCGCTTGCCGCGCGGCTCCCACTTGAAATGCTTGACGGCGTTGGTGAGATAAATCTCGCGGCGTTCGACGCCGGCGGCGTCGAAGACCTTGTCGAGCAGCTTGCCGGCCGGGCCGACGAAGGGATGGCCGGCGAGATCCTCCTGGTCGCCCGGCTGCTCGCCCACCAGCATGATCGGCGCTTTCTTCGAGCCTTCGCCGCCCACGGCCTGGGTGGCGTACTGCCACAGGTCGCAGCGCCGGCACTCGTCGAGTTTCGAGGGCTGCTGGCGCTCGGGCTGGGCGTCGGCAGGGGCGATCGGGATGGTGGCGCCGCTCTTGCGCCCGACCGCCTGGGCCTGGCCGGTGCGGCGCGCGCCGAGCGCGGCGTTGGTGATCATCTCCGGCACGATCGCGCCCTCGGGCAGGTTCTTCCAGAAGCGCGAGGGGATATGGCTTTGCATGACCTGGGTGTTCAGGCGCGCGGGGTTGAAAATGCTGCGGTAATAGGTGAGCCAGAGCGCTTCGCCGGCGTCGTCGAGCTCGGCCGCGCTGCTCATCAGGGGGCCGGCGTTGTGCAGGGTGTGGCCGTCCCACAGCACGCTGGCATCGGGCGTGGCGATCATCCAGCTCACATTGCCCATGCGGTTGACGAAGTGCTCCGCGACCTGGGGCAGCACGTCGTGGCGCGGCTCGAACCAGGCGACGAAGCGCGGCGGGCCGGCTTGTTCGGGCCGCTCGCGAAAACGAATGTAGGCATGCATGTCGTGCTCCTCGCGGCGCACCGCCTTCACCATCGAGTGCAGTCGCGCGCCGTCGGCGTCGGCGGCGGACTGCACGTCGTGCTCGCCCTGGGTCCAGCGCCAGATCACGCGGTACAGGAAGGCCCAGCGGTCCGGCATGCGGCAGCAGGCCGCCGTCTGCAGCATGTCCATCAGCGAGCGCGGCAAGTGCGGCGCGGGTCTTGGTTGATCCAGACCGATGGAACCATTATGCGTGGGCTCGGCTGGCGCCGGCGCACCCGAGAACAGGTCGGCCGCGAGCAGGTCCGGCGCACCGGGCTGGCTCCAGGTGACGAGCTCGGGTGCGACGGCATGGATGAGGAGATCGCGCGCGGCTGCGCGCCACTCGGCGAAGTTGGCGACCACCAGCGGCTGGCCGGCGGCAACCGCTGCGGCCGCGCTCATGCCGCCTGCAATTCCGGCCAGAGGTTCATCTGCTGGGGCGCGTCGGCCAGGTGGCGCCGCAGCAGGTCGGAACTGGATTGTCCCTGGGCCGGCTTGTAGTCGGCCGTGACGACGAAGGGCGCGATCTTCTTCATGCTGCAGCGCAGGCGGGACAGGTCTTCCCAGCGCACCCGCCGCACGCGGCGCAGCTCGACGATGCGCTTGGCGTTGCGCAGGCCGATGCCGGGGATGCGCGCGATCATCTCGGCGTCGACCCGGTTCAGGTCCATCGGGAAGTGCTCGCGGTTGGCCAGCGCCCAGGCGAGTTTCGGGTCGACGTCGAGCGCCAGGTTGCCGGCCTTCGGCATCAGCTCCCCGGCCGTGAAACCGTAGCCGCGCAGCAGGAAGTCGGCCTGGTACAGGCGGTGCTCGCGCAACAGCGGCGGCGGCGCCAGCGGCACGCTCTTCGGGCTTTGCGGGATCGGGCTGAAGGCCGAGTAGTACACGCGCTTGAGTTTATAGCTGCCGTACAGGGTTTCGGCGGTGTTCAGGATGGTGTGGTCGTCGCTGGCGTCGGCGCCGACGATCATCTGCGTGCTCTGGCCGGCCGGGGCGAAGCTCGGCGCCTTCGGTTCCTCGGCCTTTTCGTCGAGCTTGCGGCGGATCGAGCCCATCGCCAGTTTGATCGTGTGCACGTTCTTTTCCGGCGCCAGGCGGGTGACGCTGTCGTGGGTCGGCAGCTCGATGTTCACCGACAGGCGGTCGGCATAGCGCCCGCCCCTGGCGATCAGGGCCGGGTCGGCGTCGGGAATGGTCTTGAGGTGGATGTAGCCGCGGAAGTTGTGGTCTTCGCGCAGGCGGCGCGCGACTTCCACCAGCTGCTCCATCGTGTAGTCGCTCGAGCGGATGATGCCGGAGCTGAGGAACAGGCCGTCGATGTAGTTGCGCAGGTAGAAATCGTGGGTGAGCTTGACCACTTCGTCGACCGAGAAACGGGCGCGCGGCACGTTCGAGCTGCGCCGGTTGACGCAGTACTGGCAGTCGTAGATGCAGAAGTTGGTGAGCAGGATCTTCAGCAGCGACACGCAGCGCCCGTCGGGCGTGTAGCTGTGGCAGATGCCCATGCCGGTGGTGGCGCCGATGCCGCCGTCACTGCCGTCGGAGGCGCGCTTGGGCGCGCCGCTGCTGGCGCAGGAGGCGTCGTATTTGGCGGCGTCCGCCAGGATTTCGAGCTTGTCGGTAAGTTCCATCGCGAAAGGTGGAGCTGTATGGATGTACAGTATATACCAGTCGCGTCCCGCGCGGCGCGCGGGTGAGGTTGGGGGACAACAGTGGCGTGGGTATGACGTTGTAGGGTGGACACCTGTGTCCACGCGGTCGTACGTATGAATACCGCAATGCAAGCGGAGATCGTTGGCGGGCGCATCATGACGACGCGCCGCGATCGATTAACCGTGCCGTACAGCGTGGACACAGGTGTCCACCCTACGATGCTGCCGTCTTCACCACGCATTACGCGCGATTGCTCAACGGTGCGAGACCGCGTGGGCTCGAGCGCCCACCCTACGGAACCCCTGCCGCTTACCGGACCGGCTTGCCGTCCTGGTCGAGCACCACCACCTCGCCCCAGCCCAGCGCGCGGATCCCGGCTTCCACCTTGCGCAGGTCGCCGATCACGATCCAGGTCACCTCGTCCGGCTTGACGAACTTGCCGGCGGCCTGGCCCAGCTGCTGCGGGGTCAGCGCCTTGACGTTGGCGGCGTACTTGCTCCAGTAGTCATCCGGCAGGCCCAGGTTGACGGTCGCCAGCGCCGCGCCTTCGAGCGCGTTCAGGGTGCCGAAGCGGCCGGCCAGGCGCGAGGTCATGTTGCGCATGATGCTCTCGTACTCGGCGCCGACCAGCGGACGCTCGCCCGCCACGCCCTGCACTTCCTTGCGCACTTCGCGCATCGCCTCGACCGTCTTGTCGGTCTGCACCGGCGCGATGGTGACGAAGCTGCGCTGGCCGCGCACTTCCGACAGGCGCGCGCTGGTGCCGTAGCTCCAGTGCTTGTCCAGGCGCAGGTTGCGGTTCAGGCGCGAGGTGGCGATGCCGCCGAAGTTGGTCATCACCGGCTCGATCGCCAGGTCTTCCGGCTGGCCGTAAGGCAGCGACAGCTGGGCGGCCACGATGGTCGACTGCGGCGCGTCCGGCTTGTCGATCAGGTAGATCTTGCGCGGTGCGCTATTCGGCTTGCCATTCACCTGCTTGGCCGGCGCCGTGCCGGCGGCCCACTTGCCGAACGACGCTTCGAGCGCCGGCAGCAGCTTGTCCATGGTGACGTCGCCGGCCACGACCAGGGTCGCGCTGCCCGGCTTGAACCAGGTGGCGTGCCACTGCGCCAGGTCGTCGCGCGTGATGCCGGCGACGCTGGTCTCGTAGCCGCTGGCCGGCTTGCCGTAGACGTGATCCTGGCCGTACAGCAGGCCCGGCACGAGGCGCAGCGCCAGGCTGTTCGGCTGCGCCTTCTCCTGGCCGATCTGGGCCACGCGACGCTGCTTTTGCAGCGCGAACTGGTCTTGCGGGAAGCTCGGCGCCAGCGCCGCCTCGGCCATGATCGCCAGCGAAGGCGCCAGGTTGGCGGCGGTGGCCTGCAGGCGCACCAGCGACTGGTCGGGGCTGGTGCCGGTGGACAGGCTCGCGCCCAGGTTTTCCAGCGCGTCCGACAGCGCAAAGGCGTCGCGCGTCTTCGTGCCCTTGTCGAGCAGGTCCAGGGTCAGTGCGGCGGCGCCGGCTTTCGCGCCGGTGTCCGAGGCGGTGCCGGCGTCCACCGCCAGGGTCGCGTTCACGATCGGCGCGCTGTGGCGCTCGACCAGGATCACCTTCAGGCCGTTCTTCAGCTGGGCGCGCTGCAGGGCCGGGAACTTCACGTCCGGCGCCTCGCCCAATGCCGGCAGCTGCTTGCGGTCGATGGTCGATTTCGTCGCCGCCAGCTTGGCGAACGGACGCACCGTCATCGTGTAGTGGTTGGCGCGCAGCCAGCGCTGGCCGGCGGCCTTCACCTCGGCCGGGGTCGTTTTCGCCATCTGCTCCAGGCGGTCCAGGTAGGCGTCCGGCGTACCGCCATAGGTCATGCTTTCGGCCAGCACGTCCGAGCGTCCGCCCATGCCGCCCAGGCGCTCGATGCTGCGCGAGAAGCCGGCCAGGTTGCTGGTCTTCACGCGCGCCAGTTCGGCCGCGCTCGGGCCCTTGTCCAGCGCCTCGGCGACGACGGCGTCCAGCTCGCGCTCCACCAGCAACGGGTCGACGCCCGGCTTGACGGTGACGACGATGTTGAAGGTGCCGCCCAGTTCGGCGTCGTTGACGTAGGTGCTGACGTTGGTGGCCAGGCCCTTGTCGTAGACCAGGCGCTTGTCCAGGCGCGCGCTCTTCGAGCCGGCCAGCACTTCGGCCAGCAGCGCCAGGCGCGGCGTGTCCGCGTCCTTCCACGAGGCCGCGTGCCAGCTGCGGTAGATGCGCACCTGCGGCACGTGGTCTTCCATCTCGTCGCGGATGTTCCGGTCGAGCGTCGGGATCCAGGTTTCAAGGCGTGGCAGCGGCGGGCCCGGCGGGATCGCGCCGAAGTATTTGTTCACCAGTTCCAGCGCGCGCTCGGGCGTGATGTCGCCGGCCAGCGAGATCACCGCGTTGTTCGGGCCGTAATAGGTGCGGTACCACTCCTTGATGTCGTCCAGCGAGGCGGCCTGCAGGTCTTCCATGTAGCCGATCGTCGACCACGAGTACGGGTGCGAGTACGGGTACATCTTGGCGGAGACTTCCATGCGCACGCGCCCGTAGGGCTGGTTCTCGCCCTGGCGCTTCTCGTTCTGCACCACGCCGCGCTCGCGCTCGAGCATGGCCTGCGAGATGTAGTTGCCGAGGAAGCCCATGCGGTCCGATTCGAGGAACAGGGTGCGTTCCAGCGCCGACACCGGCACGTCCTCGAAGAAGTTGGTGCGGTCGGTGTTGGTGGTGCCGTTGCGGTTGTTCGCGCCGAGGTCGTCCATCGCCTCGCGGAAGCCGTGCGGGTAGTTCTCGGAGCCGTTGAAGAAGAAGTGTTCGAACAGGTGGGCGAAGCCGGTCTTGCCGCGCTTCTCGTTGCGCGAGCCGACGTGGTACCACATGTTGACGGCGACCACGGGCACGCTGTGGTCTTCGTGGACGATCAGGGTCAGGCCGTTCTGCAGTACGAATTTTTGATGGTTGATGGCGTAGGCGGCGCGGTCGAAGGGCGCGGCCTTGACGCTGGCGGCGGGGGCGGCGGGTGCGGCGTGCAGCGGCGCCGTCGCGGTCGCGGCAAAGGCCAGCGACAGCGCGGCGAGGAGCTTCTTGTTCATGGGTCTCCGAGGACGGGTGGTTGTTGTGGGCGGTATTCTAATGGCCGGGCGGCCAGGCGTGCGGAGTTTTACGGGCCACGATGATTCGGCCGTTCGTTGGACGCGTGGACGGCAAAGCCGTCCACCCTGCGTCCCATCGATACCGGTCACGTGTTCGCAAGCCTGCGTGGGGTGGACGGCTGGCCGTCCACGCGTTCAAACAGCGTTCGATCGACCGCGCCGCTGGGTGAGTACTTAGGCGCCTTCGGTCAATACCTGCGCCTGCGCCAGCTGCAGCGGCGCCATCCGGGACGCGATGCGCTTCAAATAAGGCGCGGCCGCCGGCATTCCGCCCGCCGCCGCGCGGTGCAGCCAGCCATAGGCTTCGACCGGGTCGCGCCCGGTGCCCTGCCCGGTGGCGTACATCACGCCGAGGTTGAACTGGGCGCGCGCATGGCCCTGGCGCGCCGCGCACAGGTACCAGAAATGGGCCGCCTCGTAGTCGCGTTCGGCGCCATGCGCGCTGTCGTAGCGCAGCGCCAGCGCGAACTGGGCCGGCGCGTGGCCCTGCTCCGCCGCCCTGCGGTACCAGTCGGTCGCCTCGCGCGGGTCGCCCATGTCCTCGCGGTCGATCAGGGTGCCGACCATGTGCTGGGCCGGCGCATATTCCTGGGCCGCCGCGCGCCGGTACCATTCGAGCGCGCGTGCCACGTCGCGCGGCACGCCGTTGCCGGCCTCGAAACGCAGGCCGAGGTCGAACTGGGCGCGCAGGTGGCCCTGCTCGGCCGCCTTGCGGTACCACGCGGCCGCCTGCGCCGGATCGTGCTCGACGCCCTGGCCGGCATCATAGAGCTGGCCCAGGTGGTATTGCGCGGCCGGCAGGCCCTGCTCGCCGGCCTTGCGGTACCAGTGCGCGGCCAGGCCGGCGTCGCGCGCCACGCCGTGGCCGTGCTCGTAGCGCAGGCCGAGGTTGTCCTGGGCGCCGGCGTGGCCCTGTTCGGCCGCGCGGCGGTACCACGCGAGCGCCTTCTCCTCGTCGCGCGCCACGCCGTGGCCGCTGTCGAAGATCAGCGCCAGGTTGAACTGCGAGCTCAGGTGTCCCTGCTCGGCGGCGCGCTCGTACCAATGAATCGCCTGGGCGCTGTCCTGCTCGACGTCCTGCCCCTTGTCGTAGCGCAGGCCGAGGTTGAACTGGGCCGGCGCATGGCCCTGCCCGGCGGCGCGGCGCAGCCAGTCCAGCGCCTGCGCCGGATCGCGCGCCACGCCCTGCCCGCTCTCGTAGCGCAGCGCGAGGGCGAACTGGGAGCGCGCATAGCCCTGGGCGGCGGCGCGGCGGTACCAGTCCAGTGCCTGTTCCTGGTCCTGGGCGACGCCCTTGCCGCCCTCGTACATCAGGCCCAGGTTGTGCTGGGCGCCGGCGTCGCCCTGCGCCGCGGCGCGGCGGAACCAGTGCAGCGCCTGGTGCACGTCGCTCGCGACGCCCTGCCCTTTCGCATACAGCCAGCCCAGGTTGTACTGGGCCGGAGCATAACCCTGTTCAGCCGCGCAGCCGTACCAGTACAGCGCCTGCTCGTCGTCCCGGGCCACGCCCTGGCCCTTCTGGTACATCACGCCGAGGTTGTACTGGGCCTGTTCCAGGCCGGCGGCGGCGGCCATGCGGTACCAGGCGACGGCCAGCTCGTAGTTGCGCGGCACGCCCTGGCCGTTCACGTACATGAAACCCAGGCTGTGCTGGGCGCTGGCCACGCCGCGCTCGGCCAGGCCCTTCACGCGCAGGAATTCGGCCGTGTGGCGTTCCCCTGCTGCGGGCGCGGTCGTCGCGGTGTCCATGGCGGGCAGGGCCTCAGGCGCGGATCGCGCGCACCTGGGTCGCGGGGCCGCCCAGCGCCGCCTGCTGCGCACCCAGCGCCTGCGCGCGCAGCACGCCGATGAAGTTCGACAGCGAGATCGGGCGGTAGTAGAGGTAGCCCTGCATGGTCTCGCAGCCGTTGGCCTTCAGGTAGTTGGCCTGCACCTCGGTCTCGACGCCTTCGGCGATCAGGTGCAGCCCGAGGCCGCGCGCGATCGAGATGATCGCCAGGATCACCGGATAGTGGCCGTTCTCGTCATGGATCTCCTTCACGAACGACTGGTCGATCTTCATCGTGTGGATCGGGAAGCGGTGCAGGTAGGACAGCGACGAGTAGCCGGTGCCGAAGTCGTCGATCGCGACCGACACGCCGAGCTGGCACAGTTTATTGAGCTGCTCGATCGCGTACTGCGGGTTGCGGATGCAGATGTTCTCGGTGATCTCGACCTCGATCTGGGCTGGCGAGATCCCGTAGCGCACCAGCGCGCCGCGCATCTTCTCGAAGAAGTCGCCGCGGTCCAGGTATTGCGGCGACAGGTTCAGCGACAGCCGTACCGCCTGGCCGCTGGCCAGGTTCCACTGCAGCATGTCGCGGCACAGGGCGCCGATCATCCAGTCCGAGATCGGCAGCATCAGGCCGTTCTCTTCCGCGAAGGGCAGGAACTCGCCGGCCGACAGCAGGCCGCGGGTCGGGTGGTTCCAGCGCATCAGCGCCTCGGCGCCGACGATGCGGCCGGTGGCGGCGTCGATCTGCGGCTGGTAGTACATCTCCAGCTCGTTGTGTTCGAGCGCGCGGCGCAGCGCCTGCTCGAGCGCGATCTTCTGGTGCGACACGTCGAGCATCGAGTCGTGGTAGAAGCTGTGGCCGTTCTTGCCCAGGGCTTTCACCTGGTACATCGCGATGTCGGCGTGGCGCAGCAGCTCGTCGATCGATTCGCCGTCGCCCGGGTAGATCGCGATGCCGATCGAGGCCGAGATGTGCACTTCGTGGCCGTCGAGGTCGAAGGGCTTGTGCAGGCATTCGAGGAACTTGTCGGCCACCATGCGCGCGTCGTCGCGGTCGCGCAGTTCCGGCAGCACGATGGTGAATTCGTCGCCGCCCTGGCGCGCCAGCGTGTCGCCCTTGCGCAGGCATTCCTTCAGGCGCACCGCGACCTGCTGCAGCAGCTCGTCGCCCTTGACGTGGCCGAGCGTGTCGTTGACCAGCTTGAAACGGTCCAGGTCGATGAACATCACCGCCAGCTCGGTCTGCTTGCGCTTGGCCTGGATCACGGCCAGGCCGAGGCGGTCCTTGAACAGGATGCGGTTCGGCAGGTCGGTCAGGATGTCGTGGTAGGCCTGGTAGGAGATGACCTCTTCGGCGCGCTTGCGGTCGGTGATGTCGCGCGCCACGCCGTAGGTGCCGAAGAACTCGAGCTTCTTGACCTCCTGGTCGGGCACGTGCATGCCGATCGAGTTCAGCGAGATCGTCATCAAGGTGTTATTGAAGGTGCGGTCGCCGCTGTTGCCAAGCTTGCCGGTGGCGCCGCGGCACTTCAGGCGCAGCTCGACGTTGCGCGAAGCGCGCTCGTCGACCCGTCTCTCGTTGAACACGTAACGGGCGCGCTCCAGGTCCTCGTCGTGCACCAGGATCGAGTAGTGCTTGCCGATCAGTTCGTCGCGCGTGAAGCCCAGCAGCTGGTAGGCGCGGTCGTTCACGAAAGTGAAGCGGCCCTCGTGGTTCAGGGTGTAGATGATGTCCGGCGAGCTGTCGACCAGGTAGCGGTACATCTTCTCCGAGTTTTCCAGCTGGTTGGCGATGCGGGCGTGGCTTGCCGCCAGGCGGCGCTGCTCGAGCGCGTTGCCGACGGTCTTGAGCAGTTCCTCGCGCGCATAGGGCTTGCGCAGGTAGTCGTAGGCGCCGCGCTTCAGGGCGCCGATCGCGGCGTCGATGCCGACCTCCCCGCTCATCACGATCACGTCGGCATCGATGCCCTTGGCATTGATGAAGTCCATGATCTCGTGGCCGCCGATGTCGGGCAGGCGCAGGTCGAGCAGCACCAGGTCGAAGCGCAGCGTCGACAGGTGGGCGATCGCCTCGGCGCCCGAGCTGGCGGTGGTCAAATGGTAGTCGCGGTCGCGCAGCAGTTCGTAGAGCGAGGCCAGCAGGCGCGGCTCGTCGTCCACGAGCAGCAGCCGGGGTTGGTCGGTTGCCCCGATGCTCCCGGCCGGAGCGTCCGCACCCTGGAACATGACTGAAGTTGCGCTGGCTGAGGTCACGTTCGTCAATACCTTATACAGAACCCAGGGCGCGCGCCGGCAGGGCCGGCGCGGCGCTGGCGCCGGACCATGCCGGCAGCAGAATTTCAAATGCGGTGCCGCTCCTGCCGCTGCGGCAGGCGATCTGGCCGTTGAGCTTCTTGACCAGGCCGTGCACGATCGACAGGCCCAGGCCGCGATGCGCGCCATCCTTGGTGCTCTTCACCGCCGAGAACAGGTTGGCCATCACCTCGGGCGCGAGGCCGGGGCCGGTGTCGGACACGGTCAGCTCCAGGTAGAGCTTGCGCTCGCGGTGCACGTGGCCGCGGTTGGCGATCTCGATGCGCCCGCCGCCGCTGCCGGCCAAGGCCTCGACCGCGTTTTTCACGAGGTTGACCAGGATCTGCTTGAGCACGTCGGCGTCGCCCGCGACCAGGCGCGCCTCGTCGTGCATCGCGGTGACGATCTGCACGTTGGCCGGCACGAACTGGCCGGCGCGGAACAGGCGCACCACGTCCTCGACCACCTTCGCGGCGTCGGTCGGGCGCGGGCCGGCATCGGCGGCCGGCTTGATGTCGGCCAGCGTACCGATCAGCTGGCCGACGCGGTCGATTTCCTCGTTCAGCACCGACATCTCGCTGGCCACCGGTTCCTGGCGCGCCAGCTTGCTGTCGAGGACACTGAGGTAGTTCTTGATGATCGACAGCGGGTTGTTCACCTCGTGCAGCACGCGGCGCGACGCTTCGCGGTATTCCTCGGCGACGCTGGCGATCTGGCGCCGCGCCTGGCTGCGTTCGAGCAGCGCGGTCTCCAGCGCGGCCGCGGCCTGGGCGCCGAAGGATTGCAGGAAGCGCTCGCGCTTCTGGCAGGCCGCCAGCTGCCACGCGGCCACGCCGCCAACCAGCACGCCCAGGCAACGGCCGCCGGCCACCAGCGGCAGGCAGACCAGGCTGTCGGTGCCGAGCATGCGCAGCAGCTGCTCTTCCGGCAGCCCGAGCGGCTCGCTGCCGCGCTGCAGGTAGGCGGGCTTGCGCGCCAGGGTGGCGGCGGCGATCGGGCCGCCCTTGGCCAGCGGGATCGCGAATTCGGCGATGCGCGCCGTGGCCACGCCGGGCGCGCCGACCAGCATCTGGCCGGTCGGGTTTTCGAGCAGGACCACGGTGTTGTCGAAGTCGAACAGGATGCGCGCGCTGCGCGTCATCGATTCGAGCAGCGCGCTTTCTCCCTGCTGGCGCGCGAAGGTCTGGCTGACCTCGGACACCAGCACCAGGTTGCGCACCTCTTCCGACAGGCGCTGCTGGACCGGATCGACGACCGGCGGCGCATAGGCCGGCGGCGCCGGGATATCGTCCGCGCCCGTCAAGTCGATGCCCAGGTGGACGGCGGCCCGATCGACCTGGCGCGCGGCGGCGGCCAGCATCTCGTCGATGTCGCCCGGCGCCAGGCCGCACAGCGCCGCGCCGTCCAGCAGCGCGTCGGTATCGTCCGGGTGGCCGGCCATCAGGTGCGCCAGGCGCACGATGCGGATCAGGGGGTGGGCCGCCTCCAGGCGCTCGCTCGACTCGTGGTGGTACAGCACGGCGTCGGCCAGGAAGGAATCGAGCTGCCAGCGCTCGACCAGCCAGGCGCCCGCCTCGGCGTGGGTGATCTGCAGCGTGCGCTGCTCGACCGCGCACAGGTCCTCGTCGTCGCGCGCGCCGAAGTTGAAGCCGTATTCCTTGGGCGCGGTCGCCAGCAGCGCCAGGCGCCCGACGTTGTGCAGCAGGCCGGCGAGGTAGGCCTCTTCCAGGTGCGGATAGTCGATGCGGCGCGCGACGTCGCGCGCGATCACCGCCGCGGCCAGCGAGTTCTTCCAGAACGCGCGCAGGTCGGTGCTGCCCGAATGGGGGAAGTTGTTAAAGGTCTGAAACACCGAATCGCTGATGACCAGGGTCTTGATCATGTCGGTGCCGAGCGACACCAGCGACTGCTCCAGGTTGGCGGTACGGCTGCCCCGATGGTAGGCCGAGCTGTTGGCGACCGCCAGCAGCTTGCCGGTCATGCCCGCATCCTTGGCGATCAGCTCGGCCAGCTCTTCCATTCCCAGGTCGTCGGCCTGCAGATGCCCGAGCAGTTTCACGAGAATCTGCGGCATCGCCGGCAACCGGGCAACGAGCAGGCGATGACGGATATCCTGGTCAGTTTGGTGCATGGTCTCGATCGCAGATGCCACTGAAAGTTGCGGGGTGGCGCCCCTTTCCTGAGCTACCACAACATGGTATTCACGCATCGTCGAAACAAGACACGCTTTCAACAGTTGTTCCGACGCTAAATTAAGGGTCTTAGCATATATACATTTCTGATCGGGAACAATACTTTCTGTTAAAAGTGTGAGTTTTTCCCCGATGAATGATGTATTTCACCTTCATTTATTGCCGAGTGGCAATTTGGAGGAAGAGCCGGTGGCTGCACCGGGTGGCGTTACCGGCAGTCCGCAGCGATTTCCGTAGGGTGGGCTCTCGAGCCCACGCGGATAATGCCTACCCCCGAACGAACCAGGCAACAGCCCCACGACGCTCGCGCTGGGCTGTTACCAGGACCTCACCGACCGCTGCGCGCCAACCTGCGCCGATACTGCCGCGCCACCACCCAGCACGCCAGCGCCGCCAGCGCGAACCCCGCCTGCCCCAGCGCCAGCGCCAGCACCGAATGCGACAGCGCCGGCGCGATCACGCCCGCCACGATCGCCCCCAGCAGGGTCGAGACGAAGGACTGGCAGGACGCCACCGTGCCGCGGATGTGCGGGAACAGGTCGAGCGCGAGCAGGGTCGCGCCCGGCGCGATGATCGAGCTGCCGAAGGTGAAGAAGAACATCGGCAGCACGGTCCAGGGCAGCGCCGGCGGCAGGAACAGGTGGTAGCCGACGTTGAAGGCCACGGCACTGAGCATGAAGCCGAAGCCGATCCAGATCTGCTTGGCGAAGCTCTTCTTGCCGGCCATCCGGTTGGCCGCCATCGAGCCGAGGAAGATCCCGCTCACGGTCGGCACGAACAGCCAGGCGAAGCCCGAGGGGCCGAGGTGCAGCTGCTGCGGCAGCATCACGGGCGAGGCCGTGATGTAGAGGAACAGCCCGGCGAAGTTCAGCGCCGTGATGCCGGCCTTCATGTGGAACAGGAAGGAACCGAAGATCGCGCTGTAGCTTCCCGCCAGGAAGCGCGGATTGAAGGGCTGGCGCCGCTCCTTCGGCACGGTTTCGGGCAGGTGCTGCCAGCACACCCAGCCCAGCACCACGGTGAACAGGCACAGCGCCAGGAAGATCGCGCGCCAGCCGAAGAAGATCACGATCCAGCCGCCCAGCACCGGCGCGATGGCCGGCGCGATCGAGAAGATCATGGTCACCATCGACAGCAGGCGCGCGGCCGCCGTGTCGGAATACAGGTCGCGGATGATCGCGCGCCCGACCACGACGCCGGCCCCGGCCGACACCCCCTGCATGATGCGGAACACCCACAGGTAATGGACCGACGACGCGGCGGCGCAACCGAAGGTGCCGATCGCGAACACCACCAGCGCCACCAGGATCACGTTGCGCCGTCCAAAGGCGTCCGACAGCGCGCCGTGCCACAGCACCATGCCGGCAAAGGCCAGCATGTAGGCGGTCAGGGTCTGCTGCACCTCCAGGCTGGAGGCGTGCAGGGTCGACTGGATCTGCGGGAAGGCCGGCAGGTAGGCGTCGATCGAGAACGGCCCCAGCATCGACAGCCCGGCCAGCAGGGTGGCCAGGCCGCCGGCCGACAGCATCGTGATCTTGTGCGGTTCAGGCAGCGGAACCGGGATCACCGGGTCCTTCGGTAGTTCGTCGGGTTCTGTGGGTGGCAGCATCTCAGTTCGCGCCCGGTTCCTGTTTCGGTTTTGCCTCTTCGCGGCGGTTGTAGCCCGCCACCATGTCGAAGCGGAACAGGCGGCATTCGAGGGCGCCGTTGAAGAACGGGGTCTTGCGCGCTTCCTTCAGGCGCAGGAGCTTGGGCAGCGACAGGTCGGCGGTGAACAGGAACACGGTCCAGCCGGCGAAACGCTGCTTGAGCGTGGTGCCCAGCGCCGAATAGAAGGACACGGCCATCTCGTCCTGCGGCATGGTGGAGTCGCCACGCACGCCGATGCGCTCGCCGTACGGCGGGTTGGTCAGCAGGATGCCCGGCTGGCTTGTGGGCGGCGAGACGTGCTGGGCCTCGATCTGCTTCAGCGGCACCTCGAACAGGACGCCGGCGATCTTCAGGTTATGCCGGGTCATGGCCACCATGTCGCCCGAGATGTCGGAGCCGAAGATGGTCGGTTCGGAAGGCAGCGGATTGGCCTTGATCGCGGCCTTCATCTCCTGCCAGGCGTCGCGGTCGAAGTCGGCGAATTTTTCGAAGGCGAAGCGGCGCCGCGCGCCAGGCGGGATGCCCTGCACCATCTGCGCCGCCTCGATCAGGATCGTGCCCGAGCCGCACATCGGGTCGAACAGCGGCACGCCCGGCTTCCAGCCCGACACGCGCAGCATGCCGGCGGCAAGGTTTTCGCGCAGCGGCGCGTCGCCCGTCTCTTCGCGCCAGCCGCGCTTGAACAGCGCTTCGCCCGAGGTGTCGAGGTAGATGATGAAATTGCGCTGGTCGAGGAAGCCGACGATGCGCATGTCCGGCTCGCGGGTGTCGACCGAGGGACGCTTGTTGAACTGGTCGCGGAAGCGGTCGCAGACGGCGTCCTTGATCTTCAGGGTGGTGAATTCCAGGCTTTTCAGGGGCGACTTGACAGCGGTGACGTCGACCCGGATCGTATGGTGGACGCCGAACCAGTCTTCCCAGGGCTGCTCGAGCACCAGGTCGTAGATGTCGTTTTCGTTCAGGTAGCTGCGCTGGCCCATGCGCATCAGCACCCGCGAGGCAATGCGCGAGTGCAGGTTGATGCGGTAGGAATCGACCAGCGTGCCCGAGCAGTGCACGCCGCCCGGCACCTGGTTGTGCACCTTCAGCGTGGGGCTGTACTGCTGGGCGATTTCGGTGAGTTCTTCGGCGAGCGCCGCTTCCATGCCGCGCGGGCATGGGCAAAAGTATGACGTCATGGGGGTACCCTTTGTCCGTTAATAAAAAATAATGTGGCTGCAAGCGCCGATCGCTTGCAGCCACGTGTTGGTTCGTTGTTTCTTGTACGGCTAACGCTGCTCAGGGGGTGCAAACGGTGGGTACAAGTACCCACCCTACGGCCCGTATCGCATCGTAGGGTGGGTACTTGTACCCACCGTTCAACGCGCGAGCCTGCCGCGCGGATGACCTGCTCGGCAAAATCAGAACGGCTTCACCACCACCAGGATCACGATCAGCAGCAGCAGGATCACCGGCACCTCGTTGAACCAGCGGTACCAGGTATGGCTGCGCTTGTTCACGCCCGCCTCGAATTTCTTGAGCAGCGAGCCGCAGGCGTGATGGTAGCCGATCGTCAGCACCACCAGCGCCAGTTTCGCGTGCAGCCAGCCGCCCTTGATCCCGAAGCCCAGCCACAGCCAGAGACCCAGCAGCAGCGCCGGCACCGCCAGCATCGAGGTGAAGCGGTACAGGCGGCGCGCCATCAGCAAGAGGCGCGCGGTGGCGACGTTGTTGGTTTCCTGGGCCAGGTTCACGAAGATGCGCGGCAGGTAGAACAGGCCGGCGAACCAGGAGGCGATGAAGACGATGTGGAGGGCTTTGATCCAGAGGTAGAGCATGCGGGTCCTTGTGGTTGTTGTTCCGTTAGCTTTGTCTTATCAGGTGCGTACTTCGCCGTGGCCGAACACGACGTACTTCAGCGAGGTCAGCCCCTCGAGCCCGACCGGGCCGCGCGCGTGCAGCTTGTCGTTCGAGATGCCGATCTCGGCGCCCAGGCCGTATTCGAAGCCGTCGGCGAAGCGCGTCGAAGCGTTCGCCATCACGGAGGCCGAATCGACCTCGCGCAGGAAGCGCAGCGCGGCGCTGTAGTCCTCGGTGACGATGGCCTCGGTGTGCTTCGACGAATAGCGCTCGATGTGGTCCATCGCCTCGTCGATGCCGGCCACCACCTTCACGGCCAGCATCGGCGCCAGGTATTCGGTGCTCCAGTCTTCTTCAGTTGCGGCGATGAGATGCGGATAGCCGGCCAGGATCGCGCGCGCCTCCTCGTCGGCGCGCAGCTCGACCTGCTTTTCGCGGTACAGCGCCGCCAGCCGGGGCAGCACGCTTGGCGCGATCGCGCGCGCGACCAGCAGGGTCTCCATCGTGTTGCAGGTGCCGTAGCGGTGGCACTTGGCGTTGAAGGCGATTCGCAATGCCTTCTCGATGTCGGCCTTGTCGTCGATGTAGACGTGGCAGATGCCGTCCAGGTGCTTGATCATCGGGACCGTCGCTTCCTCGATCAGGCGCGCGATCAGGCCCTTGCCGCCGCGCGGCACGATCACGTCGACGTACTGCGGCATGGTGATGAGCGTGCCGACGGCGGCGCGGTCGGTCGTATCGACCACCTGCACCGCATCGACCGGCAGGCCGGCCTCGACCAGGCCCTCGGTGACCAGTTTCGCCAGCGCGCGGTTGCAGTGGATCGCCTCCGAACCGCCGCGCAGGATCGCCGCGTTGCCGCTCTTGATGCACAGGCCGGCGGCGTCGACCGTCACGTTCGGACGGGCTTCATAGATGATGCCGATCACGCCCAGCGGCACGCGCATCTGGCCAACCTGGATGCCGCTTGGGCGCGACTTCATGTTCGAGATTTCACCGATCGGGTCGGGCAGGGTCGCGATCTGGCGCAGGCCGTCGACCATGGTGGCGATCGCGGCGGGCGACAGCGCCAGGCGGTCGAGCAGCGCCGGCGCCAGGCCGGCGGCGCGCGCGGCGTCGAGGTCGCGGCCGTTGGCGGCCGAAAGTATAGCGGCGTCGCGCTCGATGGCGTCGGCGATCAGGAGCAGCGCGCGGTTGCGCGTCGCGCCGTCGGCGCGCGCCATCGCCCGCGACGCGGCCCGGGCATTGCGGCCCAGCGTGTGCATGTAGTCGGTGATGTCCATCGTGTTGGTTCCAGTTAGCGTTATGCGGTGGATAAGCGAGAGATAGTAGGGTGGGCGCCCCGTGCCCACGCGTAAAGCATGCGCCGTGTTGGCGCTTATCGGGCGTCGCGTCTGCTCATCGTTCACGCGTGGGCACGGGGCGCCCACCCTACGTCATATCACCGCCAACGCGCGACGAACGATTTACCGCGCCACCCGCAACGCCAGCTGCAGCATCGCATCCCACGCATCCCCCGCGAACTGCTTCGCGCGCAGGCCCTTGACCATCTTGTCGACCTGCGCCGCATCCTGCAGCGCCGCTTCCAGGGTCGGCAGCGACACGCGCCGCAGCGCCGGCTCCATCATGCGCTCGCGCGGGCCCCAGATCCGGTATTCCTTCATCAGCGCGCCCAGCGGCCTGCCCTGCGCCATCCCCGACTTCAATTTTAGCAGCGTGCGGATTTCTTCACTGACGGCCCACAGCACCAGCGGCAGCGCCTCGCCTTCTCCCTTCAGGCCGTCGAGCATGCGCGCCAGGCGCGCCGCGTCGCCCGACAGCATGGCCTCCGAGAGCTTGAACACGTCGTAGCGCGCCACGTTCAGCACGGCGTCGTGCACCTGCTCGTACGTCAGCTTGCCCGGCTCGTACAGCAGGCCCAGCTTCTGGATTTCCTGGTGCGCCGCCAGCAAATTGCCCTCGACGCGATCGGCGATGAAGTCCAGGCTCTGGCGGTCGGCGCCCTGCCCCTGGCTGGACAGGCGCATGCCGATCCAGCCAGGCAGCTGGGCGCGCTCCACGTTCGGGATCTCGATGTAGACCGCGGCCTGCTGCAAGGCCGCGACCCAGGACGCCTTGGCCGTCTGCCAGTCGAGCTTGGGCAGGGTGATCAAGGTCAGGTTGTCGGGGGACAGGTCCTTGGCATAGGCCTGCAGGGCGGCGCTGCCGTCCTTGCCCGGCTTGCCGCTCGGGATGCGCAGCTCGATCAGCTTCTTGTCGCCGAACAGGGACAGCGCCTGGTTGGCGGCCAGCAGCTCGCCCCACTTGAAGGTGCGCTCGACGGTGAGCACGTCGCGCTCGGTGTGGCCCGCCGCGCGCGCGGCGCGGCGGATCTTGTCGGCCGCTTCCAGCGCCAGCAGGTGCTCGTCGCTGGTGATGACGTACAGCGGCGCCAGGCCTTTCGACAGGTGGCCTTCGAGTGCCTCAGGCCGCAGTTGCATCGTTCAATCCTGCCCCGTCGCTCACGTCTTGATTGCCGCCAGGCGGCGGATGATCTGCTGCACCAGGTCGGACTGCATGTCGCGGTACAGCAGCGCTTCCTCGCCCTCTTTCGCCAGGACCGCCTCTTCGCTGAAGGCCAGGTTGCGGTGCAGCGTGATCTCGGTCGGGCCCAGCAGCAGCTGGCCGTTGGTGTCGCGCACCTGGAACACCAGGGTGTAGCCGAGCAGGTACTCGCGCACCCGGCCCAGGTTGTTCAGCGACAGGATCGCCTTGTTGCGCGCCTCCGAGACCACTTCGAAACGCGCCTGCGCCTCCTCCGGCTTGCCCACGACGCGGACATTGTCGAGCGCGCGCAGGTTGCGCTTGAGCTCATTGCCCAGCGGGGAAGTCTCACCGAAGGCCAGGTAGATGCTCTGGAACGGCATGTTGTACGCGCCGTTCGAGCCGCGCAGCTGGAAGCCGCAGGCGGCCAGGACGGTCGCCAGCAGCAGGGCGCCCAAGGCGCGCGTCATGAGAAGGGAGGAAGCGCGCATGGGTTACACCACGATGTTGATGAGTTTGCCGGGCACGACGATGACCTTCTTCGGCGTGCCTTCCACGAACTTCTGCGCCGCCTCGGAGGCCAGCGCGGCCGCCTCGATCGCCGCCTTGTCGGCATCCTTGCCGACCTTGACCGAGCCGCGCAGCTTGCCGTTCACCTGGATCATCAGCTCGATCTCGGCCTGCTCCAGCGCCTGCGGGTCGACCTGCGGCCACTGCACGTCGAGGATATCGCCGTAGGCCTTGGCGTAGCCGAGTTCCTGCCACAGCGCGTGGGTGATGTGCGGCGCCACCGGGTTCAGCATGCGCAGGAAGATCGACAGGCCTTCGGCGATGACGGCGTCACCGGCCGCGCCTTCGGCCAGCTTGCTCGACTCCAGCGTGTTGAGCATCTTCATGCAGGCCGAGACGACCGTGTTGTACTGGATGCGCTTCAGGTCGTAGTCGGCCTGCTGCAGCAGTTTGTGGACTTCGCGGCGCAGGGTCTTGTGCGCTTCGTCCAACGCACCCTGCTGCTGGCCGGCCAGCGCGGCGGCGATGCGTTCGCGCTGGGCGTAGCCATAGGCCCAGACGCGGCGCAGGAAGCGGCTGGCGCCCTCGACGCCGCTGTCCGACCACTCCAGGGTCTGCTCCGGCGGCGAGGCGAACATGGTGAACAGGCGCGCGGTGTCGGCGCCGTACTGCTCGATCTGGGCCTGCGGATCGATGCCGTTGTTCTTCGACTTCGACATCTTCTCGGTGCCGCCGATGTCGACCGGCTGGCCGTCGCTCTTCAGGGTCGCGCTCTGCGGGCGGCCCTTGTCGTCGAACACCAGCTCGACGTCGGCCGGGTTGAACCAGGTCTTCTTGCCGGATGCGTCTTCGCGATAATAGGTCTCGTTCAGCACCATGCCCTGGGTCAGCAGGTTGACGAACGGCTCGTCAAATTTTACGAGACCGAAGTCGCGCATGACCTTGGTCCAGAAGCGCGCGTACAGCAGGTGCATGACGGCGTGCTCGATGCCGCCGATGTACTGGTCCATCGGCATCCAGTAGTCGTTGCGCGCGTCGACCATGGCGTCGTTCGAGCCCGGCGAGGTATAGCGCATGTAGTACCAGGACGAATCGATGAAGGTGTCCATCGTGTCGGTCTCGCGGCGCGCCGGCTTGCCGCACTTCGGGCAGGAGCAGGCCAGGAACGCTTCGTCCTTGTTCAGCGGGTTGCCGGTGCCGTCCGGGACCAGGTGCTCGGGCAGCACGACCGGCAGGTCGGCTTCCGGCACCGGCACCGCGCCGCAATCGCCGCAGTGGATCATCGGGATCGGGGTGCCCCAGTAGCGCTGGCGCGAGATGCCCCAGTCGCGCAGGCGGAAGGTGACCTTCTTGTCGCCCAGGCCCTGCGCGGCCAGGTCGCCGGCGACGGCGTTGACGGCGGCGGTGTAATCCAGGCCGTCGTACTTGCCGGAGTTGATGGTGCGGCCGTTCTCCTTGTCGCCGTACCACTCCTGCCAGGCCTCGAGCGAGAATTCCTGGCCTTCGACCGCGACCACCTGCTTGATCGGCAGGTCGTATTTTTTCGCGAACGCGAAATCGCGCTCGTCGTGGCCCGGCACGCCCATCACGGCGCCGTCGCCATAGGTGATCAGGACGTAGTTGCCGACCCAGACCGGGACCTGCTCGCCCGACACCGGGTGGGTGACGAACAGGCCGGTCGGCATGCCCTTCTTCTCCATCGTCGCCATGTCGGCTTCGATGACCGAGCCCTTCTTGCACTCGGCGATAAATTCGGCCAGTTCCGGGTTGTTCTTCGCGGCGTGCTGGGCCAGCGGGTGCTCGGCGGCGACGGCGCAGAAGGTCACGCCCATGATGGTGTCGGCGCGGGTGGTGAAGACGTAGAGCTTGCCCTCGTTGATCAGTTCACCGGCTTCGTCCATGATCACGTGCGGGAAGGCGAAACGCACGCCGGTCGACTTGCCGATCCAGTTGGTCTGCATGGTGCGCACGCGCTCCGGCCAGCCCGGCAGCTTGTTGTCGACGAAGTCCAGCAGCTCGTCGGCGTACTCGGTGATGCGCACGTAGTACATCGGGATCTCGCGCTTTTCGATCAGCGCGCCCGAACGCCAGCCGCGGCCGTCCACGACCTGCTCGTTGGCCAGCACGGTCTGGTCGACCGGGTCCCAGTTCACGGTGCCGGTCTTCTGGTAGATGATTCCTTTTTCCAACATCTTCAGGAACATCCACTGGTTCCACTTGTAGTATTCCGGCTTGCAGGCGGTCATTTCGCGCGACCAGTCGATGGCCAGGCCCATCGATTCCATCTGCTTCTTCATGTGCGCGATGTTCGAGTAGGTCCACTCGGCCGGCGGCACGTTGTTCGCCATCGCCGCGTTCTCGGCCGGCATGCCGAAGGCATCCCAGCCCATCGGCATCAGCACGTTGTAGCCGTTCATCCGCAGGTAGCGGTACATCACGTCGTTGATCGTATAGTTGCGCACATGGCCCATGTGCAGCTTGCCGGACGGGTAAGGCAGCATCGAGCAGGCGTAGTACTTGCCCTTCGGGAAACGTGGATCGTTCTCGACGGCTTTATAGGCGTCGATCGACTTCCAGTATGCCTGGGCGGCCTGTTCAACTTCGGCTGGACTATATTTATCTTGCATGATGTTCTGCGGACGAAATTTGGAGGTGGAACGGGACATTATACTGGTTCATCTTGCACTGCGGCGAAGCGCGGCGGGAGCAGCCGGCTCCCGCTAAAGAAGCGGCGAAAACGATGCACAAGCAATATCAAGATGCGCAGTTATCGCGCCGATGCGCGCCATGACGTCGCGTTGATGGTGGGATGGGACAGGCAGGAGGCCGTCGGCGCTCATGGTAGTGGGCGTTGTTGCGGTGCCCGGGGTATGCGGCAGCTGGCGCAGCTGTGGCTGCCCTGTCAGCGGTGGGCGTGATCCGCGTGGGCACAGGTGCCCACCCTACGGGTAACGTTCCGGGCCGTTTGCAGGCAAAAGGCCGGAACGTCGCCGCTTTTCTAGCGCAGCACCAGTTTCAAGGCCGGCTTTTCGCCGTAGTCCTCGTAGCGCTCGTTGATGCCGCCGACACAATAGGCGATTTCCTCGACCAGGTCGGGCAGGCGCTGCTGCAGCGCTTGCCCGTCGGTGATGACGATCTCCAGCACCTCGTTCGGCTTGAGACGCAAGGCCGTCATGTTCTCGTCGTCGCGCAGGTAACTGAGGCAGTCGACCCAGGCGTCGATGGTGTCGGTGTAGGACGCCGGGAAGCCGAAGGCGCGGCGGCTCTCGGCGTGGAAGGCCGCCTCGTCGACGATGGCGGCGCCGTTCAACTGTACGCTGGCCATGTCAGCCCTTCAGGCCCAGCACGTCCTGCATGTCGTACAGGCCGGTTGCCTTGTCGGCGATGAAGCGGGCGCCGCGCAGCGCGCCGTGGGCGTAGGTGACGCGGCTGCTCGATTTATGGGTGATCTCGATGCGCTCGCCGGTGCCGGCGAACAGCACGGTGTGGTCGCCCACGATGTCGCCGCCGCGCACGGTGGCGAAGCCGATGGTCGACGGGTCGCGCTCGCCGGTCACGCCTTCGCGGCCGTAGACGGCGCAGTCCTTCAGGTCACGGCCCAGGGCGTCGGCGATGACTTCGCCCATCTTCAGGGCGGTGCCGGAAGGCGCGTCGACCTTGTGGCGGTGGTGGGCTTCGATGATCTCGATGTCGTAGCCTTCGGCAAAGCTTTTCGCCGCCATTTCCAGCAGTTTCAGGGTGACGTTCACGCCCACGCTCATGTTGGGAGCGAACACCACCGCGGTCTTCTCGGCGGCGGCGCGAATCGCGGCCTTGCCCGCCTCGTCGAAGCCGGTGGTGCCGATCACGATCTTGACGCCGTGCGCGGCGCAGTAGGCCAGGTGCTGCAGCGTGCCTTCCGGACGGGTGAAGTCGATCAGGCAGTCGGCGCCTGCCAGCGCGCGGTCGAGGTCGGACTGGATGATCACGCCGGTGAGCTGGCCCGAGAAGGCGCCGGCATCGGTGCCGATGAAGGGCGAACCGGCGACGTCGAGCGCGCCGGACAGGGTGGCGTCGGGCGAGGCGGCGATCGCCTCGATCAGCATGCGGCCCATGCGCCCGCTGGCGCCGGCGACCGCGATTTTCAGTTGCGTCATGTCAGTCTTACTGGATATTGGTATTGGCCGGTGCGGCATTCGTCACCGGCGCCACCGCCCGGGTCGGCGCATTCTTCGACGGGAACTTGGTCGGGCCGGCGATGCGGTCGATGTACTCGCGCTCGGTCGGCAGGTTGCCGCCATCGAAGCGCTCGACGACGTTGTCCTTGAAGTAGACGGTGACGCGGCTGGTGGTCAGCTCGCCGTTGCCGCGCGCCAGGTAGAAGGGGTAGTCCCAGCGGTCGGCATGGAACATGTCCGCCAGCATCGGGGAGCCGAGGATGAAGCGCACCTGGTCGCGGGTCTGGCCGACCTTCAACTGGTCCAGCATTTCCTGCGAGACGAAATTACCCTGCTGGATGTCCGGGCGGTAGGGCGAGAAGATCCACAGGAATTTCTGCAGCTTGGTCACCCGGGTCGTCTGGGCGCCGGAATTGGCGAGCGCGGCCGCCTTGTCGGCATCGGCTTCCACTGCCGCCGCGTCGGTGCTGACCGGCGCGGCCGGCTTGGTCTGGTTGCGCCAGGATGCGCAGCCGGACAGCAGCAGCGTGCATGCGAGGCCCGCGGCGAGCGCAGCCCGGGCATAGGGACGATGATCTACGGCATGGGTGACGCGCATATGTAACCTCAAAACGTTTAAGCGGGAGCTTCCAAAACGCTATATCATAAAGCACTCCGCCCATCTACGAGTAACAAACATGAGTAACAAACCCACCGACCTGAAGGCGAGCGGCCTGAAGGCAACTTTGCCACGCCTGAAGATCCTGGAAATTTTCCAGAACAGCGAAGTGCGGCACCTGACGGCGGAAGATGTCTACAAAATCCTCCTGGCCGACAACATGGACGTGGGCCTGGCGACGGTCTATCGCGTGCTGACCCAGTTCGAGCAGGCCGGCCTGCTCAACCGCAACCACTTCGAAACCGGCAAGGCCATCTACGAGCTCAACGCCGGCTCGCACCACGACCACCTCGTCTGTCTCGACTGCGGCCACGTCGAAGAGTTCTTCGACGAAGAGATCGAGTCGCGCCAGAACAAGATCGCGGTCGAACGCGGCTTCAAGATCGCCGAGCACGCGCTGGCGATCTACGGCAACTGCGTCAAGACGGCTTGCCCGCATCGCGGCAATAACTGAGCGGAATTCTTCGCTTCAAAGAACAACGGCGCCGCGGCGCCGTTTTTTATTACCGGCATCTGCCGAAGACCCCTGGGGTGGGCGGCTCCACCTGGACGCATGCACATTGGTGGCGTGTATGCCGCCCACGCGTTCGACCGCCGCATGAATTGCGGTAACGCTTGCCAAAGAGCGTGCGAACGACTGCCGGAAGCGCAGTGGCTGAACGACCGGGAGTTGAACGCGTGGGCGGCGCACACGCAGCGTGAACGCCACCGTCGAGGTATAGCCGCCCACCCTACGGGTTACCTTGCCCACGCAGGCGGCATGTGCACGTCCCGTGCGTGGATTACGAATGGCTCAGCGCGTTCGACAGCAGCTTGGCCGTGATGTCGACGATCGGGATCACGCGCTCGTAGGCCATGCGCGTGGGGCCGATCACGCCCAGGGTGCCGACGATCCTGCCGTTCACCTCGTAGGGGGCGGTGACCACGCTCATTTCGTCCATCGGCACCAGGTTCGATTCGCCGCCGATGAAGATCTGCACGCCGCCGGCGCGGCTGGAAACGTCGAGCAGCTGCATCAGGCCGGTCTTCTGCTCGAACATCTCGAACAGCTGGCGCAGCGAACTCATGTTCGACGACAGATCCGATACCGACAGCAGGTTGCGTTCGCCGGCGATGACCATGTCCTCGCCTTCGGCCATCGCTTCGCTGCCGGCCTCGACCGCGACCGTCATCAGGCCGCCGATGTCGTCGCGCAGCTGGCGCAGTTCGCCGGCCAGGCGCGCGCGCACCTCGTCGAACGAGAGGCCGGCAAAGTTCTGGTTCAGGTAGTTGGCCGACTGCACCAGCTGGGCCGGCGTGTAGTCGACGTCGGTGTGCAGCAGGCGATTCTGCACGTCGCCGCGCGGATCGACGATGACGAGCAGGATGCGGCGCTCGGACAGGCGCAGGAATTCGATCTGCTGGAACACCGATTCGCGCCGCGGGCTCTGCACCACGCCGGCGAACTGGGTGAGCGACGAGAGCATCTGCGCCGCGTTGGCGATGATCTTTTGCGGCTGCTGGGCCGCCAGGCGCATGCGCTCGGCGTCGACGCCCTGCTCGTTCAGGTGCTGCACGGTCAGCAGGGTATCGACGAACAGGCGGTAGCCGCGCGGCGTGGGCACGCGGCCGGCCGAGGTATGGGGACTGGCGACGTAGCCCATCTCCTCGAGGTCGGCCATGATGTTGCGGATCGTGGCCGGCGACAGGTCCAGGCCCGAAATCTTCGACAGCGCGCGCGACCCGACCGGCTGGCCATCGGCGATGTAGCGCTCGACCAGGGCTTTCAGCAGGGTTTGGGCACGGGTATCAAGTTGCATGGAGGGAGAAGCGGAAAATGGTTCCGCTCCTATTATGCACCTTAGTCCGGCGCCTGTGCAGTCAGCCGTGCTCTTGCCTGAGCCAGGCCAGCAGTTCGTCGAAATCGGCGACGATGGCGTCCGGCTGCACGCCCTCCTCCAGGTGGCGCCGGCTGGCGGTGCGGTTCATCCACACGGCGCGCAGCCCGGCGCGCTGGGCGCCCTGCACATCGAGGATGAGGTCGTCGCCGACGTAGACCGCATCGCTCGGCGCCACGCCCAGGGCCGCGCAGCCGGCGTGGAAGATCGCCGGATCCGGCTTGGCGCGGCCGAAGCGCGGCGCCGCCACCGAGGCCTCGAAATGGTGGGCCAGGCCGATGGTCTGCAGGTCGGCATTGCCGTTGGTGACCGAACCGATCAGGACCTTGCCCTTCAGGCGCAACAGGCCCGGCAGCACGTCGTCGTAGGGAACCACGGCGTTGCGCGCGGCGAAGAATTCGGTCATCGCCAGCTCCACCTTGGACAAGTCCTCGCCGACCTGCTCGAAGGCGGCCTCCAGCCCGGCGCGGCGCAGCGCGCCCAGGTCGAGCTGGAACTCGGGACGCCGCGCCAGCAGTTCCAGGCGCGCCTGGCGCAGGCTGTCGATGGTAAAACGCTCGGCCACGCGCGGCGCGTTCTCGGCGAGCCAGGCGAACAGGATCTGCTCGGCCTGCAGGATCACGGGGGCGATCGGCCACAGGGTATCGTCGAGGTCGAACAGGACGGCTCGGGGCCAGGGGCAGCGGGGCGTGGTCGTCATCGGGTGGCATGCTGAAGAGGGCGAACAAGCATAGCGAGGCGCGCGGCGAAATGCAAACGCACGCCAGGGCGCGCCCTTGCCGTTACACCGTGATACAAACGACGATGAGCCCGGCCCTTGTCAAATGCTCTAAAATGATGGGCAAAACTCAAGCATTCGACGCGGCACGGACGCCGTAGCGCGTCTTGTCCAGTTCCCTTTTATTTGGAGAAATTATGATGCGTTCCCCCCTGCGTGCCAGCCTGGCGCTGGCATGCGCGCTGAGCCTGTCCGCCTGCGGCGGCGGTGACGGCGAGTTCTACCTGGGCGGTTACGTCCAAGGCATCAACAAGGGCCCGTTGGTGTTGAAAAATGAAAACAATGGCGCCACGGTGACGATCACCAGGCCCGGCGAGTTCTACTTCCCGGAACTGGTCGAGGCGGATTCCAGCTACAACGTGGTCGTCCAGTCCGTGCCCGACAACATCGCCAGCATCGACAAGTGCGTGGTTACCCAGGGCAATGGCAAGGCCACATTCAACATCAACACGGTCCTGGTCAACTGCACCATCAACACCCACCAGTTGTCGGGCAGCATTACCGGCCTGGGCAATGCAAGCGGACTGGAACTGGTCAACGGCGCCGATCGCGTCGCCGTGCCTGCCGGCGCGACCACCTTCACCATGGCCAATGTGCCCGAGGATTCGCCCTATGGCGTCACTGTCCTGAACCAGCCGGCCGGCCGCAGCTGCACGGTCGTCAATGGCGTGGGCACCATGCTGAAGGCCGACATCTCGAACGTTCAGGTCAACTGCGCCCCGACCGCGCCTTGAGCCGACGCATCTTGGAGAATACCTTGAAGAAAACGATTTTTGCCCGCACGGCGGCCGCGCTGGCCCTGGCGGCCGCGCTCGCCGCCTGCGGCGGCGGCAGCTCCAACTTCACCATTGGAGGCACTGTCTACAACCTGCAGACCGGCAGCAAGTTGGTGTTGACCACCAACGGCATGGAAGTGACGGTCGAGCAGAAGCAGCCGAAAGATGCGAATGGGAATCTCCCTCCCGTGGCTTACGCCTTCCCGAGCCAGCTCGAATACGGCGAAGTCTACAACGTGCTGCCGAAGCAGATCGGCACGTACAGCGACGGCAGCCCGAAGTACCAGATGCCTGAGCACCAGGATTGCAGCCCGGCGTCCAGCGGCCGTATCAGCGACACCGCCGGGCGCCTGTCCGAAATCCGTGCGGATTACCAGTGCAACCTCGTCAGCCGCAGCATCGGCGGCGTCGTCAAGGGCCTGACTACCGGCAGCGTCACCCTGCTCAACGGCACCGCCGGCGGCAGCGTCAAGATCTTCGCTCCGGCCACGCCAGGCGATGTCAACTTCACCTTCGGCCCACTGGTGACCTACGGCATGACCTATGGCGTTACGGTCCTGGAACAGGACAAGGTCAGCTGCACGGTCAGCAACGGTGCGGGCACGATGGGCGACGACAGCATTACGAATATCGTCGTCAACTGCGTCGCCAATCCGACCTGATGGAGACATTTGCTGCGCTTATGACGATCATTCCAAAAGAAAATTGGATTTATATGCTGTAGCGCAGCATAATCCTACCTGTCTCCTCCAACTCTCCTCAGAAAAGAATTGGATTTAAGCCCACCCGCAACGGTGGGCTTTTTTTTCGCCCGTCGCCGGCACGCCGGCTCAGCCGAGCTTGGTGACCGGGGCCAGGCGCTTGCCGACGACCTTCACCACCGCCATTTTTTCGGTGCCGATCGTCACCATCGAGGCGGCGCGGACCTCGGCCTTGTAGCTCTCGGCGCTGGCGTAGGTGCTGACGCCGACGAGCAGGGCGGCGACGACGAAGATGGCTTCCATGTGCTTGAGGACGTTCATTTTGCTACTCCCTTCGGTTGGCTGGTGGGGCCCTTCGCTGTGCGTTCGGGCTGTCGATGGGAGTACTTTAGCAAGCCCCTATGTCCCCTTCCATCGGCCTGCGACGAACTGCAAAAAGGGGGCGCCGAAGCGCGCCATGTGGCGATGTACCGCGTTTGTGCGGCGCCGCAAGCGAACTGATGAGGGGAAATCCGGGGCCGGATGGCGGGCCGCCCTGTTGGCGGCCCGGAAGGGGCGGCAAAGGAGGCCGCCGGGGTGCTTCAGACGGGTTTGAGGATGTTCGCCAGCGCCACGTACTGCTCGAGGCCGACCGCTTCCGGGCGGGCGCCCGGGTCGATGCCGGCATCGATCAGCTGCTGCTCGGTGAACATGCCAGCCACGCAATTGCGGATCACCTTGCGGCGCTGGGAAAAGGCCTTCTGCACCACCGCTTCCAGGGTCGGGCCGTCGGCCGGGAGCTTCCTGCGGGTCGGCACCATGCGCACGATCGCCGAATCGACCTGCGGCGGCGGATCGAAGGCGGTGGGCGGCACGACGAACAGCATTGCCATATCGTAGCGCCATTGCAGCATCACCGACAGGCGGCTGTAGGCCTTGGTGCCGGGCTCGGCCACCATGCGCTCGACCACTTCCTTCTGCAGCATGAAGTGCTGGTCCTCGACCAGGTGGGCAAACTCGGCCAGGTGGAACAAGAGCGGGCTGGAGATGTTGTACGGCAGGTTGCCGACCACGCGCAGCTTCTGCCCTTCCGGCACCGGGATCGAACCGAAGTCGAACTTCAGGGCGTCGCCGGCGTGGATGGTCAGTTTTTCGCGCGGATAGGCTTTCTCGAGACGCGCCACCAGGTCGCGGTCGAGCTCGACCACGTGCATGTGGTCCAGTTCCTTCAGCAGCAACGCCGTCATCGCCGCCAGGCCCGGGCCGATCTCGACCATGGCCTGGCCGCGGCGCGGGCCGATCGCGTCGATGATGTTGTTCAGGACATGGTCGTCGGTCAGGAAGTTCTGGCCGAAACGCTTGCGTGCTACGTGTTTCATTGGGACTTTCGTTAAATGGGGTTGGCGCCGCCGGCGCCCTTGCTGGCCGCCACCATGAGCATGGCGGCGCGGATCGCCTCTTCCATGCTGCCGCAGTCGGCGTGGCCGAGGCCTTGCGCCGCCAGGTCGAGCGCGGTGCCGTGGTCGACCGAGGTGCGGATCAGGGGCAGGCCGAGCGTGACGTTGATGCCGCGCCCGAAGGTGGCGTGCTTGAGCACGGGCAGGCCCTGGTCGTGGTACATCGCCAGCACGCAGTCGGCATCGCGCAGGTACTTCGGCTGGAACAGGGTGTCGGCCGGGTACGGGCCGCGCGCGTCGATGCCGCGCGCGCGCGCCGCCGCCAGGCTTGGCTCGATGACGTCGATTTCCTCGCGCCCCAGGTAGCCGTTCTCGCCGGCGTGCGGGTTCAGGCCGGTGACCAGGATGCGCGGCGCGGCGATGCCGAACTTGGCGCGCAGGTCAGCGTGCAGGATGTCGAGCACCTGCCCCAGGCCGTCCGCCGTGATCGCGGCGGGTACGTCCTTGAGCGGCAGGTGGGTGGTGGCCAACGCCACGCGCAGGTAGGGCTGGTCGTTCACAGGCTGGCCCGCCAGCATCATGACCACGCGCGCGGTGCCGGTCTTTTCGGCCAGGTATTCGGTATGGCCGGAAAACGCGATCCCGGCCTGGTTGATGGTGCTCTTTTGCAGCGGCGCGGTGACGATGGCGTCGAACCAGCCCGCCTGCACGCCCTCGACCGCCAGGTCGAGCGTGGCCAGCACCGCGCGGCCGTTGTCGGCATCGAGGGTGCCGGGCACGACGTGGGCCGCGAGCGGCACGTCGACCACGGCGATGCGGTCCTTGCCGAAATGCGGCAGGCCGCCGTTGCGCAATGCCTGGACCGACAGCGCGGACAGCCGGATCGACGGGTCGACCAGGCTGGCGGTCAGCGCCAGGAAGGCGGCGTCGCCGACCAGCACGCAATTGGCCGCCTCGCGCAGCGCCCAGGCCGCGCGGATCGAGATCTCCGGGCCGATGCCGGCCGGCTCGCCGACCGTGAGCGCCAGGGTCGGGCGCACTGCCTGCGGCGCGGCCATGGGCTTACTGCTCCTCGCGATACTCGACGTAGGCGCGGTCGCGCACCTGGCGCGACCAGTCCTCGAAGGCTTCGCCCAGCTTACGCTCGCGGATGATGGCGCGCGCGCGGTTGCGTTCCTTCTGCTGGGTGACGTCTTCGCTCTTGCGTTCCAGGACCTGGATCAGGTGGAAGCCGAACGGGGTCTGGACCACGCCCGACAGCTCGCCCGGCTTCATGGCCGCCATCGCCGCCTCGAACTCCGGCATCACGTCGCCCGGATACAGCCAGCCCAGGTCGCCGCCCTTGGTGGACGAACTGTTGTCCTGCGAGTTCTGGCGCGCCAGGTCCTCGAAGGTGGCGGCCTTGCTCTCGATCTTGGCTTTCATTTCTTCCAGCCGGCGCTTGACCTCGTCGGCCGACATGGTCGGCGTCGCCCGCATCATGATGTGGCGCGCGCGGGTCTGCTCGATCACGTTCTGCTCCGGCGTGCTGTTCGCCAGGCTGCGCTTGTCGTTCAGCTTCAGGATGTAGAAGCCGATGTTGGTCTTGATGATCGGCGTGACCTGGCCCGGGCTGAGTTTACGCAGCGCGTTGGCGAACACCGGCGGCAGGCGGTCCGCCTCGCGCCAGCCGACCGCGCCGCCCTTCAGGGCGTCGGCGGCGTCGGAATAGGTGGCGGCGACCTTGGCGAAATCGGCGCCGGTACGCAACTGGCGCATCACCTCGTCGGCGCGGGCGCTGCGGGCGGCGATCTGCTCGGGCGTGGCGTTGGCCGGAATGCCGACCAGGATCTGGGCGATGTCGACCTCGATGCGGTCGGCGGCGGCGGCCTTCTCGGCGGCCAGGAAGGTGTCGACCTCGGCGTCCGAGACCTGGATCTTGCTGTCGACCTCGTGCTCGCGCAGGCGCTGCATCATGATCTCGTTGCGGATCTCTTCGCGGAAGGCGGCGAAGGCCATGCCCTCCTTTTCCATCTGGTTGCGCATTTCCTGGACCGACATCTTCTGGTCCTGGGCGATACGGCCGATGGCGGCGTCGAGCATGCGGTCGTCGACGCGCACGCCCATTTCCTTGGCCAGCTGGACCTGGGCGCGCTCGACGATCATGGCCTCGATCACCTGGCGCTCCAGGTCTTCCTGCGGCGGCAGCTGGGTGTTCTGGGCGCGCAGGCGCTGGACGATCTGCGCCACGCGGTTGCGCACTTCGTTACGGGTGATGACCTCGTCGTTGACGACGACGCGGACGGCGTCGACGACCTTGGCGCTGCTCGAGGCCGGCGGCAGGAAGCCGCTGCCAGGGTTGGCCGGGGCGCCGCCGGTTGCCGGGGTGGCATTGGCGGGAGTACCGGCCGCCGGAGCGGCCTGGCCGAACGCGGTGCCGGCCGTGAGCGCGCACAGCAGCGCCGCTGCGAGCTGGAGGTGATGCAAACGGGTAGTACGCATAATCTGGGAAGCACTCATTCAGGTCAAAAAAACATCCATGGTCCCGGTCGATCAGGGACGGCCGACATTGGTGTTCAGCCGCGTATAGCCGGGAATACTCTTGTAAAACGAATCCAGCGGGTTGCCCATGCCGATGCCCGACAGGCCGTTGAGCTCGAGCTGGAAGAACACCGGCGTCGAGGTCGACTGGGCCGCCGTCACGAAGCGCTGCGCGCCCATCCGGAAGATCCAGCAATCGGCCTTGTACTCGAGCCCGACCAGGCTCTCGAGCACCTTGTGGTCCTGCAGCGAATAGCTGACCCGGCCCACGCCGAACCAGCGCTTCGACAGCGGCCACTGGCCCGAGATGTCGGCGTTGCGGAAGCTGTCGCGCACGTAGCGGTACTCGGCGTTGAGCACCTTCAGCAGGCCCGGGGTCCAGCGCACGCCGTAGTTGCGGCTATACACGCTCGAACTCGTCGCGTCATATTGTACGCTGGCGTCGACGTTCAGGTTCTCGATAACGCGGCCCGATGCCGCCAGCAGCAGGTCGGAGCGGTCCTTGCGGTCCTGCACCGGGCGGCCCGGCAGCTGCACGCGCGGCTCGGTGAAGTAGAAGCGCTGGCCGAAGGCCAGGCGCAGGCGCTCGGCGCCGCTGCCCTCGATAAAGCGCGACACCACGGCCGCCGTTAGCTGGTTGGCGTCGGAGACGCGGTCGTTGCCGACGAAACGGTTCTCGCTGAACAACTGGGCGTAACTGAAGCCGGCCTCGCCGGTATCGAAGATCGGGAAGTCGTCCTGGTTCTTGTAGGGCGTGCGCACATAGAACAGGCGCGGTTCCAGCGTCTGGGTGGCGGCGGTGCCGAACAGGCTCGCTTCGCGCTCGAACACCATGCCGGCGTCGACCGAGAACGTCGGCAGCGTACGCGACAGGCTGGTCGGACGGCCGGCGTTGCTGTCCATGTCGTACTTGCTGGCATGGAGCATCACCTTGGGCGTAATGTAATAGCCCGGACGCACCCAGGGATAGCTCACCTGCGAAATCATCACCGCGCGGTTGCCGCTGTCCCAGGTCGAATGGGTGAAGCGGGTCGCCTCGGCGTCGATGGCCCAGTCGAAGCCGTTGACGTCGAAACGGCCGGTGTGGAAGTTAATCTGCGGCAGGCGCGCGTAGGGCTTCGGGATCGTCAGCGCCGGATTGGCCGCCGCCGCCGGTTCCTGCAGCACCTGGAAGTTCTGGGCGCGCGCCGTCAGGTTCCAGTACTGCGTGGCGTAGCTGGTGTAGACCTCGCGCACCAGCTGGCGCTCGGCGCTGGTCGAGACCGAGCGCGAGAAGTCGCTGAGGTACTGGTCGTCCGAGGCCGCGTGCAGGTTCCAGCCGTAGGACCAGCTTGGGCTCAGCTGCTGGTTGTGCAGCGAGTCGACCAGCCAGCGGTCGGTCTTGGAGATGCGGTCGTTGCGCAGGCCCTCGAAATGGGTTTCGCCGCCATAGGTGCCGCCGTCGGTGGCGCCGATGTAGCGGCCGGTCGCGCCCAGCTGCAGGCCGCGGTCGAACATCATGCGCGGGAACACCGTCAAATCGCGGTTGGGGGCGATGTTGAAGTAATACGGCACCATGATCTCGGTCTTGCCCTTGGAGCCGAAGCCGATCGAGGGCGGCAGCCAGCCCGAGCGGCGCGCGCCCGAGAGCGAGAACGACATGGCCGGCGTGCCGAGGATGGGCACGTCCTTGAAATAGATGATGGTCTTGCCGGCGGTGCCGACGTCGCGCCCGGAATCGAGGCGCAGGGTGCTCGACTTCAGGTACCAGTCGGGGTCCGTCCCCTCGCAGGTGCTGTAGGTGCCGTCGACCACCAGCGCCTCGTTCTCGCCGAGGAAATCGATGCGGTCGGCCCGGCCCTGGGCATTGTTCATCTGCAGGCGGTACTGGGGGTTGAGCACCCAGCCGCGCCCGGTCTCGAGATTCAGCTGCAGCGCATCGCCCTGGTAGCGGTCGCCGAAACGCCACATGTTGACGTTGCCGCTGGCCGTGACCTCGTCCTCGACCAGGCGATAGCAGGCCGTGTCGGCGGTCATTCTGGTCTGGCCGCGGGTGATCTCGACGTCGCGGTTGAGATTGATCTCGCGGTCCGGGCGGCCGCCGATTTCCTCGGCGCGCACGGTGACGGGAAGGTCTTGTTCGTTGGCGGGGGGCACAGCCGGCGCGACTTGCGCGTGCAAGGGCCCCGAGGCCACGGTAACGAGGGCGGACAAGGCAACTGCCCGCCGCTGCGGGAATGGTAGGGCCGTAAACCAGCTCATGGATTCTTGGGCTGCACCATAAAGGGCGATTTTTTGGATTGAATCCCTTATTATATGGGAATACTCTCCCTCAACCGGTTTCACCTGGACGTTTCATGTCTTCTTTGTATCAAAACATTCCTACTTCCGCCGGGCAGGATGCACGCCTGACCCTGCTCACCGAATGGCTGGGCTCGCTCGACCTGGTGGAAGTCGGTTCGCGCCGCCCGGCTTCGTCGGATGCCAGCTTCCGTCGCTATTTCCGTCTGGATGTGGTGCCGGCGCTACGCGCGAAACTGGGTGACACCCTGATCGCGATGGACGCCCCGCCCGAGCGCGAGAACGTCCCGGCCTTCATCCACGTCCAGGGCCTGCTGCAGGAAGCCGGCGTCACCGTCCCGAGCATCGTCGCGCGCGACGTCGAGCGCGGCTTCCTGCTGTTGTCGGACCTGGGCACTACCACGTACCTGCAGCGCCTCGATCCCGACAACGCCGCCTTCATGTATTCGGACGCGGTCGACGCCCTGATCAAGTTCCAGCTGCACAGCCAGCCCGGCGTGCTGCCCGAATTCGACCGCGCCTTCGTCCTGCGCGAGATGAACCTGTTCCCGGAATGGTTCCTCGGCCGCCACCTCGGCGTGACCCTGACCGAGGCCCAGCAGGCGCAGTTGGACAAGGTGTTCGAGACCATCACCAACAACGTGCTGGCGCAGCAGCAGGTGTTCATGCACCGCGATTTTCACTCGCGTAACCTGATGTTCCTCGACCAGGGCAACCCGGGCGTGCTCGACTTCCAGGACGCCGCCTACGGCCCGGTCACCTACGACCTGGCCTCGCTGCTGCGCGACGCCTACATCCAGTGGGACGAGGAAATCGTGCTGGACTGGGTGGTGCGCTACTGGCAGAGCGCGAAGCAGGTCGGCCTGCCGGTCAACCCGGACATCGACGCCTTCTACCGCGACTTCGAATTCATGGCGCTGCAGCGCCACCTGAAGATCCTGGGCATCTTCTGCCGCCTGAACTACCGCGACGGCAAGCCGATCTACATGGGCGACCTGCCGACCGTGATGGACTACGTGCGCAAGACCGCCAACCGCTATACCGAACTGAAGCCGCTGCTGCGCCTGCTCGACGCGTTCGACGCCTTTGGCGACGGCGGCGCGCCGCAAGTCGGCTACACGTTCTGAGCCCGTTTCGAGAGTCGAGAAACCCATGAAAGCCATGATCTTCGCCGCCGGCCGCGGCGAGCGCATGCGTCCGCTGACGGACAGCTGCCCGAAACCCCTGCTCAAGGTGCGCGGCCGTCCGCTCATCACCTGGCACGTCCTGAACCTGGTGCGCGCCGGGATCGTCGACATCGTCATCAACCATTCTCACCTCGGCCACATGATCGAGGCGGAACTGGGCGACGGCAGCCGCTACGGCGCGCGCATCGTCTATTCGCACGAGCCGACCCCGCTGGAAACGGCCGGCGGCATCGCCAACGCGCTGCACCTGCTGGGCGACGAACCCTTCCTGGCGGTGTCGGGCGACATCTACGCGCCCTACTTCGATTTCTCCCAGGTGCTCGAGGCGCTGCCGGACACCGACATGCTGGGCCAGCCGATTCCGCCTGAAAAACGCGACATCGCCTGGCTGTACCTGACGCCCAACCCCTGGCACAACCCGGGCGGCGACTTCGGCCTGGACATGTACACGCTCGCCAACGACGGCGACCCGAAGTGGAACTTCGCCGGCATCGGCGTCTACCGTCCCGAGATGTTCGAGGGCATCCGGGCCGGCGAGTTCCTCAAGTTCGGCCCCCTGATGCGCAAGTTCATCGACATGAAGCGCGTCGGCGGCGAGATCTACCACGGCCCCTGGGTCAACGTCGGCACGGTCGAACAGCTCGAGGAACTGAACGCGCCGCTGGCCCGGAGGGCCGGCGCGTGAACCCGTTCGCCGCGCGCCGCGCCCGCCTGGCGGCCGGCATGGAGCCGGGCGCGGTGGCGGTGCTGGCCACGGCGCCGGAAACGCTGCGCAACGCCGACAGCGAGTATCCCTACCGCCACGACAGCTATTTCTATTACCTGACGGGCTTTACCGAACCGGAAAGCGTGCTGGTGCTGGTCGCCGCGAAGGGCGAAGCGCCGGCCCGTTCCATCCTGTTCTGCCGCGAGAAGAACGCCGAGCGCGAGATCTGGGAAGGTTTCAGGCACGGCCCCGAAGCGGCGCGCGACGCCTTCGGCTTCGACGAGGCGTTTGCTATCGCCGAACTCGACGCGCAGATGGCGCGCCTGCTGGCCGACATCCCCGCCCTGTACTACGCAAACGCCCACAGCGCGGCCTTCGACGCCCAGGTCGCCGGGTGGATCAAGGCCGTGCGCGGGCAGTCGCGCAGCGGCGTCGCTGCGCCGGCGCGCATCCACCACCTGCTGCCCCTGCTCGACGAGATGCGCCTGCTGAAGGACGAGGCCGAACAGGCGCTGCTGGCGAAGTCCGCCGCCATCGCCGGCGCCGCCCACCTGCGCGCCATGCGCGCGGCGAAACCCGGCATGTTCGAGTACGAGATCGAGGCCGAGCTGCTCTACGAATTCCGCAGGAACGGCGCGCAGTTCCCGGCCTATACCCCGATCGTGGCGAGCGGCGCCAACGCCTGCATCCTGCACTACAACGCCAACAACGCACGCACGAAGGACGGCGACCTGGTGCTGATCGACGCCGGCTGCGAATTCGACAGCTACGCGTCCGACATCACCCGCACCTTCCCGGTGGGCGGCCATTTCAGCGCGCCGCAGAAGATCCTGTACGAACTGGTGCTGCGCGCCCAGGAAGCGGCGCTGGCGGCGATCGTCCCGGGCCGCCGCTACAGCGATTTCCATGACGCCGCCGTCGACGTGCTGGTCGCGGGCATGCTCGAGCTCGGCCTGCTCGACAAGGCGAAATACGGCAGCGTCGAGAACGTGCTGGCCGAGCGCGCCCACACGCAGTTCTACATGCACGGCACCGGCCACTGGCTGGGCCTGGACGTGCACGACGCCGGCGTCTACCGCGACCTGGCGCGCGACGACAAACCTTCGCGGCCGCTGCTGGCCGGCATGGCGCTGACGGTGGAACCGGGCATCTACGTACGCCCGGCCCCGGGCGTGCCCGAACAATTCTGGAACATCGGCATCCGCATCGAGGACGACGTGATCGTCGGCGATGGCGGCGCGCGCGTGCTGTCGGGCGCGGCGCCGAAAACGGTGGCCGAGATCGAGGCCCTGATGGGGAATTGAAGATGGAACAGCATCACGACACCTATGAAGTGGCGATCTGCGGCGCCGGCCCGGTCGGCCTGGCGCTGGCCGCCCTGCTCGCGCGGCGCGGCATCGAGGGCAAACGGATCGCCCTGATCGACGCACGCGCGCTTGGCCAGTCGATTTCCGACCCGCGCTCGATCGCGCTGGCCTGGGGCAGCCGCATGCTGCTGGAAGAAGTCGCTGCGTGGCCATTCCCGGCGACCCCGATCCACAGCATCCACGTCTCGCGCCGCGGCCACCTGGGACGCAGCCTGCTGGACCGCGACGAACAAGACCTCGAGGCGCTCGGCTACGTCACCCGCTACGGCGAGGTGGTCGACGCGCTGGCGCGCGCGGTCGATCGCGCGGGCGTCGAGGTGATCCGCCCGGCGCGCGTCGCGTCGCTCGACGAAGGCGCCGACCACGTCGCCATCACGCTCGATGACGGCCGCACATTGACGGCCCAGGTGGCGGTCGGCGCCGAGGGCGGCGTGTTCGGCCAGCAGGAAGACAAGGCGCACACGCGCGACTACGGACAGAGCGCCGTGATCGCGCGCGTATCCTGCAGCAGCCCGATCCCGCACCGCGCCTTCGAGCGCTTCACCGACGAGGGTCCGCTGGCCCTGCTGCCGCAGGAGGGCGCCGACGGCCATCGATACGCGCTGGTCTGGTGCGTGAAGCCGGAACGCGCCTCGGTGCTGCAGGCGATGGAAGAAAGCCGCTTCCTGCTTGAGCTGAACGAGGCCTTCGGCGGCCGCCTGGGCCGCTTCACGAAGGTTTCGCCGCGCATGAGCTACCCGCTCGGCCTGAACGCCGAGGCCCACGCCACCACCCGCACCGTCGCCATCGGCAACGCGGCGCAGACGCTGCACCCGGTGGCCGGCCAGGGCCTGAACCTGGGCCTGCGCGACGCCGCCGTGCTGGCGCGGCTGCTGGCGCGCTGCCCGGGTCCGGAAGGCATCGGCCGCTTCCTGGACGAGCGCGCTCAGGACCGCAAGCTGACCATCGCCCTCACCGACGCCATGGCGCGCGCCTTTGTCGGCAGCGGTCCGCTGCAGTCGGTCCTGGGTTTGGGCCTGGCCACGCTCGACGCGGTGAAGCCAGCGCGCACGCTGCTGGCGGAAGTCATGATGTACGGGCGGCGCGGCGGGTCGTCGTTGCTGCCGCACCGGCAGGGCTGATCCGCGGCGTGGACCATACTTTGCTCACCCATTCCACCTGCGCCTGAATCCCGTAGGGTGGGCGCCCCGTGCCCACGCGTGAAGCCTGCGCCGTGTTGGCGTGCATAAGCGCTGCGTCTGCCCATCGTTTACGCGTGGGCACAGGGCGCCCACCCTACAATAGCAACGCCTACCTACTCCACCGCCTTCACCATCGATTCGATCACTTTCTTGGCGTCGCCGAACACCATCATCGTGTTCGGCTGGTAGAACAGGTCGTTGTCCAGGCCCGCATAACCGGACGCCATCGAGCGCTTGTTGACGATGATGCTCTTGGCTTTATAGGCCTCGAGGATCGGCATGCCGGCGATGGGCGACTTCGGGTCTTTCGCGGCCGGGTTCACCACGTCGTTCGCGCCCAGCACCAGCACCACGTCGGTCTGGCCGAATTCGCCGTTGATGTCCTCCATCTCGGCCACCTGGTCGTAGGGCACCTCGGCCTCGGCCAGCAGCACGTTCATGTGGCCCGGCATGCGTCCGGCCACCGGGTGGATCGCGTAGCGCACCGTGACGCCGTGTTCGGTCAGCTTGTCGACCAGTTCCTTCACCGAGTGCTGGGCGCGCGCCACCGCCAGGCCGTAGCCGGGAACGATGATGACCGATTCCGCATTTTGCAGGATGAAAGCCGCGTCCTCGGCCGAGCCGGATTTCACCGGACGCTGCTCCTGCGCGCCGGCGCCGGCGTCAACGGACGCCTCGCCGCCGAAGCCGCCCAGGATCACGTTGAAGAAGGAGCGGTTCATCGCCTTGCACATGATGTAGGAGAGGATCGCGCCGCTCGAACCCACCAGCGACCCGGCGATGATCAGCATCGAGTTGTTCAGCGAGAAGCCGATGCCGGCCGCCGCCCAGCCCGAATACGAGTTCAGCATCGACACCACCACCGGCATGTCGGCGCCGCCGATCGGGATGATGATCAAGACGCCCAGGACGAAGGACAGCGCCGCCATCAGGACGAAGGGCGTCCAGGCCGGCTCCACCGCATCGGAGAAGCAGAACATCAGGCCGAGCGCGATGATGCCGATGGCCAGCACCAGGTTCAGGATGTGCTGGCCGCCGAAGCGCACCGGCGCGCCCTGGAACAGGCGGAATTTATATTTGCCCGACAGCTTGCCGAAGGCGATCACCGAACCGGAGAAGGTCACGGCGCCCACAAAGGTGCCGAGGAAGAGCTCCAGGCGGTTCCCGAAGGGCAGCGCGCCGCCGCGCTCGGCAATATTAAAAGCCCAGGGTTCGGACACGGCGGCGATCGCGATGCACACCGCGGCGAGGCCGATCAGCGAGTGCATCGCCGCCACCAGTTCCGGCATCTTGGTCATCTCGACCTTTTTCGCGGCATAGGCCCCGATCGCGCCGCCCACCACCACGCCCAGCAGCACCAGCGTGAAGCCCATGCCGCCGCTGCGCTCGGCGAACTCCGCCTGCAGCTTGAAGATCAGGGCGATGGTGGTCGCCACCGCGATCGCCATCCCGGTCATGCCGAAGGCATTGCCGGCGCGCGCCGAGGACGGAGAGGACAGGCCCTTCAGCGCCTGGATGAAGCAGACCGACGCCACCAGGTAAAGCAGCGTCACCATGTTCATGCTGATGAGGTTCATGCGGTCTCCTTCCTGCTCGATGCTTCCGGCGCGGCTTTCGTGGAGGCGGCCGCGTCTGCGGGCCGCTTCGGTTCCTTCTTCTTGAACATCTCCAGCATGCGCTGGGTGACGAGGAAGCCGCCGAACACGTTCACGGCGGCCAGCGCGACGGCGACGGTGCCCATCGCCTGGCCCAGGACGCCTTCGGTCAGGCCGGCAGCCAGCATGGCGCCGACGATGATGATCGCGGAGATCGCGTTGGTCACAGCCATCAGCGGCGTGTGCAGGGCCGGCGTGACGGTCCAGATGACGTGGTAGCCGACGTAGATCGCCAGCACGAAGATGATCAGGTTGATGATGGTGTGGCTGATGTCCATGGCGCTCTCCTTATTTGCGCAGCGTTTCGCCGTCCGCGCACAGCAGGGTCGCGCGCACGATCTCGTCCTCGCGGTCGATGAAGAACTTGTCTTCCTTGTCGATCACGAGCTTGAGGAAGTCCAGCACGTTGCGCGCGTACAGGGCCGAGGCGTCGGCCGCGACCAGCGCCGCCAGGTTCGGCTCGCCGATGATGTACACGCCATGCTTGACGACCGTCTTGCCAAGTTCGGTCAGCGGGCAGTTGCCGCCCTGCTCGATCGCCATGTCGACGATCACCGAACCGGGTTTCATCGCCTGCACCGTTTCTTCCTTGATCAGCACCGGCGCCGGGCGGCCGGGAATCAGCGCGGTGGTGATGATGATGTCGGCCAGTCTGGCGCGTTCGTGCACCAGTTCGGCCTGGCGCCGCATCCAGTCGGCCGGCATCGGCCGCGCATAGCCGCCCACGCCCTGCGCGATGTCGCGCTCCTCGTCGGTCAGGAAGGGCACGTCGATGAACTTGGCGCCGAGCGACTCGACCTGTTCCTTCACCGGCGGGCGCACGTCCGACGCCTCGATCACGGCGCCCAGGCGCTTGGCGGTGGCGATCGCCTGCAAACCGGCCACGCCGACGCCCATGATCAGCACGCGCGCCGCCTTGACGGTGCCGGCGGCGGTCATCAGCATCGGCATGAAGCGTTGATACGTGTTCGCCGCCAGCATCACCGCCTTGTAGCCGGCGATGTTGGCTTGACTCGACAGCACGTCCATCGACTGCGCGCGCGTGATGCGCGGCGCCGCTTCCAGGGCAAAGGCGGTCAGGCGCGCGCTGGCCATGGCGGCGAGATTGTCGGTGTCGAAGGGATTGAGCATGCCAACCAGGACCGTGCCCGGCTTCATGCGCGCCCGCTCAAGCTCGTTCGGGGCGCGCACTTTCAGCACCATGTCGGCGTCGAAGACCTGCTCCACGCCGACGATCGTGGCGCCGGCGGCGGCGTAGGCGTCGTCAAGGGCGGCGGCATGGACGCCGGCGCCGGCTTGCACCATGACCTGGTGCCGGGCCGCCAGTTTTTTGACTGTTTCCGGAGTTGCTGCTACGCGGGTTTCGCCCGGCCGTGTCTCAGCCGGTATGCCGATTCTCATGCACGCCTCCCTGGTTGTTTGTTTTCTGTATGAAATCTAACACGTAAACATTGGATTTTTTCTACTAAAAATGGCAATCCCGGCCGACCGGTCATTTTCGAGGTAAATACGATACAGCTGGGGCCGGATGTGCTGTTTTTTTGTATCAGATCAACGCAATTGGCGATTTTTTGCTGCGCTGCACACGTACCGGCGAGCAACGCTTTGCGCGGCACTGTAAAATACCGGCTCATTTCCGAGGACGCGCATGACCCATACCTTCAGACCGTCAGTCACCGTTGCCGCCATCATCGAACGCGATGGACGTTTCCTGCTGATCGAGGAAGAGACAAGCGAAGGAATCAAGCTCAACCAGCCGGCGGGCCATCTCGACCCGCACGAGTCGCTCGAGCAGGCGGTGGTGCGCGAATCCCTGGAAGAAACCGCGCACGAATTCATTCCCGAGGCGCTGGTCGGCATGTACATGTCGCGCTACCACTCGAAGTCGCGCAAGGCCGATGTCACCTATTTGCGTTTCACCTTCTGCGGCAAGGCCGGCCGCCAGTTCGACCAGCCGCTCGACGAGGGCATCCTGCGCACCCTGTGGATGACGCGCGATGAGATCGCCGCCTGCCCGGAACGCCACCGCAGCCCGATCGTGCTGCAATGCGTGGACGATTACCTGGCCGGCAAGCGCACCGAACTGGCGCTGCTGCACACCCACCCTTCGGTGTTCGAGGGCGGGCTATCAACAACGGACGTAACATGAGCAAGAAAAAAGTCGTGATCGGGATGTCGGGCGGAGTCGACTCCTCGGTCGCGGCATGGATGCTGAAGGAACAGGGCTACGACGTGGTCGGCCTGTTCATGAAGAACTGGGAAGACGACGACGATTCCGAATACTGCTCGTCGCGCCAGGACTGGATCGACGCGGCCAGCGTCGCCGACGTGGTCGGCGTCGACATCGAGGCCGTCAACTTCGCCGCGGAATACAAGGACCGCGTGTTCGCCGAATTCCTGCGCGAGTACCAGGCCGGCCGCACGCCGAACCCGGACGTGCTGTGCAATGCCGAGATCAAGTTCAAGGCCTTCCTCGACCACGCCATGAAGCTGGGCGCCGACCTGATCGCGACCGGCCACTACGCGCGCGTGCGCCAGAACGACGCGGGCAAATTCGAGCTGCTCAAGGCGTTCGACGCAACGAAAGATCAAAGCTACTTCCTGCACCGCCTGAACCAGGCGCAGCTGTCGAAGTCGCTGTTCCCGCTGGGCGAGATCCCGAAGACCGAGGTGCGCAAGATCGCCGAGAAGCTGCAGTTGCCGAACGCGGCGAAGAAGGATTCGACCGGCATCTGCTTCATCGGCGAGCGCCCGTTCCGCGAATTCCTGAACCGCTACCTGTCGCACAAGCCGGGCCCGATCAAGCTCGACAACGGCCAGACCGTGGGCGAGCACATCGGCCTGTCGTTCTACACGCTCGGCCAGAGAAAGGGCATCGGCATCGGCGGCCTGAAGTCGCACAAGAACGCCGACGGCACCAGCGAACCGTGGTTCGTCGCGCGCAAGGACATCGCGACCAACACTTTATATATCGTGCAGGGCCACGACCACCCGTGGCTGCTGTCGTCGTGCCTGGAAGCGGGACAAGCCAGCTGGATCGCGGGCGAGCCGCCGGCCGGCATGCTGTCGGCCAAGACGCGCTACCGCCAGCAGGACGTCGCCTGCGAAGTCGTCGCCGACGGCCTGGAGCGCTTCGCGCTGAATTTCACGGAGCCGCAATGGGCGGTCACGCCGGGGCAGTCGGCCGTGCTGTACGACGGCGATATCTGCCTGGGTGGCGGCATCATCGACGGGATGGTCAAGGGCTGAGTTCCACCGCCTAGCATGCAAAAAAACGGCGCACCGGAGAAATCCGCTGCGCCGTTTTTCGTAGGGTGGGCACCTGTGCCCACGCGGTGATAGCTGACGGCAAGGTCATCGAGCCCGATCACGGAGCCGATCACGATCTGGGTCCAAGCGTTGATAGCTGACGGCAAGATCATCGAACCCGGTCACGGAGCCGATCACGATCACCGCGTGGGCACAAGTGCCCACCCTACGCCCTCCGGTCAGGCGCAGCTCAGCTCCGCCATGTCTGCCGCCGGCCTGGCCGCACGCACCCTTGGCAGCGTCCACTTGGCGCAGAGCCAGCGCTCGAAATCCTCGGCCGCCAGCGGGCGCGCGTACAGGTAGCCCTGCACCTGGTCGCAACCGGCATCCTTCAGGTAGCCGGCCACCGCGGCGGTCTCGACGCCCTCGGCCACGACCTGGCGCCCGAGGTCGTGCGACAGCTTGATCATGGTGCTCACCAGGGCGCGCTTGTGGGCGTCGGTGTCGACGTCGCGCACGAAGCTCTGGTCGATCTTGACCACCCGCGCCGGCAGGCTCTGCAGGTAGGCCAGGCTGCTGTAGCCGGTGCCGAAATCGTCGATCGCCAGCTGCACGCCGGCCGCCGCCAGGCTGTTCAGGGTCTGCATCGCCAGCGCGCGGTTCTTCATCAGCGCGCTTTCCGTGATCTCCAGCGCCAGCGCCTCGGGCGGCAGCCCATGCAGGCGCAGCTGTTCGCTCACGTGGGCGCAGAAATCCATTTCGAGCAGGTTCACGGCCGACACGTTGACCGCCATCTGCAACGCCAGGCCCGAGGCGCGCCAGGCCGCCAGCTGGCGCAATGCCCGCGCCAGCACCCAGCGCGTGGTCGCGCGCGCCAGCGAGGTTTGCTCGATGACCGGGAAGAATTCGCCCGGCGAGATCTCGCCCAGCACCGGATGGTTCCAGCGCAGCAGCGCCTCGGCGCCGATGCAGCGGCCGGTCGCCAGCTCGACCTTCGGCTGGAACACCAGGCGCAGCTGGCCGTCTCCCTCGAGCGCCGCGCCGAACTCGTTGGCCAGGTAGAAGCGGCGCAGGAACACGGCGTTCTGCTCGACCGAGAACACGCGCACGCGGCGCGCGCCCTCCAATGCATCGTGGGCGGCGCTGTGCATGTCGCGCAGGACGTCGTGCGGGTCGCTGCGGCCGACCGCGAATGGCGCGACGCCGATCGTGGTGGTGGTGACGAAGCGCGAGGTCATGGTGTCGGCGCGCACGTCGAGCCAGCAGCCGAGCCAGTCGCAGAAACGATGGAGGTCGGCGCCCGGCTCGGCCAGGAACACGAACTGGGTCGCCGCCACGTGGTACAGCTTGCGCCCGGGGCCGAGCGCCGCGCGCAGCATGCGCACCGCCTCGCCGACGATCTCGTCGAGGTAGCCGGCGCCCAGCGCGCGCAGCGCGTCGCTGAGCTGCTCGGGCGTGGTCAGGTTCACCATCGCCGCCAGGCGCGCCTCGCCCGGCGCGCGCTCGTTGGCCAGGTCGACCAGGTCCTCGATGAACTGGCTGCGGTTCGGCAGGCCGCTGATCGGGTCGATGCGCCCGAACGCGTGCTGCAGCTCGATCTGGGCCATCACCATCGAGGCCAGGTCGGCCAATCCCTGGCGCTCGCCCTCGGTGATCTGGCGCGGCTCCGGTCCCAGCACGCACATCGCGCCCAAGCAGTAGCCGTCGCGCGTCAGCAGCGGCGCGCCGGCGTAGAAGCGCACGCCGGTATCGGCCAGGTGGCTGTCGTGGAAGAAGGCGTCCCGTTGCAGGTCCGGCACCACCAGCAAACTGCCGCTCTCGGCCACCCTGGCGCAGGGCGCGCGCTCGCGCGGAATCGACGTGTGCTCGACGCCCACGCGCGACTTGAACCACTGGCGGTCGGCATCGGTCAGCGACACCGCGGCCACCGGCAGGTCGAACAGCTGCGCCGCCATGCGCGTGATGCGGTCGAAAGCCTCGCTGGGCGAGGTATCGAGCAGCTCCAGCTTGCGCAGGGCATCGAGGCGTTCGGCTTCCTGCTGCGCGGACGGGACGGAGTGGGGCATGGAATTCCTTGGCAAGCTGAGCCAGGCGACGGCTCAAATGACGAAAATGACGACAAGCACCATTCTGTTCGTCAAATTTCCAACGGTCAACAAAAATTTCACGAAGAGTTACGGATAGGTAGGGAATGGGAGACGATGTGGTATGTTTTATGGTTACCCGCATCATCAAATTCGATAAATTTTCTATTTCCTACAGTAAAATACCCTCGTTTAGTTTTTCTGCTTGAAAGAATGCTTGTCATGTCCGCACCCTCTTCCGATGCGCTGGATGACCCGATCCTGACGACCCGCGAAGCGGCCGCCCTGCTCGGGATCGCAGTCAGCACGGCCCAGCAGTGGATCGAGAACGGCATGCTGCCGGCCTGGAAGACGCCGGGCGGGCACCGCCGCGTGCGCTTGAGCGCCGTCAGTGCCTTGTTGCGCGAGCGCGCCGGGCTGCCGCCTGCCGCCCCGCGGGACAGCGCGCTTGGCGCCTGGCAGCGCGCGGACAGCCCTTGTCCGTTGCCGGCGAACGAAAAGGCGCGCCTGGCGGCGCTGGCCGCCAGCGGCCTGCTCGACAGCGCGCAGGAAGCCGTGTTCGACCGCCTGACCTTTCTCGCGGCCCAGGCCACCGACAGCCCGATGGCCCTGCTCACCCTGGTCGACGCGCGGCGCCAGTGGTTCAAGTCGCGCGTCGGCCTGGCGCTGGCGGAAACCCCGCGCGCGCAGTCGTTCTGCAGCCACGCGATCCTGGGCGAGCAGCCGATGCTGGTGTTCGATGCCCAGCAGGACCTGCGCTTCGCCGACAATCCGCTGGTGACCGGCGCACCGCACATCCGCTTCTACGCGGGCGTGCCGCTGCTCGATGCCCAGGGTTACCGGCTCGGGACGCTGTGCGTGCTCGACCGCGAGCCGCGCCGGCTGCGCGAGCGCGAGCTGCGCGCCCTGTGCGAGCTGGCCAAAATCGCGATGGAGGAAATCAGGCGCCGCCGCCCGCCTGTTGCTGCTTCCTGACGGCGGCGATCACGGTGTTGCGGATGGTTTTCAGGACGGCGTCGGCCTTGAAGGGCTTGACGATGAAACCGTGCACGCCGCGCGCCAGGGCGGCCTGGATGGTCGGCGCGTCGAGGGTGCCGGAGACCATAAAGATGAAGGTCTTGGGCAGCGAGGCGCGCAGCTGCTCGACGACGTCGCCCTCCTCGATCTGCTCGCGCGCGATGCAGATCAGCTGCGGCCGGAACTTCGCGGCCAGCAGCAGCGCCCCGTGGGCCGTGTGGGTCTGGCCGACGACCTCGTAGCTGCCGTCGGTCAGCACCGTATTCAACAGTCCGCGCGAGATCGCGTTCGAGTCCACCAAAACTGCCTTGAGCATGCCTGTTCCTTCCGTCAGGTCGCGTCGTAGGCCAGCATCTTCCACGTGACGCCCAGGCGCACGTCGGTCTTGAGCTGCACCAGCTGGCGCGACAAATACAATATTTCTCGTTCGGCGCGCAGGCGCTCGCCCAGCGGCGTCATGAGGATGCCGGCGCCGGCCATCACGGCGTCGAGGCCGCCATAGGCGTTGAGCAGGCGCGCCGCGGTCTTCATGCCGACCTTCGACACGCCCGGCACGCCGTCGGTGGCGTCGCCCATCAGCGCCAGCAGATCGTGCAGCAGCTCGGGCGCGACGCCGAACTTGCTGCGCACCCAGGCGTCGTCGTGCCACTCGTTCTTGAAATGGTCCCACACCAGGGCGCCGTGCGCGATCAGCGCGTGCAGGTCCTTGTCGGTGGTGGCGACGATCGCCTCGCCGCGGTTCTCCCGCAGCCAGCGCATCACGCAGGTCGCGACCACGTCGTCGGCCTCGACCTCGGGCAGCATCGCGACGTGCACGCCGGCACGGGTCAAGCGTTCCTGGAATTCCGGCAGCGCCTCGCGCAGCACCGAAGGCATCGGCGCACGGTGCTCGCGGTAGCGCGGATACAACGCATGGCGCCAGGTCTGGCCGCCGTAGTCGAAGGCGGCCAGCACGTGGGTCGGCGCATGCGCCTCGAGCACGTTGCGAAACGACGAGAACGCGTGGCGCAGCGCGATGCTGGCCTTCAGGTCGGAGTCGGGCTCCGGGCTGGCTTCGTAGACCCGGCGCACGATGTTCAGTCCGTCGATCGCGAGCAGCTTTCCCATCAATTCTTACCTTGCGTAGTCGTACTTGCCGCCGCGCTCGAGGGCGCGCTGGTAGGCCGGGCGCGCATGGATGCGCTGCACGAAGCCGGAGAGATTCGGGTACTGCGCGCCGAGCCCGCCGCGCGCGGTGGCCGCCTCCAGCGGGAAACTCATCTGGATGTCGGCGGCGGAAAACGCACTGCCGGTGAACCAGGGCCGCACCGCCAGCTCGGATTCCAGGTAGTCGAGCTGGGCCCGGATGTTCGGGTTGACGAAACCGTCCTTCACCTTGCGCGCGATGGCGCGCGCGATCGGCTTGGCGAAGAACGGCATCGGGCCGTTCTCGACACGGTCGAACACCAGCTTCATCAAGAGCGGCGACATGGCCGACCCTTCCGCGAAATGCAGGAAATAGGTGTACTTCAGCTTCTCCGGCGTGCCGGCCGCCGGCGCCAGGCGCCCATTGCCGTAGCGCTCGACCAGGTACTCGACGATCGCGCCGGATTCCGCCACCACGGTGTCGCCGTCGGTGATCACCGGCGACTTGCCCAGCGGGTGCACGGCCTTCAGTTCCGGCGGCGCCAACATCGTCTTCGGGTCGCGCTGGTATTTTTTGATCTCGTATTCCAGACCCAGTTCCTCCAGCAGCCAGAGGATGCGCTGCGAACGCGAATTGTTCAGGTGGTGGACGATGATCATGGCGGCAACCGCAGTGTGAAAGGACCGCTAGCTTAGCACTGTTGCGCCAGCACAAAAAGACATCGACCGCTTTGCCGCCGCAGCCAGCCCCGCCTGCCGCGTTCGGCAACGCACCGAACGCGGCGGCACAAGGACTCTATGATCGCCCCATGGCGATCCATATTGGCATATCCGGCTGGCGCTACGTGCCCTGGCGCGGCGTGTTCTATCCCAAAGGGCTGGCGCAGGCGCGCGAGCTCGATTACGCCTCGCGCCAGCTGCCGACGATCGAGATCAACGGCTCCTTCTATTCCCTGCAGCGCCCGGAAAGCTATGCCGCTTGGTATGCGGCCACGCCGCCCGGCTTCCTGTTCGCGGTGAAGGGCAACCGCTTCCTGACCCACATGCTGAAACTGAAGGACATCGAAGGCCCGCTGGCCAACGTGCTGGCCTCCGGCGTGTTCGAGCTGCGCGAAAAGCTCGGCCCCTTCCTGTGGCAGTTTCCCGACATGGTGAAGTTCGACCCCGCGCGCTTCGAGCACTTCCTCTGCCTGCTGCCGCACGACACCGAGGCGGCACTGGAACGCGCGCGCCAGTACCAGCCGCGCATGGAAGGGAAAGTCTCGCTGGCGATGGAGACGAAACGCCCGATACGCCACGCGGTCGAGGTCCGCCACGAGAGTTTCCGCGACGAACGCTTCATCGCCCTGCTACGCAAGTACAACGTCGCCTTGGTGGTGGCCGACACCGCCGGCAAGTGGCCCTATATGGAAGACGTGACGGCCGACTTCATGTACCTGCGGCTGCACGGCGACAAGGAGCTGTATGCCAGCGGCTACGATGACGATGCCATCGAACGCTGGGCCAAGCGGATCCGGGCCTGGAGCACGGGTGGAGAACCGGAGGCATGCCGGCGGGTGTCGAGCAAGCCGCCGCCGAAGCGGAAGAGCCGGGATGTGTACTGCTACTTCGATAACGATATCAAGGTGCATGCGCCGTATGATGCGAAGCGCTTGATTGCGGCCCTGGGGCTGTAGGGTGGGTACTCGTACCCACCTGTCCGTACTCCGGCACACCCCACCGCCTACTCGATCAACATCTCGCTGATACCTGGCGCCCCGCCCCAATCGGCCGGATACACACCTTCACGGACATACCGATGAAACGTCGAATGCGGCCATTCACTCACCTGCTGCACATACCGATGCTTGACCGGATTGAAATGGATGTAATCCATGTGCCGCTCGAAATCGTTTTCGTTCCGAATGCCGTGCTCCCAGAACCGCCGCTGCCAAATGGTCGATTCACACTTCGCCTGTCGTGATGGCGTCAATAGTCGCGGATCGTGCAGTCCTCTACTAGAGTCCGTCGACACGAAGCGCTTGATCGCAAACCAGCGTTTCGAGTAATCGGAATCGCCATCGGGCAAGGTCCAGATGCAATGCATGTGATCAGGCAAGATGACCCACGCATTGATCACGAATGGGCGGGTCGTGCGAACGAACTGGATCGCTTTCCTGAGACTTGCGCGGAGCGCCGGATCGCAAAAGATCGGGCGGCGTCGGTGGGCGACGACCGTGAAGAAGAACGTGGAGCCCGTATGGAGGCGGCGGTAGCGTGGCATGGTGCGGCATCGTAGGCCGCCGGTCGAGTCCGCGGTGTGTGATTGGTCAATCGTGTGTGGGACGTAGCGGAAACGTTGACATATGCCGGCGGTGAGAACGCGTGGGTACAAGTACCCACCCTACGCCCCGAGCAAGCACCATCAGCCAGCAATGAACCGTCAGCGTTTCTCGTGCAGCTTGATCACCCGATGCTTACTCCCCGCCGGCGGCGTCGGCTCGGCGGGGGTCTCGCAGGTATTGCAGCTGTTGCACCCGCTCCCGCAGCTGCCGCCGGTATCGAGCCAGCGCACCAGCTTCGAGTCGGCGCCGCCGCGCGAGAGGCGGTTGACGATCCTGATGCGCCAGGCGGCCGGCAGGTACTTGGCGCCGACGTACACCGCCGCCAGCACGACGAACAGGCCGACCACCAGTTCCTGCCACATGCTCAGCCTCCGCCCAGCGCCAGCGCGACGCGGTAGGTGATGAAGGAAGCGACGTAGGCCAGGGCGAACATGTAGCCCGCCATCATCCAGGCATATTTGGCGCTGCCGGTCTCGCGGCGCACCACCGACAGGGTCGACAGGCACTGCGGCGCGTACACGTACCAGGCCAGCAGCGACAGCGCGGTCGCCATCGACCAGGAGCCGGCGATCAGCGGGCCCAGGGTGCCGGCGACGTCGTCGCCCGAGCCGGCCAGGGCGTACACCGTGCCCAGGGCGCCGACCGCCACTTCGCGCGCGGCCATGCCCGGCACCAGCGCGATGCAGATCTGCCAGCCGAAGCCGATCGGCTCGAAGATCACCGCCAGCGCGCGGCCCAGCATGCCGGCCACGCTGTAGTAGATCGGCGGTTGCGTCGCGCCTTCGGGCGCGCCCGGGAAGCTCGACAGGAACCAGACCAGCACCATCAGCGTGAGGATCAGGGTGCCGACGCGGCGCAGGAAGATCATGGCGCGTTCCCACAGGCCGATCGCCAGCGTGCGCAACTGGGGCCAGTGGTAGGCCGGCAGTTCCATCATCAAGGGATGCTGGGCGCTGCCGCTGCGGCGCTTCATGTACCAGGCCACGCCCATCGCGCTGACGATGCCCAGCGCGTACAGCGCGAACAGCACCAGGCCCTGCAGGTTGAAGATGCCGACGGCGCGGTCGGGAATGAAGGCCGCGATGATCAGCGCGTACACCGGCAGGCGCGCCGAGCAGGTCATCAGCGGCGCGATCATGATCGTCACCAGGCGGTCGCGCGGGTTCTGGATGGTGCGCGCGGCCATCACGCCGGGGATCGCACAGGCGAACGAGGACAAGAGCGGAATGAAGGCGCGGCCCGACAGGCCGACGCCGCCCATCATGCGGTCGAGGAGAAAAGCCGCGCGCGGCAGGTAGCCGATGTCTTCCAGGATGAGGATGAAGAAGAACAGGATCAGGATCTGCGGCAGGAACACCAGCACCCCGCCGACGCCGGCGATGAGGCCGTCCACCAGCAGGCTGCGCAGCGGGCCGTCGGCCATGCCGGCGCCGATCCACTGGCCGATGCCCTCGACCGTGCCGGTAATGAAGTCCATCGGCGCTTCGGCCCAGCTGAACACGGCCTGGAAGATCACGAACATCATCACGGCCAGGATCACCGGGCCGGCGACCGGATGCAGCACCACGTTGTCGATCGATTCCGACAGGTTGCCCTTGTCGTGGGCATAGCTGGCGCAGGCGTCGACGATGCGGCGCACTTCGCGCTGGGTCTGTTCGACCGGGACGGCGTCGATCGCGGCCAGCGGCTGCGGCTTGACGCCGGCGTCGAGGTCGATGCGGTCGAGCACGTCCAGCAGCGCGCGCTCGCCGCCGGCCTGGATGGCGACGGTTTCCACCACCGGCATGCCGAGTTCCTTCGACAGGGCCGCGGTGTCGATCTCGATGCCGCGCTTTTTCGCGACGTCGACCATGTTCAGGGCCAGCACCATCGGCAGGCCGAGGCGCTGGATCTCCAGCACCAGGCGCAGGTTCAGGCGCAGATTGGTGGCGTTGACGACGCAGACGATGGCGTCGGGCGCGCTTTCGCCCTTGCGCAGGCCGGCGACCACGTCGCGCGTGATCGCCTCGTCCGGCGTCTGCGCCGACAGGCTGTAGGCGCCCGGCAGGTCGAGCACGCGCAGCGCGCGTCCGGCGGGCGAAGTGAAGCTGCCTTCCTTGCGTTCGATGGTGACGCCGGCGTAGTTCGCGACCTTCTGGCGCGAGCCGGTGAGACGGTTGAACAGTGCGGTCTTGCCGCAGTTCGGATTACCCAGCAATGCGATCAGGGGCGCGCGTGTCGCCACCTGTTGTTCCATGACACCCATCGATTATTCCGGCTGAATTGATACGAGTGCGGCCTCGAACTTGCGCAGCGCGAAGGTCGACTCGCCGACCTTCACCGCCACCGGGCCGCCCGGCAGGCCGCGCTTGAGCATGCGGATGCGTTCGCCCGGCACGAAGCCCAGTTCCATCAGGCGACGCGGAACGTCGGCACCGCCCTGCGCGGTCGGCGCGAGGTGGATCACGGTGGCAGTCTGCCCGACCTTCAGGGCATCGAGGGTGGTCAGGGTGGGAGCAAGAGTCATGGCAACGTTCCGTTGATGTGACGCACTATATGTAGCGCTGATGAGACAGATACTAGCATCATAAACCTAAATGCGAATTATTTCTATTTGCAGGATCGATACGCAACAAAAACGCTTGCGTTCCCCGCCGAGTTTCAGCAGAATAGAACACGAATGAGAACGATTCTCATTATTAGACAAGCAAGCTTAATACGGTACCAAGGAACCACGATGATCGTCTGTGTCTGCAACAACATCTCCGACCGTGAAATCCGCCAGGCGGTCGACCTCGGCATCACCTCGGTGGCCGAGCTGCGCAAGGAACTGGGCCTGGGCACCTGCTGCGGCAAATGCGTCAGCTACGCCCGCGAAGTCCTGCACGAAGCCATCGACAGCAAGACGACCGTGACCGAATTGAGCTTCCGCTCGACCCAGCTCGCCTGAGCTGGCTCTCCCCTGCCGGGCCGGCATCTCGCCGGCTTTCCGGCACGCCTTGACGCGCCCTTTGCTATGATTGCGTCAACATCACCACAACAAGGTAAACAATCATGAAGGGCGATCCCAACGTCATCCGGCTGCTCAACGCGCAGCTGACCAACGAACTCACCGCGATCAACCAGTACTTCCTGCACGCGCGCATGTACCGCCACTGGGGCTTCGAGAAGCTCGGCAAGAAGGAATACGACGAATCGATCGGCGAAATGAAGCACGCCGACAAGCTGATCGACCGCATCCTGATGCTCGACGGCCTGCCGAACCTGCAAGCCCTGCACAAGATCCTGATCGGCGAATCGACCCAGGAAATGCTGGAATGCGACCTGAAGCTCGAACGCGCCGCCCAGCTGACCGTCAAGGAAGGCATCGCCGCCTGCGAAGCCGCCGCCGACTACGTCTCGCGCGACCTGCTCCTGATGATCCTGGAAGACACCGAAGAGCACATCGAGTGGCTCGAGACCCAGCTCGACCTGATCGTCAAGGTCGGCATCCAGAACTACCTGCAAAGCCAGATGGGCGAATAAGCCGTATCGCATCGCACTGGAAAACGGCGGCCCTTGGGGTCGCCGTTTTTGTTTGCTAGCAGCGCCGACGTTCTCGTAGGGTGGGCACTCTGTGCCCACGCGGCGATACGCGCGGGACGATCCGCCTGCGCACCTGGATGCTCAGCCGGTACGTATCCCCGCGTGGGCGCAGCCGCCCACCCTACGGTGTTTGCGTCACCCACACCGGCGCCGACCACAGCACGTTGCCGTCGGCCTGCGTCACCTTCGCATAATAAAAATGCGCCCCGGGCGCCGGCGTGAACGTCGTCGTCGCCTCGCTCGACAATTGCGCGACCATGCCGCCGCGCCCCGGCACCCCTTCCATGATCGCCACCGCCGCCACCTGCTTGCCGGTCGTGCTGGCGAAGTTCGCCACCAGGGTCAGGGGCCCGCTGTTGGTGAAGCGTTCGCCCATCAGGCGGCCATTGGCGGTGAGGACCAGTTGCGAGCCCTTGTCCATGGTCGCGAATACGCGCCGCGCCCGCACTGCCTCGACAAAGCTGTCGCGGCCCAAAGCCGTGCCGTTCGGGACCAGGATGCCGGTGCGGTTGCTGTAGGCCGTGCCCCAGTTGGCGCAGTGGTTGTCCTGGTTGGTGCTGAAGGCAACGTGAAAGCCCGCTTCCAGCAGCTTGTTGCAGGCCGCCTCGTAATTGCTGCGCCGGGTTTCGCTCTCGCGGTCGTTGGTCGAGAAGGCCGTGCTGTTGGCCACCTCGCACAGCGCCATCGCCTCGTCGCCGTCCTTTGTATAGCCGAGCGCCTGGCCGTCGATGGCGAACTGGCCGCTGGTCGACGGGTGGTTGAACTGGCCGATCCAGCCGCGCTCGCGCATCAGGGTGTACAAGGCCGCGTAGTCGCTGCGCGGCGTGGCGACGTCGGCCAGCAGCTCGCCCTTGCCGTTCTTTTCCCAGCCCAGCAACTGGTCGCTGTTGAAGATGTTGACGTGCCCGCCCTTGTTGATGACGCCCCACTCCATCCCGTACAGCGCCAGGAAGCCCGGGTTGGCCGCGCTGTAGGCAGCTGCCGTTTGCAAGCCCTTGCGGTAGAGGCCAATCGCCGCGGCCGGATCGGCGTTCGCGTTGGAGCCGTCCGAGCCGTCGTACATGTGGTTGTGTTCGGAAGCGACCAGGATGTCCAGCCCATGCTTGTGGGCGTAGGCGAATGCCGTATCCGGGCCGTATTTCGCGGTCAAGGGGTCCTGGGCGCCCTTGCAGTTGTCGAGCTCGGCGCCGCCGTCGCTGTGGTTGGTCTGGCTGTGCAGGTTGCCGAGGTAGACCGTGTAGGGCAGTGCGCCGGTTGCCGGCGCAGCCTGCAGCGTGCCGCGCCCCACCGGCAGCGGCGCGAACTGCGGCGTCGCGGGGGCCTGCGCCGGGCCGATCTCGATCTGCCAGCTCTGTTCGTGCACGTCCGCCGACGGCGCCTGCTCGTCGGCGTCGCGGCTGCCGGCGCGCAGCCGCACCTGGTAGATGCCGGCGGCCAGCTTGCCCGCATCCAGCCCCGACCAGGCGACCGGCACCGCGACCGGGCCGTGAGTCATGGGCGTGCTGTCCTGCCAGCGGCGCACCACGCGGCCAAGGGGGTTGATGAGTTCGAGCCGCCAGTCGACGCGCTGGGCGCGGCGCGCGTTCGGGTAATCGAAGGTCAGCGTGAAGGTACGCGCATCGGGACGCGCGGCATCCGGCGCCCGGTAAGGCGCGTGCAGGGTGGCTTCGAACTCGCTGTGCTCGTCTATGGCGGCTGGCGCCGAAGCGCAGCCCGACAGAAGAATGAGGGCGAGGAAGGATGGCGAGAGGATTGAAGTTTTCATGATGCAATTTTTGCAATTGCATCACTTATGCCCCTTGCGCCAGCAACAAAAACCGGTGCTACTTATTACAGATATTTTGACAAAAAGACAATATCAATACTTCAGGCAACCATCAGGCCGCGCTCATCCACCGATCCACCTGCTTCAGCGGCAAATTGATCCGCGCACAACCAATCTGGTCCGGCCGCACATTCAGCTCGATCATGCGCGGGCCGTCGACGCCGATCGCGACGTCCACGCCGGCCACGTTCACGTGCGGGAAGGCCTGCAGCGCGCGCATCGCCACTTCCTGGCACTCTCTCCAGTAGGGCAGCTGCACGCCGCTGATGCGCCCGCCCGTGTCCGGGTGCGCGTCCATGGTGTCAAGCGGATTTTTCGCGTTGGCGGCATGGGTCAGGATGCCGGTCGCCAGGTCGACCGGGCAGAAGATGCCGCCGCTGCTGGTGTTGTCGACCAGGCTGCCCTTGCGCCCCACGCGCAGGAAAGCGCCGGCGATGCGGCATTCGCCGCGCGCCTGGTAAAGCCAGATGCGCAGGGTGTTGAGCGAATTCGGGTGGATCGCCGCCAGCACCGGATGCTGCGGCAGGTAGTGTTCGACGATGTAGCCGTCGCGGTTGTTGCCGCTCTTGTCCCACCACTCGGCCAGGGTGGTCACCGCGCCGCTGAAGGGATGGACGAAGACCGGCTGGCCGTTCCGCTCTTCCACCTGGAACGCGAAGAAGCCGGCGCCGCCATACCCCTCCACCAGCTTGAAGCAGATTTTATTGCCGACCAGCTCGCGGCTCAGGGCCTCGAGGTCGGCCAGGCTGCGCAGCGCCGTACCGTCGGCGCGCGCGCCGCGCTGCGGATGAATGAAACCGATGAATTCCGGGGTCGGCACGCCGACCAGTTGCAGGATCGCCTTTTCGATTACCTTGTGCTGGGAACTCTTCTGGTAGGGACGGCGGTTCCAGCGGTCGATGAAGTCGTTGTATTCCTTCTTGTTGACGTGGGCCCACTTGTCGGCGAAGGGAACCGAGGTGCGCCACCAGCGCGCCTGCAGGTAGTAGCCGGGGCCGATGCGGCGCACCAGGAACAGGGCCGTCATCTCGGCGAGCTGGCGCCAGAACGGCAGGTAAGGCTGATCGGCTTTTCCGGCGCGCAATTGCGACCAGGCGCGCTGTATGTCTTTAATGACTTGCATTCACAATCCAGTGTTCGTCAACTCGGCGCAAAGGCCTCGAAATTGCCATTATATTATGCAATTCCGATATGCAAACATTGAAGCGTGTGCGGCGGCGGCAGGGGCTGTCGCGCCGCCTGCCGCCGCGTTGCGGCTCGGTTTCTGAACGATCAGAAGTGGTACTCGGCCCGCACCATCGGCGTGCTGGCGCGCTGGCCCTGGCCGCCCGTGGTCTTGCGCGTGTTGCCGAACTTGTTGTTCCAGAACTGGTACTCGAGGCCGAGGCGGAAGCGGTTCTTCGGCTGGCCGAAGTGATAGCCGATGTCGTACATCAGCGCCATGTCGAGGTTGGTCTCGGCGCCGGTGCCGTTGCCGACCTCGTCGCGGCCCTTGGCGGCGATGTAGTTCAGGTAGCCCTCGAAGGACAGGCGCTCGGCCACCGGGATGCCCCAGGTCGCCGACAGCATGGCGTGGGTGTCGTAGGTGTAGCGGCCGTTGACGTTCGAGATCGGCGGGAAGGCGCCGCTCGGGGCGTTCGATTCGCGCAGCAGCAGGATGCTGGTGTTCAGGAAGCCCGGCACGTCCCACATCAGGGTCGGGCCAGCAACCAGCATGCGCTTGCGCGAGTTGTAGCCGACGTCGTTCTTGGTGTTCCAGTCGAAGCCGAAGGTCAGGCCCACGCCCTTGACCGCGCCGTAGCGCATCTCGGTGCCGCGCAACGCGCCGATGTCGAGCGTGTGGCGGTAGACGATGTAGGCTTCCTGCGCGCCCTCGGACTGGGTCAGCGAGGCCGGGTCGTTCTTGTCGGACTGCAGCAGGTCGACGTTGAAGAAGTTGCTGCCGTACTTGTAGCCGCTGGCGTGGGTCAGCGCAAAGATGTGTTTCGAGATGTGTTCCGGATTGTACGGCTCGGCGAAACGGGTGCCGTAGCGCCAGCTGACCGAGGTATCGCTCCAGTCGGCGGCGTGCGCGGCGCTTGCCGCCAGCAGGAAGGCGGCACCGGCCGCCAGCGTGATTTTCTTCATGTGATGGACTTCGACTGAGGTTCTTCGCTTGCCGCCGCAATGGCGGTCCCATGCCAGCGCGCGACCAGCAGCTCGACCCGGTGCGTCCGGCCGTCGTCGGCCAGGGCGACCTGGTTGCCCTGTTCTTCCCGGCCGTCGACCAGCAGCGCGTCCGCCTCGGCGAAGCGCACCTCGATCTCGTACAGGGAATTACGGTAGCGGTAGTCCAGGCGAAAGCCCGGCCACCCGCGGGGCAGCTGCGGCGACAGCACCAGGCGCTCGCCCTGCCGCCCGATTCCGAGCAGCGATTCGACGATCAGCCGGTACGTCCAGCCAGCCGGGGAAGTGTACCAGCTCCCGCGCCCGCAACCAACGTAAGGATGAGCTGGCGGCACCTCTTCCGCCATCGCATAGGGTGCCATCGCGTAGCGCGCGCAGGCTTCCGGCGTCGCCGTGCGCCGCGCCGGGTTGATCGCGTCCAGCAAGGCCCAGGCGCGTTCGCCCTGTCCCAGCTGGGCGAAGGCCATCGCGGCCCAGGCGGCGGAGCGGGTGTCCAGGCGCTCGCCCTCGTCCGCCGCGAGCGCATCCAGCGCCCTGGCCGCGCGTTGCGGATCGGCCACGCCGGACAGCACGCTCCAGCTCTGCGCGTCCCGGTCCGCCGGGCCGGGCGGGCTGCCGTCCTCGCCGGGAGTGCGGCGATAGCGTTCGCCGTCCCAGGCGTGCTCCTCGGCCTGGGCGGCGAGCACCTGGGCCGTCGCGCGGCAAGTGGTGGCGAAGCCGTAGTCGGCGCGGCGCTCGGCCAGCCCGGCGAAGCGCTGCAGTACCTCGGCCATGAACCAGCCCAGCCAGGTGCTTTCGTAACCGCCCTCGCCCTCGCCTGCGTGGACGGGCAGGCCGTGCGCGCCGAAGCGCATTGCGTGGCGCAGCGCGCGCACGCAGTGTTCGTATAGGTCGCCGCGCAGGTTCGATTCGGCCGGCTGGTCCTCATGTGCCCCAGCTCCCGGCTCGGGCGCACGCCCCTCCAGGTAGGGCAGCGATTCGTCCAGCACGGCGTCGTCTCCGGTCGCGGCGACGTAGCGGCACACCGCGAACGGCAGCCACAGCGCCTCGATCGTGCCGCCCGTGCGCAGGCCACGGCCGGACGGCGCATGCCAGCAGTGCTGGACGTCGCCCTCGACGTACTGGCGCGCCGCGCACAGCAGCAGTTGCGCGCGCAGCAGCTGCGGCCGGGCGTGGACCAGCGCCAGCGCGTCCTGCAGGACCTCGCCGACCACGGTGGCGCCCCCGGCATGCGCCCACATGCGGCCCGCAATCGCCTGGTACAACAGCCAGCCGTTGGCCAGGGCGTCGAGCGCCGGGTCGGGTGTCGCCACGCGCACGGCGCCCAGGGTCTCGTTCCACCAGGCGCGCACCTTTTCCAGCGCGGCGCCGGCGGCCACCGCCCCGCCGCAACGCCGCACCAGGCCGGCGGCGCCGTATTGGTCGTCGTCGCCGACGCCGAGCACGAACACCAGCTCCTTCTGCTCGCCCGGTTGCAGCTCGAACGCCATCTGCAGCGCGGCGCAGGGGTCGAGCGCGGCGCCCATCGCGGCGCCACCGGCACTGGAAAGCGTGGCGCGCGCCAGCGCCGCCGGGTTGGCCAGGTCGCGCCCGCGGCCGATGAATTCCATGCGGTCGCAGGTGAAGGCGGCCGGCTCGGCGTCGACGTGGAAGAAGCCGGTGCGCCCCGCGAAGTCGGCATGCCAGGCATTGCGCGCGACCAGGGCGCCGCTGGCCGGGTCGCGCCCGGTCACGACGTGCATGGCTTCCTCATGCGCGCGTCCCAGCACCCAGGCGACGTAGCCGGTGGCCGACAGCCGGCGCGGCGCGCTGCTGTCGTTGCGTACCCGCAGCACCGTGTACTTCAGCGGCGCGTCCAGCGCGACAAAGCTGGTCAGTTCGGAATGGATGCCGTGCGCCGCGTGCTCGAACACGCTGTAGCCGAAGCCGTGGCGCGTCAGGTATTCGCCACCGGACGGCGCGGGCAGCGCGGTCGGCGACCAGAATGCGCCGCTGTGCTCGTCGCGCAGGTAGAAGGCTTCGCCGCCGGCCTCGCGCAGCGGGTCGTCATCCGATGCCGTGATACGGAAGTCCCGCCCGTTCTCGCTCCAGCTGGTGGCCTGGCCGCTTTCCGACACCCGCGAACCGAACACCGGGCTGGCCAGCACGTTCGACCATGGCGCCGGCGCGCGCCGGCCCGGCCCGGTGCGGACCAGGTATTCGCGGCCGTCCTCGCTGAAGCCGCCGATGCCGTTGTCGAGCACGAGCTGGCGCGGCGCCGGATCGGGCGCGCGCAGCGTCCAGTTCTCGCTCGCCTCTTCCGGATACATCGTCGGCGGCTGCGGCGGCGCCGGCGCCGCCGCTGCGCAATGCAGCTGCTCGGCCAGGCTGCCGCGTTCGTCCGTCAGCACCACGCGCGCTGCCGCCTGCATCAGCATGCGGTCTTCTGCCGCCATCTGGTCGAAGGCGAGCACGAAGACGGCGCCGGGGCGCCCGGACGGCGGCGCCAGCGCCGCGACGAGTTCCGTGAGCTGCTCGCCCAGCGCCTCGCCCTCGTACCAGATCACCAGGTCGACCGCCAGCCCCTTCAGGCTCCAGCCGGCGTGCGCCTGCACTACCTGGCGCGCCAGCGTGAGGTTCGCGGCGTCGCGCAGGTGCAGCAGGACGAGCGGATGGTCGCCCGAGATCGCGTACGGCCACAGGCCGGACTGGCCCAGCCGGTTGCGCGCAACCAGGGCGGGATCGGCGCGCAGCGCGCGGCGCGGGTACAGCACGTGACCGGCCAGGCGGCCGTGGAGCCGGGCGTCGGCCGGGCCGATATCCAGCGAGGCCAGGAAGGCCTGGCTGTGGGTCCAGGCCAGCGCGAACACGCGCCCGGCCGCGTCGCGGTCGCGCAGCTTCGCCGCCAATGCCAGCGCCGCGGCGCGGGTTTCAGCCACACCCAGCACCAGGTCGACCACCACTTCGTCGTCCGGGGCGAGCGCGAGCACGCGGCGGATCGCCAGCGCCGGATCGGGCTCGGCGCCGTCCGCGCCGGCCAGCGGCGCCCGGCTGCGCAGCGCGGCCGGCAGCGGATTGCCGTCAGCGCGGCCCAGGAAGCGCGCGCGGCTGGTTTCGAACGCAGCCGCCTCGGGCTTGCCGCCGTGGACCGTCATGAGGTTCAGCAGCCAGGGCGGCGGCTCGTCCTGCACGCGCGGCGGCCGCGTGCACAGGATGGCGCCATCGTCGGCCAGGATGGCGCATTGCGCCGGCCAGGCGCGGTCCGGGTCATCCGGCGCCGGCAGCACTTCCACGTAGCTCGTCAGCTCGATCGCGCGCGCCTGGCCGGAGCGGTTGCGAATGCGCATGCGGCGCAGCTCGACGTCGTCCTCGGGCGAGACGACGATCTCGGTGACCAGCTCGATGCCGCGGTCGCGCCGGCGCAGTTGCGCGCTCCCTTCCGGGAACAGGGCTTCGTACTGTTCCGGTTCGGCCAGCGCCGGCTGCCACGCGGCGGTCCAGACCGCACCGCTGTCGAGGTCGCGCAGGTAGCAGGACAGGCCGCCGCCGCCGTCCGTGGCGCCGCCGCGCCGGCGCGTGAGGGCCAGGCCGTGCCAGCGGCTGTCGCCGCCGCCTTCGCTGTCGAGCACCAGGTGATAGCGGCCGTTCGACAGCAGCTGCACCTCGGGCTGCGACCGCCCCGGACGCGGCGCGGCGCGCATCGGCAGCGGCGCCCGCGGCCGCGCCGCCGGCTCGATGTCGGCGACGTCGAAGGCGCCCGACCTCGGCACCCGTTCCTGCAGCAGCGGGAGCGCGGCCCGCAAGCGCGGATCGGCCTCGAAACGCTTCTGCATCGGACGATCGAGCAGCAGGTGCGACAGCGCCAGCAAGCCCATCCCTTGGTGCTGCGCCAGGAAAGCGCGCACGACCGCCTGGCGCTGCCCATGTCCCTGCGGCAGGCGCGCGCCGGTATAGTCGATCGCTTCGTAGAAACCGTAGCGGCCAACCAGGCCGAGCCCGGCCATGCGCTCGAGGTTGGCGCAGGCCGGTTCCGGCGCCACCAACAGGCCAAGCATGGCCGCATGCGGCGCGATCACCAGGTCGCGTTTCAATCCGCGCCGCAGGCCCAGGCCCGGCACGCCGAAGGCGCGGTACTCGTAGTGCAGCGCGGCGTCGACCGTATTGCAGGCGCAGTCCGAGACGCCCCAGGGAACGCCGTGGCGGCGCGCGTGATCGGCCTGGACGTGGACGGCGGCGCGCGCGGACTGGTCGAGCAGCGTGCCGCGCCAGGCCGGCATCACCAGGGAGGGCATCAGGTAGTCGCGCAGCGCGCCGCCGCGCGACAGCAGCACCTGCTCGCCGCCGACCACGCCCAGCTGGCGCCCGAGCGCGAACCAGTGTTCCTGCGGCAGCTGGCCATGGGCGATGCCGATGAAACTGGCCAGGCGCGCTTCCGACGCCAGCTGGTCGCAGGCGGCGTCTTCCAGGCGGTCCTCGGTCACGTCATAGCCGGCCGCCAGCAGCCTCGTGTCGCGGTCGTAGAGCAGGCCGAAATCCATGTCGGCAAAGGCGCGTGCCTGCCCGGCCAGCGCGGCGATCTCGCGCAGGCGCGCGCGGGCGGCGGCCACGCCCTCTTCCACCAGCGCGGCCAGCATGCGCGTGGCCTCGTCGTCGCCGGCCGGGGCGGTGAAAGCGGCCAGTTCGCGCAGCGTCGGAATGCGCGTCAGGCTGGCGTCGAGCACGTATTCGTGCACCGCGCGCATCCACGGCGCCTGCGCCAGCAGGTCGGCATGCGCCGCGCGGCCATCCTCGTCCAGGCGCGCGCACCATGCGCGCAGCTCGGGGTCGGCATCGTCGGGCAGCAGCGCGGGCAAGGCCGCGGCGGCCGCGCTGGCCGATTGCAGGCAGTCGGCCAGGCCTGGCAGCGTGCCGGCCTTGCGGCAGTTGTCCGGGTCCAGCACCTGCGCGCAGTGCGCCAGGGCTGCATGCAAGACGCGAGACGCCGTGGCCGCGTGGTCCTCGACGACGCGCAGCGTGGCGCGCATGCCGGCCAGCGCCTGTTCTCCGGCGATCGGCAGGTCCGCCAGTTGCTCCAGGCCGGCGGCCAGGGTGAGCAGGTGGCCGGCCAGGTTGCCGCTGGCGGCGGTGTCGATGCGGACCGGCGCCAGCGGCGCCAGCGTGCGCGTGTCGTAGCCGGCGTAGAAGTGGCCGTGGTGGCGCTCCAGCAGCGCCATGCTGTCGAAGCTCGCGCGCAGCCGCGCCAGCAGCGCGGACTGGGGGATGAAGCCGAAGTCCCGGGCGCTCAGGGTGGACAGCAAGCCGATGCCGATGCTGGCCGGCGAGGTGCGGTGCGCCAGCATCGTGTCCGGGTGCTCCTGCAGCCGGTCCGGCGCGAACCAGTTGTCCTGCGCGCCGGCCAGGGTCTCGAAATAGTCCCAGTGGCGGCGCGCCAGCGCGGCCAGGAAACGGGTTTGCGCGGCGGAGAGACGCGGCGCGCGCGGAGGGTGCGGCAGGCTGAGCCACCAGGCCAGGACCGGCGACAGGAACCACAGCAGCAGCAAGGGCGCCGCCGCGAACAGCGCGAACGGATGCAGGAAGCTGAGCAGCACCGCCGTGCCCACCGCGAACGCGGGCGCGAACCACATGCTGCGCCAGTTCGATTCCATGTCCGTGCTCGAGCGCACCAGCCGGGTCGAGCGCCACTGCAGCAGCTTGCGGCGCGAGACCAGCATGCGCCAGCCGCTGCGGACGATCGCATCCATGCCGTACCAGGCCCGGTGCGGCAGGAAGGCGGTGTCCAGCGCGGCGTGGCCGAGCGCGAAGCGGGTGTCGCGCCACCAGTTGGCCAGGTGCTGGCGCCACAGCATGTCGTGCGGCTGGTCGGCCAGCCTGACGAACATGCCGAGGAAGGCCGGCAGGAAGAACACGGCCAGCGCGGCGCCGCTCCAGAACGCCGGCTCCGGCAGCAGCGCCCAGCACAGCAGCAGCGCCGCCAGCAGGGTCGGCGCGACCAGGCTGCGGCGCAGGCCATCGAACAGGTGCCAGCGCGCCAGCGGCGGCAGCGGATTCGGCTCGCGCTTTCCGTCCGTGCCCGGCACGCGCGCGCGCAGCCAGCCGGCCAGCTGCCAATCGCCGCGGATCCAGCGGTGGCGGCGCGCGACGTCGTCGCTGTAGCGCGCCGGGACCGGGGCGGCGAGCGCCACCTCGTCCAGCAGGCCGGCGCGCAGGCAGCAGCCGGCCAGCAGGTCGTGCGCCAGCACCTGCCCCTGCGGCAGGCGGTCCAGCACGCGCGCGCAGGCATCGACCTCGTAGATCCCCTGGCCGCCGTAGACGCACGCGCCGAACAGGTCCTGGTCGAGCTCGGGCGCGCCGCGCGCTGCCGGATGGATGCCGTTGCCGCTGCCGTTGCCGCTGCCAAGCCGGGCGTAGCGCGAGGCATCCTCCGGGGGCAGCGCCGATGTCGTGCGCGGCTGCAGCAGCGCGTGGCCGGCGACGACGCGGCGGCCGGCCGCGTCCAGCAGCGGCCGGTTCAAGGGGTGAATCATCGCCGCCACCAGCCGGCGCGCGCCGTCGCGCGGCAGGCTGGCGCCAGCGTCGAGCGCGATCACGTAGCGGACCTCTTCCAGGCCCTCGAGCTTTCCTTCGACCAGGCAGAAGCGCTCGCGCGCGCCGCCGCGCAGCAAGGCGTTCAGGTCGGCGAATTGGCCGCGCTTGCGCTCGCGGCCGATCCACGCGCCCTCGCCCGCGCTCCAGCTGCGCGGACGGTGCAGCAGCAGGAAGGGCGAGCCTTGTCCGGTCGCTGCGCCGTGACGCGCGTTCAGGGCCGCGATCGCCGCGCGCGCTTGCTCCAGCAGTTCGGCGTCGCCGAAGACGGTTTCCTGCGCCGCGTCGGCGAAATCGCTCAGCAGGCAGAAACGCAGGTTCGGATCGCGGTTGGCCAGGTAATGCGCCTCGAGCGCGCCGCACAGGGCCGCGATCTTTTCTTCGCTGTCGAGCAGCGCCGGGACCGCGACCAGCGTGCGCGCCGCAATCGGGATACCGGCGCTCAAATCCATGCGCGGCAGCGGCCTCGGCGTCGCCAGGCGCGCGGCCATCATCCTGGCCAGCGCCTGCCCCAGCTCGCTGGCGCCGAACGCGGCCAGGATGCCGAACACGACCAACAGCGGGGCGCCGGCGCCGCCGCGCCAGGCGTGCACCAGCAGCGCCGCCGTGAACAGCAGGGTCAAGGCGCCAACGGCGCCGAGATACGTCAGCAGCGGCCTGCGCCGTGCGGCACGGCGCAGCGCGGCCAATGGCGCGGCGCGCATCCCCAGCCTGGCGCGCAGCGCCGGCGCGCCGTCGCCGACCAGATAGTAGCCGACGTGGCGCCCGCGCGCGTCCTGTCCGTCCCCCTCCGGGGCCGCGCCGGCCAGCGCCAGCGCCTCGGCGGCGACGTCGGCTTCGCCGCGGCGCGAGGCGCGCGCCAGGCGCTCGACCGCGCGCCGGTAGTGGCCGCGCGTGGCGGCGTCCATGCGGCCATAGCTGCCGCAGGGGTCCTGGCGCAGGGCCTGCTCGACCGGACTCACGGTTTCGAGGAAGTCGCCCCAGTCGACCACGCCGAGCAGGCGCAGGCTGGCGATGCTGTTGGCGAGCGAAGCCCGGTCGGCGGCCTGGCCCTGGTCGTCCGCCCGCACTTCGGCCCCGATGCCGGAATCCTCGTCGGCCAGGCGGGTATCGAGCCATTGCAGCACCTGGGCCAGCGCGCCGCCGCGTCCCTGCAGGCGCCGCGCCAGTTCGGCCACGAACGCACTTCCCATCGGCTGCACGGTGCGCGCCATGTCGGCCATCGCGAGGACCAGGTCGCCGGGGCGGACGCCGGCGGTGGCGATCATGCGCTCGGCCCAGTCCCGGGCCAGCGCGCGCTGCGCGCGTGCCTGCGCCAGGCGCAGCGCCAGGCGGCGCAGGTTCTCGACCAGGGCCAGGCGCAGCATGACCGGGATCGCCCGCAGTTCGGCCAGCAGCAGCGGCGCGCCTTCCTGGTAGGCGGCGACGAAGCGCGCCAGGCTGTCGCGCTCCAGGCGGCCGTCGCCATGGGAGACGGCTTCGAGCGCGAGCTGGTAGGCGCGGGCGTTGCCGTTGGTTAGGCAGGGCAGCGCCCGGGTGTCGCCCGGCGCCAGGTGGTGGCGCGCGAAGCGGACCTGTTCGTCGATCAGGGGGTAATGGTCGAGCAGCGACGCGGCGGCCGGCGCGAGCGGGTCGGCGCCGCCGGCCGCATGCGCCAGGGCGGCACAGGCATCCCGGATCGCGTCGGCATTGCGCTCCAGGCGCGCCAGCAGGCGCCCGGGGAAGCCGTCCCGCACCAGTTCGTGGCGCGCGGCCAGCTGGCGCCCATGCACCGCCATCTGCGCGGCGCTGAACGGCTCGGCGCGCAGCGGGGCCTCGTCCGCGCCGAATGGGCGGACAGGCTGGTACCCTTCACGCTGCGCGCCGGGCAGGAGATGCGATTCTTCGTTCAACAGGGGCCTCGACGATGAGCATGCATGCCGGCCCTTGCGCGGCCTGGCCGGTCTGGAGGGAACACGATGCACGACTGGCGTCATGCTAAGGCGTCATCGGATGAGAAACCGTGCGCTAACGTACGCTGGTGTTGCGTGGGGCGCAAGGTGGCGGCCGCCGGAACGAAACGGGTAGCGGTGCGGCGGTGGCCGCGCAACCGTTATCGATCAGCGCGTGGGCGGCGCCGTAGGGTGGGCAGCCTCGCTGCCCAGGCGGTGATGGGCAGTGTGCGATTTACCACGCGATATGGGTATGCGCTACGACTACCCGGCGCGGTTCAAGGCCAAGCCGCCGGCCAGGTGCCAGACCTGCCCGCGCCCCAGTCCTTGCAGGACTTGCACCGCCTTCAGGCTGCGGTTCCCGCTGCGGCAGAAGAACACCAGCGGCCGCGCTTCGCCGCGCAGCCAGAAGGCATACTCGGCCAGCCGCGACAGCGGCAAATTGTAGGCTGCGCGCCCGAGCAGCGTCGGCGTGCCGGCCGCGTGCTCGCAGGCTTCGCGCACGTCGATCAGGAGCGTGTCCGGGTGCTCCTCGAAGAAGCGCGCCAGCTGCGCGCCCTGCAGCGTGGCCGTGTCCTGCGCCGCCGGAGCCGGCGCGCGGATGCCGGCCGGCGCGCACACCACCGCCTGCGCCTGCGTCTGCGCGGGAGCGGCGCCGAACGCCAGCCGTACCTGGCGCACCACGCCGTCTTCCAGGCTGCCGAGCAGGTAGCCGGGCTGGCCCGGGCGCCGCACCAGCATCTCGCGGCCCAGGCGGATCGCCTCGGCCGGCGCGCCGTCCTCCATGCGCACCGCATCGCAGTAGGCCGGCCAGCCGCCGACGTCAAACCGCGCGCGCAGGGCGCTGACGGCTTCCTCCTCAAGCCCGGTGCCGAGCACCGCGCGCAGGCGGTAACCGTGCTGGCGCAGCATTGCCGCCACGCGCTCGGCCAGGCCTGGGCCCAGGTCGATCGCCACGCACTCGCGCCGGTCCGGATCGAACACCAGCCAGCCCTCGTCGCCGACGAACTGGTAGACCCCGGCGCGTCCGCCACCGCAGCGCGAGGCGGACAACACCGGCTTACGCAAGGCTTCGCCGCAGCGCGCGATGCGCCGGCAGGCCTCGTCGATGAATGCGGCATCGAACAGCGGCCCGAACGACAGGCGCACCGCGTTGGCGCAGCGCCAGTCGGACAAACCCATCGCCTGCAGCACGTAACTGGGCGCGGATTTCGCCGCCGAACAGGCCGAGCCCGCGCTGACGCGGACGCCGGCGGCGTCGAACAGGTCGAGCAGTTCCTTGCTGGTCCAGCCGGGCACGGCGAAGTTCAGGGTGGTCGGCAGCGCGTGCTCGAAGGGCGCATTGAATTCGATCGCCGGGAAAGCCTCGCGCAGCGCGCCCGCCAGCCGCTCGCGCGCCGCCAGCATGTCGGCGTGCGAGCGGAAAGTGCCGCCCTCTTCCAGCGCCCGCAGCACGGCGCCGAACGCGGCGATGCCTCCCATGTTCTCGGTACCCGAGCGCTGTCCGGCTTCCTGGCCGCCGCCGCAGACCAGCGGCGTAAAGGGCGCGCCGGCGCGCACGTAGAGCAGGCCGATGCCCTTCGGCGCATACAGTTTGTGGCCCGAGAAGGGCGCGTAGTCGATGCGCGTGCGGTCCAGTAGCAAGGGCAGCTTGCCCAGCGCCTGCACGCAGTCGACCATCCACAACGCGGGGCTGTCCGTCTCTTCGAGCACGGCCGCGATGCCGTCCAGGTCGGACACCACGCCGCTCTCGTTGTTGGCCGCCATCGTGCACAGGAAGGCGGTGCGCGGCGCCAGTTCGCGCAGCAGGTCGAGCCGGTGGCGGCCGCTGGCGTCGACCGGCAACGCCTGCAGGGTCAAGCCGGTGCCGAGGATGCGGTTCCAGTGCGCCAGGCTTTCCGGCACCGCCTTGTGCTCGGTGACGCCGTACAGCAGCAGGTCGCCGCAGGGCAGCCCGGCGGCGCGCCGCTCGCGCAGCGCGCACAGGGCCGAGAGCACGGCGGTCTGGATGCCTTCGGTGGCGCCGCTGGTGAACAGCACCCGCCCGATGGCCGCCCCGAGCACGCGGCGCGCACTGGCGCGCGCGGCGTCGAGGATGGCGCGGGCGCGCAGGCCGGCGCCGTGGCTGCTGCTGGGATTGCCGAAATCCTCCTGCAACGCGGCCTGCGCCGCCGCGATGGCGGCCGGCAGGACGGGAGAAGTGGCGTTCGCGTCGAGGTAGATTTCTGCGTCCATAAAAAACTGAAAAATGAGGCAAGGATCGTGTTATTGTTCAGCAATATGTTACGGATATGTGTCGAAGCGCACGTTCTATATTCGTTCCATTTAATCCAAAACTAAGCATGTTTGTTCTCATAGTGAGCTATAAATAGAATGAATTCACTAGACAAATTTGATTGCGCCATCCTCGCGGCGTTGCAGGCAGACGCAACGCTGTCGATCTCGGGCCTGAGCGAAAAAGTGGGCCTGTCCAGCACCCCGTGCTGGAAGCGCGTCAAACGCCTGGAGGAAGAGGGCTACATCGAAAGCCGCGTCACCATCGTCAACCGCCAAAAGGTCGGCCTGCCGGTCACCGTGTTCGTCAGCGTGCGCACGCGGGAGCACGACGAAAAGTGGCTCGAGCGCTTCGCGGCCGCCGTCGTCGCCCTGCCCGAAGTGCTCGAGTTCCACCGCATGAGCGGCGACGTCGACTACCTGCTGAAAGTGGCCACCACCGACATCGAGGGCTACGACCGCTTCTACAAGAAGCTGATCAAGACCGCCCAGCTGACCGGCGTGTCCTCGGCCTTCTCGATGGAGCAGATCAAGTGCAGCACCGCCCTGCCGCTGGAGCTGATCGCGCACGGTTTGCCTGCCTGAGTCTTCCGCTCCTGGAGACATCGCGGGTTTTCGACCTGCGCTTTTTCATGCGATGATGGCGGCCGTTTGGATCAATAACGGAGACAGGCTGATGCCATCGAAAATGAACATGGCGCCGCTGGCGCTGGCCGCGCTGCTGTGCGCTTCCAACACCGCACTGGCGCAGGAACAAGTCGTGAAAATCGGCGTGACCGGCCCGCTGTCGGGCGCCAATGCCTTTGCCGGCAAGGACAACGAGAACGGCGTACGCCTCGCCGTCGAAGACCTGAACGCCCAGAAGATCAAGGTAGCGGGCAAGCTGCTGCGCTTCGAGCTGCAGTCCGAAGACGATGCCGGCGACCCGAAACAGGGCGTGACGGTGGCGCAAAAGCTGGTCGACGGCGGCGTGAAGTTCGTCCTCGGCCCGTACAACTCCGGCGTCGCCATTCCCGCCTCGCGCGTCTACAACGACGCCGGCGCGCTGATGTCCACGGTCGGCACCAATCCGAAGATCACGCAGGCGAACTACAAGACGGTGTTCCGCATCGTCGCCAGCGATTCGCAGGTCGGCGGCTCGATGGCCAGCTACGCCGCGAAGGAACTGAAGGTCAGGAACGTCGGCGTGATCGACGACCGCACCGCCTTCGGCACCGGCGTCGCCACCGAATTCAAGCGCCAGGCGCAGGCCGCCGGCATCAAGGTCGCGGGCCACGAATTCACCAACGACAAGGCGAGCGACTTCGCCGCGATTCTCACCTCGCTGCGCGCGAAGAAGGTCGACGCGATCTTCTTCGGCGGTTATGCGCCGCAAGGGGCGCCGATGGCGCGCCAGATGAAGGCGCTCGGCCTGAACGTGCCGCTGCTCGGCGGCGACACCCTGTGCAGCCCCGAGATGGCCAAGCTCGGCGGCCCGGCCGTCGGCGAGAACGTGCGCTGCGCCCAGGCCGGCGCGATCATCGCCAAGCAGCCGGGCGGCCCGGCCTTCCTGACCAAGTACAAGGCGCGCTTCAAGCGCGACCCGGACGTCTACGCCCCCTCCTTCTACGACCAGACCATGTTCATCGCCGAGGCCATGAAAGCGGCGAACAGCACCGCGCCGGCCGCGGTGGCGCAGCAGCTGCGCACGCTGAGCTACCAGGGCGTGGTCGGCACCTACGGCTACGACGACAAGGGCAACATCAAGAAGACCGCCGTCACCGTCTACACCTTCAAGAACGGCGCCCTGGCGCCACTGGCCAGCTATTAAGGAAACACCCACATGACCCCGTTTTTCAAGCTCGGCGCACTCGCCGCGGCAAGCCTCATCGCCTGCGCGCCGGCACTCGCCGCCGAACAGCCGGCAAGCGCCGCGGCCAGCCAGGCCGCCGTGCATCCGCAGGCCGGCAAGGCCCTCAACCTGCTCGCCGACGCGTACTACGACGCCGTGGCGCGCTTCGATCCGGTGTCCGCCAGCGAGAGCGGCGACAACCGCTTCATCGACCAGATCGGCATGTCGATCGCGCCGGCGGAACGCGCCAAACAGTTTGAACGGTATAAATCGTTCCAGAAGCGCCTGCATGCGATCAAGCGCGACCAGCTGAGCAGCCGCGACCAGACCAGCTACGACATCCTCGACTACGAACTGGCCACCGCGCTGCGCTTCGAGCCCTTCCCCGAGCACCTGTTGCCGATCAACCAGATGGACAGCCTGCCGGTCACGCTGGCGAACTACGCCAGCGGCCAGGGCGCCCAGCCGCTGTCCAGCGTGAAGGATTACCGCGCCTACGCCAGCCGCCTGGACCAGCTCGGCCCCTGGATCGACCAGGCGATCGCCAACATGCGCGAAGGGATCAAGCGCGGCATCGTGCATCCGAAGTCGGTCATGACTTCTGCCCTGCCCCAGTTCCGCCAGCTGGTCGCCAGCTCGCCGGACGCCAGCATCTACTACTCGCCGGTGAAGAGCTTCCCGGCCGGTTTCTCGGACGCCGACAAGCGCAGCCTGACGAAGCTGTATGGCGACATCATCGGCGGCAAACTGAACCCGGCGCTGGCGCGCTTATCCAACTTCCTCGAGAAGGAATACATCCCGGCCGCGCGCACCAGCACCGGCTGGAACGCGCTGCCGAACGGCGCCGACTGGTACAAGGTCCGCGTGGCGAGCCAGACCACGACCAGCCTGACGCCGGACCAGATCCACGAGATCGGCCTGAAGGAAGTCGCGCGCATCCAGGGCGAGTACGGCCGCATCGGTCCGAAGATGGGCTACACGGGTCCTGCCGCCGGCCTGCCGGCCTGGGTCTCGCAGCAGGCGAAATACAAGCCGTTCAAGACCGACCAGGAAGTCATCGACGTCTACCGCAAGCTCGACGCCCAGCTGCGCACCAAGCTGCCGTCGATGTTCAACCTGATGCCGAAGTCGCCGCTCGACCTGCGCCTCGAACCGGAACTGAGCCGCGCCACGGCCTCGGACCACTACACCCCGCCTGCCGTGGACGGCTCGCGCCCGGGCGTGTTCTGGTCGGTCGTGAACGACCCGCGCCAGTACGGCAGCACCGGCATGGTCACGCTCTACCTGCACGAAGGCCAGCCGGGCCACCACTTCCACATCGCCCTGGTGCAGGAACTGGGCCTGCCGAACTTCCGCAAATTCGGCGGCAACAACGCCTTCACCGAAGGCTGGGCGCTGTACGCGGAAACCCTGGGCAAGGACATGGGCTTGTTCGACAAGCCGGAAGATTATTTTGGCCACCTGAACGACGAAATGCTGCGCGCCGCGCGCCTGGTGGTCGACACCGGCATGCACACCAAGGGCTGGACACGCGAACAGGGCATCCAGTACTTCCAGGAGACGCTGGGCTACAGCGAAGCGGATTCGCGCGCGCAGATCGAACGCTACATGGTCTGGCCGGGCCAGGCGCTGGGCTACAAGATCGGTTCGCTGAAGATCCTGGAACTGCGCCGCCGCGCGGAGAGCGCGCTGGGAGCCAGGTTCGACATCCGCAAGTTCCACGACATCGTGCTGGGTGAAGGGACGCTGCCGCTGTCGCTGCTGGAGGCGAAGGTGGATCGGTGGATTGCACAGAGCAAGTAAAAACGCGATGCTTCGCTTCGGACGTTCGACGCAAAGAACGAACGTCCGAAGCGAAAACAAGGCTTGCTCCGCCAGATGCAGTAGCAGTCTGGGTCCTTCCACTGACCCGCTGGGGCAACCGGGGCTGTTGCCTGCCCCGCTATCGGACCATTCAAGCAGCGTGGGCACGGCGTGCCTACGCCGGCCGCGCCCACCCTACGGGATACGTCACGGGTAGCGCGCCAGAGCCTTACTTACCGGGCACGATCCGCCACACCACCCCACCGCCATCATCCACCACCAGCAAGGCCCCATCCGCCGCCACCTCCACGGCCGCCGGACGCCCCCACACATCGCGGTCGCTGAGCACCATGCCGGTCATGAAGTCCTGGTACTGCCCGGTCGGCACGCCGTTCTTCATGAACACGCGCACGACCTTGTAGCCGGTGCGGATGCCGCGGTTCCAGGAACCGTGCAGCGCGACGAAGATGTCGCCCTCGTACTCCGGCGGGAAGGCGTGCTTCGCGCCTTTCGGCGCCTGGTACACGACCATGCCCAGCGGCGCCGAGTGCGACTGGATCAGGGTGTCGGGCACGATGGTCTTGTCCTTCAGGTCCGGGCGAATGCCCTTCAGGCGCGGGTCTTCGTTGGCGCCGATGTAGTACCACGGCCAGCCGTAGAAGCCGCCCTGTTTGACGCGCGTGACGTAGTCCGGCGGCAGGTTGTCGCCGAGTTCGTCGCGCTCGTTCACGCTGCAGAACAGGTCTCCCGTCGTCGGGTGCACGATCATGCCGACGCAGTTGCGCAGGCCGTTCGCATACGCCCGGCGGTGCTTGCCGTCCGCATCAAAAGCCAGCACCGCGGCGCGCTCGGTTTCTTCGCCCCAGGCGGCGCCCACGCCATATTTTGCTTCCCACTGCGCCAGCGGCTGCGGCGGCTGCGGGCCGATGCTGGCGGCGACGTTGGTGGCCGAACCGACCGACAGGAACATGGTCTTGCCGTCCTTCGAGAAGGCGATGGTGCGCGTGACGTGGCCGCCGCTGGTGTCGCTGATCTTCTCGATCACGGTTTCCGGCTCGCCCTTCGCCTTCAGGTCGCCCACGCTGTAGGGGAAGCGCACGACAGAGTTGACGTTGGCGACGTACAGGTACTGCGGCTTGTCGGCCGGCCACAGGGCCATGCCGTAGGGACGCGACAGGCCGGTGGCGTAGACGCTGACCGTGTCGGCCTTCTCGCCGTCTTTCGAACGCAGGACCGTGACCTGGCCCTTGGCGGCTTCCGACAGGATGATGTCGCCGTTCGGCGCGCGCAGCGGCAGGCGCGATTTGCCCAGGCCCTCGGCGTAGATGCCGACCTTGAAGCCTGGCGGGACGGCCGGCATGACGCCCTCCGGACGAGCGGCGAGTTTCGGGCCGTTGCCGGCGCTCTCGCTGGCGTAGGGTTTGACCAGCTCGGTCGGCTTGATGTGGTGCAGGTCGCCCGGTTTGTCATCAAGCGAGGCGCCGGTCTTGTCGGCGGCGGCGCGCTTGCTCGCTACCGCTGCGGCGGGCGCGGCGGCCTTGCCGCTTTGCGTGGCCAGGTAGGCAATCACGGCGGCGCGATGCTTCGCATCGGCGATCCCGATCGGCATCGTCGTGCCGGGGACGTCCTTGTTCGGGTCGCGCAGGAAGACGTCGAGTTCTTCGCGGGTCCAGGTCTTGCCGGCCGCGCCGGCTTTCGACAGGGCGTCGCTGTAGTTGTAGCCGGGGACGGCGCCGGCCTTGCGGCCAATGACGTTATAGAGGCCGGGGCCGGCGCGCGAGGACAGTTTGTTGTCGACGGTGTGGCAGCTGGCGCAGTTCTGGTTGAAGTAGGTTTGGCCGGCGGTGGTTGCCGGGCCTGCGCAGGCGAGGCCGGTCAGGGTGAGGCAGGCGGCGGCGATGGCGGCGTGGGTGGGGTGTCTCATGGTGTTTTTTATCGGTTTGCAGGTGCGTTACCGGAGCGGTTGCGGCGGCGATGGCGGCGCGTATCCCCGCGTGGACACAGCGTGCCCACCCTACGGGACTCGTCGGCGATTAGCCGAGCATGAAGACCGGGTAGCGGCCCCACTCGGGTTCGCGGTATTTCGCGCAGTTGGCGAAGATGAAGTCGAGGACGGCTTCCTGGTTGGACAGCAGCGCAGCGTTCGCGGCCTTCCAGGTGGCGAACTTCGCGGCCAGCTCGGGTTCCTCGTTCAGCAGGCGCTTGGCTTCGTCTTCGAACACGTAGTCGGAATAGGCTTCCTTCTTTTCCAGCACGCTGTTGAAGAAGCCCCAGCGGAAGAAGCTGTCGTGGGCCAGCGGCTCGAGGGTTTCGACGACGTAGCGCGCCCGGTCCTGGTCCAGCGAAACGATGACGTCGCCGGCGCGCAGCAGGACCTGGCCGCGGCGCCGGTCCAGCTGGACGTCGTCGTGGAACATGTGGCCCTCGTAGGCGTTCGGGCGCGAGGCGACCGAGACGATGTGGTAGTAGCCCACCTCTTCCATGCGGTCCTCGGCCACGCGCTCCATTTTCACGCCGTTCAGTTCCAGGCGCTCGATGGCTTCGCGCCAGGCCTGCGGGATGACGTAGGCTTTCGGCGCCGGCACGGTGATGTCGGCGTTGAAGCGGTTGTACCAGGCGATGTCGCGTTCCCAGGGTTTGGAACGGTCGTAGTACAGACGGCTGTAGTCGCCCAGCACGCTAGTCTTGTAGCCGGCCTCGTAGCCCTTGAAACGGAAGCTGCCGGGATTCTGCTCGTCCATCGTCCAGTGGATCGGCCATTCGACGCGGGTGCGGCCCGCCTCTTTCGCGGCGCGGCGCAGCGCCTGGATCTGCGCGGCGTGCTTCACCGTGAAGTCGAGCGCGGTCTCGACCAGGGCGCGCATCGAGTCGTAGCGGTCCTTGAAGGGCTTCAGCATGTGGGTCTCGGGCATGAAACCGATGGTGTGGTGCAGGGCCGCGTAGCCGGTCGAGAAGCGCGCGGTTTCCAGGAAGTCGGCGATGCCGTGGTCCGGGCTGTCCTTGACCGGGTTCACGTACGGACAGGTCGGCCAGCCGCGCGCTTCCATTTGTTCGTACATCGCCGGCAGCATGGTGTCGCGCAGGAAGGCGCCGAGGTCTCCGCCCAGCTTGTCCGGCTGGGTGTGGATCAGGGTCATGGTGTAGCTGTAGTCGGCGCCGTTCGAGGTATGGGTGTCGACCATCACGTCCGGATCCCAGGACGTGAAGAACTTGTTGAAGACCTGGGCCGTCAGGGTGTCGCACTTGACGAAGTCGCGGTTCAGGTCGAGGTGGCGGCTGTTGCCGCGGAAGCCGAACTGCTCCGGGCCGTCCTGGTTCACGCGCGAGGTATTCGCGCGGTTCAGGCTGCCGTCGACGTTGTAGAGCGGGATGAAGATTAATACGGTCTCGCCCAGTGCGGCCAGGCGCGACGGTTGCGTGCAGAAGTCGCGCACCAGCGCCATGCAGCCGTCGACGCCTTCCGGCTCGCCCGGGTGGATGCCGTTGTTGTTGAAGAAGACCGGACGCCCGCTCCCCTTGATCGCCTCGCGGCTGAACACGCCGTCGCTGCTGACCACGCCGGCGTGGATCGGCACGCCCGCATCCGAGGTGCCGATCGCGCCGAAGCGCAGCACGCTCGGGTAGCGGCGCGCCAGCTCTTCGTACCAGGCGATGCAATCGCTCCAGGTGGTGGTCTGGTTCTGGTTGCCCTGTTCGTAGGGCGTCTTCAATTCGTTCGACATGGGGATCCGGCTAGGGTGGTTGGACTAAAACGTTACGATACAGGAGTTGGACTCGTCAGTGGCAAGGTGATCTCGACCGTGGTGCCGCGTCGCGGCGCCGAGCGCACGTCCATCGTACCGTGCAGTGCGTAGACGCGCTCGCGCATGCCGATGATGCCGATGCCCTCCGAGCTGACGGCTGGATCGAAACCCTGGCCGTCGTCCTCGACCACGATCCGCAGCACCTCGTGCGCGTCGTCGAGCGCCAGCGTGACCTCGGCGTTCGACGCCTGCGCGTGCTTCATCACGTTCGACAGCGCTTCCTGCACGATGCGGTAGGCCGAGATCGCCAGCTCGTTGCCGAGGCGAGAAAAATCGCCCTCCGAATGAAAAGCGAAGCGGCAGCCGGAACCGCTGTCGTAGTGGCGCAGCATCTCTTCGACCGCACCGTGCAGGCCGAGCATGTCGAGCACCTCGGGGCGCAGGCGCCGCACCAGGCGCCGGCCGTTGGCGTACAAATCGAGCGCCAGGCGCGTGATGGCTTGCGCCTTGGCGCGGATCTCTTCCACCTCGGCGCTGGCCACGGCCTTCGCGGCCAGCATGCCGATGCTCTGCGCCTCCAGCCGCACCGCGATCAGCGAAGCGTTCAGTTCGTCGTGGATCTCGACCGCGATGCTCTTGCGCTCGTCCTCGATGATGCTGTTCACCTTCTGGATCAGCTTGCGCTTGTCGGCGTCCGCGCGCAGCGCCTCGTTGCGCGATGCGAGCAGGTCCCGGGTGCGGGCCGCCACCTTGTTCTCCAGGTCCTGCTTGGACTGGTCGAGCGCCACCGACATCTCGCCGATCGAGCCCTGCAATTCGCCGACCTCGCCGCCGGTCGTCACCGGCAGCGCGACCCGGAAGTTACCGCCGCGGATTTCGCGCAGGGCGCCGATCGCGTCGCGCAGGGGCAGCGTCAGCGAGCGCGCCAGCACCCAGGCCAGCACGCCGCTGGCGGCCAGCGCCAGCGCGGCGATCGCCACCTCGACCTGGAAGCGGCGCGTCTGCTTGGCCAGCAGGTGCGCCGGCGACATCGTCACCCGCACCGCGCCGACCACCTCGGTGGTCAGCGTCGGCGGGCGCGTGTCGCTCGAGGCCGAGACGTGCGGGATGCCGTTGTCCGAGAACAGGTTGATCCACACCACCTGCTTGCGGATCGGCGCCTCGTAGTAATGCGGCTCGGCGTCGAGCGCCGATTCGGAGGTGACGCGCACCGCGCGCTTGCCGTGCGCGTCGACGACGTCGATCCGGAAGATGCTTTTATCGGACTGGACCAGGCCGTTGATGGTCAGGCGCAGGTCGGTCAGGTTGCCGGAAATGACGTTGTATTCGCTGGTCTCGGCCAGCGCACGCGCCAGGATGCGGCCGCGCTCGGCCAGCTCTTCGGCCACCTGGGCGCGGTGCGCGTACCACGAGTACCACACGAAGGAGGTGAACAGGAACACCACCGGCAGCATGGTGATGAAGGCCATGCGCAGGCCGATGCTCCAGCTGCGCCAGGGCTGCAGGATGCGCCGCAGGTTCATGGCCGCGGCCTTGCGAAGCGGCGCGCCTCCTCGCTCACGTCGATGTCGAGCGAGCGCGCCACGCCCTCGTTGATCGCGGTGCGGAAGTAATGCGGGAACTGCGGCGCCGGCAGCTCGCCGGTGGCCACGAAAGCGGCCGCGACTTCCGCCACCTGGGCATTGATGTCCTCGACTTCGGAATAGGTGGAAGCGAGCGCACCCACCTTCACCATGTCGGCCGAGAAGCCGATCACCGCCTGTTTCCTGCGGTAGGTCGAGAGCAGGATGCTGCGCACGTTCTCGGGCGTGTACACCGCGCTGTCGGGCAGCGCCAGCAAGACCTCGCTGCGCTTGACGCGCGCCAGCAGGTCGTTGACGTCGTCGTCAGGCGCGGCCCGCACCAGGTCGGCCCTGCCCTGCAGGCTGGGGACGTAGAAGGCCGTGTGCCGGCCGATGATGGCCGCGACCCGCGCCGCACGCCGGTACAGCAGCTTAACCAGCTGCAGCTGGTCCGCGGGCGCCGGCTCGGCATACACCGCCGTCATGGCGGCCGCGCGCGCCGGCGGCAGCTTCTCGAGCACTGCGCGCCACACCTGGCTAGACGTGAAGGCCGCGATCACCACGCAGTCGCAGCGGCGCGCGGCGACCTTGCGCAGCGCGTCCGGCCCCACCGCGATGGTGACCATGCGGCGGCGCTGGGCCAGTTCGGTGCGGAAGGCGGCGAAGGTCGGCACCAGGCGCTTGTACAGGTCGTCCGTGATGCGCGCGGTGACGGCGCTGTCGTCGTCGCCGGTGACGATCTCGAAGCGGTAGCCCTGCGTCTTGTCCGGCGCGGCGGCGCTCGACATGCAGGCGGCCAGGCCCAGCGCCAATGCGGCGGCCAGGCGGCGCATCGCTCGCGCGGCGCGGCGCATCGGCGCTTAGGGCTCGATCAGGCCGTACTTCACGGCCAGCCGGGTGATGTGGGCCTGGCGCTCCACGCCCAGCTTTTCCTTGATCGACTGGCTGGTATTGCTGATGGTCTTGGTCGACAGGTTCAAGCGCTCGGCGATCTCGGCGTTGGTGAGGCCTTCGGCCATCAGCTTGAAGATCTCGAGACCGCGCTCGTCGAGCTGCGACTGCGGCGAGACGTCGCCGCGCACCGCGATGCTGGCCAGGCGCTCGGCGATCTGCGGCGGGAAATACAGCTTGCCCGCATGCGCCTGGCGCACGGCCGTGGCCAGGTCTGCCGGATCGCAGTCCTTGGTGACGAAAGCGTGCGCCCCGATGCGGTATGTCTCCTTGATCAGGCTGTCCTGGTCGAACTGGCTCAGGAAGACGACCTTCGCGCGCGGGTCGCTTTTGAGGATGTTTTGCGCGGCGTCCAGGCCGGTCAGCTCGGTGCCGAAGCGGATGTCGAGGATCACCACGTCCGGCTGGCACTCGGCATACAGCGCCACCGCATCGCTCGGCGTGCGCGCCTGCCCCACCACGTCCATGCCCTCGGCCGCCAGCGACATGGCGAAGCCGGTCATCACGATCGGGTGGTCGTCGGCCAGCATCACGCGGATTGCTTTTGTCTGCACGCTACTTCTCCCTGGTGTTTCTTTACATTCGCTTACCAATCCCTGGTAGCTATGTGTGCCAATAAACGGAACATGAATCCTTGAGGGTTGATTATTTCATACAACGGAACGGGTGGCGAGCAGGCGACGCCGGTCGCGATGCGCGGCCCATGCCTTCAGGAAGAGATCGACACGGTTGCCGAGAAAACGCTTTACTCTTTGCTACCATGTAGCATATATTTATTCCACAAGTTAGAAACATGCTGTTCCTTCCGTAGTAAAAGCCCTGCATTGGCCTTCCCGGCCGCCGCATGGGCACCAACAAAAGGAGATCGCCATGCATTTCTCTCATACCTACGATGGCAACGGCGGCAAGGCCGGCAAGTTCGCCCTGGTCGCCGGCCTGCACGCGCTGATCGCGGTCGGCGTGGTCAACATGATGAATGCGAAAGTCATCTCGCTGCCGAACCTGCCCAAGGACCTGACCGTCTTCATGACGCCCGAGCCGCTGGTGCCGCCGCCACCGCCGCCCGATCCGCCGCGGCCGATGCCGCAAGTCGCGCCGCCCGAGATCGTGGTGCCGAAGGTCGAAGTCGAGGTGCCGCCGCCGCCAATGGAGAACCCGGTGCGCGCCACCACCGACATCGATCCCGCGCCGCCGCAGCCGGCCCAGCCGATGCAGGCCGAGGTCCCGGCCCAGCCATCGAACACCGCCGCGAACAACGGCGCGATGCGCAGCATCGCCCTGGCCGAAGCGAGCGGTTGCGCCACGCCCGCCTATCCGGCGCGCGCCGCGCGCAACCAGGAAACCGGCACCGTCGTCCTGGCGCTCCTGATCGGCACCGACGGGCGCGTCGCGAATGCCCGCGTGCAGAAGTCGAGCGGCTCGCGCGACCTCGACAAGGCCGCCCTGAACGCCCTGAGCATGTGCCAGTTCAAGCCCGGCATGAACAACGGCGTGCCGGAAGCCGGCTGGGGCCAGATCGCCTTCGACTGGAAGCTCGAAGGCTAGCCGAACCAATCCCCGTTTGTGCCCGCCATCCCTCAGCCTGGCGGGTTTTTTTGTGCCTTTTAGCGCCCTCGAACGAGGGCAGGCAGCAGCTCGGCCCGCAATAACGATAACAACGCAAGGACTGACCCATGATCCCCGATCCAGACCGGACTGCGCCCGGCACGCCGGCCGGCATTGCCGCCGCCCTCCTGTTCGTCGTTCTCGTCGCCTGGCTGGCGCTGCGCGAGCCGGATGCGCCGCGGCCGCCGCCCGCGCCGGTCGACGCGCCCGCTGCGCAGTTCGCCGCCGGCCGCGCCCTCGCGCACCTGGCCATGCTCGCGCAAACGCCGCGCCCGATCGCCAGCGACGCGAACCGCCGGGCGCGCGGCTACTTCGTGGGGCAGTTGCAGACGCTCGGCCTGGATCCGCAGGTGCAGCGCGCGACCGTGCAGAAGAACTACGTCGACTACAACGCCAACTACGAGGCCATCGTCGGCGTGGTGCACAACGTGCTGGTGCGGCTGCCCGGAACCAGCCCTGACCGGCTGCGCCGCCGGGCCCTGCTGGTCGCGGCGCACTACGACAGCGCCCCCGCCAGCGCCGGCGCCGCCAAGGGCGCGCCGGCGGCGGCGCTGCTCGAGATGCTGCGTGCGCTGCGCACGGGGCCGCCCCTGGCGAACGACGTGATCGTGCTGTTCGCCGACGGCGAGCATGCCGGCGGCCTGGGCATGCAGGCCTTCGCCGAGCAGCATCCGTGGGCGCGTGACGTCGGCCTGGCGCTGCGTTTCGATGCCGGCGGCAGCGGCGGGCCGCTGATGCTGTACAACGCGCGCGGCGCGAACGTCGGCGCGATCGACGGCTGGCGCCGCGCCGCGCCAAGCGTGCGCGGCTCCTCGCTGATGCACGACATCTACCAGCTCGCGCCAGGCGCGCTGCGCATCGGCGCCCTCGACAAGCTCGATGCGCCGGTGCTGCAGTTCGCGAACATCGGTTTGCCGCTGGACCGCGACGGGGAGCGCGACAGCCTCGCGCGCCTGGACGGGTCGACCGTCCAGCAAACCGGCGACGCGATGCTGCGCCTGGCACGCCAGTTCGGGAACGCGGCGCTGGACCCGCGCCGCGCCGGTGTGCAGGTGTTTTTCGAATTACCGTTCGGGGCCATGGTCCACTACAGCGGCGAGGTGGTGTGGCCCCTCGCGCGCCTGACCTGCCTGCTGCTGTTCGGCGCGGCCTGCCTTGCCTGCCAGCGCGCGGGCCTGCGCTACGTCCCCTTCCTGCAGGCGGTCTTCGTCGTGCCCGCGATCGCGGTGGCGCTGGGCATCGGCGCCTGGCAGTTGTGGCTGCACGTGCCCGAGCTGCACCGCGCCTGGAACCCGGCGGCGCCGCAGCTGGCGCGCCATGCCCTGGCCTACCTAGTTGGCGTATGCGCGCTGGCGGCGGCCGGCTTCGTCCTGGCCCAGCGCCGCCTGCAGCGGCATACCGGCGTCACGGCGGCGGCGCTGGCCGCGCTGGCGGCATGGACCCTGGTGCTGCTGCTGGCGAGCTGGCGCGCGCCCGGCGCCAGCTACCTGGTCGCCTGGCCGCTGGTCGCCGCCCTCGCCTGCTTCGCCGCCCTGCACACGCGCCGCGTGGCCGCCTGGCCGCCGAACGCGCGCCTGGCCCTGCTGCTGGCCAGCAGCGCGCCGGCGATCCTGCTGGTGCTGCCGGCGCTGCGCGAGACCTTCCTGGTGCTCTCGCCGCAGCGCATGAACCTGCCGGTGGCGATGCTGGCGCTGCTGCTCGGGCTGTCGACGGTGCTGCTGGCGCTGCATGCGCGGCGCTACGTGGCGCGCGCCCTGCTGCTGGCGGGACTGGGCTCGCTGGCGCTGGCCGGCACGGCCGAGGAATTCGACGAGGCGCCGCCCGCGCGCGCGAACCGCCTGGTCTACTACAAGGACATGCCGACCTGGGACGCCTACTGGCTGAAGCCCGCCGGGCCGCTCGACGCATGGGAAAAAGCGCTGTTCGCCAACCTGAGCCGGCCGCATCGTTTCGTGAACGTGTTCGGCTGGGAGAAGCCCGAGCAGTGGTATGCCTGGGCGCCGCGCACCGGCCTGGAATTCCCTTTCATCCGCATCCTGCGCAACGGCAAGGCGCCCGACCGCCACGCCGACTTCACGCTGGTCTCCAAGAACCACGCGCCCGCGATCCGCCTGGAGGTGATCGGCGCACGCGCGCTGCGCACCACGATGAACGGCCGCGTCTTGACCGACAAGGAGGCCAAGACCCTGAAGATCGTCGTCTACGGGATGGAAGACGCGTTGCTGCACTTTCGCATCGGCGTGCTGGGCGATCCGATCTTCGCCGTGCGGGTCGAGGAAATCGTGCCGGGCCTGCCGGAACACCTGCTGCCGCCACGGCCCGTCGGCGCCGCGCCGCCCATTCCGCTGAGCGGAACATCGGTGTCCGCGGACACGCTGTGGTTCTACTAGAAACAACAATGCCCTACAATGTGGCGCGCACTCAGCAGTGCGCTTCCACTAACCATCGCAGCAGGATTCCATGCACAAGATCGTCTCCTCCGTTGTCGTTACCGCCCTCGCCAGCAGCCTGGCGCTCGCCTATCCCGCCCACGCCGCAGGCAAGGCGCCCGCCGCCACCGTCAAGGAAGCGCCGCTGCGCGCGCACCTGGCCTTCCTCGCATCCGACGCCGTCGAGGGCCGCGGCACCGGCCAGCGCGGCGGCGAACTGACCGTCACCTATCTCGAGACCCAGGCCATGGCCGCCGGCCTGCTGCCGGCCAACGGCACCAGCTACCGCCAGGAAGTCAAGATCGCGGGCGTGCGCGCGCTGCCGGAGAAGAGCAATGTCGGCATTGTCGCCGGCGGCCAGGCGCTGCCCCTGAACTTCGGCGCCGACTGGGTCTGGGGTCCGGGCGACGCCAAGCCGGATCACAGCATGGACGCGGAACTGGTCTTCGTCGGCTACGGCATCAGCGCGCCGGAAGAAGGCTGGGACGACTTCAAGGGCCTGGACGCCAAGGGCAAGGTGCTGGTCATGATGGTCAACGACCCGGCCCCGACCGCCGCCGAGCCGAACCGCTTCAACGGCGCCGGCCTGACCTTTTACGGCCGCTGGACCTATAAACTGGCCGAAGCGGCGCGCCAGGGCGCGGCCGGCGTCCTGCTGATCCACACCGACGCCTCGGCTTCCTACGGCTGGAGCGTGGTGCAGAACAGCTGGGCCGCCGCCGAGCGCTTCCAGCTGGCCGACGCCGATCTCGGCACCGGCATGCAGGGCTGGATCACCGACGCCACCGCGCGCAAGCTGTTCGCCGCCGCCGGCCAGGACCTCGACAAGCTGCGCGCCGCCGCCGAAGACAAGAACTTCAAGCCGGTCGTGCTGAACGCGCGCGTCAAAGGCGAGGCGCGCGCCGCCGTGCGCACCCTGAACGAGTACAACGTGGCCGGCATCGTGCCGGGTACCGATCCGAAGCTGAAGGACGAAGTCGTCATCTACAGCGCGCACTGGGACCACATGGGCAAGCAGGGCACCGAAGGCGACACCATCTTCAATGGCGCGGTCGACAACGCCTCCGGCACCGCCGCCCTGCTGGCGATGGCGCAGGAAGCGGCGCGCGCACCGAGCAAGCGCAGCCAGATGTTCCTGTGGGTCGCGGCCGAGGAGCAGGGCCTGCTGGGCAGCGCGGCCTATGCCGCGAAACCGCTGTGGCCGATCGAGAAGACCGCCGCCAACCTCAACCTGGACAGCCTGAACTGGGTCGGCCTGGTCAAGGACGTCAGCGTGCCGGGCAGCGAGCGCACCGAACTGGGCGCCATGGCAGCGGCCACCGCCAAGGCCATGGGCCTGACGGTCGCCCCGTCCAGGCCGGACCTGGCCGGCGGCTACTTCCGCAGCGACCACTTCAGCTTCGCGAAAGCCGGCGTGCCGGCCTTCTCGGTCGGCGCCGGCAGCACCTGGGCCAAGGACGCCGAAGCGAACAGCGCGAAGGCCAAGACCTACCGCGCCAAGTACCACCAAGCGAACGACGAATACGATCCGAGCTGGGACCTGTCGGGCATGGTGCAGCAGGCGCAGTTCACGCTGAACCTGGGCCGCATGGTCGCCGATGCGCCGAAGATGCCGGCCTGGAAAGCCGGCGATCCTTTCGGCAAGGCACGCACCGCCGCCGCCAAGTAATTCGTCAGCGGTAAACGCAAAACGCCCGGTCAAATGACCGGGCGTTTTTGTTCCTGCACATTGTCGACAATGTTCTGCGCGGTGGCCAATGCATTGGCGTAGGGTGGACACCTGTGTCCACGCGGTACGGCTCCTGCACAATGGCACGCACTACTGTCGCCGAAGTACGTTGAAATATTATTTCATGTGACGCCTTACGTTGAAATATTATTTCACTCAATAATCCCGCACACGATCCTCGCCCCGCCACCGCCCAGCGGCGCCGGGTGATCCGAGTGATTATCCCCGCCCGCATGCACCATCAAGGCCTTGCCCTTGACGTCGGACAGCTTCAAACGCGGCGCCAGCACCGGATTGTTGGCCGCCCCCGAGCTCTCGACATACAGCGCCGGCAAATCGCCGATATGGCCATCGCCCCACGGCAGGCCATGCTTCTTGCTGCCGGTCGTATCCAGGTGGCCGCCCGCGGCGCCCGCCGGCACCGGCTTGCCATCCTTCTGGTTGGTCGCGCAGCTGTTGTTCTCGTGGACGTGGAAGCCGTGCACGCCCGGCGGCAGGCCGGTCAGCGCAGGCGTGAACACCAGGCCGTATTTCGTTTCGCTGATGGTGACGGTGCCGGCCGATTTGCCGACGCCGGCATCGGACACCGTGTTCATCGTCGCGCGCATCTCGGCGGCGTGCACGGACGCTCCCAGCCAGGTGGAGCACAGCAGCGCCGCGCAGATCCATTGAGCTTTCATCGCATATCCCTTTCTTCGACAGTTATTGAACGAGACAACGCGCATCAGTGTAGAACATCCGCCCGAACCGGGCCGTCCGGCTTGCCCGGTCAAGCCGGCGGCAAAAAAAAGGACCGGCCTGGGCCGGTCCAATGTCGTTCGTTGCGCGCGCTGGACGCTTATGAATTGCTGCGCCTTGCGGTATTTCAGTCCAGGCCGTAGACGTGACACAGGCGGCGGAAGGTGGTGCAGTCGCCACCGGCATAGCAGATTTCCTGCATTTCGAGGCAGGTTTCGTACGACGGCAGCGCCCAGGCCGGCGCCATTGCGGACACCATCACGCCCGACGCCACGGCGACGGCAAATACGGCTTTTTTAAAGATATTCATCGTGCACTCTCCATTATTGGAATATTTATGCGATTGAAAATCCTGCTGTTTCCGCCATAAAAAAGCGGTAATAAATACTAGCATTGCAATTTTATGATGGCAAAAACTATTTTTACCCGTTTGGCATTTTGTCTTTATCGATTCATGCCGAATAAATAATTTTCACGCTCATTGCATAATTGATTCCAAATATCCATGCTATGGATGAGCTGTTCCCTCGCCTCATCGGTTCGCCCAAGTCGAGCGCGATAACGGAAGGTGTGATTCTCGTTACGGAAGGAAGGGCTGGCGATCCATTTTCGCCGCAGCTCAGCCGCGATGCGAACGAATGCGCCATGCCGGGCGGCGCTGCGCCGCTTGCGTGGGAAGGAAAGAACGGGACGCGCTGGCGGCGTCCCGCTGGCGGGCAATCTCAGCCGCGTTTGGCCGCGAATTTGCGGCGCGCGGCGGCGGCGCCGAACAGGCCCAGGCCGAACAGGGCGACATTGCCCGGTTCCGGTACCTGGTTGGCATTCGCGATCGCGAAGTTCCACACGTTCAGGTAGCTGCTATTCACGTTGTCGCCGATGTTGGCGACGCCGGCCACCAGCTGGTACACGCCCGCGGTGGCGGCCGTATAGCTGAATTTCACCGCGCCGGAATTGTTCGCCTGGCCGGTGTTCGACACGTCGCGCGCGAACAGGTTCATGCCGTTGATCGAGACGAAGCTGCTGTCGTTATAAGGCAGGTAGTCGACGGCATAAAACTGGGCGTAACCGGTCAGCACGTCGCCGGCATCGAGTTCGATCGCCTGCGAAATCGTCGTGTAGACACCGGCGCCAAGGCCTGCATACAGGGCCGCCACCTTGGTCTCGACCGTGCCGGTGACCATCACGTTGCCTTCGGTCTCCCAGCCGGTGAAATCGCCGGTGCCGAAATCGCCGTTGACGATGACGCCGGCCGAAGCGGTGTTGGCAAGAAGTGCGAAAGCGGCTGCTGCGATGAGCTTGTTTTTCATGTTATTGCTTCCTAGTTTGGGTTGGACACGATCCTAGTAGCAATACTCATGCCTACGAGAAAATAATTATTTGAGTCAATTAGTTACCTGAGGAAATTCGTGCTGCATATCGGGGTGTGTAAGGTTTTTCGACAGAAAATCGGGCCCGACAATGACCACCCCTGATCGACGAAGCGCTCGACCACCTCCTCCACGTTCTCCGCTCCCCTCCATTTGTCGGCCTTGCCGGGTCAGCCCAACTGCAGCTGCCAGTAACCGACATCGATCCAGTTACCGAACTTGCGGCCCACCTCGCTGAAATGCGCAACCTTGCGAAACCCCAGCCGCTCGTGCAGGCGCACGCTGGCGTCGTTCGGCTGGGCGATACCGGCGATCGCCAGGTGCAGTTCGCGCTGGCGCAGCTCGGTGAGCAGGGCCTCGTACAGCATGCGCCCGGCCCCCTGCCCGGTCCGTTGACGGTCAAGGTAGACCGACGTCTCGACCGAAAACCGGTATGCCGGGCGCACCCGCCATTTGGTGGCGTAGGCGTAGCCGACCAGCGTGTCGCCATCCATCAGGACCAGCCAGGGCAGGTTCGCGCTAGCCACATCCGCAATGCGCTGGGCCATGTCGGCGGGCGTGATCGGCTCTTCCTCGAACGATATCGTGGTCTGCGTAATGTAGTGGTTGTAGATGACGCAGATCGCTGCGGCATCGGCGCTGCCGACGAGGTGAATGGATAGCGAAGGCATGATGTGGGCAGGTTGTTCAGGTTGCATGTTGAGCAAGTTGCAAACCATGGTAGCGCGCATTGGCCATCCATTGACAAGAAATGGACGAAAAAAAACGGCACCCCAAGGGGTGCCGTTTTCGCTAGCAAAGCTCAGCAGCTAATCTGATTACTCGGCGTCGCCGTGATGCTCCGTGGTCTGCGCCTGCGCCTGGTCTTCCATCGCCTGCAGCTCGGCAGCCATGTTGGCCTTCTCCTGCTGCAGCAGCGCCTGGCGCTCTTCCGCTTCCCACACTTCCTTCTCCTTGCGGGCGCGGTGGAATGCGAGACCCGTACCGCCTGGGATCAGGCGGCCGACGATGACGTTTTCCTTCAGGCCGCGCAGACCGTCGCGCTTGCCCATGATCGCCGCTTCGGTGAGGACGCGGGTGGTTTCCTGGAACGATGCGGCCGAGATGAACGAGTCGGTCGACAGCGATGCCTTGGTAATACCCAGCAGCACGTTTTCGTACTGTGCCGGCAGCTTGCCGACGGCGTTGACCTTGTCGTTCTCTTCCAGCAGCTCCGAACGCTCCACCTGCTCGCCGACGATGTAGTCGGTGTCGCCGGCGTCGGTGATCTGCACGCGGCGCAGCATCTGGCGAACGATCACCTCGATGTGCTTGTCGTTGATCTTCACGCCCTGCAGACGGTAGACGTCCTGCACTTCGTCGACGATGTAACGGGCCAGCGCTTCGATACCCAGCAGGCGCAGGATGTCCTGCGGATCGGCCGGACCATCGACAATCATCTCGCCCTTGTTCACCACCTGGCCGTCGTGCACCAGCACTTGCTTGTCCTTGGTGATCAGGAACTCGTGCTTGTTGCCGTCCATGTCCGTGATTTCCAGACGCTGCTTGCCTTTGGTTTCCTTACCGAATGCAACCGTACCGGTGACTTCCGCCAGCATGCCCGCGTCTTTCGGCGAACGTGCTTCGAACAGTTCGGCAACGCGCGGCAGACCACCGGTAATGTCGCGGGTCTTCTGCGATTCGGTCGGGATACGTGCCAGCACTTCACCCACCGATACCTGCTGGCCATCCTTGACCATGATCAGCGCGCCGACCTGGAAGCCGATCGTCACGGCGTGCTCGGTGCCGGCGATCTTGACTTCCTGGCCTTCTTCGTTCAGCAGCTTGACCTGCGGACGCAGGACCTTGCCCGAACCACGGCGCTTCGGATCGATTGCCACCAGGGTCGACAGGCCGGTCACTTCGTCCACCTGGCGAGCGACGGTGACGCCCTCTTCCACGTTTTCGAACTTGATGGTACCTGCGTACTCGGTGATGATCGGACGGGTCAGCGGATCCCAGGTCGACAGCGCGGTACCGGCCTTGACTTGCTGGCCGTCCTTGACGATCAGGGTCGCGCCGTACGGCACCTTGTGACGCTCGCGCTCGCGGCCGTGGTCGTCCGTGATCAGCACTTCGCCGGAACGCGAAATGACGATCTGGGCGCCCTTGCCGTTGGTGACGTAACGCATGGTCGCGGTGAAGCGGACCGTGCCGTTCGACTTGGCTTCGACCGACGAGGCCACTGCCGCACGCGATGCCGCACCACCGATGTGGAAGGTACGCATGGTCAGCTGGGTACCCGGCTCACCGATCGACTGTGCAGCGACCACACCAACCGCTTCGCCGGCGTTGACCAGCAAGCCGCGGCCCAGGTCGCGGCCGTAGCACTTGGCGCACAGGCCGTAGCGGGTGTCGCAGTTCAGCGGGGTGCGGACCTTCACTTCGTCGATGCCGACGCGTTCGATCTCTTCGACCATGTCTTCGTCCAGCAGCGTGCCGGCTTCGAACAGGGTTTCCTGGGTTTCCGGATTCACGATGTCGGTACCGGCAACGCGGCCGAGGATACGGTCGCGCAGCGGCTCGATGACTTCACCGCCTTCGACCATCGCCTTCATGTGCGTGCCGTTGGTGGTGCCGCAATCGTCCTCGATGACGACCAGATCCTGGGTCACGTCGACCAGGCGGCGGGTCAGGTAACCCGAGTTCGCGGTCTTCAGTGCCGTATCCGCCAGACCTTTACGAGCGCCGTGGGTCGAGATGAAGTACTGCAGAACGTTCAGGCCTTCGCGGAAGTTCGCCGTAATCGGCGTCTCGATAATCGAGCCGTCCGGTTTCGCCATCAGGCCGCGCATACCGGCCAGCTGGCGGATCTGGGCTGCCGAACCACGGGCGCCCGAGTCGGCCATCATGTAAATCGCGTTGAACGATTCCTGGGTGCTTTCGGTGCCGTCACGCTTGGTGACCGGTTCCACTTTCAGCTGGTCCATCATCGCCTTGCCGACTTCGTCCGAGGTCTTGCCCCAGATGTCGACGACCTTGTTGTAACGCTCGCCGGCGGTGACCAGACCCGAGGCGTACTGCTGCTCGATCTGCTTCACTTCCGCTTCGGCGGTCGCGATCATGCCCTTCTTGACGTCCGGGATCAGCATGTCGTCGACGGCGATCGAGATGCCGGCGCGGGTCGCCAGGCGGAAGCCCGACTGCATCAGCTTGTCCGCGAAGACGACGGTCGCACGCAGGCCGCACTTGCGGAACGACGTGTTGATCAGCTTCGAGATTTCCTTCTTCTTCAGGGCGCGGTTCAGCACCGAGAACGGCAGGCCTTTCGGCAGGATCTCGGAGAGAATTGCACGGCCGACGGTGGTCTCGTAGCGGGTCACGGTGCGTTCGAATTCATCGGTACCGGCAACGCGCGGGTACTCGACGATACGCACGGTGATGCGGGTCGCCAGTTCGACTTCCTTGTTGTCGTACGCGCGGATGACTTCCGACACGTCCGGGAACATCATGCCTTCGCCCTTGGCGTTGATCGCCTCGCGGGTCGCGTAGTACAGACCCAGCACGATATCCTGCGACGGCACGATCGACGGTTCGCCGTTCGACGGGAACAGGATGTTGTTCGAGGCCAGCATCAGGGTGCGGGCTTCCATCTGCGCTTCGATCGACAGGGGGACGTGGACTGCCATCTGGTCACCGTCGAAGTCGGCGTTAAACGCCGCGCAGACCAGCGGGTGCAGCTGGATTGCCTTGCCTTCGATCAGGACCGGCTCGAACGCCTGGATACCGAGACGGTGCAGGGTTGGTGCACGGTTCAGCATGACCGGGTGTTCCTTGATGACGTCTTCCAGGATGTCCCAGACGACCGGCTCTTGCACTTCGACCAGCTTCTTGGCGGCCTTGATGGTGGTCGCGAGACCCATCAGTTCCAGCTTGTTGAAGATGAAGGGCTTGAACAGTTCCAGGGCCATCAGCTTCGGCAGGCCGCACTGGTGCAGTTTCAGCTGCGGGCCGACCACGATGACCGAACGGCCCGAGTAGTCGACGCGCTTGCCCAGCAGGTTTTGACGGAAACGGCCGCCCTTACCCTTGATCATTTCGGCCAGCGACTTCAGCGGACGCTTGTTGGCGCCGGTCATCGCCTTGCCGCGACGGCCGTTGTCCAGCAGCGAGTCCACTGCTTCCTGCAGCATGCGCTTTTCGTTACGCGTAATGATTTCCGGCGCGCGCAGTTCCATCAGGCGCTTCAGGCGGTTATTACGGTTGATGACGCGGCGGTACAGGTCGTTCAGGTCGGACGTCGCGAAACGGCCGCCGTCCAGCGGGACGAGCGGACGCAGCTCCGGCGGCAGGACCGGGAGCACTTCCATGATCATCCATTCAGGCTTGATGCCCGAGCGCTGGAACGCCTCGAGCACTTTCAGGCGCTTGGCGTATTTCTTGATCTTCGCTTCGGACTTCGATTCCTTCAGCTCGACGCGCAGGGCTTCGGCATCGCGGTGGATGTCGATCGAGCGCAGCAGTTCACGGATGCCTTCGGCGCCCATGTACGCGGTGAAGTCGTCGCCGTACTCTTCGTACTTGGCGGCGTAATCGTCTTCCGACATGATCTGGCACTTCTTCAGCGGAGTCATGCCAGGATCGGTCACGACGTATGCTTCGAAGTACAACACGCGTTCGATGTCGCGCAGGGTCATGTCCAGGACCATGCCCAGACGCGACGGCAGCGACTTCAGGAACCAGATGTGCGCGGTCGGCGAGGCCAGCTCGATGTGGCCCATGCGCTCACGACGCACCTTGGCCAGCGTCACTTCGACGCCGCACTTTTCGCAGATCACGCCGCGGTGTTTCAGGCGCTTGTACTTGCCGCACAGGCACTCATAATCCTTGATCGGGCCAAAGATCTTGGCGCAGAACAGGCCGTCACGCTCCGGCTTGAAGGTACGGTAGTTGATGGTCTCGGGCTTCTTGACTTCACCGAACGACCACGAACGAATTTTTTCAGGCGACGCCAGGCCAATCTTGATGGCGTCGAAACTTTCATTTTGCTGTACTTGCTTGAATAGATCGAGCAGTGCTTTCATGTATCACTCCAGAGGTGACTAAATTTCATTGCGAGGCGCCGCTTGCGCAGCGCCTCAAACCAAGCGGCAATTCAGGAGTCGGACAGGAGTACTTTGGGGCTCCCGCCCGGATGGCAAGACCAATCTCTCAGCCTTGCCCCTCCGTCCTGCTTCTTAGTTGCGCTCGAGGTCGATGTCGATACCCAGCGAGCGGATTTCCTTGACCAGCACGTTGAACGATTCAGGCATGCCGGCGTCGATCACGTGGTCACCCTTGACCAGGTTCTCGTACACCTTGGTACGGCCATTCACGTCATCCGACTTGACAGTCAGCATTTCCTGCAGCACGTACGATGCGCCGTACGCTTCCAGTGCCCACACCTCCATCTCACCGAAGCGCTGGCCACCGAACTGGGCTTTACCGCCCAGCGGCTGCTGCGTCACCAGCGAGTACGGACCGGTCGAACGGGCGTGCATCTTGTCGTCGACCAGGTGGTGCAGCTTCAGCATGTGCATGAAGCCGACGGTGACCTTGCGCTCGAATGCTTCGCCGGTGCGGCCGTCGTACATCGTGACCTGGTTCTTCGACGGGGTCATGCCGAGGTTGGCGGCGATGTCGTCCGGGAACGCCAGGTCCAGCATGCGGCGGATGTCTTCCTCGTGGGCGCCATCGAACACCGGGGTCGCGAACGGCACGCCGTTCTTGAGGTTGTGCGCCAGGCTCAGGATTTCTTCATCGCTGAAGTTGTCCAGGTCTTCCTTGCGGCCGGTTTCGTTGTAGATCTTGCCCAGGAAGGTGCGCAGATCCGCTGCCTTCGCTTGCGCCGCCAGCATTTCGCCGATGCGCCAGCCCAGGCCCTTGGCTGCCCAACCGAGGTGGGTTTCCAGGATCTGGCCGACGTTCATACGCGACGGAACGCCCAGCGGGTTCAGCACGACGTCAGCCGGACGGCCATCGGCCATGAACGGCATGTCTTCGACCGGCACGATACGCGAGACCACACCCTTGTTACCGTGGCGGCCCGCCATCTTGTCGCCCGACTGCAGGCGGCGCTTGACGGCCAGGTAGACCTTGACCATCTTCTGCACGCCAGGCTGCAGCTCGTCGCCTTGCGTCAACTTCTTGCGCTTCTCTTCGAAGGCCAGGTCGTACTGGTGGCGCTTCTCGTTGATCGACTCCTTGATCGCCTCCAGTGCGTTGGCGGTCTCGTCGTCGGCCGGACGGATGTCGAACCAGTGGAACTTGTCCAGGTCGGCCAGGTACTCGGCGGTGATGACAGCGCCTTTCGACAGCTTCTTCGGACCGCCGTTGACGACTTTACCGATCAGCATACGCTCCAGACGCTGGAAGGCGTCGCCTTCCACGATACGCATCTGGTCGTTCAGGTCCAGGCGGAAACGCTTCAGCTCGTCGTCGATGATCTGCTGGGCGCGCTTGTCGCGCTGGATGCCTTCGCGGGTGAACACTTGCACGTCGATGACGGTACCAACCATGCCCGACGGCACGCGCAGCGAGGTGTCCTTCACGTCCGAGGCTTTTTCGCCGAAGATCGCGCGCAGCAGCTTTTCTTCCGGGGTCAGCTGGGTTTCGCCCTTCGGGGTCACCTTACCGACCAGCACGTCGCCGGCGGTCACTTCCGCGCCGATGTAGACGATGCCCGACTCGTCGAGGCGAGCCAGCTGGTTTTCCGCCAGGTTCGAGATGTCGCGGGTGATCTCTTCCGCACCGAGCTTGGTGTCGCGCGCGACGACCGACAGCTCTTCGATGTGGATCGAGGTGTAGCGATCGTCCTTGACCACGTTTTCCGAGATCAGGATCGAGTCCTCGAAGTTCAGGCCGTTCCACGGCATGAAGGCCACCAGCATGTTCTGGCCGAGTGCCAGTTCGCCCAGGTCGGTCGATGCGCCGTCGGCGATCACGTCGCCGCGGGCGACACGGTCACCCACCTGCACGATCGGACGCTGGTTGATGTTGGTGTTCTGGTTCGAACGGGTGTACTTGATCAGGTTGTAGATGTCGACACCGACTTCGCCGGCTTGCGCCTCGTCGTCGTTGACACGAATAACCACACGGCCCGCGTCGATGTAGTCGACGACGCCACCACGGACGGCCTGCACGGTCGTGCCCGAGTCGACCGCGACGGTGCGCTCGATGCCGGTGCCGACCACGGCCTTTTCAGGACGCAGGCAAGGAACCGCCTGGCGCTGCATGTTGGCGCCCATCAGTGCACGGTTCGCGTCATCGTGCTCGAGGAACGGAATCAGCGAGGCTGCGACCGACACGATCTGGCCCGGGGCCACGTCCATGTACTGGATGCGCTCTGGCGAGACCAGGATGGTTTCGCCGGCTTCGCGCGCCGACACCAGTTCGTCGATCAGCTGGCCTTCGTCGTTGATTTTGGCGTTGGCCTGGGCGATGATGTAGCGGCCCTCTTCGATCGCCGACAGGTAGTCGATCTTGTCGGTGACCTTCGAACCTTCGACCTTGCGGTACGGGGTTTCCAGGAAGCCGTATTCGTTCAGGCGGGCGTACAGAGCCAGCGAGTTGATCAGGCCGATGTTCGGGCCTTCAGGCGTTTCGATCGGGCAGACGCGGCCGTAGTGGGTCGGGTGCACGTCGCGCACCTCGAAGCCGGCGCGTTCGCGGGTCAGGCCGCCCGGGCCCAGTGCGGAAACGCGGCGCTTGTGCGTGATTTCCGACAGCGGGTTGGTCTGGTCCATGAACTGCGACAGCTGCGACGAACCGAAGAATTCGCGGATAGCCGCAGAGATGGGCTTCGAATTGATCAAATCGTGCGGCATCAGGTTGTCCGCTTCGGCCTGGCCGAGGCGTTCCTTGACGGCGCGCTCGACGCGCACCAGGCCGGCGCGGAACTGGTTTTCTGCCAGTTCGCCGACGCAACGCACGCGGCGGTTGCCCAGGTGGTCGATGTCGTCGACTTCGCCGCGGCCATTGCGCAGCTCGACCAGGATCTTGATCACGGCCAGGATGTCGTCGTTCGACAGGGTCATGTCGCCGGTCAGCTCGTCGCGACCGATGCGGCGGTTGAACTTCATGCGGCCGACAGCCGACAGGTCGTAGCGCTCAGGGCTGTAGAACAGGCCGTTGAACAGGGCCTCGACCGATTCTTCGGTCGGCGGTTCGCCAGGACGCATCATGCGGTAGATCGCCACGCGCGCGGCCATCTGGTCGGCGGTGTCGTCGGTGCGCAGGGTCTGCGAGATGTAGGCGCCCTGGTCCAGGTCGTTGGTGTACAGGGTCTGGATCGATTCGATGTTGGCGTCGCGCAGCTTGCCCAGCAGTTCGTCGGTCAGCTCGTCGTTGGCGTTGGCGATGACTTCGCCGGTGTCGCCGTCGACGACGTTGGTCGCCAGCACGCGGCCGACCAGGTAGTCTTCCGGTACCGAGATGGCCTTGATGCCGGCCGCCTCGATGTCGCGCACGTGCTTGGCGTTGATGCGCTTATCCTTCGTCACGATGGTCTTGCCGGTCTTCGGATCGACGATGTCGAAGCGCGCGACTTCGCCGCGCAGGCGTTCGGACACGAACTCCAGCTCGGCGCCTTCCGAGCGCAGGGTGAAATTGTCGAAGACGAAGAAGTTCGCCAGGATCTGTTCCGGCGTCATGCCAATGGCCTTCAGCAGGATCGTCACCGGCATCTTGCGGCGGCGGTCGACGCGGAAGAACAGGATGTCCTTCGGGTCGAACTCGAAGTCCAGCCACGAGCCGCGGTAAGGAATGATACGGGCCGAGAACAGCAGCTTGCCCGACGAGTGCGTCTTGCCGCGGTCGTGCTCGAAGAACACGCCCGGCGAACGGTGCAGCTGGGAGACGATCACACGCTCGGTGCCGTTGATGACGAACGAACCGTTGGCGGTCATGAGCGGCAGTTCGCCCATGTACACTTCCTGCTCTTTCATTTCCTTGACGACCGGCTTGGTCGGCGATTCCTTGTCCAGGATCACCAGGCGCACCTTGGCGCGCAGCGGCGAAGCGAAGGTCAGGCCACGCTGCTGGCATTCCTTGACGTCAAACGCGGGGTCGCCCAGCACGTAGGACAGGAACTCGAGGCGCGCAAAGCCGTTATGCGACACGATCGGGAAAATCGAGGTGAAAGCCGATTGCAGGCCTTCGTTCTTGCGCACGGAGGGGACGGCGTCCGCTTGCAGGAAATTCTCGTAGGATTCAAGCTGGGTAGCCAGAAGATATGGAACGTTGTGAACGTTGGCGCGCTTCGCGAACGACTTGCGAATGCGTTTCTTCTCAGTAAATGAGTAGTGCATGGACACTCCGTGAGTGACAGAAAGGATGAGAATTCAGGGATTGCCAGTGGCGGTCACCACATACAAGGCCTCAAGTCTCTTCTTGTTCCGCCAGATGAAAAGGACAACCGTACTGCTGTGTTACGATTTATTCTGTGCTGCGTGATGCCGGTACTGCAGGGATAGCGTTTTTGCCGCAGGGACGACAAAAGAGCCAAAGCCGCAGCCCCCGCCTTCCGGCAGGGGTGTGCAAGCTTTGACTCCGGCTCCGGGCGCCTGAACGGCGCCCTTTGCGTATGTATTACTTGAGCTCGGCCTTGGCGCCAGCTTCTTCCAGCTTCTTCTTGGCGGCTTCAGCGTCAGCTTTCGGCAGGGCTTCCTTGACGGTCTTCGGTGCGCCGTCGACCAGGTCCTTGGCTTCTTTCAGGCCCAGACCGGTGATTTCGCGGACGGCCTTGATGACGCCGACCTTGTTCGCGCCGACTTCGGCCAGAACAACGTTGAACTCGGTCTGCTCTTCAGCAGCAGCTGCGCCGCCAGCGGCACCGCCAGCTGCCGGTGCTGCCATTGCAGCTGCCGACACGCCGAACTTCTCTTCGAAAGCCTTGACCAGGTCGTTCAGTTCCATGACCGACATTGCGCCAACTGCGTCCAGGAACTCTTCTTTGCTAATTGCCATTTGAAACTCCAAATATTGTGTGTGTGTAGTACAGGTTTGGTTCTACTTGAACAGAAAGTCGCGAAGCGATTACGCTTCGGTGGCTTCCGCTGCCGGAGCAGCGGCGCCTTCGCCTTTTTGTGCTGCGACTGCAGCCAGAACTCGTGCAAAGCCCGACACCGGTGCCTGCATGACGCCCAGCAGCTGGGCGATGAGGACTTCACGGCTCGGGATGCTTGCCAGCGCGGTCACGCCGGCGACATCCAGTGCCTTACCAGCGTAGTTACCGGCTTTCACGACCAGCTTGTCGTTGGTTTTAGCGAAGTCGTTGATGACTTTAGCTGCTGCAACGGCATCGTCCGAGATCGAGTAGATCAGCGGACCGGTCATGGAATCGGCCAGCGAGGCAAACTGCGTGCCCTCAACCGAGCGACGAGCCAGCGTGTTCTTCAGAACACGCAGGTAGACGCCCTGGGCACGTGCGGCTGCACGGAGTTTGGTCAAGTGAGCAACCTGGATGCCACGGTACTCAGCCACGACGATGGTTTGCGCGGTTGCAACTTTAGCGCTTACCTCTTCGACGACGGCCTTTTTGTCATTCAGATTAAGACCCACGGTCAATCTCCTTAAATGATGCGGACAACATGTCTGCATCGGTTCGAACACGGCGTCCGAAGTTAAGAAGTCAATCTAACGCGGATGAACTCACGCAGCGTGGACTACAAAACTTGTTCGGGTACACCATCTGCGTTGGGTGTGCTTTTAACCTCCTGCCCAACCTCTGCATTCGGCCCAACGGTCTTTGATTGCCTGCCGGAGCGGTGTTCCTGCCCCGGCAGCCCAAAGATGCGCCCCGCGCTGTTCTGCGGGGACTTGATTCTTGCTTTAATTAAGCAGCGGCGATCGAAGCGTGATCGACACGGACGCCAGCGCCCATGGTCGACGAGATCGCGACCTTGCGCAGGTACACGCCCTTCGAGGTAGCCGGCTTGGCCTTGTTCAGGGCGTCGATCAGCGCGGCCAGGTTGGCCTTCAGATCGGCGTCCGAGAACGACTTGCGGCCGATGGTCGCGTGGATGATACCTGCCTTGTCGGTACGGTACTGGACCTGACCGGCCTTGGCGTTCTTGACGGCGCCAGCCACGTCCGGGGTCACGGTGCCAACCTTCGGGTTCGGCATCAGGCCGCGCGGGCCCAGGATCTGGCCCAGGGTACCGACGATACGCATGGTGTCCGGCGAAGCGATGACGACGTCGAACGGCATGTCGCCGGCCTTGACGCGCTCTGCCAGGTCTTCCATGCCGACGATGTCGGCGCCGGCTGCCTTGGCGGCTTCAGCCTTGTCGCCCGAAGCGAACACGGCGACGCGCACGGTCTTGCCGGTGCCTGCTGGCAGGACGACCGAACCACGAACGACCTGGTCCGACTTCTTCGGATCCACGCCCAGCTGAACGGCGACATCGATCGACTCGTTGAACTTGGCGGTTGCGAATTCCTTGACGATCGACAGTGCGTTGTCGAAGGCGTAGACCTTGTTACGGTCGACTTTCGCTTTCATTTCTTTGACGCGCTTGGACAGCTTAGCCATTACACACCCTCCACCGTGATGCCCATCGAACGTGCCGAGCCGGCGATGATACGCACTGCGGCGTCCATGTCGGCGGCGGTCAGGTCCGGCTGCTTGGTTTTTGCGATTTCTTCAGCCTGAGCACGGGTCAGCGAGCCCACCTTGTCGGTGTGCGGCTTGGCGGAACCCTTGGTGATGCCAGCGGCTTTCTTGATCAGGTAGGTTGCCGGCGGGGTCTTCATCACGAAGGTGAAGGACTTGTCGGCGAACGCGGTGATCACGACCGGGATCGGCATGCCTGGCTCGAAACCTTGGGTCTGGGCGTTGAACGCCTTGCAGAATTCCATGATGTTCAGGCCGCGCTGACCGAGTGCAGGACCGATCGGTGGGGATGGGTTTGCCTTACCAGCCGGGACTTGCAGCTTGATAAAGCCAATAATTTTCTTTGCCATGAATGGCTCCTAGATTGGCATTGAGTAGTAGCGCCCCACCGCTACAACTCGCTCGGCGGGGCTCCTCTTACCGGATTCCGCCTTGCTGCTGCGACGCTCCGATTAAAGCGTTTTAGACTTTCTCTACCTGCCCGAACTCCAGTTCCACCGGAGTTGCGCGGCCGAAGATGGTGACAGTGACACGCACCTTCGATTTTTCGTAGTTGACTTCCTCGACGTTGCCGTTGAAGTCGGTGAACGGGCCTTCCTTGATGCGGACTTGCTCGCCCACTTCGTACAGCACTTTCGGCCTTGGCTTTTCGACGCCCTCCTGGACCTGCTGCATGATCTTGTCGATCTCGCGCGCCGGAATCGGGGTCGGCTTGTTCGATTTGCCGCCGATGAAGCCGGTGACCTTGCTGGTGTTCTTCACCAGGTGCCAGGTCTCGTCGGTCATTTCCATCTCGACCAGCACGTAGCCAGGGAAGAAGCGGCGCTCGGAAACCGATTTGCTGCCATTCTTGACTTCCACGACTTCTTCGGTCGGGACCAGGATGCGGCCGAATTGTTCCTGCATGCCGGCGCGGTCGATGCGCTCGGTGAGCGCACGCATGACGCTCTTTTCCATGCCGGAGTAGACATGTACGACGTACCAGCGCTTGTTGCTGACCGGGACGCTCAGCGGCGCAGCAGCGTCTTGTGCCGGAACGCCGGCCGCCGGGACTTCACCCGGCACGTTGTCAGCGTTTTCGCTCATCATTGTTTCCATCCCAGGATCAGGTCGTACAGCAGGAGCTCGAGAATCTTATCCGTGCCCCAGAGGAAGATCGCCATCACGACGACGAAGGCAAACACGATCATGGTGATCATGCGCGCTTCCTTATGGCTCGGCCAAACAACCTTCTTGGTTTCGCGAACGGACTCTTTGGCGAAGTTCAGGAACTCGCGGCCGGTGGTGGACGTCCACAAAAGCAGGACAGCAAAAACTAAACCAGCCACGAGGGCGCCGGCGGCGACCAAGGCTGGTTTGTTCTGGCCTTTCAGGTAAAAGAACCCGACTACGCCTGCAATCGCAGCAACCACCGCCAGGGCAACCTTGAACTTGTCATTCGAGGTGCTAACGGTTTGCACGGATTGATTAGACATTCTTCTTTACTTTCGGTGCTGCGCACCAGAATTCGGTGGCAGGGGCGGAGGGAATCGAACCCGCGACCTTCGGTTTTGGAGACCGACGCTCTGCCAATTGAGCTACACCCCTACGAAGACTTCAGCTGAATCACACATTCTACACCATGCGCGCGCATGGCGGGGAATGTTTTTTTAGAGGAGGAAACAATTCCTCCTCTAAAAGTACTACTTACTACAAATTACTTAGGCGATGATCTTGGCAACCACGCCGGCGCCGACGGTACGGCCGCCTTCGCGG
>NZ_DAMCPG010000016.1:0-94948 GCF_032106685.1 Massilia sp.
CCGGCGGATCGATCTTCCCGATCGCGAACCCCGGCTGCACCTGCACGATCGACAGCGTGCCGACCGGCGCTTCCACCGTGCCGAGCGGCGCCAGCGGATCGCTGCCGTAGACCTGCTGGCGCGCATCAAGCCGGTAGACCACGAGCTGGTCGCCCGGCGCCACCGAGGAAGTGCTGCCGGCGTCGATGAAGACGCGCTCGCCTTGCACCTGCACCACCTTCGCCATGAAGGGCAGCGGCGCCAGGTCCTCGGCGATCCGGTCGACACCCTCGTCGAGCGCGCGCAGGATCGCGCCCCCGAACGGCGTTGCGGCGAAGCTGGCGCTGCCGAAAGGCTTGTCGCGCCCGACGCGCTGCTCGCCCACGCCCTCGGCCACCGCCGTGCGGCGCGCGATGAGGGCGCCGGACAGGCCGTCGTAGACGTAGAAGACGATCTCGATGCGGCGCGCATCCTTCTTGATCAAACCGTAATAGGCCGGCTTGCCGAACTTGCCGGCGTCGACGATTTCGCCGGCGATGACGAACTGGGCGTCGTGCATCGTGGCGATGCGGCGCACCGCGGCAAGGTCGGTGGCCGGGCCGCTGGCGCCGGGCGCGATCACGTAGGGGCTGTCCTTGCCGAGGAATTTGCCGCTGTCGCTCAAGCGGCGCAGCAGTTCCTGCGGCAGGCGGGTGGCGATGTTGTCGACGTCGTCGAGCTGGGGCGAGCTGCGCACATGGAAGGGGGTGACGACGATCTTCTTGCGGTAGGCGAGGTTGACGTTGCCGCGCGGGCGCGCTTCCTCTTCCTTCACCTGGACGCGCACGTGCAGCAACTGGCCGGTCTGCCATTCGCGCACGATGCTGTAGCGGTCGAATTCGGCGGCCGGCTGGACGCGGCTGCTCTCAAGAAGCGTGCCGCGCGTGCTGGCGCCGGCGGCGACATCCACGCGCGCCGCGCTGCGCAGGCCGAGCTGCTCGAGCGCGTCGCGGATCGCGACCTGGCGCGCGCGCGCGACGCCGCCTTCGGCGACCAGCGCCACGCCTTCGGCTTCGGCCGGCGCGGCAAAGGCTGCGCCGTGCAGCGCGAACAGCAGCGCCACAGCAGCGCGCAGGAAACCTGCCGTCTTACTGGGCATGGTAGAACGACGCGCCATAGGCAGCGCCGGGACCGGCGTTGCCCACCATGGTGCGGGCGTTCTTCGCCACGGCCGGCTGGGTGGCGCTTGGGGCCTGGTACTGTGCCGCATGCGGGTCGAAATCCATCTCCACGGTCGTCTCGTAGGTACCGTCCTCGCGCTGCGCCGACTTCGTCACGCGCGCGCCACGGATGAAGGCGTCAATATACACCTTGAAACTGTCGTCCTTGAGCGCGAGCGCGCCAACCGTGCTGCCGCTCTCGACGCGCACGCCGTACACCTGTTCGGCCATCGCACGGTAGGCGTCCAGGCGCGAGGCGCGCATCGCCAGCAGCTTGCGCTGGGCCTGCGAGACGCGCTCGCAATCGCCCTGGCAGGCGGCGCTGTTGACGGCGCCGTAGCCGGTGGCGGTGAGGGTGATGACGGCGCCTTGCGCACTCGAGGCCGGCTGGGCGGTGAAGGTGGGCGTGCGCACGGTGCCACATGCGGTCAGCAGCGTGGAAGCGGCAAGGGCGAGGACAGCGACGAGTTTCATGACGGATCCGGTAAGGTGTTCGGTGCGCAAACGGGCGCGGTATCAGACTGGATAACGGACGCTGGCGCCGGATCTTGATGGAAATGGGAAATATTTGTACCGAAATGACGCAAAAATGCGGTGGGCTTGTCCGAACGGCATGACGCATTTGGCCCAATCCAGGCCCTGGACAGTGTGCACTCCGGGGCGGCACAGATATCAGGCATGCATATGCCTCTTGTAACATCTTGTTTCTTGCTTATATTGCTTGTCGCTATGACAATACGGCAACCAACAACAAGAGGGATGTCACGATGTTGAAACGCGCCTTGCCCGCATTGACCCTGTGTTTCCTGACCCTGCCGGCCGTGGCGCAGACCGTGCCCGCGGCCGAGCCTGCCGCGCCCACGCTGGCCACGGCGGACAGCGCGCCGACCGACGCCGCCGGCGAGCCGCTCCCGCAGACCATCCTCGTCTCGGGCCAGCGCCCCGGCCCCGGCCTGTGGAAGGTGACGAAGGGCGATCACGTGCTGTGGGTGTTCGGCATCCACGATCCGCTGCCGAAGGGCATGGAATGGCGCTCGAAAGAGGTCGAGCGCAAGATCGCGCAATCGCAGGAATTCCTGGGGGCGCCGGGCGGCGGCGTGCACGTCGGCTGGGGTGGCGGCCTGGGCGCCTTGCCCTTCCTTATCGGCCTGAAGAAGAATCCGGACGGCGCCACGCTCAAGGACGTGCTGCCGCCGGACCTGTACGCGCGCTGGGCGCCGTTGAAGCAGAAATATTTCGGCGACGACGACGGCATCGAGCGCGAGCGCCCGGTCTTCGTGGCCCAGGAACTGTACCAGCGCGCCAAGGTCCAGGCCGGGCTGCACAAGGGGCCCGACCTGCGCGAGGTGCTGGGCAAGCTCGCCAACCAGCACAAGCTCAAGTACACCTCGAGCAAGGTCGAGGTCGAACTCAAGGAGCCGGGCAAGGCGGCGCGCGCATTCAAGAAGGGCGCGATGGAAGACGTGCCTTGCCTGGCCGCGACCATCACCCAGCTCGAGACCGATATCGAAGCCATGCGCACGCGGGCCAACGCCTGGGCCGTCGGCGAGCTCGACGCCATCGAGAAACTCGATTACTCCGACCGCGAATCGGCCTGCCACAACGCCTTCCTCAGCAGCGCCATCACGACGCTGCAGCCGGAACTGCTGACGATGCAGCAGCGCGCCCGCGACAGCTGGCTGGCCGCGGCCGAAAAGGCGCTCGATACCAACACCAGCACCTTCGGCCTGTTGAGCATGAAGGACGTGCTGTCGCCGCAAGGCACGCTGGCCAGGCTCAAGGCCAAGGGTTATACGGTCGAAAAGCCGAATTGAACGACGTAGGGTGGGCGCCCTGTGCCCACGCGTAAACGTCGAGCATTATTGGCTAAATTGCAATACAGAGATAACACGATTCAAGCTTCACGCGTGGGCACAGGGCGCCCACCCTACTGTATCGTCCGGGCATTTCTCGGTAAAACCGTCCCCATCCCACCACACTTCTTCCCGCCACCGCCCCGCACGCCTACCGTGCACCTGAAATACTTGCCATTGCGCTATCATTGCTGACGACGCGACATGGACTCCTGACATTCCCGTAACCGGCAGGACGATCCCGCGCCATCAGAACAACCAGTGGAAAAGGCTAGAGCATGAAGTTATCCCGTGTCGCCGAGGTCCTCTCGGATTACGCGCGCGCCGAAATGTACGCGCTGTCGTCGATCCGCAAGCTGTCGGACGTACACCTGATCTGGGGACCGATCCATGCCCGCACGGCCTATGGCATCGGCGCCAAGGACTTTTCGCTGTACCGGCTGGCGAGCACGCCGAAGAAGAGCTGGTCCGACTACCTGATCAACGAACCGCTGAAGGCGAAATACGCGGCCATCACCTCGAAGGAAGCGCGCCAGATCGCCGACGACAAGTCGCGCTTCTTCGAGCACTGCCATGCCCACGGTATCCGCACCATCCCGATCCTGGCGCTGGTGACGAAGCAGCCGTCGAACGGCGGCATCATTCCCCACCTGAATTCGGCCGGGGAACTGGCGCGCGTGCTGGTGCCGGGGCAGTATTTCTTCAAGCCGAGCAACGGCTCGCACGGCAAGGGCACCTTCTCGCTGCGCGTGGACGATTTCGGCCTGCACTGGGCCGGCAACAGCGGCACCTACGAGGACTTCTTCACCTACTGCCAGGCGGCCCTCGAATACACCCGGGCCCTGATCGTGCAGCCGAAGATGTTCAACCACCAGGTGATCCGCAACATCACCCAGGCCAAGGGCCTGTCGACGGTGCGTATCTGCACGGTACGCAAGGGCGGCGAGATCAAGGTCATCGGCTCCTGCCTGCGCATCATCGTCGGCGACAGCGAGACCGACAATTTCACGCATGGCTCGAGCGGCAACCTGGTCGGCGCCATCGATTCCGACACGGGCGAACTGATCGGCGTGCGCGGCTCCCTCTCGCGCACCTGGCCGAAGATGACCGACGTGCTGGCGCATCCGCGCACGGGTAAGACCATCGTCGGCGTGCAACTGCCCTACTGGCGCGAGGTGGTCGACCTGGTCGCCAGGGCCCACCATTCGATCGACAGCCTGTACACGGTCGGCTGGGACGTGGCCATTACCGACGACGGCCCGGTCATCGTCGAGGCCAACTGGCGCTACGACATCGACATCCTGCAGGTCGCCTACAAGAAGGGCTATCGGCAGGTGATCGCCGACAACCTCGTGGTCTGAACGGCGCGCGTCCGGACCTTGCCGGCTCGCGGCTGACATCGACGGATTTGCCGATTGTTGCGCAGGCGACGCACAACGCTAGAAATCTCGTTATCGAAAATTTACATTTTCGGGAATAATCACAATCGTCTCGTAGAATTTCCGCACGGCACTAATTGCTGAGCAAGCGGAAGGCGTCCTGCCTTTCGCCGGAGAGGACGAGACGCCCCATGATTTCCCAGCTTATTTCCCTGCTTTCCCGGCTGTTGCCGGTTCCCTTGCTGCTACTGGCCCTGCCCGCCGCGCACGCCGGCGACGCGGCCGGATCCGGTACGCCGTCCACCCCGGGCGCGTCTGTTACCGCCAGCGCGACCTTCGCGTCGCAATACGTCTCGCGCGGCATGCGCCAGACCTGGGGCCGGCCGGCCTTGCAGCTGGGTGTCGATTACGCGCATCCGGACGGCTGGTCGGTGGGTACCTGGGCCTCCAGCGTCAGCGACCGCTTCGTCGAAGGCGGCCGCGTCGAGTGGGACCTGTACGGCGGCTATGCCGGCGCCATCGGGCCGGTCGGGGTCAGCCTGATGCTCATGCACTACCGTTATCCGGGCGCGCGCATCGGCGCCACCGGCACGCGCTACGACTATACCGAACTGGTGCCGGGCATCAGCCACGGTCCGTTCTACCTCAAATACAACCGCACGGTGTCGCGCGACTTCTTCGGCATCGCCGGGGCGCGCGGCACCGGCTACCTCGACGCCGGCGCCAACATCGCGCTGGGCGGCGGCTATACGCTGAACCTGCACGCCGGCGACGGCCGCGTGGCCGGCAGCGGCAACGCCGTCTGGGACTGGCGTGACGCCAAGGCCGGCGTGACCAGGACCTTCGACGGCGGCTGGAGCATCGCCGCCGCCTACACCCGCGCCTGGGGCGCCACCGATGCCTACGACCGCTACACGACCGGCGTGGCGCGTGCCGACGGCGCCGTCGCCTATTCGAATCCCGCCGAGGGCACGTTCGCCGTGAACCTCGCCCGCACCTTCTGAGAACGAGAGAGACCAGCATGACCGACCAATCGAAGGCGCGCAGCGCGCGCCGCCTGTCCTTGTCCCTGGGGTCGATGTCCCTGAGCGCCAAGATCTGCGCCACCGCCACCCTGCTTGTCGTGACGAGCCTGGGCGCGACCTCGGCCTTCATCGCCGTCAAGAGCAGCCAGAGCGCCGAGGAAGCGGCCATGCGCCAGGCGCGCACGCTGACCCAGGAGGCATCGGCACGGCTCAAGAGCCGGCTGTCCGCCAACCTGGCATCGCTGCAAAGCGTCGCCACGGTGCTGCAATCGACCCAGGCGGCGGGGCAGGCCCTGAGCCGCGCCCAGGTGGCCGACGTGGTGCGCGCCACGCTGGTGGGCTCGGAAGACTTCATCGGCAACGCGGCCGCCTACGAGCCGAACGCGCTGGACGGCAAGGACGGCGAGTTCGCCGGCCAGCAGCCGCTGTACGATGCCACCGGCCGCTACATGCCGTACTGGACGCGGACCCCGGACGGCAAGGTGAACGTGGAGCCGATCGTGTTCGTCGCCACCCCGGGCGGCAACGACTGGTACGACATTCCGAAGACCAGCGGCCACCCGCACTTCACGGAACCGTACATGTACCCGATCAACGGCAAGGACGTCGTGATCGCCACCCTGGCGGCCCCGATCAAGGTGGGGGGCCAGTTCAAGGGCGTGGTCACTGGCGACTTCCAGCTCACCACGCTCGGCGCCATGCTGGCCAGCATGAAGGTGATGGAGGGCGGCACGCTGGCGCTGATCTCGAACGGCGGCCAGTACGCCAGCAACCAGAACCATGCCCTGAACGGCAAGAAAGCGGAGGATATCCCGGCCGCCGCGCTGGACGCGCTCAAGCAGGGCCAGCCCTACGAATACACCGACGACAAGGGCATGGTGCACCTGCTGCAGCCGCTGCGCGTGCAGGACGACATGGCGCCGTGGGCGATCTCGCTCGCCTTCCCGCAAAGCGTGGCGACCGCGCCGGCGCGCGAGCTGGCCGGCTATGCGGCGCTGGTATCGGTATTGTGCGCCGTGGCCGCCGTGTGCGTGATGGTGGCGGTGCTGCGCCGCCTGACCCGTCCGCTGCGCGTGCTGGGCGACGCCATGACCGACCTTTCCGGCGGTAACGCCGACCTGAGCGTGCGCCTGGCCGTGCGCGGCAACGACGAGCTGGCCGACATCGCGCGCGGCTTCAACGGCTTCGTGGCGAAGATCGAGGACGTGCTGGCGCGGGTGCGCACCAGTTCCGACGCCGTGGCTGTCGCGTCGGACGAAATCCGGCAGGGCAATGCCGACCTGTCGGTGCGCACCGAGCAGCAGGCCAGCGCGCTGGAGGAAACGGCGGCCTCGATGGAAGAGTTGAACGGCACCGTCAGGCAGAACGCGGACAATGCGCGCCAGGCCAACCAGCTGGCCGCATCGGCCAGCGAGATCGCCGGGCGCGGCGGCGAAGTGGTGGCCCAGGTGGTGACCACGATGGCGTCGATCGACGAATCGTCGAAGAAAGTGGTGGACATCATCGGCGTCATCGACGGCATCGCCTTCCAGACCAACATCCTGGCGCTGAACGCGGCGGTGGAGGCGGCGCGCGCCGGCGAGCAGGGCCGCGGCTTCGCGGTCGTGGCGAGCGAAGTGCGCAACCTGGCCCAGCGCAGCGCCGCCGCCGCCAAGGAAATCAAGGGCCTGATCGGCGACTCGGTCGACAAGGTCAGCACCGGCACCATGCTGGTCGAGGAAGCCGGCAAGACCATGGCGGACCTGGTGGCCAGCGTGCGCCGCGTGAGCGACATCGTGGCCGAGATCAGCGCGGCCAGCGCGGAGCAGAGCACCGGCATCGGCCAGGTCAACCAGGCCATCGTGCAGATGGACGGCGTGACCCAGCAGAACGCGGCGCTGGTCGAGGAAGCGGCGGCGGCGGCGGAAAGCCTGCAGCAGCAGGCGGCCACGCTGGTGGCGCTGGTGGGCGAGTTCCGGATCGCCGCCGACGCCTCGGCGCAGCCGGCCGCGCAAGCGGCCATCGCAGCGCCAGTGGCCGCGCGGCTGGCGCTGCGGGCCGCATGACGCCATCTGCCGCAGCCCGGCCCGCGCGCCGGGCCGGGTCGGCGCGTTGCGCTTGAGCTAGCCAAAGCGATACAAACACGCTTAGAATGCTGGCAACGCGGGTGTAGCTCAATGGTAGAGCTGAAGCTTCCCAAGCTTAAGACGAGGGTTCGATTCCCTTCACCCGCTCCAGTCCGCCTTTTCCCCTGCAGTTCCTCGCATTTCCCCTGTTATCCGAAGCGCGCCTGCCTGTCGGCGAGCACCGCGCGTATTCCTTCGACCAGCTCGGCAACCAGCCCCGTGTTTTCCCAGGCGTAGATCGATACCGCGATGGCCGGCTCGTCGGGAAAGCGCGCATACGGCCGCACGCGGTAGCCGGCAGCGGCGGCCTTCGGCAGCAGCGACAGGCCGAGCCCGGCCTCTACCGCGACCAGGACGTTGTGCAGGCTGCTGCCGGAAAAGGCGATGTACCAGCGCAGCCGTTCGCCCTCGATGCGCTCGAACATGGCGTCGCGGTACAGGCCGCCCGGCGGGAAGGTCACCAGGGGCAGGGGATTCGGCCAGTCCTCTGCGGCGGCGCTTTCGAACCACGCCAGCGCCTCGGGAAAGGTGGCGCGGCAGTCGGGACTGGCGGCCGGCTCCTTGGCAACCAGGATGTCGAACTCGCCGGCGCGGTAGGCGCGCGTCAGGTCGCGGCTCAGGCCGGCCGTGACGTCGAGGTGGACTTCGCGGTGGCGCCGGGTGAAGTCGTGGAAGACCCGCGCCATCGCGCTGCCGGCGATGTCCTCGGGTACGCCGATCCGGATCGGGGCGGTGCCGGCCGGATCGCCGAGCGCCGCCTGCGCTTCTTCCTGCAGCGCCAGGATGCGGCGCGCGTAGCCCAGCAGCCGCTCGCCCGCCGGCGTCGCCTTGATCGGGCGCGCCGCGCGCTCGACCAGCACCACGCCCAGGCTTTCTTCCAGCCGGGCGAGCTGCTGGCTGATGGTCGATTGCGTCATCGCCAGGCGCTGGGCCGCGAGCGTGAAGCTGCCCGTATCGACGATGGCGGCAAACGAGCGGAGCAGGCGTGGGTCGAGCATGGTTTGCAAGCGATCGGGCAACATGCGGAAAATGAATGGATTTTATCTGAATATTTAATTTTCAAATATCGGCCGGGCTGTCTATAGTCGAACCCATCCCACCAATGAAAGGAAGAGAGCATGAGCGACGAACAGACTTACCTGCGCGAAGCCATCGCCCTGGCGCAGGCCAACATCGGCAAGGGCGGCCGCCCCTTCGGCGCCCTGGTGGTGCGCGACGGCGCGGTGATCGCCACCGGCGTCAACGAGATCCACGCCAGCCACGACCCGACCGCGCACGCCGAGATGAGCGCCCTGCGCGCCGCCAGCCGCGCGCTCGGCTCTCCCGACCTGGGCGGCTGCGCGGTCTACGCCAGCGGTCATCCCTGCCCGATGTGCATGGCAGCCATGCGCCTGGCCGGTGTCGCCACGGTCGTCTATGCGTATTCGAACGACGACGGCGAACCTTTCGGCCTGTCGACGGCGGCGCTGTACCGGGAACTGGCAAAACCGTTTGCCGAGCAAACCATGGACATCCGCTACCTGCCGGTGCGGCGCGAGGGCCAGACCGACCTGTATGCCGAGTGGGCGCAGGCGAAAAAACCACAGGCCTGATTCATGCACCTGGCACGCCGCGCACCGGCCCCGCTGTTGCTGGCGGCCGTCGCCCTGATCGCACTCAACCTGCGCCCCTTCATCACCGGCATCGGACCGCTGGCAGCCGATATCGGCCGCCACACCGGCCTCGACCTGCAGGGCATGGCGCTATTGACCCTGGTGCCCATGCTGCTGATGGGGGTGGTCGCCTTCGCCGGACCCGCGCTGCAGGCGCGCTTCGGCGCGCGGCGGTCCGTGATCGGCGCACTGGTCCTGCTGGCCGCCGGTTCCAGCCTGCGCCTGTTCGCCACCGGCGGCGGGCAACTGGTCGGCACCGCCGCCTTGCTGGGACTCGGCGCCGCGGTGGTGCAGGCCATGCTGCCCGGCGTGATCAAGCGCCAGTTCCCGCGCCATGTGGGCCTCGTCATGGGCCTGTATTCGGCCATGCTGATGGCGGGCGGCGCGCTCGGCGCCCAGGTTGCGCCCCTGATGGCGGCCTTCGGCGGAGAATGGCGCGCCGGCCTGGCCTGGATGGCGCTGCCGGCCGTGCTGGCCCTGGCGCTGGCCGCATGCAGCCTGCCGCGCGACCCGGCCGGCGGGCGTAACGGGCTGGCCCTCGGCGCGTGGCTGCGTCTGCCGCGCGTCTGGTTGCTGATGGCCTGCTTCGGCCTGGTCAATGGCGGCTACTCGACCGTGGTCGCCTGGCTGGCGCCGTTCTACCGCGAGCACGGCTGGAGCGCCGCCGCCAGCGGCAGCCTGCTGGCGCTGCTGGCCGTGAGCCAGGCGGCGTCGGCCCTGCTGCTGCCGGCCTTGGCCAGGGTCAACCACAGCCACGACCGCCGGCCCTGGTTGTGGCTCACGCTGGCCATGCAGGCCGCCGGCTTCGGCGCACTGGCATTCCGGCCCGACGCCGCGCCCTTTGCCTGGGCGGTGCTGCTCGGCGCCGGCCTGGGCGGCTGCTTCGCGCTGTCATTGATCGTGGCGCTCGACCATCTGCCCGATCCGGCCCGGGCGGGCGCCCTGTCCGCGCTGATGCAGGGCGGCGGCTTCCTGATCGCCGCGCTGCCGCCGCTGATCGTCGCCACCCTGCGCGAAGCGCTGGGCGGCTTCGCGGCAGGCTGGCTGCTGCACCTGGGCTGCGTCGCCGTGGTCGCGCTGCTGTACTGGCGGGTCGGCCCGGCCAGCTATGCCGGCGCGATGCGTCCAGCGGCGCAGCGTCGGCATTGCTCGACGGAGAGCGCGAACGAGCAAGCCTGAGCCGGATGGCCGTCCCCGGCTTGCTTCCCGGTGGCCTGGCGGCATCACGGCGGTACGCATATCGTCAGCCCCCAAGGGAACCTGGCCGGTTCTCCGGATGTAGCCAATCCGCGCACGCCCATGCCGGCGCCGCGTACCTGGTTCAGTGACTGAGCAGGTTGCCGGTGCGGTAACCCGTCTCGCCGGCGATCTTGCAGACGTGCATGCCGCGCAGCAGGTGGCGGTGCGCCGTGCTGGCGAAGAAGATGCCGGCGCGCGCCGGCTGCACCGGCGTCACCTTGCCGCTCACCGGATTGACGATCTCGGCCACCGTTTCCCCGGCCTCGACCCGGTCGCCCAGTTTTTTCAGGAACACCAGCACGCCCGAGTGCGGCGCGAACAGCGGCTCGACCGCGTCGAGCGGCGTCGGCTTGCAGCGTGCCGCCGGCAGCGGTGCGACCGGCAGGTCGAGCACGCCCGCACGCGCCAGGTATTGCAGCAGCGCCGCGGCGTCCGGCCGCGCCAGGTCGTAGCGCACGTCGTTCTCGCCGCGCAGTTCGACGGTCACGGCGACACAGGCCGGCGGGATCGCCACTTCGGGTCCGAAGTGCTCGGCCAGGTCCCACCACAGGCGGCTGCAGGCCTCGTCGAAGGGTTCGCCGCCGGACTCGCGCGCCAGCAGCAGCACGTGCGCGTCCATCAGCGCGGCCAGCGGCGCCACCGCCTCGGCCAGCGGTTCGCCGGCGTACATGTGCAGCACCGACTCGTTATCGCAGTGCAGGTCGAGCATGATGTCGGCGTCGATCGCCATCGACAGCAGGGTTTTCTTGAGCTGCCCGCCGGCCGTGATTGGTGCCCATTCCTCGAGCGATTTGCGTGCGTGCGCGCGGATCAGGGCCACGTTGGCCTCGGCGTCCTGGCCGAGCTTGCCCGCCAGCGATTGTTTGAGGTCCTGGGCGACGTGCTTGTAGGCGCGGTTGAAATTCACGCCGGTCGACAGGTCGTAGCGGCCGAAGGGCGTGCCGTGGATGGTCTGCGACAGGCCGATTGGATTGGCGGCCGGCACCAGGATGATCTCGCCCCGGATTTTTCCTTCGGCGTCGAGCCGGTCGAGCTCCTGGCGCAGGAAATGGGCGACCAGCATGGCCGGCACCTCGTCGGCATGCAGCGACGCCTGGATGTACACTTTTTTCCCGCTGCCGGGCTGGCCATAGTGGTAGGAGGTGAGCTGGAAAGTGGCGACGTTGTCTTCGATCGCGATCGGGTGTTTGGTCGCTTGCATCGTGGGCCTCGGCGGGGTTCGAAAGGTGAAGGTCAGGGAATTGATTATGGCGCAGATTGCCTTTCTGATCACACAGTAATGCGGCGTAACAACAGTTGCGTAAGCAGTTCGCGCCGCGAATCCCCTATAATGGCGGCCGTTCTTTCCTCATTACCCGATTCCCATGTCCGAAGAAAAGCCAAGCAACGGCCCGGCCCGTCCGATGCTGTACGACCCGACCGAACACCGCATCCGCAGTTTCGTCACGCGCGCCGGCAGGCTCTCGACCGGCCAGGCCCGCGCCTTCGAGCAATTCGGCCCGCAGTTCCTGGTCGAGTACAAGAAGGACCTGCTCGACTACGAGGCAGCCTTCGGCCGCAAGGCGCCGGTGATCCTCGAGATCGGCTTCGGCATGGGCGACACCACGGCCCACATCGCGCGCCTGATGCCCGAGAAGGATTTCCTCGGCGTCGAAGTGCACACGCCGGGCGTGGGCAGCCTGCTCAAGCAGATCGGCGAGCAGGACATCCAGAACCTGCGCCTGGTCCAGCATGACGTGTTCGAGGTGCTGAACCACATGATCCCGGACGGTTCGCTGGCCGGCGTGCACGTGTTCTTCCCCGATCCCTGGCACAAGGCGCGCCACAACAAGCGCCGCCTGATCCAGGCGCCGTTCGTGAAGCTGCTGTGCCAGAAGCTGGAAACGGGCGGCTACATCCACCTCGCGACCGACTGGGAAGACTACGCGGTGCAGATGCTGGAGGTGCTGGGCGCGGAGCCGCAGTTGGCCAATACCGCCGAGGGCTATGCGCCGCAGCCGGCGTACCGGCCGCTGACCAAGTTCGAGAACCGCGGCCTGAAACTCGGCCACGGGGTGTGGGACCTGGTGTTCACCAAGAAGTAAGCAGCAGGACGTAGGGTGGGCGCCCCGTGCCCACGCGGAAGTCGACATCATGTTGGCTCCAATTCCTGACCGACTTATACGCAAAAAACAAACGCCTCCAAATGATCATTTGGAGGCGTTTTCTTTTGCGTGCGGTCGGTCACAACAGGGCCAACACCAGGCATCGTTCCGCGTGGGCACGGGGCGCCCACCCTACGGGGATGCCACAGCTTACAGCGCCCGCGGGCGCCGCGCAAACACCCCGAAGCACAGGATGACGGCATAGCAGATGGCCGGCACGGCCAGCGCCATCTTGAGCCCCACCGCATCGGCCGCGTGCCCGGTAATCAGGGGCACGATCGCGCCGCCGACGATCGCCATGCAGATCAGCCCCGACCCTTCCGCCGCGCGCTCCTTCAGGCCTTCGCAGGCCAGCGAGAAAATGGTCGGGAACATGATGGAGTTGAACAGCCCGACCGCCAGCAGCGACCAGCCCGACACCATGCCGGTCGTATTCGCCGACACCAGCAGCAGGGTGATGGTCATGGCGGCCGCGCAGGCCAGCACTTTGCCCGGCGAGAACATGCGCAGCAGGGCGGCGCCGATGAAGCGGCCGACCATGGCGCCGCCCCAGTACAGCGGCACGTGCTTGCCCGCTTCCTCGGCGCTCAACGCCAGCACGTTGGACTCCATCAGGTAGTTCACGATCACCGAACCGACCGCCACTTCGGCGCCCACGTACAGGAAAATGCAGGCTGCGCCGAAGGCGAAGCGCGGCTGGCGCAGCAGTTCGAAGGCCTTCAGGATGCTGACCTTCGGCGCCGGCGTCTCCACCAGTTTTTTTCGGTTGTGCCAGACCAGCGCCGCCACGATCACCAGCGCGATCGCCAGGCCGATATAGGTCTGCACCACGACCCGCGTTTCCTCGGCGCGGAAGGCGTCGAGCGCGGCGCCCGAGAGCGTGGCCGGGTCGACGGTCGCGAGCGAACCCAGGATCAGGATCGCGCCCACGTACGGGAACACCGTGGTGCCGAGCGAATTGAAGGCCTGGGCGAAGGTCAGGCGGCTGTGCGCCGTCTGCGGGGCGCCCAGCAGCGAGATCAGCGGGTTGGCCACCACCTGCACGATCGTGATGCCCGCGGCCAGCACGAACAGCGCGATGAGGAAGGTCGCGAACATGCCGGACGACGACGCCGGGATGAACAGCAGGCAGCCCGCCGTCATGGTCAGCAGGCCCACCACGGCGGTGCGCATGTAGCCGATGCGGCGCACGATGGCGGCCGCGGGAATCGAGACGATGAAGTAGGCGGCGAAAAAGGCCGACTGCACCAGCATCGCCTGCGCATACGAGAGCGTGAACAGGTCCTTCAGCTTGGGGATGATGACGTCGTTCAGGCTGGTGATGCCGCCGAAGATGAAGAACAGCGCAAACACGAAGGTCTGCAGGCTGGCGGCGTTGGCCGGGACCTGGTGCGAGGCGGGTGCGCCATTCGATGGTGCGGTAGAGGATTCGATCTGCATGATGTGGAACGTGGTGGTGAATCGTGCCGCGGCAGGTGCTACAGCATGTCGTTGATGATGCCGACGATGTCCTCGCCGTAGGAAACCAGTTTTTTCTCGCCGACGCCGGACACGCCGCGCAGTTCGTCGAGCGAGGTCGGCTTGGTCTTGGCGATCTCGCGCAGCGTCGCGTCCTGGAACACGACATAGGCCGGCACGCCGTGCTCGCGCGCGGCGCCCATGCGCCAGGCGCGCAGGCGCTCGAAGATGGCCTGTTCGGATTTCGACAGCTCCAGCTCCTCGTAACCCTTCGAGGACGCGAAGCTGCGCTTGGGCTTGACCGGCTTCTGGTACTGGCGCAGCTGCACCTTCTGGCCGCCCTTGAGCACGGGACGCGCCGCCTCGGTCAGCTTCAGGGAGCTGAAGGCATCGTGGTCGACCGCGACCAGGCCGAGCGCGATGGTCTGGCGCACGATGGCGCGCCATTCCTGCTCGCTGCGGTCGCTGCCGATGCCGAACACGGACAGGGAGTCGTGGTGCCACTGGCTGATGCGCTCGGTCTGCACGCCGCGCAGCACGTCGATCACGTGGCCGGCGGCGAAGCGCTGGTCGACCCGGTAGATGGCCGACAGCAGCTTCTGCACCGGCACCGTGGCGTCGAACGACACCGGCGGGATCAGGCAGGTGTCGCAGTTGCCGCAGGGGCCGGAGCGTTCGCCGAAATAGTCGAGCAGGCGCATGCGCCGGCAACTGAGGGTCTCGCACAGGCCGAGCATGGCGTCGAGCTTGACCGACAGCACGCGTTTAAACGTCTCGTCGGCCTCGGATTCGTCGATCATCCGGCGCTGCAGCACCACGTCCTGCAGGCCATAGGCCATCCAGGCGCTGGCCGGCGCGCCATCGCGTCCGGCGCGGCCGGTCTCCTGGTAATAGCCCTCGATGCTCTTCGGCAGATCCAGGTGGCAGACGAAGCGCACGTCGGGCTTGTCGATGCCCATGCCGAAGGCGATGGTGGCGACCATCACGATGTTCTCTTCGCGCAGGAAGCGCGCCTGGTTCCCGGCGCGCAGGCTGTGCTCCATGCCGGCGTGGTAGGGCAGGGCGCGGATGCCGTTCTCGTTCAGGAAGTCGGCGGTCTCCTCGACCTTTTTCCGCGACAGGCAGTAGACGATGCCCGAGTCGCCCGGGTGCTCGGTGCTGATGAAGTCGAGCAGTTGCTTGCGGCCGTTGGTCTTCTCGACGATCGCGTAGCGGATGTTCGGACGGTCGAACGAGGAGACGAACTGGCGCGCCTCTTCCAGCTGCAGGCGCTGGGCGATCTCGGCGCGGGTCTGCTGGTCGGCCGTTGCCGTGAGGGCGATGCGCGGCACGTTCGGGAAACGCTCGTGCAGGATCGACAGGCGGATGTACTCGGGCCGGAAGTCGTGGCCCCATTGCGAGACGCAGTGCGCCTCGTCGATCGCGAACAGCGAGATGCGCGAGGACTCGAACAGGTCGAGGCAGCGCTGGGTCATCAGGCGCTCTGGCGCGACGTACACCAGGTCGAGTTCGCCGGTACGCACCAGGCGCTCGATGCGCAGGGTCTCCTCGAAGGTCTGGGTCGAGTTCAGGAACGCGGCGCGCACGCCGACTTCTTCCAGCGCGTCGACCTGGTCCTGCATCAGCGCGATCAGCGGCGAGACGACCACGCCGACGCCCTCGCGCAGCAGCGCCGGGATCTGGTAGCACAGCGACTTGCCGCCGCCGGTCGGCATCAGGACCAGGGCGTCGCCGCCATTGGCCACGTGCTGGACGATGTCAGCCTGGTTCCCGCGGAACGCGGGGTAGCCGAACACGGTCTGCAGTACGTGCAACGCGCGCGCTTCGGTGTCCTGGCCTTCGATCTCGGTGTACATGAAGAGTTTCCCGGATTTATTCCGCCCAGTTCACCAGGCCATAATGGGCGGTGACGAGGACGATCACGCCGAACACGATACGGTACCAGGCGAAGATCGTGAAGTCGTGGGTACTGATATAGCGCAGCAGCCAGCGCACGCAGAGGAAGGCCGACACGAAGGCGGCCAGGCCGCCGACGCCGAACATCGGCAGGTCGTCCATCGACAGCAGCGCGCGTTCCTTGTACACCGAATACACGGTCGCACCGAGCAGGGTCGGGATCGCCAGGAAGAAGGAAAATTCGGTGGCCGCCTTGCGCGACAGGCCGAACAGCATGCCGCCCATGATGGTGGCGCCCGAGCGGCTCGTGCCCGGGATCAGGGCAAAGGCCTGGGCGCAACCGACCTTCAGGGCGTCCAGCACCGTCATGTCGTCGACGGTCTCGATGCGCGCGGCTGTCGGCAGATTCTTGTGCCGGCGCTCGACCCACAGGATCACGAAGGCGCCGACGATGAAGGCCATCGCCACCGGCACCGGCTTGAACAGCTCGTCCTTGATGGCGCGGCTGAAGATCAAACCGAGGAGCGCGGCCGGCAGGAAGGCGACGACCAGGTTGATCACGAACTTCTGCTGGCGCCGTTCGGTAAGCAAGCCACTTAATACGCGCCCGATGCGTTCGCGGTATTCCCAGATCACGGCCAGCATGGCGCCGGCCTGGATCGCGATTTCGAAGACTTTGACTTTTTCGCCGGTAAAGTTGAGCAGGCTGCCTGCGAGAATCAGGTGACCGGTGGAGGAGATCGGCAGGAATTCGGTGAAGCCCTCGACCAGGCCCATGATGATCGCCTTGACGGCGAGAAGGATATCCATGAACTTTGCTATCTATTAAGGAATACGGCGCGGAAGGACAGCGCGGGCATGCCGTAGGGGCCGAAGCTTACCACGAGCACGGCGAATGCCGTTGAGTCGGTCTCAATGGCGAACAAATTTTATGCGCGGCATATTGCCGTTTCGTTACCGAACACTGTGCCGGCAAGGTGCGCACAATATCGCCGCCACCTGCGCCACGGCGCACGCAACGTGCTAGACTGGTCCGCATGAGTAACGCTGTCGTCTACCCATGAGCATCTTTGCGATCCTCGTCATCCTGGCTGTTGGTTGGGCCATGTTGGCGTTCGGGCAGTTGCCCAACCCCCTGCGCACACGTACTTGCCAGGGCCGCCAGTGGCGCCGCGCCTTCCCTTCCGCCACCAAGAAACAAATCCGCGAATTCCTTTCCGTCTTCACTTCCGCGTTCGATTTCCGCGACGCCGACCTCCTGAAATTCCGTCCCGACGATCAATTGCTTGGCCTCTATCGCGCGCTGTCTTCCTCGAAGTGGATGAGCGGCGCCATGGAATTCGACACGCTCGCCCGCGAACTGCGCACCCGCTTCGGCATCGTGCTCGAGGATATCTGGGACGAGCGCATGACCCTGGGCACCCTGTTCGCCCACATCCAGCAGGCGCAGCGCCCGGCCACGGCACATTGACCGCCGTGGCGCGGCTTGCTACCCGCAAAGGATATTTACAGGGCAGCTATTGAACCGCCATTGCCAATACTCATTTATTGGCAATGATGAAACAAAAGCTCAACTGGAAGCGTCCGCTGTTCTACCTGCTGCTGTCGGTCTTTTTCATCATGGTTTTTCTCGGCTTTCCGATCCCGGTCGCTCCGCCGCCGGCCACCAAGCCGGGCCAGGAAATCTCCACCACCGTCAAGAAGAAGAAAAAGGCCAGGCTGCTGTCGCCGTGCGAGACCGAGGCGGACGAGGACGAGGACGAGGACGAGCGTAAAACCTAGCCCGGTGCTGTCGCCCGCTCCAGTTCGCCGAGCCACAGCATGGCCTGCTCGCGGCTGCTCCCGCACATGTCCAGCGAAGGCTGCAGGCCGGCGCAGAAGGCCGGCCGTTCCGGCTGCCCGAAGATGCGGCAGCGGTTGTCGTCGGCAAGCTGCACGCAGCGCACGCCTGCCGGCTTACCGTTGGGCATGCCGGGAATCGGGCTGGTGATCGAGGGCGCGGTGCAGCAGGCACCGCAATGGTCGCGGCAATTCATCGGGTTCCAGGAGGAGGGCGGCCGGCGCTGAAGCGGCCGGAGCGGGCAGTATACCAAGCCCACGGCGCAAGCCGACAGCGCAAGCGGACGGCGGCCGGCCATGCCTGTGGCTGGCGGGCGCTGCACAGTTGGCATTCCTGCTAAGGTGGGCCCAAGAGATCACGCCGACGGAGGACGCTGCGCATGGCCAGTTCGCTCAAACCACTCGACCAGCAAGTGATGGTCATTACCGGGGCGTCGAGCGGCATCGGCCTGGCCACCGCCCAGGATGCGGCGCGGCGCGGCGCGAAGCTCGTGCTGGTCGCGCGCAGCGGCGACGTACTGGAAGCCATCGTCGGCGGCTTGCGCGCCAGCGGGCACGACGCCGTCCACGTCGTGGCCGATGTGTCCGACCGCGCCCAGGTCGAGAACGTGGCGGCGCAGGCGATCGCACGCTTCGGGCGCATCGACACCTGGGTCAACGATGCCGGCTGCACCATCTACGGCAGGCTGGACGAAGTGGACGAGGCCGACAGCCGGCGTCTGTTCGACATCAATTTCTGGGGCATGGTCAACGGTTCGCTGGCGGCGCTGCCGCACCTGCGCATGACCGGCGGCGCCCTGGTCAACGTCGGCAGCGAAGCGTCCGAAGTGGCGATTCCGCTGCAGGGCATGTATTCGGCCAGCAAGCACGCCGTGAAAGGCTTCACCGACGCGCTGCGCATCGAGATCGAACAGGTCGACGGCGCCCCGGTGTCGATCACCCTGATCGAGCCGACCGCGGTCGACACGCCGCTGCCCCGGCACGCGCGCAATTACCTCAAGAACGAACCGAAGCTGCCCGGGCCGCAACTCGACCCGCACCAGGTGGCCGCGGCGATCCTGCAGGCCGCCACCACGCCCACGCGCAACCTGAAGGTCGGCGCCATCGCCAGCCTGGACGTCGCGGTCGGCAAACTCCTGCCGGGCGTGGCGGACGTGTTGTCGGTGTTCCAGGTGCCGCGCCAGCAGACCGACCAGCCGGCGCGCGAGCGCGAGGGCGCGCTCTACCGGCCGCGCAGCGAAGGGCGGATCTACGGTTGCGGCAACGGCAAGGCAAGGTAGGGAGCAGCCAGGAAGCAGGTAGGAAGCAGAACGGCGCAGGCGCTGGAAAGGTGTCGAAAATACGTGAAAAGCGTACGAAAAGCGCGCAAGGACTTGTAAACACGGGCCGGATCCCGCTGCAGGCAGGCGTATGTATGCTTGACTGCCCACGGACCGGGGTCTATATTCGATGACTCTTTGAAAGTTGTCGGACAGAAGCATGGAATGCCCATTTGACACCAAGCCGCGCTGGGAGCGCCGCAAGGATGCTCGTCCGCAGGAATTGCTGGCGGCAGCCATCGACCTGTTCGTCGAACGGGGGTTTGCCGCTACCCGGCTCGAGGACGTGGCGCGCCGCGCCGGCGTCTCGAAGGGGACGCTCTACCTGTATTTCGAAAACAAAGAGGAATTGTTCAAGGCCGTGGTGCGCACCAGCATCGTGCCCGTGATCGGCGAGGCCGAGTCCTCGGTCGCCGAATTCGACGGCCACAGCGCCGACCTGCTGCGCAACGTGCTGCTGGCCTGGTGGGAGCGGGTCGGCGGCACCAAGGTGTCGGGCATCGCCAAGCTCGTCACCGCCGAAGCGAACAATTTCCCCGAGCTGGCCAAGTTCTACCAGGAAGAAGTGATCAACCGTGGCACGCGCATGATTTCCAGCATGCTCGAGCGCGGCATCGCGCGCGGCGAGTTCCGTTCCATCGACGTCATCCAGATGACCCAGGTCCTGATCGCGCCGATGCTCATGCTCGTCACCTGGAAGCATTCGGTCGGCCCCTGCGAGCGCGGCGCGCTCGAACCGAAAGCCTTTCTCGACACCTTCCTCGACATGGCGCTGCACGGCCTGCTGCCCCCGGCCGCCGCGGTCGCCGGCGCGTGATCGGCGGCGTGAACAGCCGATCTCTTCAGGACGCCTTTTTCAGGCGTTCATTCCCTCCAAACTGCAGACTGTCGCAATTTCACGCGATCTCGATGCCATCCCGATAAGATGTGCGTCCTGAGGCAGTTCAACGATAAAATATCGGATTATTTCTTTTTCCACTGAGTATTGAGATGAATATCGAACAAGCCCGCTTCAACATGATCGAACAGCAGATCCGCCCCTGGAACGTGCTGGACCAGGATGTTCTCGACCTGTTGCATGTGGTCAAGCGCGAACAGTTCGTGCCGGAGGCTTACCAGAACCTGGCCTTCGCCGATGTCGAGATCCCGCTGCCGGGTGGCGACACGATGTTCAACCCGAAGATCGAAGCGCGCATTCTGCAGGAACTGAACCTCAAGAAGCACGAGAAGGTGCTGGAAATCGGCGCCGGCTCGGGTTACATGGCGGCGCTGATGGCGCACAAGGCGCAGCACGTGACCGCGGTCGAGCTCTCGCCGGAAATCAAGGCGCTGGCCGAGCAGAACCTGAAGAAGGCCGGCATCGACAACGTCACCGTGGTCGAAGGCAATGGCGCGGCGGGCTGGGAGCAGGGCGCGCCCTACGACGTGATCGTCATCTCGGGCGGCCTGGAAAGCCTGCCGGAAGCCTTCCTGCGCCAGGTGAAGGTGGGCGGCCGCATCGCCGCCATCGTCGGCCAGGCGCCGGCCATGGCCTGCGAGATCGTCACCCGCGTCTCGGAAACCGGCTACGACACGGTCAAGCTGTTCGAGACCAACGCCAAGCCGCTGGCCGGTGCGCCGGTCGCGTCGCGCTTCACGTTCTGAGCGGACGCGCGATGCAGCACATTACCGCCCCCGAGTTGGCCGCCTGGCTGGCCGACCCGGCGCGCGAGCGCCCGTTGCTGCTGGACGTGCGCGAGAACTGGGAATTCGAGACCTGCCACATCGCAGGCTCGACCCAGATCCCGATGCACCTGGTCCCGATCCGCGCCGGCGAGCTCGGCGACGACCAGGAGATCGTCTGTATTTGCCACCACGGCGCGCGCAGCATGCAGGTTGCCGCTTTCCTCGAGCGTAACGGCTTCGAGAACGTAACGAATTTGACGGGCGGAATACACGCCTGGGCCATGCAGGTCGATCCGGCGATGCCGAAGTACTGACCTGTTTTCCTCACTTTTGATGACTCCGACGGAGACCGCAATGCAGAAACCCCTCATCGCCATGCTGCTGGCCAGCGCTTTCGTGTCGTTCGACGCGAACGCGATCGACCTGATCCAGGTATACCAGCAGGCCCTGGCCAACGACGCCACCTATGCCAGCGCGCGCGCATCGCTCGCCGCCGGCCGCGAACGGGTGACGCAGGGGCGTGCGGGATTGCTGCCGACCGTCGGCCTGTCGGGGTCGTACGTCAAGAACGATAACGACTTCTCGCCATTCAACGAGGGCGATACCGTCAACGTCGGCGGCGTGCCGACCCCCGTCGTCGGCAGCGGTTCGAACCTGCGCACCAACCAGTACAGCCTGTCGCTGACCCAGCCCTTGTTCCGCTGGGACCGCTGGCAGACCTACGAGCAGAGCAAGCTGGCCCAGGCCGTCGCCGAAGCCCAGTTCGCCCAGGCCCAGCAGGACCTGATCACGCGCGTGGCCCAGGCCTACTTCGACGTGCTGGCGGCCCAGGACACGCTGGAGTCGACCCGCGCCCAGAAAAGCGCCGTGACCGAGCAGCTGGCCTCGGCCAAGCGCAACTTCGAGGTCGGCACCCAGACCATCACCGACACCCACGAAGCCCAGGCCGCCTACGACCTGGTGGTGGCGCAGGAATTCGCCGCCGTGAACGACCTGGACAACAAGCGCAGCGCGCTGCAGGCCATCATCGGCGCCGAACCGGGCGCGCTGGCGCCGCTGCAGTCGGGCATCGCGCTGGTGCCGCCGCAACCGGCCACCGCCGACGCCTGGGTCAGCGCCGCCGAGACCCAGAACTACGGCGTCACCGTGCAGCAGCTGTCGCTGGAGACGGCCAAGCGCGAGATCTCGAGGAACCGCGCCGGCCACCTGCCGACCCTGGACCTGGTCGCGAATACCGGCCGCAGCAACGTCAACGGCCGTACCAGCAACTCGGGCGACGGCCGCACCAACTCGATCGGCGTGCAGTGGACGGTGCCGATCTTCAGCGGCTTTGCCGTGACCAGCCGCGTGCGCGAAGCGATCGCGCTGGAAGACCGCGCCCGCAACGACCTGGAAGCGACCCGCCGCAACGCCGCCCTGCAGGCGCGCCAGGCCTTCCTCGGCGTGAACAGCGGCCTGGCCCAGGTCAAGGCGCTCGAGGCGGCCGAGGTGTCGAGCCAGTCGGCGCTCGAGTCGAACAAGCTCGGCTACCAGGTCGGCGTGCGCATCAACATCGACGTCCTGAATGCCCAGCGCCAGCTGTACTCGACCCGCACCGACCTGGCCCGCGCGCGCTACAACACCATCCTGAACGGCCTGCGCCTGAAGGCGGCGTCGGGCTCGCTGCGCGAGGCGGACCTGGTGCCGGTGAATAACCTGCTGCAGAAGTAAGCCAGGCGCTCCCGTCACGAGAACGGCACCTTGCGGTGCCGTTTTTCATTGCAGCGCGGCTGGCGCGTTCACTTGCGCGGCCGCAGCAAGCCCAGGCCCTCGTTGGTGCGCACGGCAATCCCGCCGTCGTCGGCCACGGCCAGCGCCGCGATCAGCGTGACACCCTTGGGCAGGTTCGTGACCCGTTCGTTCAGGTTGACCATGCCGTAACTGCTGCTCCAGGCAAACGCACGCTGGCCGACGGCGGTGGGGTCGACGGACGATCCCACCACCAGGCCTGACGCGTTGATCGCGACCGCCTGCGAGATGCGGCCGCCGCCCAGGGTGCCGAGCTCATGCAGGGTAGTGCCGTCGTGCAGGAAGGCGACCTTGCGCTCGTCGGGATAGGTGACGGTGCCGACCACGTGGCCGGCGGCATTGATGGCCGTGGCCTCCGCATCGCGGGCGCCGGGCGGCAGGCCGAGATCGAGCAGCGCGCCGCCGGCATAGCGGTAGGCGCGCAGGGTGGATGCGCCTACCGCCGAGATGGCGACCTGGCCGGCTTCGTTGATGTCGACTGCCCTCGAACGCCAGCCCGCCGGGCCGATGTCCAGGATCGGCCCACCGGTGCGGGCGTCATACAGGAAAGCGCGATACGTGCTGTCCGCAAGATAAGCGTACCCAACGACCTGGCCCAGGGAATTGAGGGCGGTCGCGGCCGATGCGTCACCGCCGAAGGTACCGATGTCGTGCATGGTCTTGCCATCGTGGTAGAAAGCATGCGCCTGGCCGGCGCTGGTGCCGGCCCAGCCCGCCACCTTGCCGCAGGTGCTGATCACGTTGCCGTAGGAGTCGGCGCCGCCGAGCGTGCCGAGATCGCGCAAGCTGCCGTTTTCGTAGTAGAAGGCGTGCGCGATGCCGGTATCCGTATAGGCCCAGCCGGTCACATGGCCGCAAGGGTTGACCGAGAAGGCGCGGGCGCTGCCGCCGCCGAGGGTGCCGAGGTCGATGTTCTTCTTGCCGTCGTACAGGAAGGCCCGGGTCTCGGTGCCGATCCAGGCGGTGCCCGCCACCAGTGCGCCGTTGGCGATGCCCTGGCGCACGACGGCGCCAAGCGTCATGCCCGGCAGGCCGATCGCCGTGAAATGGTAGAGCGGGCCGCGTTCCACCGGGGGCGTGGGCGGGGGCGGCGAAGCGACCGGCGGAGCGGGTTGCCGGCCCGGGCCATTGCCGCCGCCGCCGCCGCACGCGGCCAGCAGCGCGAGCGCCGCGAACGTTGCCGCCGTGCGCAGTGCCGGGCGCACGGTGCTTCCTGAACGAGATGTGAACATGGGTGCCTCCATTAAAGAGTTCATGTCCAGTCTAGGACGCGTTCGCCGCGGCGCCGCGTTAAAGATGAGCTTGCTTAATCGCCATCAAACAAGATATTGACTGTTGGCAATAAGAGAAATTATTTTCCGAAAAGAAAACGGCGCCGCAGCGCCGTTGCTTTTCTCTGGCTTTCTTCCTGCTTTATTTGCCTTCGCGCGCCTTGCGCCAGGCGATCATCTCGGCGATGGTCAGGATCGGGAAGCCGCGCTCCTCGGCGAAGCGCTCGATGTCCTCGCCGCGCATCATGGTGCCGTCCGGATTCATCAGCTCGCACAGCACGGCGGCCGGCTGCAGGCCGGCCATGGTCGCCAGGTCAACCGAGCCTTCGGTGTGGCCGGCGCGGGCCAGCACGCCGCCCGGGGTGGCGCGCAGCGGGAACACGTGGCCCGGACGCACCAGGTCTTCCGGCTTGGCCTCGGGCGCGATCGCGGCGCGCACCGTGGTGACCCGGTCAAGCGCGGACACGCCGGTGGTGACGCCGTGGCGGGCCTCGATCGAGACCGTGAACGGTGTGCCGTAGCGGCTGCCGTTCTCGATCGCCATCGGCGGCAGTTCGAGTTCGCGCACCCTGTCGGCGGACAGGCAGAGGCAGACGATGCCGCTGCATTCGCGGATCATCAGCGCCATCGTTTCGACGCTCAGCTTGTCGGCGGCGACGATCAGGTCGGCCTCGTTTTCGCGGTCGAAATCGTCGAGCAGGATGACGGGAATGCCGGCCCGGACCGCAGCCAATGCCGCTGCGATGCGGCCGTCCAGGTCGGTGCTGTGAAGGGTGTAAGTGTTGACTAACATGTGAAACGCTCCTCGCGTGAAGTTGGCGAAAAACGCATCAGGGCAAGCGAATAGACGCGACCTGCCTGCAAGCCGTATGGGCGAGCGCAAGCAAGCGCATGGCAGCGCACATCTTCTTTCATCCGGACTATGACCGTCGGCCCTGGATTCGCACCAGATCTGCTGACCCTGCCGGCGAAGGCAGGCGCTCGCGGGCTTGATTGTTTCCAATCTTACCGCCGGTGGGGAATTCCACCCCGCCCCGAAGACGTATTGATTGCCTGTGGAACAGGCAGAAGAATTTTAACAGCAAGAAACCGACCCTGCTGGGCAGGGTCGGTTTCGGCATCCTTTGCCTGGAGCGCTTAGTTGCTCAGGCCGCCGCCGCCTTCGTTGTCCTTGCGCTGGATGAACTCGATCTTGTAGCCGTCCGGGTCGGTGACGAAGGCGATCACGGTACTGCCGCCCTTGACCGGGCCCGGTTCGCGGGTGATGTTGCCGCCGGCCGCGCGCACGGCGTCGCAGGTGGCGTAGATGTCTTCGGCCGAGATCGCGATGTGGCCGTAGGCGGTGCCCATGTCGTAGCTCTCGACGCCGTAGTTGTAGGTCAGTTCGAGTTCGGCGTGCTCGGGGTTGCTGCCATAGCCGAGGAAGGCCAGCTTGTACTTGTACTCGGGGTTGTCGCTGGTGCGCAGCAGTTTCATGCCGAGGACCTTGGTGTAGAAGTCGATCGAGCGCTGCAGGTCGCCGACGCGGAGCATGGTGTGGAGGAAGCGCATGGGGTTGTCTTTCTTGATGGTTCGGAAAGGGCAATTTTATGCGTTTGAGGCGAAGCTTGCCGGAGGCGGCTGTGTCGGAGGGCAGGGCGCCGCGAATCGTTCCGCGCAATTCACCGGGTAACGCGAGATGCGGCGTGTTCGTCGGAGCGAACGGTGGTTGGACGCGTGGGCGGAAAACCGCCCACCCTAGGTTTGCAACTCAGTTTTCCAGGCGCGAGCTCAGGGTGATCTTCGCGTTCAGGAGCTTCGACACCGGGCAGTTTTCCTTGGCGGTATTGGCCGCCTTGTCGAAGGCTTCCTGGCTGGCGCCCGGGATCTTGGCGACCAGGTCGAGGTGCACGGCGGTGATCGAGAAGCCGCCCTCGACCTTTTCCATCGAGACGGTGGCGGTGGTGCGCAGTTCCTGGGCCGTCATGCCGGCCTGGCCGAGCTGGCCGGACAGGGCCATCGTGAAGCAGCCCGCGTGCGCGGCGCCGATCAGTTCCTCCGGGTTGGTGCCGGGGCCGTCTTCGAAGCGGGTATTGAAACCGTACTGCGAATCCTTCAGCACGCCGCTACCGGTCGAGACCGCGCCCTTGCCGTCCTTCAGGCCGCCGCTCCAGACGGCGCTGCCGTTGCGTTTGATGGTCATGTCGCTTCCTTTCAGCGGTTCTTGCCCGGCAGGGGCTGGGCCGAGTCGTGATCGCGCATCGAGCGATGGCGGTCGGGTTGTGGGTTGGCCTGGCCGGTGGCGCCGGGCGCGGGATCGACCGATTCGCTCACGCCGGGCGTGGCGCGGGCGTCGGTGTCGACCAGGCCCTGGGCCAGGTCTTCCGCCGCCTGCTTCATGACGCCGCGCGGCTCAAGGTCCTGGCCGTCGGGCGACTCGTCGCGCTCGTGCGGCTGGCGCTTGACGCCGTCGTTCTCGATCTTCGCATCGGTGTTGACGAAGCGGTCCTTGGTTTCGGTAACCATTGCATCCTCCTTTGCATACTCTTGCATGAATCCTAACGCGTCGCGTCCGCGGCAGTCGCGCAATTGAATAGCGCAATGAGTAATGCTTTTTTGCAATTAACTCGATAACATGTCGACTTCGACATCATTGCCCAGCCAAACCGTGAATACCGAAGCCCTCCCGCACCAGGCCGCCACCCTTTGCCCGAATTGCGGGACGCCGCTGGGCGGCAAGTTCTGCCCAGGGTGCGGGCAGCCGGCGCACCTGCACGTGCCGAGCGCGCGCGAATTCCTGCACGAGTTCATCGCCCATTACGTCGCGCTCGAGGGCAAGTTGTGGAAATCGGTGGCGCTGCTGCTGTTCCGGCCGGGCCGGCTGACGCTCGAGTACATCCAGGGCCGCCGCGTGCGCTACGTCGAGCCGCTGCGCCTCTACCTGAGTTTCAGCATCATCTTCTTTGCGCTGTTCAAGCTCGTCGGACTCAGCTTCGGCGACGACGGGCGGCAGGCGGCGCCGGAGAAGCCGGCCGCGGTGGCGCCGGCGCCGGCAGCCGCGAGCAAGCCGGCGCCGGCAGCCGCGAGCAAGCCAGCGCCGGCGACCGCGAGCGAGCCGGCGCCGACGCCGCCGGCCGCGGACAGCCGGAAAAAAGAAGAACCCGGGTTGATCGAGTTCGAAGGCGATGCCCGCAAGGCACGCAACCTGGTCGAGAAGGTGCACCCGGCGCTGGGCGCGAAGGTCGCGCATTTCAGCGAGCTGCCCAGGGCCGAGCGCAACACCGCGCTCAAGCGCGCCTTCTTCAGCTATGCGCCGTATGCGATCTTTGCCCTGATGCCGGTGTTCGCGGCGCTGCTGAAACTGCTTTACCTGGGATCGGGGCGGCGTTACGGCGAACACGTCCTGTTCGCGCTGCACAGCAACGCCTTCGCCTTCCTTTGCCTGAGTCTCTTGATGCTCGTGCCCGAAGGCGTGCCGCTGGTGGGGCAGGCACTGTTCCTGTGGCTGGTGTTCTACCTGCCGACCGCCATGCGCAAGGTCTACGGCGGCACCCGCCTCGTCACTGCCTTGCGCTGGATGGTCCTGATGACGGCGCATTCGCTGTGCATCCTGTTCGCGGCCGTGCTCGCCGCGGGCCTGGCAATGATGGGCTGATCTTGCCCTTCCGGCCCCTGCGCATCTATACTGTGATTTTGTACAGTATTCGATGTGCGGCCGGGTAGCAGGCGCAGGGATTATCGGTTAATCTCGCAGCGTGTTTTCCTATCGATGCCGAGAAATCTATGCCCTCTACGCCTGACCCGCAACAAATCATCGCGCTTGTCGTACGGCAGAACACGGCCGGCATCGAAGAGCCGGTCGCGCGCATCCTGGGCTTCCTGCAAGGCGCGGGCTACCGCGTCGTGTTCGAGGCCGATACGGCCGCCCACCTCGGCCTGCCGGGCGTCGAACCGATGAGCGTGGCCGACATCGGCGAACAGGCCGACCTCGCAGTCGTCATGGGCGGCGACGGCACCATGCTCGGCATCGCGCGCCAGCTCGCCAAGTACGACATCCCGCTGATCGGCATCAACCTCGGCCGGCTCGGCTTCATCACCGACATTCCGGTCGACCGCATGCTGCCGGCGCTGGGCGAAATCCTGCAGGGCAAGGCGACGTCCGAGAAGCGCACTCTGCTCGAAGGCCGGGTCATGCGCGGCGGCGAAATGATCTATTGCGGCGTGGCCGTGAACGACGTGGTGGTAGCGCGCGGCAGCGGCGCCGGCATGGCGGAATTGCGCGTGGCGGTCGACGGCCAGTTCATGTACAACCAGCGCTCGGACGGCCTGATCGTCTCGACCCCGACCGGCTCCACGGCCTACGCGCTGTCGGCCGGCGGCCCGTTGCTGCACCCGAGCCTGCAGGGCATCGTGCTGGTGCCGATTGCGCCGCATGCGCTGTCGAACCGGCCGATCGCCGTGCCCGACACCAGCGAGATCGTGGTCGAGATCGTGTCGGGCCGCGACATCTCCGTGAACTTCGACATGCAGACTTTCGCCAGCCTGCAGCACGGCGACGAGATCGTCATCTCGCGCTCGCCCAATACCATCACCTTCCTGCACCCGGAAGGCTGGAGCTACTACCACACCCTGCGCGAAAAACTGCACTGGCACGAATACCCGTCGCACGACGGCAAACTCAAATAAAGAACCGACAGGAGACCTGTTTCTTCATGCTGCGCACACTGACCATCCGCGATTTCGTCATCGTCGACGCCATCGAGCTCGAATTTGCCAACGGCTTTTCGGTCTTCACCGGCGAGACCGGCGCCGGCAAATCGATCCTGATCGATGCGCTGCAACTGGCCCTGGGCGGGCGCGGCGAGGCCAGCATGGTGCGCGAAGGCGCGGCCAAGGCCGACATCACGGCCGATTTCGCTGTGACCGAAGCCGCCGCATCCTGGCTCGCGCAGCACGAGTTCGCGAGTGAAGAGGGCGGGGCGCTGCTGCGCCGCGTGATCGACAACGCCGGCCGCTCGAAGGGCTACATCAACGGCATCGCGGCCACCGCCGGCCAGTTGCGCGAGCTGGGGGACATGCTGGTCGACATCCACGGCCAGCACGCGCACCAGAGCCTGCTGAAAAGCGAGGCCCAGCGCGCCCTGCTCGATAACCAGATCGCCGTGCGCGATCCGGCCGCCGCCGCCGAGGCGCAGGAAGTGGCCGCCGCCTACCGCGCCTGGCGCGCGCTGTCGCGCCAGCGCGAGGAATACGAAACCAACGCCAAGAACGTGCTGATCGAGCGCGAGCGCCTGGAATGGCAGGTGAGCGAACTCGACAAGCTGGCGCCGAAACCGGGCGAGTGGGTCGAGATCTCGAACGAGCACAGCCGCCTGTCGCACGCCGCCAGCCTGATCGAGGGCGCGCAGGAGGCGCTGGCCGCCATCTCGGAGTCGGACCACCCGATCCTGTCGCAACTGAGTTCGCTGAACACCAAGCTCGGTAAACTGGTCGACGTCGACGCCGAGCTGCAGGGCGTGCTCGACTGCATGGAACCGGCGCGCATCCAGCTGCAGGAAGCGGTGTACGCGCTGAACAACTACATCGACAAGGTCGAGCTCGACCCGGACCGCCTGCGCGAAGTCGACGCCCGCATGGACGCCCTGCACAGCGCCGCGCGCAAGTACCGCGTCACGCCGGAAGAGCTGCCCGAGGAGCACGCCACGCTGGCCGCGAAACTGCGCCAGCTGGCCGACGCCACCGACATCGAGGGATTGAAACGCCAGGAAGAAAAGGCGGAAAGCGCCTACCGCAAGGTGGCGAACCGGCTATCGGCGCGGCGGGTTTCCGCTGCAAAATCCCTGAGCGAACAGGTCACGTTGGCCATGCAGGAACTGAGCATGAGCGGCGGCCGCTTCGAGGTCTCCCTGAACCAGGCCGAGCCCGGCGCGCACGGCCTCGAACAGATCGAATTCCTGGTGGCCGGCCACGCCGGCGTCGCCCCGCGTCCGCTGGCGAAGGTCGCCTCGGGCGGCGAACTGGCGCGCATCTCGCTGGCGATCTCCGTCATCACCTCGCACGCGACCACCACGCCAACCCTGATCTTCGACGAGGTCGACAGCGGCATCGGCGGCGGCGTCGCCGAAGTGGTGGGGCGCCTGCTGAAACGCCTCGGCCAGCAGCGGCAAGTGCTGTGCGTCACTCACCTGCCGCAGGTGGCGAGCCAGGCCAACCAGCACTTCCAGGTGGCCAAGGGCACGACCGGCGAGGGCCGCACGGTCTCGCGCATCGAGGTGCTGAACAACCGGGCGCGCGTGGAAGAGGTGGCGCGCATGCTGGGCGGGATCGAGATTACCGAGACGACGCGCAAGCATGCGCGGGAGTTGCTGGCGTCGTGAATTCCGGCTTGCCCTTGTAAATGGCCTGCAAGCGTGTAACGGAGGGGCGTAGGGTGGACGGCTCCACCCGTGCTTCCGATGACCATGCTGCGTCGACGCCGCCCACGCGTTCAACCAGCGGATGCGTCGCCGCATCAGATTTCTCTACATTACGAGCCCGCCTCTAGCTTGGCCTGTAGCGTCGGTATGCCATACAGCCCGACGTTTGCGAGATGCGAGCGTTACCGCTTATTCAGCCTGCTTCCTCGGCGCGTTGAACCCGTAACGCAGCACAAAGTTCTGGACAACACTGGCAAACGCCGACACCGCCCAATACAAACCGACGCCCGCCGCCAGCTTCCACACGATGAAGGCCGTCACCAGGATTTGCACGGCCATCATCACCATTGCCGTGTCCGCCGCGGTGGTCGGCGCGTAGTAAGCGGCGACGGCGGTCAGCGCGAGCACGACGAGGGTCAGAACCGTATCGGGCGCAGCCAGGTTCCTGATCCACAGGAAGCTGCCCGCGCTGGCGTTGGTGATCGCCTTGTACAGCAGGCCGAATACCGGCAGCTGCACCAGGGCGCCCAACAGGCTGGAACGGTCGAACATGCGCGCATCGTTTTCCTTGTACAGCGCCGAGACCGCCGTAAACATGGCCTTCGGGTCCGACGCAAGGCGCGCCTTGATGGCGTCGACCTGGGGCTGCAACGCCTTGATTTTTTGCTGGTTCGCCAGCATCCTGCGCGCCAGGTGCAGCGTCAGCGGGAACAGGGCCAGCCGTACCACGAGTGCCAGGGCCAGGATGGTCCAGCCCATGTTCCCATCGAACAGCGTGGCAAGCTGCGTCATGGCTGACGCCAGGAAGTCGTTCATGTTGTTCTTTCTTTAGTTATTAAATATTGAACAAATTGTACGCAGGGATTTCTTAAGAAAAACATGCTTTTTTCGATGCGTTACTTCGGTTTTCTCGAAGTGTCGAAGTCGTTAAGCGCCAGGCAAGTGCGCTGCCTGCCCGGGCGCGCTAACCGGGCGCTGCCTACTTCACCGCTCTGCCACAATCTCCCTCCAACCAAAACAAGGAGGTTCGCATGAGCATCGAAAAAGTCCTGTACCGCGCCAAGGCCACTTCGCAGGGCGGCCGCGAGGGCACCTCGCGCAGCGATAACGGCGTGCTGGACGTCAAGCTGACGACACCGAAGGAACTGGGCGGCAACGGCGCCACCGGCACCAACCCGGAGCAGCTGTTCGCGGCCGGCTACTCGGCCTGCTTCCTGGGCGCGCTGAAGTTCGTCGCCGGCCAGGCAAAGGTGAAATTGCCGGAGGAGCTGACGGTGACGGGCGAGGTCGGCATCGGCCAGATCCCGACCGGCTTCGGCATCGAGGCCGATTTGACCATCCACGGTCCGGGCATGGATAAGCAGCAGTTGCAGGAGCTGGTCGACAAGGCCCACATCGTCTGCCCCTATTCGAACGCGACGCGCAACAACATCGACGTGCGCCTGCATGTGACGACCTGACGCGGCACGGGCCGGGACCGCGGCGGTATCGCGGAGGGTGGGCGCTTGCGCCCACGCTGCCGCAGCGCTTCGATCACCCGGCGCCATGGCCCACAGGCTGCTTCGCGTCAAGCGGCAGCGCGCAACTGTTGGGCTATCGCCGCGATCAACATTATCTTCTCGAAGGCCGGACGGCGCGCACCTATAATGGAGCCCCACGCATTCCTGTCCTGTCTATGCCCTTTCGAAAAGAACCGCCCCACACCCACGGCACCGTTGCCCAAAGCGCCATCGTCCTCGTCAATCTCGGCACGCCGGATGCGCCGACCCGTTCCGCGGTCAAGCGCTACCTGAAGCAATTCCTGTCCGACCCGCGCGTGGTCGAAATCCCGCGCCTGGTGTGGTCGTTCATTCTCAACCTGATCATCCTGCCGTTCCGCTCCGGCGCATCGGCCAAGAAATACCAGACGATCTGGACGAAGGAGGGTTCGCCGCTGAAGGTGCATACCCAAAGGCAGGCGCAGCTGCTGCAGGCGGCGCTCGAGCAGCGCGGCCACGAAGGCGTGCAGGTACGCATGGCGATGCGCTACGGCTCGCCCTCGCTGCCGGAAGTGCTGGACCAGTTGAAGCTCGACGGCTGCGACCGGATCGCGATCCTGCCTTCGTATCCGCAGTATTCCGGCACCACCACGGCCTCGATCTGGGACGCCGTGTTTGCCCACTACAAAGCGATCCGCAACGTGCCCGAGCTGCGCCTGGTGAAGCACTACCACGACCACGACGGCTACATCGACGCGCTGCACGACACGGTGCAGGCGCACTGGGACGCGCACGGCCGCGGCCAGAAGCTGGTGATGAGTTTCCACGGCGTGCCGAAGCGCACGCTGCTGCTGGGCGACCCGTATTACTGCGAATGCCAGAAGACCGCGCGCCTGCTGGCGGCGCGCCTGCGCCTGGCGCCGGACGAGTACATCGTCACCTTCCAGTCGCGCTTCGGCAAGGCCGAGTGGCTGCAGCCGTACACGGCGCCGACCGTGGCCGAACTGGCGCGCCAGGGCGTCGAGCGCATCGACGTGATCTGCCCGGGCTTCACCGCCGACTGCCTGGAAACGCTGGAAGAGATCTCGATGGAAGTAAAGCACGACTTTGAAAGCGCCGGCGGCAAGGAATTCCACTACATCCCCTGCCTGAACGAGGCGCCGACCTGGATCGTCGGGCTGGCCGAGATTGCCGAGCAGCACCTGATCGGCTGGCCGACCATGATGAGCCCGTCGCAGCGGGAAGCGGAGCGGCGCGACGCGGAAGTCGCGCGCGAGCATGCGTTGCGTCTCGGGGCGTGAAGTAACACCATCAGTGCCGGCACGGTCGCGGCAGTTCCCACGATAGCGATCGACGCGTGGGCGGGGAACCCGCCCACCCTACGGGTATGCGGACGGTAGGGTGGGCGGCTTTGCCGCCCACGCGTTCAACACAGGTTCGCACACCGCAACCTTCGAAATCCTCCCGCCGGGCTCCCCACGGCCCAACCTGCTAAAATGCTACGTTTTACGGCTTGGCTCACAACCCGGCATAGCAGATGCATGCCACCGCAAGGGCGGTGTACACCACGACGGCGCTGCTAATCAACGGCAATCTCATGAGTCTCTCCCACGACTGGTTCTTGTTCTGGCGACGCCCGTGTCAACGCGTCGGTAAGCGATCTTAGAACTTGCCGGCAGGGAAAGAATTATTTCATCGGTAAGAGTTGTAACAAATGTTGTCGGTTCTGCCGCTAACAAATGCGCAATTCCCCTTGAAAATGTAGGAGATCGCCCCATATGCGGCGCTGTACGACAAGCAGGACCTGTCTAACCATTCAGCCAAGTCATTGATTTCAGGAGTATTTTCGATGCAAGACCAAGAAAATCCAGAGGTGATTAAACAGCCGGAAGGCGACGCCGCAGCCGCGACCGCCCAGGCCACGCCGGACGAAGCGCGCGAGCCCAGCCTCGAAGAACAACTGAGCGCGACTGAAGCCAAACTGGCTGAAATGCACGACGCGTTCATGCGTGCCAAGGCCGAAGGCGAGAACATCCGCCGCCGCGCCCAGGAAGACGTCAGCAAGGCGCACAAGTTCGCCATCGAAAGCTTCGCCGAGGCCATGGTGCCGGTGCGCGACAGCCTGGAAATGGCGCTGAAGGTGGAAACGCAAACGGTCGAGGCGATCCGCGAAGGCGTCGAGATGACCCTGAAGCAGCTCACCACTGCCTTCGAGAAGAACCGCCTGGTCGAAGTCATGCCGGCGCAGGGCGAGAAGCTCGACCCGATGAAGCACCAGGCTGTCTCGATGGTGCCGGCGGACCAGGAAGCCAATACCGTGGTGAATGTTCTGCAAAAAGGTTACATGATCGCCGACCGCCTGCTGCGTCCGGCCATCGTCACGGTAGCACAGCCGAAATAAGAAAAAGTATGGTGCTGCTTGGCAAAAGGCCTTGAAAGCAGTCAGGTTTTTCCCCATATCCGAAACATCAGAACATTTCAGTATTCAAAGGAAAATAAATCATGGGCAAAATTATTGGTATTGACCTGGGAACGACCAACTCCTGCGTCGCGATCATGGAAAACGGCCAGCCAAAGGTGATCGAGAACGCCGAAGGCGCGCGCACCACGCCGTCGATCATCGCCTACCAGGAAGACGGCGAGATCCTCGTCGGCGCACCTGCCAAGCGCCAGGCTGTCACCAACCCGAAGAACACCCTGTTCGCGGTCAAGCGCCTGATCGGCCGTAAGTTCGACGAGAAGGAAGTCCAGAAGGACATCTCGCTGATGCCGTACCAGATCACCAAAGCCGACAACGGCGACGCCTGGGTCGGCGTGCGCGACAAGAAACTGGCGCCGCCGCAGATCTCGGCAGAAGTGCTGCGCAAGATGAAGAAGACCGCCGAAGACTACCTCGGCGAAGAAGTCACCGAAGCGGTCATCACCGTGCCGGCCTACTTCAACGACTCGCAGCGCCAGGCGACCAAGGACGCCGGCCGCATCGCCGGCCTGGACGTCAAGCGCATCATCAACGAGCCGACCGCGGCCGCGCTGGCATTCGGCCTGGACAAGACCGACAAGGGCGACCGCAAGATCGCCGTGTATGACCTCGGCGGCGGCACCTTCGACGTCTCGATCATCGAGATCGCGGACGTGGACGGCGAGAAGCAGTTCGAAGTGCTGTCGACCAACGGCGACACCTTCCTGGGCGGCGAAGACTTCGACCAGCGCGTCATCGACTACATCATCGACGAGTTCAAGAAGATCAACGGCCTCGACCTGTCGAAGGACCCGATCGCCCTGCAGCGCATCAAGGCTTCGGCCGAGCGCGCCAAGATCGAACTGTCGTCGGCCCAGCAGACCGAAATCAACGAGCCGTACATCGCCATGGCGAACGGCGCGCCGGTCCACCTGAACCTGAAGATCACCCGCGCCAAGCTGGAGTCGCTGGTCGAGGAACTGGTTGCCCGTACCATCGAGCCGTGCCGCACCGCTATCAAGGATGCGGGCGTGAAGGTCTCGGACATCGACGACATCATCCTGGTCGGCGGCATGACCCGCATGCCGAAGGTGCAGGAAAAAGTGAAGGAGTTCTTCGGCAAGGATCCGCGCAAGGACGTGAACCCGGACGAAGCCGTGGCGGTTGGCGCGGCGATCCAGGGCTCGGTGCTGGCCGGCGACCGCAAGGACCTGCTGCTGCTGGACGTGACCCCGCTGTCGCTGGGTATCGAAACCCTGGGCGGCGTGATGACCAAGATGATCCACAAGAACACCACGATCCCGACCAAGTTCTCGCAGGTGTTCTCGACCGCCGACGACAACCAGCCGGCCGTGACCATCAAGGTCTACCAGGGCGAGCGCGAGATCGCTGCCGGTAACAAGGGCCTGGGCGAGTTCAACCTCGAAGGCATCCCGCCGGCGCCGCGCGGCACGCCGCAGATCGAAGTGACCTTCGACATCGACGCCAACGGCATCCTGCACGTGGGCGCGAAGGACAAGGCCACCGGCAAGGAAAACAAGATCACCATCAAGGCCAACTCGGGTCTGACCGAGGAGGAAATCCAGAAGATGGTGAAGGACGCCGAGCTGAACGCGGAAGAAGATAAGCGCGTGAAGGAACTGGCCGAGTCGCGCAACCAGGCCGACGCGCTGGTCCACTCGACCCGCAAGTCGCTGACCGAATACGGCGACAAGCTGGAAGCCGGCGAGAAGGAAAAGATCGAGTCCGCCATTACCGACCTCGAAGGCTCGATCAAGTCGGGCGACAAGGCCGACATCGACGCCAAGGTCGCGGCCCTGTCGACCGCTGCCCAGAAGCTCGGCGAAAAGATGTACGCCGACATGCAGGCGCAGCAGGGCGGTGCTGATGCCGCCGCCGGCGCCCAGGCCGCGGGTGGCGCCGACGCTTCGGCCAAGGCCGACGACGTGGTCGACGCCGACTTCAAGGAAGTGAAGGACGCGAAGTAATCCTTGACCGCGTAAGGAACCGAGCCGCTGCAGCCATACAGGTGCCGGCTCGGTTTTTTTGCTCCAACAGACAGTTTTGTTCAGTAGATAACAGCAAGGTGCCAAATGGCAAAGCGTGATTTTTACGAGATCCTCGGGGTCGCGAAGAATGCTTCGGAAGAAGACATCAAGAAGGCCTATCGCAAGCTGGCGATGAAGTACCACCCCGACCGCAACCCCGACAACAAGGAAGCGGAAGAGAAGTTCAAGGAGGTGAAGGAAGCCTACGAGATGCTGACCAATCCGGAGAAGCGCGAGGCCTACGACCGTTACGGTCACGCCGGCGTCGACCCGAACATGGGCGGCGGCGGCGGCTTTGGCGCCGGTGGGTTCGGCGACGCCTTCGGCGACATCTTCGGCGACATCTTCGGTGGCGGTCGTTCGCGCAGCGCGGGCCCCCAGGTCTACCGCGGCGCCGACCTGCGCTACAACCTCGAGATCACGCTGGAACAGGCCGCCAACGGCTTCGACACCACCATCCGCGTGCCGAGCTGGGACAAGTGCGACACCTGCCACGGCAGCGGCGCCAAGCCGGGCACGCAGCCGGTCACCTGCACCACCTGCCACGGCCATGGCCAGGTACGCATGCAGCAGGGCTTCTTCAGCATCCAGCAGACCTGCCCGAAGTGCCACGGCAGCGGCAAGATGATCCCCGAACCCTGCCCGTCGTGCAGCGGCGCCGGACGCATCAAGCGCAACAAGACGCTGGAAGTGAAAATCCCGGCCGGTATCGACAACGGCATGCGCATCCGCTCGACCGGCAACGGCGAGCCGGGCACGAATGGCGGCCCGTCGGGCGACCTGTACGTCGAGATCCACATCAAGCCGCACCCGGTGTTCCAGCGCGAGGGCGACGACCTGCATTGCGAAATGCCGATCTCGTTCTCGAAGGCGGCCCTGGGCGGCGAGATCGAGGTGCCGACCCTCACCGGCAAGGTCTCGTTCACGGTGCCGGAAGGCACCCAGACCGGCAAGACCTTCCGCCTCAAGGGTAAAGGCATCAAGGGCGTGCGCTCAGGCTACGCCGGCGACCTGTTCTGCCACGTGGTCGTCGAGACCCCGGTCAAGCTGACCGAGAAGCAGAAGGACCTGCTGCGCGAATTCGAACGCATGACGGTCGAAGGCGGCGCCAAGCACAGCCCGCAAAGCAAGGGCTGGATGGACAAGGTCAAGGACTTCTTCGAATAAGAAGCATCCAACCGCCGGGAGCGCGAGTTCCCGGCGGTTTTTTTTCGTCTGTACGCGCCAAGGCTTACAATACGGAAAACTCACGGAAAATCACGGGATGGCGCCGTCCGCCGCGCCGCCCGCAGCAAGGGAGAAAATCAAGATGGCAAAAACGCCTACCGGCCTGACGGCCGCAGACCTGTTCGCACGCAACCGCGAATGGGCGGCCGACATGGTCAAGGAAGACCCGGACTTCTTCAACGACCTGGCTTCGCAGCAAGCCCCGGAATACCTGTGGATCGGCTGCTCGGACAGCCGCGTGCCCGCCAATGAACTGCTGGGCATGGCGCCGGGCGAACTCTTCGTCCACCGCAACATCGCCAACGTCGTGGTCCATTCGGACCTGAACAGCCTCGCCGTGCTGCAGTTCGCGATCGATGTCCTGAAGGTCAAGCACATCATCATCTGCGGCCACTACGGCTGCTCGGGCGTGCACGCCGCGCTCACGAATACCCGTGTCGGCCTGGCCGACAACTGGCTGGGCCACGTGCGCGACGTGCGCGACAAGCACGGCAAATACCTCGGCAACGTGGCCGGCAAGGCCGCCAGCGACCGCCTGGTCGAACTGAACGTGGCCGAGCAGGTGATCAACGTGGCGCAGACGACCATCGTGCGCGACGCCTGGGAACGCGGCCAGCCGCTGACCATCCACAGCTGGGTCTACGGCGTGCACGACGGCCTGCTGCGCGACCTCGGCATCACGGTCAGCAGCTTCGCGGAAATCGCACCCAAGCTCGAGGTCGTGCTGCAGGGTTACCTCGAGGGCGGGGCGAAGTGAATCCCGACGGCGAACTGGCCCGCCTGCGCGAGATCGTCCGCCAGTTCGTGGATGAACGCGACTGGGACCAGTTCCACACGCCGAAGAATCTGTCGTCGGCGCTGTCGGTCGAGGCGGCCGAACTGCTGGAGCACTTCCAGTGGCTGCACAGCGGCCGGCCCGAGGAGCTCGGTTCCGAAAAGCTGGTGCAGGTGCGCCACGAGATGGCCGACGTGCTGGTGTATCTCGTGCGCCTGGCCGACAAGCTCGACGTCGACCTGATGGCGGCGGTCGAGGAGAAGATGGTGCTGAACCGGGCAAAGTACCCGGCCGACAAAGTGCGTGGGGACGCGCGCAAGTATGACGAGTACAAGAGCGACGAGTCCAGGGACGCATGACGGCGGCGCCGAACTCGTAGGGTGGGCACCCCGTGCCCACGCGTTACGGGCGTCTCCATACTCTTGCGGCGGTCGCGTATTGCTCCGCGGCCTTCGACCTGACGGTAGCGTGACCGTCGACGTTCTTTATCAAACGATGATGGACGTCTCAGGCCATGACATGCGTTTGCGGGCGAAACGCCACGGCGTCCAGCCAAACGTGACGTCCGTAAACGCGTGGGCACGGCGTGCCCACCCTACAGGTAACGGTCGATCACGCCGGACTTGTCCTCGACGCCGAGAATACCCATCAGCTCTGCCAGCGCGTCACGAAAACGCTTGCGCGCCGCGCTATCCTCCTCCTTGATGACCTCCAGCGAACGCTGGAACTGCTTTATCACCCAGAACCTGGTCGGATGCCCTTCGATCCCTTCGAGCAGCCGGCCGCGCAAGCGGTCGATCTCGGCCGACAGCCGGGCACGCTCGGCCTGCGGCAGGCCGTCGAACGCGGGGCTGAAAGCCCGTAGGCCATCGAGCACCCGCGGCACGACGAACAGCGGCGCGTCCACCATGCCCTCCAGCGGATCGCGCTCCATCAAACGCCGCCCATGCAGATGTACTTGATGACCAGGTAGTCGTCCATGCCGTAGATGGAACCTTCGCGGCCCAGGCCCGACTGCTTGACGCCGCCGAAGGGCGCGACCTCGGTCGAGATCAGGCCGGTGTTCACGCCGACCATGCCGGTCTCGATCTGCTCGGCCACGCGCCAGACGCGGCCGATGTCGCGCGAGTAGAAGTAGGAGGCCAGGCCGAATTCGGTGTCGTTGGCCATGGCAACGACTTCCTCCTCGGTCTTGAACCGGAACAGCGGCGCCAGCGGACCGAAGGTTTCCTCGCGCGCGACCATCATCTCGGATGTCACGTCGGCGAGCACGGTCGGCTGGAAGAAGCTGTGGCCGAGCTCGTGCCGTTTGCCGCCCAGCATCAGGCGCGCGCCCTTGGAGAGGGCGTCGGCGATGTGCTGCTCGACCTTGGCGACCGCCTTTTCCTCGATCAGCGGTCCCTGGTTCACGCCCGGGTCCTGGCCATTGCCGACCTTGAGCTTGCCGACCGCCGCCGTCAGTTTGCGCGCGAATTCCTCGTAGACGCCGTCCTGCACGTAGAGGCGGTTGGCGCAGACGCAGGTCTGGCCGGCGTTGCGGTATTTCGAGGCGATCGCGCCCTCGACGGCGGCGTCGATGTCGGCATCGTCGAACACGATGAACGAGGCGTTCCCGCCCAGTTCGAGCGAGATCTTCTTGACCGTCGGCGCGCACTGCTCCATCAACTGGCGGCCGACCTCGGTCGAGCCGGTGAAGCTGAGCTTGCGCACCAGCGGATTGCTCGTCATTTCGCCGCCGACCGCCTTCGAATCGCCGACGACGACGCTGAACACGCCCTTCGGCACGCCCGCGCGTTCGGCCAGCACGGCCAGGGCCAGCGCCGAATAGGGCGTCAGTGCGGCGGGTTTCAGGACGATGGGGCAGCCGGCGGCCAGGGCCGGCGCGACTTTTCTCGTGATCATCGCCGCCGGAAAATTCCACGGCGTGATGGCCGCGCACACGCCGATCGGCTCCTTGGTGACGACGATGCGGCGGTCGGGCCAGGGCGACTGGATGGTGTCGCCGGCAACGCGCTTGGCTTCCTCGCCGAACCACTCGAAGAACGACGCGGCATAGGCGACTTCGCCTTTCGATTCCGCCAGCGGCTTGCCCTGTTCGGCCGTCATCAGGAGCGCCAGGTCGTCGGCGTTCTCCAGCATCAGGTCGTTCCACTTGCGCAGGACCAGGCTGCGCTCGCGCGCGGTCTTCCTGCGCCAGGCCGGCCAGGCCGCGTTGGCGGCTTCGATCGCGCGGCGTGTTTCCTGCGCGCCCATGTGCGGCACGCTGCCGAGTTTTTCGCCGGTGGCGGGATTGACGACGTCGACCGTCGCGCCTTCGAGCGCGTCGCACCACTGGCCGTCGATGTAGGCCTGCTGGCGCAGCAGGGAGGGGTCTTTCAGGTTCAGCATGAGGGGCCTCTTTCGTGTCGGTGAAAGCGATCCCCCATGGTAGACCGATTCGGGATCGGCCCTTGCTCAGTTGCCGCGGTAGGTCGAGTAGCCGAAGGGGCTCAGGAGCAGGGGGATGTGGTAGTGCTGCTGCGTGTCCTCGACCTTGAACTCGACCGGGATGCGCGGGAAGAAGCTGGGTTTTCCCGCACGCGCGAAGTGCTCGCCGGTCTGGAACACGATGCGGTATTCGCCCGCCGCGATCGGTTTGCCTTCCGGGTAGAGGGCGGAGATGCGGCCCTGGGCGTTGGTGACGCCGGCGGCCAGCTCGCGCCATCCTTCGCCGGCGCGCTGCTCGAGCGTGACCTTGATGCCGGCGCTCGGCTGGCCGCTCTGCAGATCGAGCACGTGGACGCTGAGCGGGTTCGGGGCGGCAGCGGTGGCCAGGCCGGCGGACAGGGCCAGGGCGCCGGCCAGGATCAGGTGTTTGAAGGTGTTCATGGTATTTCCTTTCGATCAGGGAGTGGGTTGGTCGAGTTCCGGCACGGCGGCCAGGGCCGCCAGCGCGCAGGCATGGTCGTTGACGGCGCCGCCGCCGCCGGCCACGCCGATCGCGCCGACCGCCTGGCCGCGCACCGTCAGCGGCACGCCGCCGCCCAGCAGCAGCAATTCCGGCAGGTTGGCGAGGTTGCGCGCATCGGGGTCGCTTGCCGCCTTGCGCGCCAGCGCCAGCGTGGCGGTGCGCGTCGACAGGGCGGTGTAGGCCTTGCGCCGGCTGGCCTCGATGTTGTGCGGGCCGACGCTGTCGGCGCGTTGCAGCGCGACCGGATGGCCGCCGCGGTCGAGGACCGACACCACGATGTCGCGCCCTTGCCGCTTGCAGGCATCGATGGCGCCGGCGGCCAGGCGATTCGCGGCGGCCAGCGTCAGGTCGGGTGGCTGGCGCAGCTGGGCGGCGGCCGGAAGGGCGGCGCAGCCGGCCAGCAGGAAGGCGATGAGTTTGTGCATACCAGGCTCAAAGAGAAGGAAGATGGCGCCAGCTTAACGGGCGCCCGGCGACGCGATCCTGACCGCCAGATGACAATCCTGTCATCTTCGGCGCGCCGCGAAGCGCATAGAATGAGGGTTTTATCGACCCGCGCGCCCATGACCATCCTGGTGATCGAAGACGAGCCGAAGACCGGCGACTACCTGCAGCGCGGCCTGGCCGAATCCGGCTTCGCCGTGCGCCTGGCGCGCAACGGCCGCGACGGCCTGTTCATCGCGCGCGAGGAAGAGATCGAGCTGGTCGTGCTCGACGTGATGTTGCCGCGCATGGACGGCTGGCAGGTGCTGGAAGCCCTGCGCGCCGATCCGGCGACCGAGCAGATCCCGGTCCTGTTCCTGACCGCGCGCGACGAGGTCGAGGACCGGGTGCGCGGCCTGGAGCTGGGCGCCGACGACTACCTCGTGAAACCCTTCGCCTTCGTCGAACTGGTGGCGCGCATCCGCACCCTGCTGCGGCGCGGCCCGGTGCGCGAGGAGGAACTGATCCGCATCGGCGACATGGAGATCGACGTGCTCCGGCGCCGGGTGCGCCGCGGCGCCCAGCCGATCGCGCTGACGGCCCAGGAATTCGCGCTGCTGCACCTGCTGGCGCGGCGCCAGGGACAGGTGTTGTCGCGCGCCCTGATCGCGTCCCAGGTCTGGGACATGAACTTCGACAGCGACACCAACGTCATCGACGCGGCGGTGCGCCGGCTGCGGCGCAAGATCGACGATCCGTTCGCCCAAAAGCTGATCCACACGCGGCGCGGCATGGGCTATGTGTGCGAAGCCGAACCGGCGGCGGCATCGTGAAGGGCAGCTTGCGCCATTCGCTGGCCCTGCGCGTGACCGCCATGTTCACGCTGATCGTGGCGCTGGCGGCGTCCAGCCTGGGCATCTACCTGTACCGCGCCTTCGTCGCCGAGATCGTGCGGCGCGACGACATCCAGCTGCTCGGCAAGCTGCGCCAGGTGCAGCAGCTGCTGGGACGCCCCGGCGCCAGCGAGCTGCTGCGCGAGCAGCCCGACTACTTCCGCGACACCATGAGCGGCCAGGAGAATTCGCTGGTGTGGATCACGGCGGCGGACGGCGCCGTCCTGGCCGACATCAATGCCCTCGGCGAGCGCTATCCGGCGCCGCCGGCCGGGAGTGGGATCGCCGGCTGGACCACCAGCCGCGGCGATCCGGGCCGGGTGGTGGCCGCCAGCGCCCGCCTCGGCACGGGCACGGTGACGGTGGTGGTCGCCCGCGCCTATGCCGAGCGCAGCGCCATGTTCGCCGCCTACCGGCGCCAGATCGCCTGGGCCGTCGCCGCCAGCGCGCTGGGCGCGGCCCTGCTGGCGGCCCTGATGCTGCGGCGCGGCCTGCGCCCCCTGCGCATGCTGGCCGAGCACGCCGCCCTGGTGCGGCCGGGCACGCTGGCGCAACGGATCGACCTGGCGCACGCGCCGTCCGAACTGCGGCCCCTGGTCGAGGCCCTGAACGCGATGCTGGCCCGGCTGCAGGAGGGCTATGCGCGCCTGCTCGGCTTCTCGGCCGACCTGGCCCACGAATTCCGCACCCCGGTGACAAACCTGCTGGGGCAAAGCCAGGTCATGCTGGCGCAGCCGCGCAGTACCGCCGAGTATGAGCAGTTGATCGCATCGAACATCGAGGAACTGGAGCGGCTGGCGCGCATGATCGAGAGCATGCTGTTCCTGGCGCGCGCCGGGCAGGAAGAGGTGGTGCTGGCGCGCCGCCCGCTGGCGGCGCTGGACGAGCTGCGCAAGGTGGCGGATTTCTACGAGGGGATGGCCGAGGAGCGCGGCCTGGCGCTGGCATGCACGGGCGAGGCGACCGTGCTGGCCGACCCCGCGCTGCTGCGGCGCGCGCTGGCCAATCTGCTGTCGAATGCGGTGCGCCATGCGGACCCGGACAGCACCATCCATCTGCACGCGACCCAGGGCGAGCGCTGCACTGAACTCGCGGTGACGAACAGCGGCGCGCCGATCGACGCCGCGCATCTTGCCCACCTGTTCGAACGCTTCTACCGCGCCGATCCGGCGCGCAGCGACGCCGAGGGATCGACCGGGCTTGGCCTGGCGATCGTGCGCGCCATCATGGACTTGCATGGTGGCCAGGCGAAGGTGGCGGCGGACGGTACGCGCGTCACCTTCACGCTGGTGTTTCCCGACGCCTAGCTCAGGCGCGGCGGCGGCGTGCCGCGGCCAGGCCGAGCAGGCCCAGGCCCAGGGTCAGCAGGGTCGCCGGCTCCGGCACGTCGGCCGGCGTGCCCGGGATGTCGACCGGAACAGTAGGCAGTTCGCTCGGCGTGCCGGGCAGGGTGACGACCGGCGGGATGGTCGGCAGTTCCGGCGTGGCCGGCTGCTCGGCCGGCGGCAGCGGCTCGGCCGGCTGTTCGACCGGAGGCACCGGCAGCGTGACGACCGGCGGCACCGGCTCGGCCGGCTTGGTCGGGACGGTCGGCTTGGTCGGCACGCGGTTCACTTCGAGCAGGATGTTCTTCAGCCAGACGTCCTGGCCGTAGCAGAAGAACAGGCCCTGGGTGCAGCCGAGCGAGACCGACAGGTTCAGCTTGCCGTCGTCGAGCAGCGCCGGCAGCACGTTGAAGCTGTAGGTGGCGTAGTCGGTGACGTTGGTGACCGTGCCGGCGAGGACGTTATCGAGCCGCACCGAGATCGTTTCCTTGGTGCTCCAGGTGAGGTTCAGCGGGTCGGCGAAGCTGAGCTTCAGGGTCGCCGATTCGATCTCGTAGCCGGCTTGCTTCTGCACGTGCAGGATGGCGTGGTAAGGATCGTCGGTCGTCAGGTAGGCCGGCAGGTAGGTGGCTTGCGCCGCGGAGGTGACGCCGAAGGCGAGGGTGGCGGTGGCGAGGATCTTGTTCAGGATGTTCATGTGTTCTTGGCGTGATGAGTTAGCGCAATATTGCACTTGATTATAATCAAGCAATAAACGTGCCTATGAAGAAATATTCATTTCTTTCAGACACTTATGCGAAGTGCGTCAAGACGCCGATGCCAAAGTGTAAGATTTCTCGACAGCAGTAAAAACGTGGGAAGCTGGGGCGGGGCGCGCTGGCGCTGCCTATTCGTGTTGGCATCGATTCGCGGTTGCCGTTAAGCTTTTGCTACGGAAATCGCGTTTTACTAGCAGATCGGCGCACGTTGTGTGCAGGGAGTCGCACGGCGTTTGATCTGGATTAACGGCCACTCGCGCCGGGACCAGATTGCTCGTATGATGGTCCTCGTGCGCTCACGACAAGGTAGAGACCATGCGCCCCATCGTAATCGTTCCAGCATGCACGCGTGACTTCGGCGAACACCCGTATCACGCGGCCCAGCACAAATACTGCGACGCCGTCGTGCTCGGCGCCGATTGCGCGCCCATGATCCTGCCCTCGCTCGGGCCGGCGCTCGATCTGGAAACCATGCTGCAACTGTGCGATGGCATCATGCTCACCGGTTCTGCCTCGAATGTGCACCCCAGCTATTACTCGGAAGAGTTGCTCGATCCTTCGCTGCCGCAGGACCCGGCGCGCGACGAGACCACGCTGCCGCTGATCCGGGCGGCGGTCGGGCGCGGCATTCCGATCATCGCGATCTGCCGCGGTTTCCAGGAGATGAACGTGGCCCTCGGCGGCAGCCTGCACCAGGCGGTGCAGAGCGTGCCCGGCAAGTTCGACCACCGCGAGAACCCGGAACTGGGCATGGACGAACAATACGGCGACGCCCACAAGATTGCCATCGTGCCGGGCGGCTTCCTGCACGGCATCCTCGGCGCCGACGAAATTCCCGTCAATTCCCTGCATGGCCAGGGCGTGAACGAACTGGCGCCGGGGCTGGTGGTCGAAGCCACCGCCGAGGACGGCCTGGTCGAGGCCTTCTCGGTCGCGGCCGCGCCCGGCTTCACGCTGGCGGTGCAATGGCATCCCGAGTGGCGCATCACGCACAACCCGTATTCGATGAAGATGTTCGGCGCCTTCGGCCAGGCATGCCGCGACTACCGCGCCAGGAAACAGGGACACTGATGACCGCCTACGAGAAATGGGCGGCGCGCGCCGTCCCCTAGCTTGCCTCGTTCTCTCCCCGCACTGCACGTGCAGGCGTGAACGCACGCCTGTGTCGATCGAACCGATAAAGAGGCAACCATGGCAATCCGCGAAAACTTCTCCTACAACGACATGGACGACTGGCTCAATGCCAAGCGCGTCACCGAGATCGAATGCCTGGTCCCCGACCTGACCGGCGTCGCCCGCGGCAAGATCCTGCCGCGCGTGAAATTCACCGAAGAGCGCGGCATGCGCCTGCCCGAAGCCGTGCTCGGCATGACCGTCACCGGCAATTCGCCGACCCACGACGACGCCTACGACCGCGCCATCTCCAGCACCGACCGCGACATGATCCTGAAGGCCGACCCGACCACCATTACCATGGTGCCGTGGGCGGTCGACCCGACCGCGCAGGTGATCCACGACTGCCACTTCGCCGACGGCACGCTGGTCGACTTCGCGCCGCGTTCGGTGCTGCGGCGCGTGCTGAAGCTGTACGAGAAAAAGGGCTGGAAGCCGCTGGTCGCGCCCGAGCTCGAGTTCTACCTCACCGCCAAGAACATCGATCCCGACCTGCCATTGACGGCTCCGATCGGCCGCAGCGGGCGCTCGGAAACTAGCCGCCAGGTCTACAGCATCGACGCCGTCAACGAGTTCGATCCGCTGTTCGAAGACATCTACGACTACTGCGACATGATGAACCTCGACGTCGACACCCTGATCCACGAAATCGGCGCCGGGCAAATGGAAATCAACTTCCAGCACGGCGACCCGCTGGGGCTGGCGGATAAAGTCTTCTACTTCAAGCGCACCCTGCGCGAGGCGGCCCTGAAGCACGACATGTACGCCACCTTCATGGCCAAGCCGATGGCGGGCGAGCCGGGTTCGGCGATGCACGTGCACCAGAGCGTGGTCGATGCGAATACCGGCCGCAACATCTTCAGCGGCGACGACGGTGCGCCGTCGAAGCTGTTCCACCAGTACATCGGCGGCCTGCAGCGCTACATGCCGTCGGCGATGGCGGTCGTCGCGCCCTACGTGAACTCCTACCGCCGCATCGTGCGCCACACGGCCGCGCCGATCAACCTGCAATGGGGGATCGACAACCGCACCGTGGGCTTTCGCGTGCCGGTGTCGGGCGCCCAGGACCGGCGCGTGGAAAACCGCATCATCGGCGCCGACGCCAACCCGTATCTCGCGCTGGCGGTGACGCTGGCTTGCGGCTATCTCGGCATGGTCGAGGGCTGCGCGCCGTCACCCATCGTCGAGGGCAGCGCCTACAACATGCCGGTCGAGCTGCCGCAAGGCTTGCCGGAAGCCCTGAACCTGCTGCGCGGCGAGGCCTCGCTGCGCGAGGTGCTGGGCGAACGTTTCATCGACGTGTATTCGGCGATCAAGGAACTCGAGCACCAGGAGTTCATGACCGTCATCAGCCCGTGGGAGCGCGAACACCTGCTGCTGCACGTCTGAGGGTTTTATCACCACAAAACGGGGTGTCATCATGGCAGCCAACAGCGCGGCGCTCGCCGCCAGCAGTGCATTTCCGCGCGTGCCGGACGTGGAAGCGTTCGACACGCGCGCCATCCAGCAACTCGACGCGGCCCATTACCTGCACCCGTTCACCGACCACGCGGCCCTGAGGGACAAGGGCGCGCGCGTGATCGTGCGCGCTCAAGGCGTCTACCTGTGGGATTCCGACGGCCACCGGATCATCGACGGCATGTCGGGCCTGTGGTGCGTGAACGCGGGCTACGGGCGCACGTCGATCTCGGAAGCGGTGTACCGGCAGATGGAAACCCTGCCGTTCTACAACAGCTTCTTCAACACCACCAACGTGCCGGCGGTGCGCCTGGCCGCCGAGTTGGTCGCGCTGGCGCCGCCGCAGTTCAGCCACGTGTTCTTCACCGGTTCCGGCTCGGAGGCGAACGACACGATCGTGCGCATGGTGCGCCGCTACTGGGACCTGATGGGCCAGCCGCAACGTACGGTCATCGTCAGCCGCCACAACGCCTACCACGGCAGCACCATGGCCGGCGCCTCGCTGGGCGGCATGGCGGGCATGCACGCCCAGGGCGGCTTGCCGATTCCCGACATCGTGCACATTGGCCAGCCGAATTATGCCGAGCACGGACAGGGCATGAGCGAGAATGAATTCGGCCTGCGCGCCGCCGGCTGGCTGGAAGAGCAGATCCTGGCCAGCGGCCCGGAGCGCGTCGCCGCCTTCATCGGCGAACCGGTGCAGGGCGCGGGCGGCGTGATCATTCCCCCGCAAACCTATTGGCCGGAGGTGCAGCGCATCTGCGACAAGTACGGTGTTCTGCTGATAGCCGACGAGGTCATCTGCGGCTTTGGGCGCCTGGGCGCCTGGTTCGGCTCGGAACTGATGGGCATGCGGCCGGACCTGATCAGCTTTGCCAAGGGCGTGACCTCGGGCTATGTGCCGCTCGGCGGCGTGCTGGTGGGAAAACGCGTGGCGCATGTGCTGGTCGAGAAGGGCGGCGACTTCAACCATGGGTTCACGTATTCCGGCCACCCGGTGGCCTGCGCCGCGGCGCTGGAAAACCTGCGCATCCTGCGCGAGGAAAACCTAGTCGAGAAGGTGGCGCTGGAAACCGGTCCGCACCTGAAGACGGCCTTCGCCGAACTGGCGGCGCATCCGCTGGTGGGGCATGCCGAAACCTGCGGCATGGCGGCCGGGCTGAACCTGGTGCGGCGCAAGGGCAGCGGGCCGCACGACTGCGTCCGCTTCGACCGCGATCTGCACGTGGGCATGCTGTGCCGCGGGCACATGTTCGACAACGGGGTCATCATGCGCGCCGTCGGCGAGCGCATGATCGTCGCGCCGCCGCTGGTGATGACGAAGAGCGAAATCGACGCGATGGCCGAGCGGATCTGGGATTGCCTGGACCTGACGCTGGCGGATGTGTATGCGCGGGGGTGGGTGTAAAAAACGCGTCGCAGTTTGCCGGCGTGCGTTGAACGCGTGGACGGGGAACCCGTCCACCCTACGCGTCTTCGGCACGCTTTGTCATATACAGGTAGGGTGGACGGCTCTGCCGTCCACGCGTCCAACCATCACACGATCAGCCAGACAATTGTTTTATTGATTAAAACAATTGTTTAGGCGCCAGCCGCAATGGTCTTCGCCGGCTCGGTCCGGTTCTTGAGCACCTGCGGCGCCAGCGAACCGACGAACATGCCGGCAAACGCCGCCAGCAGCCCGGCCAGCTGGCCCGGGAACTGCTCGCCCAGGGACGAAATTTGCGGGAAGAACAAGATCCACACGAACAGGCCGGCGCCGATCGAGAGGATCGCGCCCTGGGTGGTGGCGCGCTTCCAGTACAGGCCCATCAGCAGCGGCACGAAGGCGGCGACCAGGGTCACCTGGTAGGCCGAGGACACCAGTTCATAGATCGAGGTGCCTTCCATCGCGATCGCGTACAGCAGCACCAGCGCGGCGAAGATGACGATGGTGATGCGCATTGCGAGCAGTTGCTGGCGGTCGCTCATGCCCGGGCGCAGGTTCTTCAGGATGTTTTCCGTAAAACTGGTCGACGGCGCCAGCAGGGTGGCCGACGAGGTGCTCTTGATCGCCGACAGCAGGGCGCCGAAGAACAGGATCTGCATGATCAAGGGCATCTTGGTCATGACGAAGGTCGGCAGCAGTTGCTGGTAATCGTTGCGCGCGATTTCCATGGCGTTGTTGCCCATCACGACGACGGCGGCGGCGACGATGAACATCGGCACGAAACCGAACAGGATGTAGCTGGCGCCGCCGATCACCGCGCCGGCGCGGGCGGTCGGGGCGTCCTTGGCCGACATCACGCGCTGGAACACGTCCTGCTGCGGAATGCTGCCGAACATCATGGTGATCGCCGCGCCGATGAAGAAGATGATGTCGGTGAAGTTCGGTTCCGGCAGCAGGCGCCACAGGTTGGCCTGGTGGGCCATGCCCAGCACCTTGTCGGCGCCGCCGGCCAGGTCGGCGGCGAAGAAGGCGATGATCGACATGCCGATCACCAGCACGATCATCTGGATGAAGTCGGTGAGCGCAACGGCCAGGAAGCCGCCGACCACGACGTAGATCAGCACCGCCAGGGTACCGATGATCATGCCCACGGCCGGCGACATGGCGCCATCGGTCAGCACCGAGAACACCAGGCCGAGCGCCGTGATCTGGGCCGCGACCCAGCCCAGGTAGCTCAGGATGATGGCGACCGAGCAGAACACCTCGATGCCCTTGCCGTAGCGCTGGCGGTAATAGTCGCCGATCGTCAGCAGGTTGAGTTTATACAGCTTGGTCGCGAAGAAGAGACCAACCAGGATCAGGCAGGTGCCGGCGCCGAACGGGTCCTCGATGATCGCGTTCAGCCCACCCTGCACGAAGCGGGCCGGCACCCCCATCACGGTCTCGGCGCCGAACCAGGTCGCGAAGGTCGTGGTGATCACCATGATCAGGGGCAGGCTGCGGCCGGCCACGGCGAAGTCGCTGGTATTCTTGATGCGCGTGCCCGCCCAAACGCCCAGCGCCAGCGTGCCCAGCAGGTAGAGCACGACACAAGTAATCAAGGTGTAGTTCATATATGTGGGGGCCTTGGGGGACGTAGAAATTATCGGGCGGAAAATCGGCGATTATAGCGGCAGAAATCGGCGGTTGGATCAAGCTTGTTCGCATTTTCGTGGAGTTTTCTTTCATCTTGGGAGGAATGCTGGCATGACAACAACACCATGGCATGAACGTGCTGCCGTACTGCGTCTTGACGGTCGCGCCTTCATCGACGGCAAGCGGGTCGATGCGGCCTCGAGCGCGCGCTTCGATTGCCTGTCTTCGGTCGACGGGCGCAAGCTGGCGGAAGTGGCGCGTTGCGGCGAGGCCGAGGTCGACGCGGCCGTCGCCGCCGCCCGCGCCGCCTTCGAGGACAGGCGCTGGGCCGGCAAGGCGCCGGCCGAGCGGAAAAAGGTGCTGGTGCGCTTCGCCGACCTGATGCTGGAACACCGCGACGAGCTGGCGCTGCTGGAAACCCTGGACATGGGCAAACCCATCCGCTACAGCCGCGGCGTCGACGTGCAGCTGGCGCAGAACTGCATCCGCTGGTACGGCGAGGCGATCGACAAGCTCTACGACCAGGTCGCGCCCAGCCCCGAGGACAGCCTGGCCCTGATCACGCGCGAGCCGGTCGGCGTGGTCGCCGCCGTCATCCCCTGGAATTATCCGATGCTGATGGCGGCCTGGAAGATCGGCCCGGCCCTGGCCGCCGGCAACAGCCTGGTGCTGAAACCCTCGGAAAAGGCGCCCTTGAGCTCGCTGCGCCTGGCCGAGCTGGCGCTGGAGGCCGGCGTGCCGCCCGGCGTGTTCAACGTGTTGCCAGGCTATGGCGACGAGGCCGGACGCGCGCTCGGCCTGCACATGGACGTCGACTGCATCGCCTTCACTGGCTCGACCCGGGTCGGCAAGCAGATCGTGCAGATGGCGGGACAATCGAACCTGAAGCGCGCCTGGACTGAACTGGGCGGCAAGTCCGCGAACATCGTCTGCGCCGACTGCCCGGACCTGGACGCGGCGGTCAGCGCCGCCATCGGCGCGATCTATTTCAACCAGGGCGAGAGCTGCAACGCGCCCTCGCGCCTGTTCGTCGAGGCATCGATCAAGGACGCCTTCCTGGACAAGGCCCTGGCCCTGGTGCCGCGGTTCGCGCCGGGCGACCCGCTGAATGAAGACACCGTGATGGGCGCCATCGTCGACGCCGTCCAGATGAAGACCGTGCTCGGCTACATCGCCTCCGGCAAGGAAGAGGGCGCGCGCCTGCTGGCGGGCGGGACGCAGGCGCGGATCGATTCCGGCGGGCTGTACGTCGAGCCCACCCTGTTCGACGGCGTCGACGGCGGCATGCGCATCGCGCGCGAGGAAATCTTCGGCCCCGTGCTGTCGGTACTGTCGTTCACCGACCTCGATGAAGCGGTGCGCCAGGCCAACGCCACGCCCTATGGCCTGGCCGCCGCGGTCTGGACGGCGGACATGAGCCGCGCGATCCGCACCGCACGCGCCCTGCGCGCCGGCACCGTGCACGTGAACCAGTACGACAACGACGACATCACCGTGCCCTTCGGCGGCTACAAACAGTCGGGCAATGGGCGCGACAAGTCGCTGCATGCCTTCGACAAATATACGGAGCTGAAGACGACCTGGATCCAGGTGTGAAGGAAGCGGGGCGCGGACGGCATGGTGGCGGTGCTATATTGGCCACCTTGCCGGCTGCACGGGGATGGCGATGAGCGAGGCGATGCGCACGTTTCTGCAGGAACACCAAATCCACGAAGTGGAATGCGTCATCACGGACATGACCGGCATTGCGCGCGGCAAGATCCTGCCGAAAGACCTGTTCCTGGGCGGCGACTTCATGCGCCTGCCGAAAAGCGTCTTGCTCAACACCGTCAACGGCGAGCAGCCGAACAACCTGCCTTATGTGGGCGCGACCGATCCCGACATGGTCTGCGTGCCCGACGAGGCGACGCTGCGCGTGGTGCCCTGGGCGGCCGAATCGGTGGCGCTGGTCATCCACGACTGCCGCAACTTCGACGGCAGCCCGGTCGAGCTGGCGCCGCGTTCGGTGCTGCGGCGCGTGCTCGCCAAATACGCCGAGCGTGGCTGGAAGCCGGTGGTGGCGCCGGAAATGGAGTTCTACCTGGTCGCCCGGAATGTCGATCCGCACGTGCCCCTGATGCCGCCGATGGGCCGCAGCGGCTTGACGGAACTGGGCCGCCAGTCCTACTCGATCGACGCGGTCAACGACTTCGACCCGTTCTTCCTGGAGTTATCCGCCTTCTGCAAGACCCATGAACTGGGCGTGGAGACCCTGATCCACGAGGCCGGCGCCGGCCAGATGGAGATCAATTTCGCCCACGGCGACGCGCTCGAACTGGCCGACCGGGTGTTCCTGTTCAAGCGCGCCGTGCGCGAGACGGCGCTGCGCCACGGCATCTTCGCCACCTTCATGGCCAAGCCCATGGAGACCGAGCCGGGCAGCGCCATGCACGTGCACCAAAGCGTGGTCGAGGCCGCCACCGGCCGCAACGTCTTCACGAACGACGACGGCAGCCCGAGCGCGCTGTTCTTCCATTTCATCGGCGGCCTGGAACGCTATGTGCCGCCGGCGCCGCTGATGTTCGCGCCGCACGTGAATTCCTACCGCCGCCTGTCGCGCTTCCAGTCGGCCCCGACCAATGTGCGCTGGGGCTACGACAACCGCACCTGCGGCATCCGCGTGCCGAACTCCTCGCCCCAGAACCGGCGCGTCGAGAACCGCGTGCCCGGCGTCGACGTCAACCCCTACCTGGCGATGGCGGCCACGCTCAGCTGCGGCTTCCTCGGCATGACCGAGGGTCTCAACCCGTCCGAACCGACGCTGGATAGCGCCGAGCACATCCACGACGACCTGCCGCGCAACCTCGAGGACGCGATCCTGCGCATGCGCGGCTGCGCGCCTCTTTCACGCATGCTGGGGGACTTGTTCGTGCAGGCCTACTGCGAAGTGAAGGAACTCGAGTTCGCCACCTTCAGCCGCGTGATCAGTTCGTGGGAACGCGAGCACCTGATGCTGCTGGTCTAGATGTCGTCGTCGTTCATGCGCTCCTGGCGGCTGTAGAACGCTGCGGATAATACTTCTTCCTTCGTCCAGTTCTGTGACAGCCAGATTGTGAGCGCGGCGCCGGATAAGTGCCACCAGCTATTGCCTTGATATCGGCGGTGCTTGAGCAGATAGTCGGAAGCAACCCACCAAACGACCAGCTCGCCGGGATGCGTCCGCCCCCTTGTTTTACTCAACATCTTGGCGGCAAATGAATATGGCGTCATGGACGTGATGTGGGGAGTACCCTCGCCGCGAGCCTGTTGCCAAACAAGTGCCTGCTGTTCTTGAGAAGCGAGCTGCACTGGTCTCTGGGGACGTCCTTCCAAGCCACTCAAGCCTAGCCGATACAGGGCAAATGGGGATGCCAGCAATAGCGCCGCTATAGTCGGAAGAAGAATGGTGATGGCGGCACGAAGTCGAGGCATGGAAACCTTGTTCGAATTGACTAGGAATAGGTTTCCAATACTGTATATACGCCGCCATTGTTCGGCTGCGACTCCACCAGCGCGTAGCCGTCGACGTTCCACACCAGCGGTTCCAGCTCGGGCGGCACCGCGACGCCGTTCGCGCGGCGGGCAAAAGTCACGTGCGGGCGGTAGGTGCGCGCCTCCGGTTGCAGGCCGAGCGCGAGCAGGGCGTCGGACAGCCTGGCGTGCAGCGCCAGCAGTTCCGGCGGCTCGCTCGACGGCTCCAGCACGGCGATGCCGTTGTGCCAGAGCTTCGGCGGACCGAAGCGCAGTTCGAAGGGCGTGAAGGGCACGGCCAGGCTGCGCCGCAGCTCGGGCACGCGCTCGCTCGGCACGCCGCCGAGGAAGTGCAGCGTCACGTGCAGCTTGTCGGGATGGACGGGACTGGCGCCGCGTGGCCAGTCCCAGGCGTCGCGCCGCTCGCGCAGCGCGTGCCGGATGGCGGGGTCCGGCCAGAGGGCGAGGAACAGGCGGGTGGTCGAATCGCTGTCCATCGCGCTCTCCTCAAAAGTTTAGAAGCAATGTTCCGGCGCCGGGAAGCTGCCGTCGCGCACCGCGTCGACGTAGGCGCGCACGGCGGCGTCGATGCTGGCCTGGCCTTCCATGAAGTTCTTCACGAAGCGCGCCTTGTGGCCGGGGAAGACGCCGAGCATGTCGTGCATGACCAGCACCTGGCCCGAGGTGTCGGGGCCGGCGCCGATGCCGATGGTCGGCACCTGCAGCAGTTCGGTGGTTTCCTTGCCCAGGGCTGCCGGCACGGCTTCCAGCAGCACGATGGCCGCGCCCGCCGCCTGCAGCGCCAGCGCGTCGTTCTTGAGGCGCTCGGCGCCTTCGCTGGTCTTGCCTTGCACCTTGAAGCCGCCCAGCTGGTGCACGAACTGCGGGGTCAGGCCGATGTGGGCGCAGACCGGAATGCCGCGCTCGGACAGGAAGGCGACGGTTTCGGCCAGCCAGGCGCCGCCCTCGATCTTGACCATCTGGGCGCCGGCGCGCATCAGCGCGGCCGAGCTTTCGAAGGCCATTTCCTTGGTGGCATAGGTGCCGAAGGGCAGGTCGGCCACCAGCAGCGCGTTCTTGTTGCCGCGTGCAACGGAGGCGGTGTGGTAGACCATGTCGTCCAGGGTCACCGGCAGCGTCGAGGTGTGGCCGGCGCAGACCATGCCGAGCGAATCGCCGACCAGCAGCATGTCGACCTCGCAGCGGTCCATCAGGGAGGCGAAGCTGGCGTCGTAGCAGGTCAGCATGCTGATCCGGGTACCGGCCGCGCGCATCGCGTGCAGCGCGGGAATGGTGATGGGCTTGCGCGCAGGCTTGGAGGGCGGTGGGGTATCGCCACCAGTCATTTCCTTGCCTTGCAGATAAGCGCTCATAGTCATCCTTTGAAAAACAAAAACATTTGACGGCGTAGTGTAATGCCGTCCACAAAATCCTGCCGGAAGCCGCTGGTTCTTCGGCCCGTCAGCTACGGAAAATGAAATACACGGCCCCGACCAGGCACAGCGCCGCCCACACGTAGTCGAGCTTGAACGGCTGGTTCATGTAGAACATGGCGAAGGGCACGAACACGGTGAGCGTGATCGCTTCCTGCATGATCTTCAGCTGGGCCAGGCTGTATTGCGTCGCGCCGATGCGGTTCGCCGGCACCTGCAACAGGTATTCGAACAGGGCGATGCCCCAGCTGACGAAGGCGGCGATGTACCAGGCGCGCGTGTTGAGGGTCTTCAGGTGCCCGTACCAGGCGAAGGTCATGAAGATGTTCGACAGGACCAGCAGGCCCGCGGTCTGGACGAAGACGGGAATTTGCATGGATTACACCAATCGTTCGATGGCCTGGCCGGCCACCTGCGGCAGGAAGCCGGCGGCGCGGCCGCGCCCGGGGATGTCGGCGTCGGGCGCGATTTCCAGCAGCGGCGCCAGCACGAAGGCGCGCTCGTGCATGCGCGGATGCGGCACGCTCAGGCTCGGGCTGTCGATCACGGCGTCGCCGTAGAGCAGCAGATCGAGGTCGAGCGTGCGCGGTGCGTTGCGGTAGGGGCGCTCGCGGCCGTGCGCCTGTTCGATCGCCATCAGGGCAGCCAGCAGCGCGTGGGCATCGAGTTCGGTATCGACGGCGGCCACGGCGTTGATGTAGTCGTCGCCCGAGGAGTCGATCGGCGCCGTGCGCCAGCAGCCCGAGCTGGCGACCAGACGGCAGCCGGGATACGCGGCCAGGCGCGCCAGGGCGTCGGCCACGTTGGCCCGGGCGTCGCCCAGGTTGGCGCCGATGCCGACGAAAGCGATCATTCCTGGGTGGAGCCCGGTGCGGCGACGGCGGCGGCCGGAGCAGCCGCGCCCGTGTCCGCGCCTGCGTTGGCGTGGCCTTCGCCGGCGTGCTTGCGCGGGCCGCGGCGCGGGGCGCGCTTCTTCTTTTCGCCGGCGGCGGGGCGCGTATTCGCCTGCGTCACCAGGCGTTCGCGTTCGCCCGATTCGGCCTCGTAGAAGGCGCTCCACCATTCGCCGAGTTCGGCGTCGAGTTCGCCCGAGGCGCAGCGCAGCAGCAGGAAGTCGTAGCCGGCGCGGAAGCGCGGGTTCTCCAGCAATTTATAAGGCGCGCGGCCGGCGCGGCGCTCGAAGCGCGGCTGCATGGCCCAGATGTCGCGCATGTCGGTGGCGATGCGGCGCTGCAGGGCCAGGTTCTCGGTCTGCGTTTCCAGCACGTCGTCGGCGGCCAGGTGCAGCGCCGGGATCGGCGCCTCGCCGGCGGCGCGGTAGGCGGTCCACTTCTCCAGCACCTGGTGCCACAGCAGCGAGGCGAACAGGAAGCCCGGCGACACGCCCTTGCCGGCTTTGACGCGCGCGTCGGTGGATTCGAGGGCCAGGGTCACGAACTTCATGCCGATTGGCTGCTCCAGCACGACGTCGAGCAGCGGCAGCAAACCGTGGTGCAGGCCGGCCGAGCGCAGCTCCTTCAGGCAGGCCAGCGCGTGGCCCGACAGCAGCAGTTTGAGCATCTCGTCGAACACGCGCGCGGCCGGGACGTTGTCGATCAGCGGCGCCATCACGGGGATCGGTGCGCGCGTGGTCGGCTCGATCGTGAAACCGAGCTTCGCCGCGAAGCGCACCACGCGCAGCATGCGCACCGGGTCTTCGCGATAGCGCGCCTCGGGCACGCCGATGATGCGCAAGGTCTTGTCGCGGATGTCCTCGATGCCGCCGTGGTAGTCCAGCACCGTTTGCGTGGCCGGATCGTAGTACATCGCGTTGATGGTGAAGTCGCGGCGCGCGGCGTCCTCGTGCTGCGGGCCGAAGTTATTGTCGCGCAGGACGCGGCCATGCTCGTCCTTCGGCGCGTTGGCGCTGCCGGCGCCGCGGAAGGTCGTCACTTCCAGCAGCTCCTGGCCGAACATCACGTGCACGATCTGGAAGCGGCGGCCGATGATGAAGGCGCGGCGGAACAGTTTTTTCACCTGCTCCGGCGTGGCGTCGGTGGCGATGTCGAAATCCTTCGGCTTCACGCCCAGCAGCAGGTCGCGCACGGCGCCGCCGACGACGAAGGCCTTGAAGCCGGCTTCCTGCAGGGTTTGGGTCAGGCGGACCGCGTTCGGCGACAGCAGCTTCGGGTCGATGCGGTGCTGCTCGAAGCCGAGGACCACCGGCTCCGTGGGATTGCGCTGGTCTTTCACGCCAAGGATTTTACGAATGAATTTTTTAATCATTGAAGAGATGGAGTAAAGGCCAGCCGTTGGCGCGTGCGTGTTGGGCGAGCGCCGCGTTCGGGTTGGTCGCGACCGGATGGGACACGACCGACAGCAGGGGCAGGTCGTTGTGCGAATCACTGTAGAAGTGGCTGCGCTCGAAGGAGGCGAACGGACGGCCCAGGCCCTCCAGCCAGGCGTGCATGTGCGTCACCTTGCCCGGACCCGAGGTCGGGGTGCCGGCCAGTTTCCCGGTCAGCTTGCCGGCCGCGTCGTACTCGGGCATGGCCGCGATGTGGTGCTCGACGCCGAAGGCGCGCGCGATCGGGGCGGTGAGGTAATGGTTGGTGGCGGTGATGATCGCCACCAGGTCGCCGGCGTCCAGGTGGCGCTGCACCAGGTCGCGCGCGGCCGGGCGGATCGCCGGTGCGATCACTTCCGCCATGTACTGTGCATACATGGCCTCCAGCTCGTCGCGCTCGAAGCGCGCCAAGGTGTCGAGGGCGAATTCGAGATACTCGACCGGGTCGAGCACGCCCGCCTGGTACTGGGCAAAAAAGTCGTCGTTGCGGCGCTTGTATTCGTCCGCGTCGACGGCCTTGACCCGCACCAGGAACTGGCCCCACTCGTAATCCGAGTCGATCGGGAGCAGCGTGTGGTCGAGGTCAAACAACGCAAGGTTTTTCATTCTTTGGATTCCGACTGCGGATTTCCTTGGAGCAGCAGGTCGCGCAGCAGCGGCAGCGTGACGGGGCGCTGGGTTTCGAGCGAATACTGGTCGAGGGCGTCCAGCATCGTCGCCAGGGAGCGCATGTCGCGCTTGAAATGGGACAGCAAATAGGGTAACACGCTGGCCGACAGCGTCAAACCGCGCGCCTCGGCCGCTTGCGTGAGCGCCGCGATCTTCTGGTCGTCGGACAGGCCGTGGATCAGGTAGATCAGGCCCCAGCCCATGCGCGTGCGCAGGTCCTCGCGCACCGGCAGCACGGCCGGCGGCACCGGTCCGGTCGCGACCATGTAGGCGCCGTGCTCGCGGATTTGATTAAACAAGGCAAACGCGTCGATCTGGGCCTGCGGCGACAGGCGGTCGCAGTCGTCGAGCAGGTAGAGCGTGACCTCGGGCGCAAACACGAAGGCTTCGCTCGGGGCGTCGGCGGCGATGTAGCGCGAGGCGGGCGTGGCCGCCAGCGCCTGCAGCAGGTGGGTCTTGCCGGCGCCGGTGTCGCCCCACAGGTAGGCGAAATGCTCGCGCGAAGCGCGCTGCGCGAACTGGTGCATCAGGTGCGCCAGCTCGGCATTCTCCCCGACCTGGAAGGTATCGAGGCTCTGCGCCGGGTCGGCGCCTAAATCGAGCACCAGCTGTTTCATGGCGTTCGTCTCATACGGGAATAGTCATACGCATCCGCCATTATAAAAGCTGCCGCGCTGACGATGGAATTCCGGCAAGCCGTGCGGGGCTTCGCTTTTCCTAGGGTGGGCTCTCGAGCCCACGCGGCATCATGGCGTGCATCCACGCGGCCCGAGGTCTTGTAGGGTGGACACCTGTGTCCACGCGGGAGCACGGGCTGCGTCGACGCGGCATCGAACAAAATAGGCATCGCCCGCGTCCTACTGGAGCGCCAACCAGGCGTCGGCTTCTGTTCTCCAGTTGGCGGAAAGAATGGCATGTTTTTGTTGTTATCTCGGTTTAGCGGGTTGGGGCCGGGCCGTTTTGCTAGAATAGCGAATTGACCAGAAACAGGTCTACGCCTTCTATTTTACCGCCTCCGCTGCTAAATACCATGAGCCAACCATCTAATGTTTCTCTGTCCTACCGCGACGCTGGTGTCGATATCGATGCGGGCGATGCCCTGGTCGAAGCGATCAAGCCCTTTGCCAAGCGCACCATGCGCGAAGGCGTTCTCGGCGGCATCGGCGGTTTCGGCGGCCTGTTCGAGATCAGCAAGAAGTACAAGGAACCGGTGCTGGTCTCCGGTACCGACGGCGTCGGCACCAAGCTCAAGCTCGCTTTCGAGCTGAACCGCCACGACACGGTCGGCATCGACCTGGTCGCCATGAGCGTCAACGACATCCTGGTGCAGGGCGCCGAGCCGCTGTTCTTCCTCGACTATTTCGCATGCGGCAAGCTCGACGTGCCGACCGCGACCGCCGTGGTGAAGGGCATCGCCCAGGGCTGCGAACAGTCCGGCTGCGCCCTGCTGGGCGGCGAAACCGCCGAGATGCCGGGCATGTACCCGGACGGCGAGTACGACCTGGCCGGCTTTGCCGTCGGCGCGGTGGAAAAGTCGCAGCTCATCGACGGCAGCAAGATCGCCCCCGGCGACGTGGTGCTGGGCCTGGCATCGTCGGGCATCCATTCGAACGGCTACTCGCTGGTGCGCAAGATCATTAGCGTGGCCAAGCCGGACCTGGAAGCCGACTTCCACGGGCGCAAATTGTCGGATGTCTTGATGGCGCCGACCCGCATCTACGTCAAGCCGCTGCTGGCGCTGATGCAGGCGATGGAAGTGAAGGGCATGGTGCACATCACCGGCGGCGGCCTGGTCGAAAACATCCCGCGCGTGCTGGCGGACAACCTGACGGCTGTGCTCGATGGCAAGTCGTGGACCATGCCGCCGCTGTTCCAGTGGCTGCAGCAGCACGGTGGCGTGGCGGATGCCGAGATGCACCGCGTGTTCAACTGCGGCATCGGCATGACCGTCATCGTGGCGAAGGAAAACGCCGACGCCGCCATGGCCCAGCTGCAGGCTGCCGGCGAGACGGTCTACCGCATCGGCGAAATCCGCACCCGTGAGGAAGGCCAGGCGCAGACCGTGGTGGTGTAAGGCGGCTTCATCGCAAGAACAAGGGCGCTCCGAGGAGCGCCTTTTTGTTTTCGGTAGGGTAGTGCGGCCGCCGTGGCACGTGTCCCCACCGGTGAAGCAAACATGATGCAGGCGTCACGCGTGGGGACGAGTCCCCACCCTACCGCGCCCCAGGTCCGATGTGCTTGTCGAGAAACTTCTCGACCCGGCCCCAGAAGTCGACATGGGTGGCCGGCAGGCTCCAGCCATGGCCTTCGTCCGGGTACGCGATCCATTCGACCTGCTTGTTGGTCGGCTTGATCGCGTCCATGAACTTGCGCCCGTGGTAGATCGGCACGCGCAGGTCGGCGCCGCCGTAGGCCAGCAGCAGCGGGGCCTTGATGCGCGCCGCCTGCCGGATCGGCGAGGTCGCCTTCAGTTGTTCGGCATCCTTGACCTGGTCGCCGACCATGTCGGGCATGCCGTACTGTTTGTACTGCTCGGACAGGTCCGAAGTGAAACTCCAGTGCCCGTCGTAGAGCAGGTTGATGTCGGTGACGCCGACCCAGTTGACGCCGCAGCGGTACAGGTCCGGGTCGTTCACCAGGCCCATCAGGGTGGCGTAGCCGCCGTAGCTGGCGCCGGCGATGCAGATGCGCTTCGGATCGGCAATGCCTTGCGCGATGGCCCAGCGCGCGCCGTCGGCGATGTCGTCCTGCATGGCCAGGCCCCATTGCTTCCAGCCGGCGCGGAAGTGCCTGTCACCGTAGCCGGTGCTGCCGCGAAAGTCGGGCTCGAGCACGACATAGCCGCGCGAGGCGAGGAACTGGGTTTCGGGATTCCACTCCCAGCGGTTGCCGCGCACCTGGGGGCCGCCGTGCACCAGCACCACCATCGGCGCATTTTTCGCGCCGCCCGCGGGCAGGGTCAGCAGCGCGGGAATCTCCATGCCGTCGCGCGCCTTGTAGCGCACCGGGTCCTGGCGTCCCATGCGTTTCGGATCGATGCCGGGATACGCTTCGCCGACCGGATTGATCTCGCCCGTCCGGAGGTTGAACAGCCGGTAGATCGGCGGCTGCACGTCGGAGAACGATTTGACCAGCGCCCATTGTGCATGGTCGCTTGAGGCGAAGGACATCAGGTTGATCGTGCCGGGAAGCAGCTGGTCGAGCTTTTTCTGCGCTTCCTGCAGCGTCTTGTCGAACCAGACGATGGTCTCGGCATCGGTGCGCAGCTGGACGCCCAGCAGTTTCTTGCCGCTGCGGACCAGCTCGCCGTCGAAGTCGTAGCCGGGCGTGAGCACCACCGGCTCCGGGTTGAGCTTGCCGGTGGCCAGGTTCACGGTGAAGAGCGCGTCGATGTCCTGGCCGCTGTTGGCGACCGCGAACAGGCTGCCGTCGCCGCCGAAGCCCAGGGCGGAGAAGGGGCCCGTACCGCCCTTGAAGGTCTGGTAGCTGGTCAGCACCCGCCACTGCGCCGTGGCCGGATCGCGGTAGTGGACCGTGGTGACGCCCCTGTCGGTCGAGGTCGCGACGCGCGGCTCGCCGTCCTGGTCGAGGGTCCATTTCTTCACGCGTGACGGACGCTGCACCACCTGGTGGTCGCCCGTCAGCGTGTTCAGCTTGAGCAGGTTAATGTGGCGCACCTCGTAGCTTTCGCCTTCCCATTCGTAGCTTTCGACGTAGACCGAATCGGAATCCCGCGCTCCCCGCGCGTCCATCATGAAGGTGTGCCAGGGCAGGATCTTGTTCTTGAGGCGGGAGACGCCTTCGGTCACGAATTCCTGGCCGCGCCGCTCGGCGAGCTGGCGCAGCTTGCCGCCGTCGCGGTCGACCGCGTACAGTCCGGCGGCCATGCGCTGGCCCCCGGGGCCGACCTCGTTGTCGGTCACGTTGAACAGCAGGCGGGCGTCGTTCACCCAGGTGAACTGGAAGATGTCGGCGTCGTTGTAGCCGGCGACCAGTTTTGCGCTGTTGGCCTGCAGGTCGATCACCACCAGGAAGTCGCGCCGGCCGGCGCCGCCTGAGATGGCGGCAAGGTAGCGCCCGCTCGGCGAGAGCTCGGCCGCGCGCAGGGCCGGGTTGACGAAGAAGCGCTCGATCGGCGGGAGGGCCGGCACGGGTGCGGCGAGCACGTGCGCGCACAGGAACAACGCCAGCAGCGTGGCCAGCCGGCGCACGTAGGGATGCAGGAGCATGTTTTTCCGATCAGGTCGTCATTGCCGGGGCCGCATTTGCGCCGTCCCGGTGCAGTACCTTCGGCACGCGCGCGCCGCGCAAGCGGAAGGCATCGGGCATGCGCGAGCCGAGCAGCGGGCGCAGGTAGAGCCGGAAGGCGTCGGTGACGTCGGTGCCGCTCTCGCTGATGAATTCGTCTTCCATGGTGCGCGTCCTGCCGGCCACCGCGTCCAGGGGCAGCAGTTCGTAGTCGACCGAATAGAAGCCGGTGCGGCGGATCGCCACCGAGCCGTCGGCGTCGCCCCAGAAGGCGAACTGCACCGCCTTCTCGCCGACTTCGCGCGCCTCGCGCTGGTCGACGTCCGAGACGCAGCCGATGAAGGAGCGCTGCAGGTAGCCGAAGGTGTCGCCGCGCACGCGCTTGATGCCGAGTTTGGTGCGGATCTCGTTGCACAGCAGGTCGGCCAGCGCGCCGGTGCCCGAGAGCTGCACATTGCCATGCTGGTCGCGCTCGATCTCCTTTGCCAGCAGGGTCGCCACCGGTTCGCCCGAGGCATCGTGGATGCCCTCCGAGACCGCGATCACGCAGCGTCCGTGGCGCTCGACCATGGTCTTGACGTCGGCCAGGAAGCGCTCCAGCGCGAAGGTGCGCTCGGGCAGGTAGATCAGGTGCGGGCCGTCGTCCGGGAACTTCTTGCCGAGCGCGGAGGCGGCGGTGAGAAAGCCCGCGTGGCGTCCCATCACCACGCCGACGTAGACGCCGGGCAGGGCCGCGTTGTCGAGATTGGCGCCGGCGAAGGCCTGGGCCACGAAGCGCGCCGCCGAGGGAAAGCCCGGCGTGTGGTCGTTGCCGACCAGGTCGTTGTCGATTGTTTTCGGGATGTGGATGCTGCGCAGCGGATAGCCGGCCTGGCGCGCCTGCTGGCTGACGATGCGCACGGTGTCGGCCGAGTCGTTGCCGCCGATGTAGAAGAAGTGCTCGATCTCGTGCGCGCGCAGCACCGCGTAGATGCGCTGGCAATACGCCATGTCGGGCTTGTCGCGGGTGGAGCCGAGGCTCGACGAGGGCGTGGCGGCCACCAGTTCCAGGTTGTGGCTGGTTTCCTGGGTCAGGTCGATGAATTCCTCGTCGACGATGCCGCGCACGCCGTGCAGGGCGCCATAGACCCGGGTGACGCCGGGGAAACGTCGTGCTTCGAGCGCCACCCCGACCATCGATTGGTTGATGACGGCGGTCGGTCCGCCTCCCTGTGCAACGAGGATCTTGCCAGAAGACATATAGAACCTCCTTCAGGTTGTGGCGGACCGGCGTCCGTCAGTGTGTTACTGGGCAGCCCCCTTGCCGATATTCTTGTCCAGGAACTTCTCGACCCGGCTCCAGAAATCGATGCTGTTCTTCGGCAGGCGGAAACCGTGGCCCTCTTCCGGATACTCGACCCATTCGACGTTCGGATTGGTCCGTTTGACGGCCGAATAGAACTTGGTGCCGTGGTCGATCGGCACGCGCATGTCGGCGCCGCCGTAGGCCAGCAGCAGCGGCTGCTTGATGCGCGCCGCCTGCTCGATCGGCGAGGTGGCCTTCAGCTGGGCGGCGTCCTTGACCTGGTCGCCGATCATCTCCGGCATGCCGTAGCGCCTCCATTCGGCCGACATGTCGCTGGTATGGTTCGCGCTGCCGTACATCAGGTTGATGTCGGTCACGCCGACCCAGTCGACGCCGCACTTGTACAGGTCCGGGTCGTTGATCAGGCCCATCAGGGTCGCGTAGCCGCCATAGCTGGCGCCGGCGATGCAGACGCGCTTCGGATCGACCAGCCCCTTGTCGATCGCCCAGCGCACGCCGTCGGCGATATCGTTCTGCATGGCCAGGCCCCACTGCTTGAAGCCGGCCTTGTAGTGGGCCGCGCCGAAGCCGGTGCTGCCGCGGAACTCAGGCTCCAGCACGACATAGCCGCGCGAGGCCAGGAACTGCGACTCCGGATGCCAGCCCCAGGAGGCGCCGCGCACCCAGGGACCGCCGTGCACCAGCACCACCATCGGCAGGCCGCTGCGCTTTTCTCCCGGCGGCATGGTCAGCAGGGCCGGGATCTCGAGCCCGTCGCGCGCCTTGTAGCGCAGCGGCTGCTGGCGTCCCATCAGGGTCGGGTCGATGCCGGGACGGGTTTCGCCGGCCTTGCTGATCTGCTTGGTGTCGCGGTTGTACAGGTAGGTGGTCAGCGGAATCGCATCGGAGTAGGCGGTCACGAGCAGCCACGGCGTTTGCGCGTACTTGGGCGGCGGCGCGACCAGGTTGACCGTTGCCGGCAGCAGCTGGTCGACGGTCTGCTGGATCGCCTTCATTTCCGGGTCGAACCACTCGATCGAGGTCGCGTCGGTCGTGAAGAACATCCCCAGCGTCTTGGTGGGCGAGGTCAGGATCGTGCCGTCGAAGTCGTAGCCCGCGGTGCTCAGCAGCGGCTCCGGGTTGATCTTGCCGGTGGCAAAATTGAAGGTATGGACCGCGCTCGTGTCCTTGTTGTTGCGGGCAACGACGTACAGGGTGCCGTCCGGCCCGAACTTGAGCGGCGTGATGGTCTCCGGGTTATTGCCGTAGGCCTTGTAGCTGGCCAGCTTGCGCCACTGCTTCGTTTCCGGATCGAGGTAATGGATGGTGGTGGTGTCTTCCACCAAGCCCATCGCCAGGCGCGGCTCGCCCTTGTGGTCGAGCAGCCAGCTGGTCACGTCCGCGACCGGCCGGGTTACCGGCTGCGTTTTCCCGGTGCGCGTATTCAGGCGCAGCAACTCGACGCGCGCATCGCGTGCGCTGGTCTTCATCACCATGTTCTGGACGTAGACGTAGTCGGAATCCTGCGAGCCGGTCTGGTCCAGCATATAGGTATGCCAGGGCAGCAGGCGCCTGGCGGTACGGCTGGTGGTGGTGTCGTAGCCGCGGTCGGCCAGTTGCACCAGTTCGCTGCCGTCGCGATTGACCGCGTACAGGCCTGGCGCGTGGCGTTGGTCGCCGGCGCCCAGGTGGTTGTCGCTGATGTCGAAGATCAGGCGTTCGCTGTTGACCCACTGGATGTCGCCGATGTCGCCGTCGGCGTGCGAGGCGATGACCTTGCCGGTGTTGGCCTGCAGGTCGATTACCGCCAGCGCCCGCGGCTGGCCGGGGGTACTGGTGCGTGCGGCCAGGTAGCGGCCGTCGGGTGAGAGGACACCGCTGGTGAAGGCGGGCGCGGAAAAGAAGCGCTCGATCGGCGGCAGGGCCGGGGCGGCTTGCGCCTGGACAGCCGGCGCAGCGTACAGCGACAGGGCAAGCACAAGGGCGTGGCCCAGTGCGGCTCGGGAAAACGACATGCCAAACTCCTGGTTTTGGAAACAATAAGAATAGTTGTTTCTTGAGAATAACATTTGTGCATGCAAAAAAGCTATTCACCCAGGATATTTTGTAGCGCCCGTTGCGCCGAAACCGCACTTGGCGCGCGCGCCTACTCCGGCGCCCGGATATAGTCGACCAGCCCGTTGCTGGCGCGGCTGGGCGGTGCGGTGAGCAGGCTGACCAGCACCACCGCCGCGATGCCGGCCGGTACGCCGAAAATGCCGGCCGACATGGACGCGATATCGAACCAGGCCGCATCCATCCGACCGCCCAGTGCGGGATTGGTGCGGAACATATAGTAGAGGCAGGTCAGGAAGCCCACGATCATGCCGGCAATCGCCCCGGACCCGTTGGCGCGCTTCCAGAACACGCCCAGCACCAGGGCCGGGAATAGGGTCGAGGCCGCCAGCGAGAAGGCGGCGCCCACCAGCGACAGGATGTCGGCCGGCTTCTGCGAGGCGGCGTAGGCGGCGATGAAGGCCACGGCGAGCAGCAGCAGCTTCGAGATCGTGACCCGCTTCTGGGTCGAGGCGCCGGGGTCGACCAGCTTGTAGTAGACGTCGTGCGAGAGCGCGTTCGAGATCGTTAGCAGCAGGCCGTCGGCGGTGGAGAGCGCGGCGGCCAGGCCGCCGGCCGCGACCAGCCCCGAGATCACGTAGGGCAGGCCGCCGATCTCCGGCGTGGCCAGCACCAGCACGTCGCCGTCGATCGCGATCTCGGCCAGCTGCACCAGGCCGTCGCCGTTGATGTCGCTGACGCTGATGAGCGGATTGACCTTGTCGACGTTGGCCCAGTACGAGATCCAGGTCGGCAGCGAGCGGAAATCCGAACCGACCAGGCTCGTATAGATGTCGTATTTCGCCAGCACCGCCAGCGCCGGGATGCTCAGGTAGATCAGCAGGATGAAGAACAGGGTCCAGAACACCGACCCGCGCGCCTCGTGCACCGAAGGCGTGGTGTAGGAACGCATCAGGATGTGGGGCAGGGCGGCGGTGCCGAACATCAGGCAGAACACCAGGGCCAGGAAGTTATTCCGGCGCGCGTTCGATTCGGCCTCGGTGGCGCCGGGGAAGGGGGCGGCGTGCGGCTGCGGCGGCCGCGCACGGGCGAGCAGGCGCGCGCGCTGCTCGCGCCACAGGCCCTCGGCATCGTCCGGCGTCTTCGGGTAGGCCGCCAGCGCCCGTTCGGCATTGCGCACGTCGGCCAACGAGGCGTTGCGCAGGCGCGCCGTGTCGAGCCGGCGCTGGGCTTCCAGCCGGCCTTGCTCCCAGGAGGCCGGCAGCGCCGCCAGTTTCGCCCCGTAGTCCTCGGCCTCGCGCCGGAAGCGCGCGCGCACCTCGGCCTCGCGCGGGTCTTGCGCCAGCTGGGCTTCGCGCTGGGCCAGCTTCGGCAACACCGAACCGTAGGCCACCTGCGGCAGGGGATTGTCGGCATGCTTGGCCGACAGCCACATGGTCGGGATCAGGAAGGCGACCAGGATGATGATGTACTGCGCGACCTGGGTCCAGGTGATGCCGCGCATGCCGCCCAGGAAGGAGCAGACCAGGATGCTGGCCAGCCCGAGGAAGATGCCGACCGAGAAGTCGACGCCGGTGAAGCGCGAGGCGATCAGGCCGACGGCGTAGATCTGCGCCACCACGTAGATGAAGGAGACGATGATCGTGGCGCCGACCGCGATCGCGCGCACCGGCCCGCCGCGCCCGCCCGCGTCGCCGGCATAGCGCGCCGCCAGGAAGTCGGGGATCGTGTACTGGGCAAACTTGCGCAGGTAGGGCGCGATCAGCAGCGCGACCAGGCAATAGCCGCCGGTCCAGCCCATGATGTAGGCCAGCGCATCGAAGCCATACAGATACAGGCCGCCCGCCAGGCTGATGAAGCTGGCCGCCGAGATCCAGTCGGCGGCGGTGGCCATGCCGTTGAACAGGGCCGGCACGCGCCGTCCGGCCACGTAGTATTCGGTGACGTTCGAGGTGCGGCTGACCACGCCGATGGTGGCGTACAGCGCGATGGTGGCGAACATGAACAGGTGGCCGATCCACAGGCGCGGCATGCCCTCCTTCTCGAGCATCGTCAGCGCCAGCAGGAAGCCGGCGAAGCAGGCGCAGAACCAGGCGTAGTAGCCGGACAGGCGGCGGAAATAGCGCTTGTTGCCGCTCACGCGCCGCCCTCCAGCGCGCGCGCATAGCCGGCGTCGAGGCGGCGCATGCGCCAGGCATAGACGCCGGTGATGGCCAGGCACACCAGGGAAGCGCCCTGCGCCGCCATGTAGAACGACAATGGCCAGCCGAACACGGTGATGCGCGCCAGTTCGCGCGCGAAGAACACGGTGCAGAATCCGGTGACCACCCACAGCGCCAGCAGCACGGCGGTCAGGCGGCGCGTCCGGCGCCAGTGCGCGGCGCGCGCGGCCAGCAGGCGGCGCTGGCGGCGGATGTCGGCATCGGAATGGGGTTCGGAAGCGGGCGCGGGTTCAGGGGGCATCGTCGGATTCGATCACGGGTGGCGGGAAGGTCAGCCGGAACAGGCTGCCCGGATATTTCTTCGAGTGGCTGCGCGGGTTATAGAAGATGTCCACTTCGGCCCCGTGCTGCTGGGCGATCTCGCGCACGATCGCCAGGCCCAGCCCGCTGCCGCTCGCGCTCGAGCCGAGGATGCGGTAGAAGCGCTCGAACACGTGGGCGCGCTCGGCGGGCGCGATGCCGGGGCCGGTGTCCTCGACCTCCAGCAGGGCGTGTTCGCCGTCGCGCCGCACGCGCACGGTGACGCTGCCGCCGGCCGGCGTGTAGCGCAGCGCGTTGTCGATCAGGTTCGACAGCAGTTCGCGCAGCATCAGGGCATTGCCGGCGATGTTCACCGGCTCGTCGTGCGGCTCGTAGCCGAGGTCGATGTCGTGGGCGAACGAGGCCTGCACCCAGTCCTGCACCACGGCGCGCGCCAGCGCCCCCAGCTCCAGATCCTCGAAGGCCAGGCCGGCATGCGGCTGGTTTTCCGCGCGGGCCAGGGCCAGCAGCTGGTTCACCAGGCGGGTGGCGGACTCCGAGCTCTTCGCCAGTTGCTCGAGCGAGCGGTGGATCTCGTCCGGGTCGAGCTGGCGCAGGGCCAGTTCGGACTGCATGCGCATGCCGGCCAGCGGCGTCTTCATCTGGTGCGCGGCGTCGGCGATGAAGCGCTTCTGCATGTCGATGGTCTGGGCCAGGCGCCCGAGCATGTCGTTGAGCGAGCCGACCAGCGGAGAAATTTCCTCGGGCACCTGGCGCGAATCGATGGGCGACAAATCGTCCGAGGAGCGCGCGCGGATCCTTTCCTGCAGCTCGGCCAGCGGCGACAGCCCGCGCGAGAGCGCGAACCAGACCAGGGCCAGGATGATCGGCAGGATGATGAACTGGGGCAAGATCACGCCCTTGATGATCTCGTTGGCCAGCAGGGCCCGCTTGTCCAGCGTTTCGGCGACTTGCACCAGGGCCTTGCGCGGCGGCGGCGGATCGAGCGGCGTGGAAGCGTCGGCGCTGTGCAGGGGATCGAGATTCACATAGAGGTAGGCCACGCGGACCGGGGTGCCGTGCACGGCGTCGTTGCGGAAGTGCACGGCGCCGTCCTTGTCGCCCTCGCGGTCCTCGTCGGGCGGGCGTGGGCGCGGCAGCTCGCGGTCGCCGTCGACGTAGGCGCCGCGCGCGTCGAGGACCTGGAAATACACGCTGTCGACGTCGTCGGCGCGCAGGATGTCGCGCGCGCTGCCGGGCAGGCGGCTGGCGATCGCGCCGTCGACCTCGCGCACCTGCTGGGCCAGAACCGTGACCCGGTCTTCCAGCGCGTGGTCGAAGGGCTGGTTGGCGATCGACTTCGCCACCAGGTAAGTGATGGCGATGCTCATCGGCCACAGCAGCAGCAGCGGCGCCAGCATCCAGTCGAGGATTTCGCCGAACAGCGAATGCTGGATGCTCTCCTCGGGCTCGGGATTAGGCGGGACGTACAGCGGCTCGGGCACGCCAGCGGGAAAATCGCTGTCGGGCGGCACCAGGCCGGCGTCGCGGTCGTTCACTTGTGCTCGGCGGCCTGTTCAGGGGGTGAACTCGTTGCGCCGCTCGCGCCGGCGTGGCCGGCCCGGGCAGCGTCCGAGAACTTCTCCAGGCAGTAGCCGAGCCCGCGCACGGTGGCGATGCGCACGCCGCCGACCTCGATCTTCTTGCGCAGCCGGTGCACGTAGACCTCGATGGCGTTGTTCGACACCTCTTCGCCCCATTCGCACAGGTGGTCGACCAGCTGCTCCTTCGACACCAGGCGCCCGGTGCGCGCCAGCAGGATCTCGAGCAGGCCGAGTTCGCGCGCCGACAGGTCGAGCATCTGCTCGTTGATGTAGGCGCTGCGCCCGACCTGGTCGTACGAGAGCGGGCCGTGGCGGATCACGGCCGGGCCGCCGCCGGCGCCGCGGCGGGTGAGCGCGCGCACCCGCGCTTCCAGCTCGGACAGCGCGAAGGGCTTGGCCATGTAGTCGTCGGCGCCGAGGTCGAGTCCCTCGACGCGCTGCTCGACCGAGTCGGCCGCGGTGAGGATCAGCACCGGCAGCAGGGAAGAGCGGGCGCGCAGGCGGCGCAGCACTTCGAGGCCGGACATTTTCGGCAAACCGAGGTCCAGGATCAGGAGGTCGAACTCCTGGGTCGAGAGGGCGGTATCGGCATCGGCGCCGTTGCGCACGCAGTCGATCGCATAGCCGGACTGGCGCAGCGAGCGCGTCAGGCCGTCCGCGAGTACGCTATCATCTTCCGCAAGTAAAATTCGCATGTTCCACCTCGTTGTTGATTAAACCTCGCTGCGGCCTTTATTGTGTTTGATTTAGCGCAACAATGCGAGCTTTCTCATACACTGGGATGATATAGCGCTTGCCAAAACCACTGGATTTTTATACAGTACTAGGTATTGAATTGCGCGACGGCGCCCACACCTTGGTTACCTCCGAGACTGAAAGAAAATTATGGACGACAAAAAATCCGCAGTAAATGCCTCCGAAAAAGGCAAGGCGCTGGCTGCCGCCCTCGCGCAAATCGAAAAGCAATTCGGCAAGGGTTCGGTCATGCGCATGGACGCGAATGCGCCGGTCGAGGAGGTGCAAACCGTGTCCACCGGCTCGCTGGGCCTGGACATCGCCCTCGGCGTCGGCGGCCTGCCGCGCGGCCGTATCGTGGAAATCTACGGTCCGGAATCGTCGGGCAAGACCACGCTGACCCTGCAGACCATCGCCCAGATGCAAAAGCTCGGTGGCACCTGCGCATTCATCGACGCCGAGCACGCGCTCGACGTCACCTATGCGCAAAAGCTGGGCATCAAGCTCGACGAGCTGCTGATCTCGCAGCCGGACACCGGCGAGCAGGCACTGGAAATCACCGACGCCCTGGTGCGTTCGGGTTCGGTCGACCTGGTGGTCATCGACTCGGTGGCGGCACTGACTCCGCGCGCCGAGATCGAAGGCGACATGGGCGACTCGCTGCCGGGCCTGCAAGCCCGCCTGATGTCGCAGGCCCTGCGCAAGCTGACCGGCTCGATCAACCGCACCAACACGCTGGTCATCTTCATCAACCAGATCCGCATGAAGATCGGCGTCATGTTCGGCAGCCCGGAAACCACGACCGGCGGTAACGCGCTGAAGTTCTACGCCTCCGTGCGCATGGACATCCGCCGTACCGGCTCGATCAAGTCCGGCGACGAGGTGATCGGTAACGAAACCAAGGTCAAGGTCGTCAAGAACAAGATCGCGCCACCGTTCAAGGAAGCCCACTTCGACATCCTGTACGGAGAAGGCACCTCGCGCGAAGGCGAAATCCTGGACCTGGGCGCCGACAACAAGATCGTCGAGAAGTCGGGTTCCTGGTACAGCTACAACGGCGAACGCATCGGCCAGGGCAAGGACAACGCCCGTCAGTTCCTGAAGGACCGTCCGGCACTGGCACGCGAGATCGAGAACAAGGTCCGCGCGGCGCTGGGTGTGCGCGAACTGCCGCCGGTCGCTGCCGACGGCGACGACACGCCGAAGCTGAAAGCCGTTTCGGAATAAGCATGAGCGTGCTTTGACTGCGCTTTGACTATTCTGATAGCAGCACCATGCCCGCGCCACCCTTGAGCCTGAAGGCCCGGGCCCTGCGCTTCCTCTCCATGAGGGAGCACAGCCGGCTCGAGCTGGGCCGCAAGCTGGCGCGCCATGCGGAGGAGGGCGACGACGTCGAAGCCCTCCTCGATTTCCTCGAAAAGAACAATTGGCTGTCGCAGGAGCGTTTCGCCGAATCGCTGATTCACCGAAAAGCTTCCCGCTACGGCAACAGCCGCGTCGTGGCCGAGTTGCAGAGCCACGGCGTGAACGGCGAAGCGCTCGCCGAGCTCAAGTCCGAACTGGCCGAGAGCGAAACCGCGCGCGCCGTCGCAGTCTGGCGCCGCAAGTTCGGCACCGTTGCCCGGGACGCGCCCGAGCGCGCCAAGCAGATGCGCTTCCTGATGGCGCGCGGCTTTTCCCAGCGCGCCGTGCGCGAGGCGCTCAAGGGCGCGCCGGACGACGACGATTTTTGACTTTGCAGCGTCCGGTAAGCCTCCTGGGCCAAACCGGGCCAAACCGGGCCAAACGCCCCGCAGGCGCCAGCGCGGAGCGCCATTCGCCGATATGCTCTGCATATTCCTCAACGACGGATGGCGCTGCGCGCTGGCGCTTGATATCCGAGGCCACGCATACCGTACTCCAGGCCGCAGGCCTCGCCGCTTTAGTAGGCGGCGCCTGCCGCGGCTACCCGAGCGATCGAGAAGGGAACAAGATGAAAGCGTTGCTCGCACTAGGACTGGCTGCCGGCCTGATCGGCTGCACCCAGGCGCCCACCAGCCCCGCCGGCGTCTATATTCTCAGCACCGCCGACATGTCCATCGTGCTGGACGTGCGCCCCGGCGGCGACTACGTCCTGCAAACCAGCGGCCCGGGCCGCAATACCGACGAGATCCGCGGCTCCTGGCACGAAGAAGTCGGCCAGGCCCTGTCGGTGTCGTTTTCCGGCGTCGTCTGGCGCGGCACCGAGCCCGAGGCGGGCGAGGGCACCTGGTCGACCACCATCGACCGCGACGCCCAGATCTGCCTCGACGGCGAGGGCATCAACTGCTTCTTCCGCAACGACGTTTCCTGAATCGATCCGCCGCTGTGGCATTTCTCGACTCTCTACTGGCAACATTGGCAGGCTTGCCACTGTTTCGATATTCCCCGGTCGGCGGCGTGGTCAATGGGCCATGTTGCAGTGCAACCGCTATCGGCCTGTGCTAAACTTTCACGGTTTAAGCAGCGCCGCATGAGCGGTTGTTGCCGCAGAAGCTGCGGCAACGTGCATCAGCACACCGGCTGTATACATTTGACCGCCGCCCTGTCGGCACCGTTTTCTATGCCTCTGTCTTCTCCCGCTTCGCGCCAGCTCCGGCACACGCGCGCCATTACCGTCGAAGCGTACGCGCGCGACGATGGCCTGTGGGACCTCGACGCGCGCATCCGCGACATCAAGGCACAGGACATCGCGCTCGCCTCCGGCGTTCGTCCTGCCGGCACCGCCGTGCATGACCTGAGCCTGCGCATCACCATCAATCGCGACCTCGAGATCGTCGACGCCGAAGCCGCGTCCGACTCGGTGCCGTATCCCGGCTATTGCGACACCATCGGTCCCGCTTACAAGAAGCTGATCGGCCTGTCGCTCGCCAAGCATTTCCGGTTGCACCTGAAAGACCGCCTCTCAGGCGTGCTCGGCTGCACCCATTTGACTGAACTGGCGCAGGTCCTGCCCACCGCGGCAATCCAGGCCTTCGCCGATGATGCGTTCGAGACGCGCAATGCCGCCCAAGGCGACGCTGAGCGTCCTTACGAAATCGACCGTTGCCACGCGCTGCGCGCTGACGGTCCCGCCGTGGCACGGTATTACCCTCGTTGGGCGATCAAGGCCGTACCGGGTTAAACTCCGATGTCGAAGTTTTCCAATTAACTATCCATATCAGTAACAGAAGAAGGGAAGCCAGCATGAAAATCCATGAGTATCAGGGCAAAGAAATCCTCCGAAAGTTCGGGGTGACGGTACCGCGCGGCATTCCGTGCATGTCGGTGGAAGACGCCGTCAAGGCGGCTGAAGAGCTGGGCGGCCCGGTCTGGGTCGTCAAGGCCCAGATCCATGCTGGCGGCCGCGGCAAGGGCGGCGGCGTCAAGGTTGCCAAGTCGCTGGAACAGGTCAAGGAATACGCCGACCAGATCATGGGCATGCAGCTCGTGACCCACCAGACCGGTCCGGAAGGCCAGAAAGTGCGCCGCCTGCTGATCGAAGAAGGCGCGGACATCAAGAAGGAACTGTACGTGTCGCTGGTCACCGACCGCGTCACCCAGAAGGTCGTGCTGATGGCCTCGTCGGAAGGCGGCATGGACATCGAAGAAGTCGCGCACAGCAACCCGGAAAAGATCCACTCGATCGCCATCGATCCGGCCATCGGCCTGACCGACGCGCAAGCCGACGACATCGCCGCCAAGATCGGCGTGCCGGAAGGCTCGATCGCCGACGCGCGCGCCAACCTGCAAGGCCTGTACAAGGCATACTGGGAAACCGACGCTTCGCTGGCTGAAATCAACCCGCTGATCCTGACCGGCTCGGGCAAGGTCATCGCCCTGGACGCGAAGTTCAACTTCGACGCCAACGCCCTGTTCCGTCACCCGGAAATCGTCGCCTACCGCGACCTGGACGAAGAAGATCCGGCCGAAGTCGAAGCCTCGAAGTTCGACCTGGCCTACATCTCGCTGGACGGCAACATCGGCTGCCTGGTGAACGGCGCCGGCCTGGCCATGGCCACCATGGACACCATCAAGCTGTTCGGCGGCGAGCCGGCCAACTTCCTGGACGTCGGCGGCGGCGCAACCGCCGAGAAGGTCACCGAAGCCTTCAAGATCATGCTGAAGAACCCGGGCCTGAAAGCCATCCTGGTCAACATCTTCGGCGGCATCATGCGCTGCGACGTGATCGCAGAAGGCGTCATCACCGCATCGAAGGCCGTGTCGCTGCAAGTGCCGCTGGTCGTGCGCATGAAGGGCACCAACGAAGACCTGGGCAAGAAGATGCTGGCCGACTCGGGCCTGCCGATCATCTCGGCCGATACGATGGAAGATGCAGCCAAGGCTGTTGTCGCCGCTGCCGCTGGTAAAGCCTAATTCGAAGGAATAAACAAATGTCGATCCTGATCAACAAAGATACAAAAGTCATCACCCAGGGTATCACCGGCAAGACCGGTCAGTTCCATACCCGTATGTGCCGCGACTACGCGAACGGCCGTGAAGCCTTCGTTGCTGGCGTGAACCCGAAGAAAGCCGGCGAAGACTTCGAAGGCATCCCGATCTACGCATCGGTCAAGGAAGCGAAATCCGAAACCGGCGCGACCGTGTCGGTCATCTACGTTCCGCCGGCAGGCGCCGCCGCCGCCATCTGGGAAGCCGTCGAAGCCGAACTGGAACTGGCGATCTGCATCACCGAAGGCATCCCGGTCCGTGACATGATGGAAATCAAGGACCGCATGGCCAAGGCAGGCTCCAAGACCCTGCTGCTGGGCCCGAACTGCCCAGGCCTGATCACCCCGGACGAAATCAAGATCGGCATCATGCCGGGCCACATCCACAAGAAGGGCCGCATCGGCGTCGTTTCGCGCTCGGGCACCCTGACCTATGAAGCAGTCGGCCAGCTGACCGCGCTGGGCCTGGGCCAGTCGTCGGCAGTCGGCATCGGCGGCGACCCGATCAACGGTCTGAAGCACATCGACGTGATGAAGATGTTCAACGACGATCCGGACACCGATGCAGTCATCATGATCGGCGAGATCGGCGGTCCTGACGAAGCCAACGCAGCGCGCTGGATCAAGGACAACATGAAGAAGCCGGTCGTCGGCTTCATCGCCGGTGTCACCGCGCCTCCGGGCAAGCGCATGGGCCACGCCGGCGCGCTGATCTCGGGCGGCGACGACACCGCGCAAGCCAAGCTGGACATCATGGAAGAGTGCGGCATCAAGACCACCAAGAACCCGTCGGAAATGGCGCGCCTGCTGAAGGCCATGCTGTAATTCCTGACGATTCTTGTCGCGAAGAGGGAAGCCTGCGGGCTTCCCTTTTTTATTGCGTCAGCTCAGCCGTGACCGAGAAGTCTTGCGGCATCATGCCGGCGGTCGGGCTGGCATGAACCCGGGTGACAATTCTTGCGCAAACGCGTCTTGCTCGACAGAAATTGCTAATGTACTGACAAAATTTGTCATGCCTTGAGCCTGCTCTGCCGTAAATTGTCGCTTTTGTTTCAAAGAAACCAATGATTTCCCAGGGGGAAGGGCTGGCACGGCGTTTGCAATAGATGAAACGTGGCACCAAATAATGCAATACCAACCGACTACTGACCCTGGAGAGATACACCATGAAAATCGCTAAGAAAGCACAAGCCGGCTTCACCCTGATCGAACTGATGATCGTTGTCGCCATCATCGGCATCCTGGCCGCTGTTGCCATCCCAGCCTACCAGGATTACATCGCCAAGTCGAAGGCAGCTGCTGCTTACGCTGACGTCACCGGCGGCAAGACCGGCTACGAGATGGCTGTCGTCGAAGGCAAGACCACGGATCCGGATGACTACAAAGAAGCCACTGGCCTGCCGAGCGAAACCGGCAACTGCTCCGGCTTCACCGTCGCCGCTCCGACCGTCACCCCGGACAGCACCGCCGCCGTGATCACCTGCGCCATCAAGGATGCGGGCCGCCTGGCCAAGGTCCCGGCAACCGGCGCCTCGATCGCTCTGTTCCGTTCGGACAAAGGCGAATACAGCTGCGTCGCTACCGGTTTCGCCGACGACAAGTTCCTCCCGACCGGTTGCGACAAGGCCGCAGAAGCCCCGGCAGGTGGCACCGACTAATGGGATAGTTTTTTAGGAAAACCTCTGGTTGCCTAAAAAATGACCCAAACAAAAAGACCGCCTCGGCGGTCTTTTTGCTTTTTGTACACTGGCAGAAACAAGGCAAGCAGCGAAGCCGCGCCTCACACAATCTTCTGTCGATCCGCCAACAACGCCTCATACGTCATGTTCTGCAACAGCGTGTAGTGCACCGGATCGAGCTCGATGAACTGCACCCCGTAGGTGAACACCTCGCCATCCCCTGCCTGCACCACGTTGACGTTGCGGATCGACGCGCGCGTGTTGACTTTTACCTCCTGGTCGTCCGGCGGCGCCTTCAGGACGAACTGCAGCGTCAAGGTGTCGTCGTCCTGCGGCAGGCGGCGTTTCGATTCGATCAGGGCGCCCGTCACCGACAGGTTGACGATGTTGCAGGCCTGGCTGCCGCCGTTGCCGGCGAGCTGGGCCGGCAGGTCGACCTTGACCCGCATCGCCGTGCGCAGGCTGGTGCCTTGCACCGATTTCGGGAACGAGACGTGGACGTAGAACAGCGGCCGCGCGAACACGCGCTCGACGGTGCAGGCGAACGAGCACACCTTCACGCCCGAGAACACGCGGATCGTCAGGCGCTCGCCTTCGGTCAGCGCGATCGGCGCCCCGTTTTCCATCGGAATCTTGAAGATGATGTACTCGTCCTTCACGTAGCCGATCAGGCTCGAGAAATGCTGGACCGGCTTGACGCGGCGATGCGTGATGAACTGCAGGCGCGTGCCGACCTGCAGGTTCATGGTCTCGAAATCGTAGTCCTCGGGTTTCAGTTCGTGCGCCTGGCCGCCATGCATGGTGATCTTCCGGATAGCTGACCGACCGGCCAGCAAAGACGAGCATGATACCAGCGGTCATGCCGAGGAAAAACCGCCGATTGTCACAGGCAACAAAAAAGCCCGCTGGGCAGCGGGCTTTGTCGGCAGGCCGAGACGGACTCAGCGCTTCAGGTGCTGGTCGAGCCAGCCGATCACCGTGTGGTGCCAGAGCACCGAGTTGGCCGGCTTCAGTACCCAGTGGTTTTCGTCCGGGAAGACAAGCAGCTTGCTCTCGATGCCCTTGCGCTGCAGCGCCGTGAAGGTCGACAGCGCCTGGGCAGTGGGGATGCGGAAATCGAGGTCGCCCTGGATCACCAGCATCGGCGTCTTCCACTTGTTCACGTGGTGGACCGGATTGAAGCGTTCGTGATTCTCCGGCACCGTGAAGTAGGGGCCGCCGCTTTCCCAGTCGGTGAACCACTGCTCTTCGGTCGAGTAGGCCATGCCGCGGGTGTCGAACACGCCGTCGTGGTTGACGATGCACTTGAAACCGTCCGACCAGTTGCCCTCGATCCAGTTCATCATGTAGCCGCCGTAGGAGGCGCCCAGCGCGCAGCTGCGCTCGCGATCGAGCCAGGGGAATTTCTGCACCGCCGCCGCCAGGCCTTTTTGCAGGTCCTCGAGCGGCTTGCCGCCCCAGTCGCCGCTGATCGAATCCGTGAACTTCTGGCCATAGCCGGTCGAGCCGTGGAAGTCGATGAACACGGTGGCATAGCCGGCGCCGGCGTACACCTGCGGATTCCAGCGGTAGCTCCAGCCGTTGCCGAAGCTGCCCTGCGGACCGCCATGCACCAGGAAGGCGATCGGGTACTTCGCGCCCGGGGTGGCGTTCCACGGTTTCATCACGTAGCCATGGACGGTGTCGCCGTTCGCGCCCTTGAACGAGAACTGCTCGAAGTCGCCGAAGCGCACGTCGGCCAGCTTGTCGGCGTTGTTCGCGGTCAGCTGCACCGGCTTGGCGCTGCCCAGCTTCATCGAATACAGCTGGGCCGGCGAGTTCAGCGAAGCTTGCGTGAAGGCGACGGTGTCGCGGCGCACGTCGAAGCCGCCGATCGCACCCTTGTCGGTCAGGCCGGTGACCTTGCCGCTGGCCACGTCGATGCTGAACAGGCGGTGCTGGCCGATGTCCTCGGCGTCCACGATGAGCGCTTTGCCGTCGACGGTCCATTGCAGGCCGCCGGCCGAGCGGTCCCAGTCCGCGGCGAGCTTGCGCTTCTGGCCGGTCGCCACGTCCATCAGCATGATCTGGTAGCGGTCGGCCTCGAAGCCGGGACGCGCCATCGCCAGGTAGGCCAGCATCTTGCCGTCCGGCGAGAACACGGCCTTGGTGTCCCAGGCAGGATTGTCCGCGGTCAGGTTGCGCGGCGCGGCGCCGCCGGCGGCCGGGACCGCGTAGACGTCGAAGTTGGTCGACCAGGCCTCGGTCTTGCCGGCGATGCGGGCCGAGAAGACGACGGTCTTGCCGTCCGGGCTGAAGCGGTATTCCTCGCGGTCCCCAAAAGGTTTCGAGGGCACGTCGCCGTCGAGCGAGCCGGACAGGCTGACCGGCTCGCCGGCCACCACGCCCTTGTCGTTCAGCGAGGCCGAGAACAGCACCGCGTTGCGGCCGTCGGCCCAGGTATCCCAGTGGCGCACGAACAGGCGGTCATACACGCGGCCGGTCGCCTTGTTCTTGGCTTGCGCGTCCATGCGCTGCTTGGTGCAGGCCAGGTCGGCGCAGTCGCGGAACACGGCCATGCTCAGCGCGATACGGTCGCCGGTAGGGGAAACGCGGAAGTTGTCGACGTCCAGCGGCAAATTCGTCACCTGCACCGGCGCGCCGCCGCCGACCGGCTGGCGCCAGACCTGGGCGCTGCCCGAGCGGCTCGACAGGAAGTAGACGGCGTCACCCTTGGGCGACCATTCGGGATCGGTACTGCTGCTGTCGTGGGAAACGAAGACTTTTGGCGCCGCCTTGGCGTCGCGCAGGTCGACCATCCACAGCTTGGTGTGGCCGCGGTTCTTGTCCATGTCGGTGCTGCGCACGGTGTAGACGACGCGGCTGGCGTCCGGCGCCAGGGCCGGGCTGCCGACGCGTTCCAGGTTCACCAGGTCTTCCACCGTGAAGCCGCGCGGCGCGGCCACGGCGCTGGAGGCGGCAACGGCAGCGCCCAGCATCATCAAGCGTAATTTCATTCGTTCCTCTTCAAGCAGTGTCTCGGGTGTTTTTATTGTGCGCAGGCACAGGTGTGCCGTGGACAAACCAGCAATTTAACATGGGGATACATCTGGTGGGACATGTCGCGCAAAAACACGCAGGGGACCTCGCCGTCCGGGCTTGCGCGTGCGTGGCGCCTGGCGAGGTTGCGCGGCGTTGTGCCGCTTCGCCGTACCGGTGACGGCACCTTGAACGAAGCGTAGACTCGGTGGCGCGCCGCACGATGCGGCAACCTGTCCAGTCCGGTCACTCACCAGGAGAACAGCATCATGTTGACGATGAGCGCAAGCCCGCACACGGCATTCCCGGCCATCCCGGCGCCCTTCCTGACACTGTGGTCGAATGCCGCCGGTGTCTATGGCGAAGCCATGCGAGCGAATACACAACAATTGCTGTTCAGTTCCGCGGCCGTCATCCAGGAGCAGATGCTGCGCGCCTTCATCAGCGCATCGCAATCCTGCGCCGACGCGCTGGCGAAGAACGCCATGGTAGTCCAGCGCCAGTCGATGGAGCGCTTCGCCGATGCCAACGGCAAGGTGGTCGGCATGATGGGGCATGCACTGACGCAGGTATGGATGGAGAGTATGCAGCCCGCAAGATGAAACCTGCCCGCGCCGCCACGTCCATGCCGATCGGGTACGTTGATACTTGGTACTTGGCATATATGTAATGCTCGTCCATACTCGGAGCGGACGACGATCACGCCGTCACGATCGCTGAAAAGGACGTTGATATGCGAATGTTGCTTCCGGTATTGGCAGTTGTGGCGTCGTTGACCGCTTGCGGTGGCGGCGGGGAGGGCGCCGATACCAGACTTGCCGGCATCAAAGTGTTCAAATCGATGGATTCGCTGCAGTGCAGAGGCGGCGGCGTCTCGCTTGCAGCCCTGCAAGCGCAGCTGACAGCGGCCAAGGTCCAGGTCCAGTCTGCCGAGTGCGGCAACGATGGCCAGCCCGCCCCGACGGTATGCGGTGTTCCGGATGGCCGCATCGGAATCTTTGACATTCCGGTCGGCCAAGCCTCTGCAGCTGACGCAGCCGGCTTCAAGCCCTTGACTACCTTGCCTGGGGCAAAGATGATTCCTTGCTCATGAAGGGCCTGGCGCGGCTGGCCGGACGCCGACTATATCGCCGCCGTCCAGTCGCCCGATTTGCCGCCGTGCTTTTCCAGCACCCGCACATTGGTCATCACCATCCTCCGGTCGGCCGCCTTGCACATGTCGTAAATCGTCAGCAAGCCCACCTGCACGGCGGTCAGCGCCTCCATCTCGACACCGGTCTTGCCAATCGTCTCGACCTGCGCACGGCAGTGCACGCTGTTGGCTGCCGCGTCCACTTCGAAGTCGACCGCGACGCGGGTGATGGCCAGCGGATGGCACAGCGGCACCAGGTCGCTGGTGCGCTTCGCGCCCATGATGGCGGCGATGCGGGCGATGCCGAGCACGTCGCCTTTCTTGGCGTTGCCCGACTGGATCAGCGCCAGGGTTGCGGGCTGCATGCGGATGGTGCCGGCGGCCACCGCGATGCGGTGGGTCTCGTTCTTGGCGCCGACGTCGACCATGTGGGCCTGGCCGCTGGCGTCGAAATGGGTGAGCGGGGAGGCGGCGGTCGGGTTCGGATCGGTCATTGTCTGTCTGTATGGCTGGGTAAGAAAGTGTTTCGGTCCGCGGCAAAGCGGGTGCGGATGCGGTTATCATAGCACCGTGAAACCGATGACCCATCCTGCGTTGCCGCCCGCATCCGCCCGCTGGCGCCGTTCGCTGGCCGTCCTGTTCGTGTCGGCCGCGACCGGTTTCGCCTGTGGCTCGGCGGCCGGGCAATCCCTGAACGTTGCCGCTTCCTCGCGCCTGCCCACCCTGGGCGACACCGCGCGCGAAGACCTGTCGCCGATCACCGAGCGCAAGCTCGGCGAGGAAATCATGCGCCACATCCGGCGCGACCGCGACTACCTCGACGACGACCAGATCCTCGATTACCTGAACCATTTCGGCGGCGACCTGGTCGATGCCGTCCCTGGCGCACGCGGCGAGACCGGCGCCGACTTCGGCTTTTTCGCCGTGCGTGACCCGGTGCTGAACGCCTTTGCGCTGCCCGGCGGCTTCATCGGCATCCACTCGGGCCTGTTGATCGCGGCCCAGACCGAGTCCGAACTGGCCTCGGTGATGTCGCACGAGATCGGCCACGTGTCGCAGCGCCACATCGCGCGCATGATCGGCCAGCAGAAGCAGGATGCGCTGCTGCCGCTGGCCGCGATGATCCTGGCGGCGCTGGCCGCGAAAGCCAATCCGGATGCCGCCATGGGCGTGCTGATGGGCGGGCAGGGCCTGGCGGTGGACCGCCAGCTCAGCTTCAGCCGCGACGCCGAGCGCGAGGCCGACCGCATCGGCTTCCAGATCATGAGCGCCGGCGGCTACGACACCTCGGGCATGGTCGCCTTCTTCAAGCGCCTGCAAAGCGCGAACAAGGTCTACGGAGAACTGCCGGCCTTCCTCAGCAGCCACCCGCTGACCGGCGAGCGCATTGCCGACATCCAGTCGCGCATCCGTGAGACCCCGTTGCGCCAGCGTGCCGATGCGATCGAGTTTCACCTCGCCAAGGCGCGCGCCCGCGTGCTGCAGGACGGCAGCACAACCGGCCTGCGCGATACCCGCATCACCTTCGAATCCCAGCTGACCCAGCCGCAGCGCCAGCAACAGGTCGCGGCCCAGTATGGTCTTTCTTTCCTGGCGCTGAAGCAGGGCGACCTGGCGGCCGCGCGCAGCTGGCTCGACAAGGCGCGCGCCAGCATGCAGCCGCGGGAGGGTGTATTTTCGGCGGCGCCAGCCAGCGATGGCGGCGCCATGTTCGCCGGGCTCGATCTCGAAATCAAGCTGGCGCCGGTTCAACCGAAGGAAGTCGCGCAACAGGCCTTGAGGGATGCCGAGCAGGCCGTCAACCGCTATCCGCTGTCGCGCGCGCTGGCGCGCCAGTACGCGGATGCCATGATCTCCGCCGGCAAGTACGACGATGCGACGCGTTACCTGCGCGACCAGGTGCGCCAGTACCGCGAGGATCCGAAGCTCCACGACCTGCTGGCGAAAGCCTATTCGCAGCAGGGCAAGATCGCCTTGCAGCACATGGCGCTGGCCGAATCCTACGTGCTGGCGGGCGCCCTGCCGGCGGCGGTGGACCAGCTCAACCTCGCGCGCAAGGCGGGCGACGTTTCCTTCTACGACCAGTCCGTGATCGACGCGCGCGAACGCGAGATCAAGGAGCGCCAGCGCCAGGACAAGGAACTCGAAGAGAAGGTGAAATAGGCCAGTGCGTCCGGTCGTCCTGCCCATGAAGATGACCATCGACGTCTCCGGCGAGACCGTCGAGTACGTCATGGCCGGCAGCGGCAGTCCCGCCATCGTGCTGGTGAATGGCACGGGCGGCCCGGTCGACGCGTGGTTCAAGATCTTTGCCGCACTGGCCGGCGAGCACTACACCTTCGCCCACAACCGCCCTGGCATCGGCGCCAGCAGCAAGCCGCTACGCGCCCAGACCGCCGACGAAATGGTCGAAGCCTTGCGCGACGTGCTGGAAGCCGCCGGCGTACCGCGGCCCTACGTGCTGGTCGGTCATTCCTTCGGTGGACTGGTCGTGAACCTGTTCGCGCGCCTGTACCCGGAAGAAGTCGGCGCCGTCGTGCTGCTGGAAGCGACCAGCCCGGACGACCTGCGCGTGCTGCCGCGGCACGAGAGCGCGTTGCAGCGCGGGCTGAAGGCGCTGGGCGAGCGACTCATGCCGGCCCATCCGCTGGCCGAAACCCGTTACGTCGACCAGACCCTGGCCGAGCTGGAAGCGGCGCCGCCGTTTCCGCCGATTCCCCTGTACGTCGTCACCGGCGAAAGCCATCCGCTGCGCTGGGCCACCCCGGCCGCGCAGCGCGAGGCGCGGGCGCGGCACCAGAAGGCCCTGGTGAAGCTGTCTCCGCTGGGCAAGCAGGTGATGGCGAAGGCGAGCGGACACTTTCCGCAGTTTTCCGAGCCGGAGCTGGTGCGGTCGGTGATCAGCGAGGCGGCGAAGATGGCGTGGCGGGATGATCGGGCTGGGCAGGCCTGAACTTGTCGAGGCTATTACATGCCGGGGCCTGAAAGGACAGGCGCGGACGTAACACCAGGTTTCGTATCAACCCTGCGCGGGCGTACGCACGAAGCCGAAGCGCTGTGCCAGTTCCTCGCGTCTGATGCGCTCCACCGGCACCGCCGCGCCACGATAGCGTAGCGTCATCGATCCGCTGCCGCCTTCGATCCAGGCCATCAAGGCCTCGTCCCCGGCCGGCTTGCCGTCCAGTTCCAGACCTTCGAACAATTGCGCCACATCGCGGTCGTCGACCTGGGCCACGATCTCGCCCGCCTGCACGATCGCTTCGCCCGCTTCGGTCAGGTACAAGCGCTCGATCGCAGGAATCGCAGCCCCGGTCTGCACCACCATGCCCTGCGCCGGATCGGTGCGCGCAATGAAAGGCGTCGCTTCGAGATTGACGTACACGCGCTGCGGCCCATTCTGGAAATACCAGCGGCCCTGCTCGTCGTGCAGGTAGTTGCGGTTGATGAAGCCGACCAGTGCTTCATTGGTCAGCCGGTCGCCGGGCGCGTTCGCCTGCTGGGCCGCTTCGTCGCGCATGCGCCAGCCGCCGCGCGCGTCGAGGGCGAGCCAGCCGTAGCAGTGCGGCACGTTCGGCCACTTGGCCATTGCCTGAATTACGATGTCATCCATGGGTAGCAGCATCGCACAAGTCGTGAGCAATCGGCGCGCGGCTGCCGTCGAAGAACGAAAGGAGGCGCGCCGGCAGCCAGTCGATGCGCCCCGGAACACGGCCAACCGGGAAGCCGACGTGGCCGCCTTCCTCCGGGTATTCCAGCGTCACCGCTTTCGAGGCATTGGTCGGCAGGTGCACGCCCGGCAGGAAGGGATCGTTGCGGGCGTTCAGGACGAGCGTCGGTACCGTGATCTCGTGCAGCACGTGGCGCGCGCTGGCGCGGTGCCAGTAGTCGTCGGTATCGCGGTAGCCGTGCAGCGGGGCAGTGACGACGTTGTCGAAGGCGTAGAGGTCGCGCGCGGCGAGCAGGGCCTCGCGGTCGAACAGGCCGGGAAATTGTTCCAGCTTGTCCAGGCACTTCGGTTTCAGGGTCTGCAGGAACATGCGCGTGTAAAGCATGTTGAAGCCCGAGGACAGGGCTTCGCCGCCGCGCGCCAGGTCGAGCGGAGCGGAAATCGCGGCGGCGGCGGCCACGAAATCGGCGCCGTGGCCGGCTTCGCCGAGCCAGCGCAGCAGGGCGTTGCCGCCGAGCGAGACGCCGGCGGCGTACAACGGACCCTGCGCGCGCTGGCGCAGGCGGTCCATGATCCAGGCGATCTCGGCGGCGTCGCCGGAGTGATAGAAGCGGGCGGTGCGGTTCGCTTCGCCCGAGCAGCCGCGGAAATGCGGTACCGCGCCGGACCAGCCGCGGCTGGCCAGCGCCGCCATCAGGCCGCGCGCGTAATGGCTGTTCGAACTGCCTTCCAGCCCATGGAACAGCACGACCAGCGGCTTGCCGGGCTCACCGTCGACGAAATCGACGTCGACGAAGTCGTCGCCCAGCAAAGGATCCGACACCAGCCAGCGCTCGCGCCGGTAGGCGACCGGCGGCTTGGCGATGCAGGTCGCGGGATAGATCGTTTGCAGGTGGCCGCCGGGCAGCCACGCTGGAGCGCGATAGTTCATGGCAAGCGGCGCAAGTCCGCCAAAGGCGGCTTAATGGTGCTTGAACTCGACGCCGGGCGCCAGGCGGTAGTGGGTGCCGCAGTACGGGCACTTGGCCGTGCCTTCATGATCGAAATCGAGGAAGACGCGCGGGTGCGACGACCACAGCGGCATGGCCGGATTCGGGCAGTGCGCCGGCAGGTCCTTGGCCTCGAGTTCCACCACAGGCATCGTCTTTACGTTCATTGAAAGTTCTCCGTCGAGCAAAGTTAGGCAAAGAGGGGATTTTAACGGATTCGAGCGGGGGAACGGGATGATCGGTAGAATGACGGATTGTTCACATTGCTTGCGGGTCTGGGACGCGGTGCGAGCGACATTTCGCTACACGTGGCCAGGGTTTGCGTGCGTACCGCGTGGGCACAAGTGCCCACCCTAAATTTATCCGCTGCATTTCATGCTTTTCATCTTCCGCGTTACCGCAGTGTTTCCTCATCCAGGCTGTTGCAGGAAGGCGACATGAGCGCGCCGCCCGTTACGCAAGCCGCACCGCAAGTCATCGAGGAACACGATCCTGCGCTCTGGCGCGAAGGCGTCAAGACGGGACTGCCGACCCTGTTCGGCATTGCCGCCTGGGGCATGGTCGTCGGCATCGCGATGGTCAAGACCGGGCTGACCGTGCTGCAGGCCAGCGGTATGACCTTGCTCGTGTTCGCGGGTTCCGCCCAGCTGGCGGCGCTGCCGCTGATCGTCGCGCATGCGCCGATCTGGGTGATCTTCGCCACCGCCCTGGTGGTCAATTTGCGCTTCGTGATCTTCTCGGCCCTGCTGGCGCCGCACTTCACGCACCTGCCCTGGCGCCAGCGCCTGTTCTACGGCTATATCTCCGGCGACTTGACGATTGCCCTGTTCCTGCAGCGTTTCCCGACGGCCGTGCCGGTCAAGGGCAAGCTGTCCTACCTGAAGGGGCTGATGTTCCCGAACTGGTGCGCCTGGCAGGCCGGTTCCCTGATCGGCATCTTCCTCGGCAGCGCCATTCCCGCCGAATGGGGCCTGGGCTTTGCCGGCACGCTGGCCATCCTGTGCATTACGGTGCCGCTGATCGTCAACAGCGCCGCGCTGTGCGGCGTGCTGGTCGCGGGCACGGTCGCGGTGCTGGCCAACGGTTTTCCGTACAAGCTGGGCCTGCTGGTGGCGGTGGTCGCCGGCATGCTGGCCGCGCTGACGGCCGAAAACATCCTTCAACGACGAAAGGGCCGCCATGGCTGACTGGGAAATCTGGGCCGTCATCGTGGTGCTGGTATTGGCCACCGCCATCACCCGCAGCGGCTTCTGGCTGGTCGGGCACAAGGTGAGCATTCCGCCGCGCATCCAGGACATGCTGCGCTATGCGCCGGCCTGCGCGCTGGCGGCCATCATCGGCCCCGACCTGCTGCTCGACAGTGCGGGTAACGCCCACCTGGAACTGGGCAATCCGAAGCTGCTGGCGGGTATCGCCGCGCTGGGCTTCTACCTGTGGCGGCGCAATATGCTGCAGACCATCGTGTTCGGCATGCTTGCCTTCACACTGTTGCGCCTCCTACACGTTTTTGGCACTGCGCCCTGAGGTAGAATAACGTTTTTTCACTATTTCACTGTTGAGTCGCCATGGACGCCGTTCTCAGTTTCACCCGCTTGCAAGACCTGATCGACCGCGATGCTTTGACCAACAAGCGCGTCTTCATCCGCGCCGACCTGAACGTGCCGCAGGATGACGCCGGCAACATCACCGAAGACACGCGCATCCGCGCTTCGGTGCCGGCGATCCAGGCTGCGCTGAAGGCCGGCGCCGCCGTCATGGTGACCTCGCACCTGGGCCGTCCGACCGAGGGCGAATTCAAGCAGGAAGACAGCCTGGCGCCGGTCGGCAAGCGCCTGTCCGAGCTGCTCGGCCAGCCGGTCGAGCTGAAGCAGAATTGGGTCGATGGCGTGGATGTGGCGCCGGGCCAGGTCGTGCTGCTGGAAAACTGCCGCGTCAACAAGGGCGAGAAGAAAAACTCGGACGAACTGGCCCAGAAGATGGCCAAGCTGTGCGACGTCTACGTGAACGACGCTTTCGGTACCGCCCACCGCGCGGAAGCGACCACCCACGGCATCGCAAAATATGCACCCGTCGTCGCGGCAGGTCCGCTGCTGGCCGCCGAACTCGATGCGCTGGGCAAGGCCCTCGGCCAGCCCCAGCGTCCGCTGCTGGCCATCGTCGCCGGCTCGAAGGTCTCGACCAAGCTGTCGATCCTGCAAAGCCTGGCCGGCAAGGTCGACAACCTGATCGTCGGCGGCGGCATCGCCAACACCTTCATGAAGGCCGTCGGCCTGAACATCGGCAAGTCGCTGGCGGAAAACGACCTGGTCAATGAAGCGAAATCCATCATCGACATGATGAGCGCGCGCGGCGCCTCGGTGCCGATTCCCGTGGACGTGGTCTGCGCCAAGGAGTTTTCGCCGACGGCCGCGGCAACGGTCAAGGACGTGGCCGACGTGGCGGACGACGACATGATCCTCGACATCGGCCCGAAGACCGCCGCCATGCTGGCCGAGCAGGTGGCCAAGGCCGGCACCATCGTCTGGAACGGCCCGGTCGGCGTGTTCGAGTTCGACCAGTTCGCCGAAGGCACCAAGACGCTCGCCATGGCGATTGCCGACTCGAAGGGCTTCTCGATCGCCGGCGGCGGCGACACCCTGGCGGCGATCGCCAAGTACAACATCGGCGACAAGATCGGCTACATCTCCACCGGCGGCGGCGCCTTCCTCGAATTCCTCGAAGGGAAGACCCTGCCGGCAGTCGAGATCCTGCTCCAGCGTAAGGCCCAGTAACGAGTAACACAGCGCAGCCCCCGGGGCTGCGCTTCTCTTTTCAGAATCAAGGATTTCAGCACATGCGCCCTCTGTACAACGCGACCAAGATCGTTGCCACCATCGGCCCTGCCTCGACCGACTTCGACATCCTCGTGAAAATGATCCGCGCCGGCGTCGACGTCGTGCGCCTGAATTTTTCGCACGGTAAGGCGCAGGACCACATCGACCGCGCCGCGCTGGTGCGCCGCGCCGCCGCCGAATGCGGCACCGAAGTGGCGATCATGGCCGACATGCAGGGGCCGAAGATCCGCGTTGGCAAGTTTGAAGAGGGCAAGATCTTCCTGAACAATGGCGACAAGTTCATCCTCGACGCCAAGTGGGGAGAAAATGGCGAGCTGGGCAACCAGGAACGCGTCGGCCTCGACTACAAGGCGCTGCCGCGCGACGTGAAGCCGGGCGACAAGCTGCTGCTCAACGACGGCCTGATCGTCCTCGTCGTCGACCGCGTCGTCGGCCACGAGATCTGCACCACGGTGAAGGTCGGCGGCGAGCTGTCGAACAACAAGGGCATCAACCGCATGGGCGGCGGCCTGACCGCGCCGGCGCTCACCTCGAAGGACATGGAAGACATCAAGACCGCGATGAGCTTCCAGGCCGACTACCTCGCCATTTCCTTCCCGAAGAGCGCGACCGACATGGAGATGGCGCGCCAGCTGGCCAACATCGCCGGCGAGCCGTATGGCCACAAGCCGATGATGATCGCCAAGATCGAGCGCGCCGAAGCGATTCCCGTGCTGCAGGAAATCCTCGACGCCTCCGACGGCATCATGGTCGCGCGCGGCGACCTGGCGGTGGAAGTGGGCAATGCCGCCGTGCCGGCGCTGCAAAAGCGCATGATCCGCATGGCGCGCGCCTCGAACAAGCTGGCGATCACCGCGACCCAGATGATGGAGTCGATGATCGTCAATGCCGTGCCGACCCGCGCCGAAGTGTCGGACGTGGCCAACGCCGTGCTGGACGGCACCGACGCCGTCATGACCTCGGCCGAGACCGCATCGGGCAAGTACCCGGTCGAGACCGTCGAAATGATGGCCGCGATCTGCCTGGAAGCGGAGCAATCGGAATACAACAAGCTCGACGCGGACTTCCTGAACGTGGAATTCACCCGCATCGACCAGTCGATCGCCTACGGCACGCTGTTCACCGCCCACCACCTGGCGGTGAAGGCGATCGTCGCCCTGACCGAGTCGGGCTCGACCGCGCTGTGGATGAGCCGTCATAACATCGACACCCCGATTTTTGCCCTGACCCCGTCACAAACGACGCAGCGCAAGGCTTCGCTGTACCGGAACGTGCGAGCATTCCACCTGCTGCAGGAAGGCGGCAGCCACGCCGTGTTGCGCAAGGCGGAAGAGCTCCTGATCAAGGAGGGCATGGTGAACCCGGGCGACACCATCGTCGTGACCTGGGGCTCGCCGATGGGCGAGGCCGGCGGCACCAACGCGCTCAAGATCGTGCGCGTGGGCGAGACCTACAAGGATTAATCGCGGCTTCGCGTTGTCGAAGCCAAGAACAGGTTTTTTTCTATTGGAGTACTAACCATGGCACTCGTATCACTGCGTCAATTGCTGGACCACGCCGCCGAACACGGCTACGGCCTGCCGGCGTTTAACGTCAACAACCTGGAGCAGGTGCAGGCCATCATGGCCGCGGCCGATGCCACCGGTTCGCCGGTGATCATGCAGGCCTCCGCAGGCGCGCGCAAGTACGCCGGCGAAGCCTTCCTGCGCCACCTGATCGACGCCGCCGTCGAAGCCTACCCGCACATCCCGGTCGTCATGCACCAGGACCACGGCCAGTCGCCGGCGGTCTGCATGGCCGCGATCCGTTCGGGCTTCAGCTCGGTGATGATGGACGGTTCGCTCGAAGCCGACGGCAAATCGGTCGCTTCCTACGAATACAACGTCGAGGTGTCGAAAGAGGTCGTGAAGTTCGCGCACGCTATCGGCGTGACGGTGGAAGCCGAACTGGGCGTGCTCGGTTCGCTGGAAACCATGAAGGGCGACAAGGAAGACGGCCACGGCGCCGACGGCACCATGACCCGCGAGCAGCTGCTGACCGACGTCGACCAGGCGGCGGATTTTGTCGCGCGCACCCAGTGCGACGCCCTGGCGATCGCCATCGGCACCTCGCACGGCGCCTATAAATTCACCCGCAAGCCGACCGGCGACATCCTGGCGATCGACCGCATCAAGGAAATCCACGCCCGCATCCCGAACACCCACCTGGTGATGCACGGCTCGTCGTCGGTGCCGCAGGAACTGCTGGCCATCATCCGCGAATTCGGCGGCGACATGAAAGAGACCTATGGCGTGCCGGTCGAAGAGATCCAGGAAGGCATCAAGCACGGTGTCCGCAAGATCAACATCGACACCGACATCCGCCTGGCCATGACCGCCGCGATCCGCAAGTACATGTTCCAGAACCCGTCGAAGTTCGACCCGCGCGACTACCTGAAGCCGGCGCGCGAAGCCGCGACCGAGGTCTGCAAGGCGCGCTACCTGTCCTTCGGCTGCGAAGGCATGGCCGCGAAGATCAAGCCGATCCCGCTGGAAAAAATGGCCGAGCGTTACAAGGCCGGCGAGCTGGCGCAAGTCGTCAAGTAATATTGCGTTTGGAACGGGCTGCTGCGGCAGCCCGCGCTTCTTATCAGTCTTATCGGCGGGCGGCGTCGTTGTCGGCCTGCCGATGTTCGCTTAGTTTGTACCCCCCTGATTGCCCTTCTATGAACAGCCTCTACCAATCCACGATCCAGTCCCTGCCACTGCTCGGCCGCGGCAAAGTGCGCGACAACTACGCCGTCGGCGACGACAAGATCCTGATCGTCACCACCGACCGCCTGTCGGCCTTCGACGTCGTCATGAACGAGCCGATCCCCGGCAAGGGCATGGTGCTGAACCAGATGAGCGACTTCTGGTTCGAGAAACTCGGCCACATCGTGCCGAACCACCTGACCGGCGTGGCGCCGGAGAGCGTCGTGGCGCCGGAGGAAGTCGAGCAGGTGCGCGGCCGTGCCGTCGTCGCCAAGCGCTTGAAACCCATCCTGGTCGAGGCCGTCGTGCGCGGCTACATCATCGGCTCGGGCTGGAAGGACTATCAGCAAAGCGGCAAGATCTGCGGCATCGAATTGCCCGCCGGCCTGCGCCAGGCGGATAAACTGCCGGAACCGCTGTTCACCCCGGCCGCGAAAGCCGACATCGGCGAGCACGACGAGAACATCTCGTTCGCCGACATGGAGCAGCGCATCGGTTCGGAACTGGCGAACAAGATCCGCGACGTCTCGATCCAGCTCTACAAGACCGCCGCCGACTACGCCGCCACCCGCGGCATCATCATCGCCGACACCAAGTTCGAGTTCGGCCTGGACGACAACGGCGTGCTGCACCTGATGGACGAAGTCCTGACCGCCGATTCCTCGCGCTTCTGGCCGGCCGATTCGTACGCGCCGGACATGTCGCCGCCGTCCTTCGACAAGCAGTTCGTGCGCGACTACCTGGAAACGCTCTCCGACTGGAACAAGACCGCGCCGGCGCCCAGCCTGCCGCAGGACGTGATCGCGAAAACCCAGGCCAAGTATTTCGAAGCCATCGAACGCCTGACCGGCGAAAAGCTGAAGGTATAAGATGACGGAACAAGCAGTGAACAAGCCGCTGGTCGGCGTCATCATGGGTTCGTCCTCGGACTGGGACGTGATGAAGAACGCGGTCGACGTGCTCAAGCAATTCGGCGTGCCGTTCGAGGCGCAGGTGATCTCGGCGCACCGCATGCCGGACGAGATGTTCGCGTATGCCGAGAGCGCGCGTTCGCGCGGCCTGCGCGCCATCATCGCCGGCGCCGGCGGGGCGGCCCACCTGCCGGGCATGGTGGCGGCGAAGACCATCGTGCCGGTGCTGGGCGTGCCGGTGCCCTCGAAATACCTGCGCGGCGAGGATTCCTTGCTGTCGATCGTGCAAATGCCGAAAGGCGTGCCGGTGTCGACCTTCGCCATCGGCGAAGCCGGCGCCGCGAACGCCGCGCTGACGGCGGTGGCGATGATCGCCGCCAACGACGACGCCCTGGCCGCGCAGCTGGAGCAGTTCCGCAAGGACCAGACCGCCGCCGCCCAGGCGATGGTCCTGCCTGTCTGAAAGCCCAGGTTGAATCGTGATGAGTAATACCCAGCATCCTCCCTTTCTCCCAAGCGCCAATCCGCCGACCTGGCTGGGCGTGATGGGAGGCGGCCAGCTCGGCCGCATGTTCGCCCACGCCGCGCAGGCGATGGGCTACAAGGTCGCCGTGCTCGAGCCCTCGCTTGCGTGTCCCGCGGGGCAGGTGGCCGAGCGCCTGGTCAACGCCGACTACACCGACACGATCGCGCTGGGCCAATTGGCGGCCCTGTGCAGCGCCGTCACCACCGAGTTCGAGAACGTTCCGGCCGACAGCATGAATTTGCTGGCCCAGGGCAGCTTCGTCGCCCCCGCCGGCAACTGCGTGGCGATCGCCCAGGACCGTGTGCTGGAAAAGCGCTTCTTCGTCGATTGCGCGCCGCGGTCGGGCGTGATGCCGGCGCCGCACAAGGTGATCGCATCGAACGAAGACATCGACGCCATCGATGACGACCTCCTGCCTGGCATCCTCAAAACGGTGCGCATGGGCTACGACGGCAAGGGCCAGGTGCGTGTCAACAGCCGCGAGGACGTGCGCGCCGCCTTCGACGCCATGGGGCAAGTGACCTGCCTTCTGGAAAAGATGCTGCCGCTGGCCTACGAGGTCTCGGTGCTGACCGCGCGCGGCGTTGACGGCGCCTCGGTCGTGTATCCGACCGCCGAGAACGTGCACCGCGACGGCATCCTGTTCACCACCACCGTGCCGGGCCCGAACGTCTCGAGCGAATGCGCGCGCAAGGCCCAGGACGCGGCGCGCGCCATCGTGGCCGAGCTCGGCTACGTGGGCGTGCTCTGCATCGAGTTCTTCGTGCTGGAAGACGGTTCCCTGGTCGTCAACGAAATGGCGCCGCGTCCGCACAACAGCGGCCACTACACGATCGACGCCTGCGTCACCAGCCAGTTCGCCCAGCAGGTGCGGGCGATGGCGAGAATGCCGCTGGGCGATGTGCGCCAGCATTCGCCGGCCGTCATGCTCAACATCCTGGGCGACGTCTGGTTCGATGGCGCGGGTGACGATGCGCAGCTGCGCGAGCCCGCCTGGGACCGCGTGCTGGCGTTGCCCGGCGCCTTCCTGCACCTGTACGGCAAGGACGATCCGCGCCGTGGGCGCAAGATGGGCCACGTGACGTTTGTTGCGCCGACTCTGGCCGAGGCGCAGGAACAGCTGCGCGCGGCCTGCGCCATCCTGGGGATCGCGCCGTGAGCATGGACGAAGCAATCATCGACCAGGCCGCCATTGCCGCGGGCGCGCGCGCGCTCGAAGCGGGCCAGCTGGTCGCCTTCCCGACCGAGACCGTCTACGGCCTCGGGGCCGACGCCGAGAATCCGGCGGCGGTCGCCGCGATCTACGCCGCCAAGGGCCGCCCTCAGGATCACCCCGTGATCGTGCACCTGGCGCCCGAAGCGGACATCGCGCATTGGGCTTGCGAGATCCCGCCGCAGGCGCATGCGCTGGCCGAGGCCTTCTGGCCCGGTCCGCTGACCATGATCCTCAAGCGCGCGCCGAACATTCCCGATGCCGTCAGCGGCGGCCAGGACACCGTCGGCCTGCGCTGCCCGTCGCACCCGGTGGCCATCGCCCTGCTGCGCGCCTTCAAGGGCGGGCAGGGCGGGGTGGCCGCGCCTTCGGCGAACAAGTTCGGGCACGTCAGCCCGACCCTGGCCCAGCACGTGCGCGACGAATTCGGCGCCGACGGCTCGGTCGCCATGGTGCTCGACGGCGGCGCCGCCCAGGTCGGGATCGAGTCGACCATCGTCGATTTGTCGCGCCTGGCGAGCCACGGCCCGGTGCTGCTGCGTCCCGGCCACGTGAGCGCGGAAGCGATCGCGGCGGTCATCGACCAGCTGCCGAGCGCGCCCGACGCCGCGGCGCCGCGCGCCTCCGGCACGCTCGAGTCGCACTATGCGCCGCACACGCCGGTGGCGATGCAGGACACGGCCAGCCTGGCCCAAACCCTGGCCCGCCTGCACGATGCCGGGCGCAAGGTCGCGCTGATCCATTACTCGGATCTGCCGCCGACCCACGCCGGCGAGCGCCTGCCGGCCACGCCGGAAGGGTTTGCCCATGCGCTGTACGCGGCGCTGCGCGCCATGGACGGCAAGGGCGCCGACTTGATCCTGGTCGAGGCCCCGCCGCAAGGCGGCGCCTGGCTCGGCGTGAACGACCGCCTGCGCCGCGCCGCCCACGGCTCGACCGGCATCGTGCACGGCCTGCTCAACCGCGACGCCGGCGTGTAAGCGCGTTCGTAGGGTGGGCGCCTGTGCCCACGCGGTCTCACCCTCGACAAACCCGCAGCATTACACGGTCGTGCGGTGTTCAAGCGGTCAAACCGCGTGGACACAGGTGTCCACCCTACAAAACCCCAACGCTGCAGTTCGTAGGGTGGGCACCTGTGCCCACGCGGTCTCACGGTCGGCAAACCCGCGGCATCGCACGGTCGTGCGCTCTTCAAGCGGTCAAACCGCGTGGGCTCAAGAGCCCACCCTACAAAATCCCCAACGCTGCAGTTCGTAG
>NZ_DAMCPG010000017.1:0-10243 GCF_032106685.1 Massilia sp.
GGTCGCCGCGGCCGCCGCGCCGCCGCCCGTCGCGAAGGCGGCGCCGTCCCTGCCGGCGGCGGATGCGCCGGCGTCCTGGTCGGCGGCGTATGAGGCGGCGCGCGCGGCCGCGCGCGACGGCGACGACGATGCCGCCGTACGCCAGTTGTACCAGGCTTACAGCGACGGGTGGCGCGACGGCGCGCATGCCGTCGCGGCGCCGGAGTTCGCACGCCTGCGGGACGACGTCCGCTTCCAGGTCCTGCTCGTGCGCCTGAAGGGAACGTAAGTCGTCGTTCCCGCGAAGGTCGGGCGCGGGATCGCGGATGGAACACATCGGGACTACAATGTGTTTTTCCATGAACGAAGCGAACCCATGTCCCTCTCCTGCGTTTGCCGCGGCCTGATCCTTCTCCTGGCCGTGGGCAGCGGCCTTGCCCAGGCCGCGCAACCGGCCACCGTCCGCCTCGACTACACCCACAGCGGCAACGCCCTGTCCGACCAGTACGCCATCGAGCGCGTGCTGGTCGAGCCGCTGCCCTGGCCGGGCGACATGGCGCGCAACCTGGACGACACCAACCGCGGCCAGAACCGGGTCGAGGTGGTCGACGCGAAAACCGGCGACCTGCTGTATTCGCGCGGCTTCTCGACCGTGTTCGGCGAATGGCGCACGACGGAGGAGGCAAGCAAGCTCAGCCGCAGTTTCGGCGAATCGGTGCGCTTCCCGGATTTCGAGCGGCCGGTGCGCGTGCGCATCCTCAAGCGCGACGAGCGCAACGCCTTCTCGGTGGCGTGGAGCGTGGACGTCGACGCCAGGGCCCAGGACGTGGTGAGGCAGCAGCCGGCCGCCCCGGCCAAGCCGATCGCGATCCGCGTCAGCGGCCCGTCGCCGCGGAAGGTCGACCTGCTGATCCTGGGCGACGGCTACACGCAACAGGACATGCCAAAGTTCGAAGCCGATGCGCGCCGCCTCTCGGCGCACCTGTTCACGGTGTCGCCGTTCAAGGAGCGCGCGAACGATTTCAACGTCTGGGCGCTGGCGGTGCCGACCGCGGAATCGGGCGTCTCGCGCCCGTCCACCGGCGTGCACCACGCATCGCGCCTGGGCACGCGCTACGACATCTTCGGCAGCGAGCGTTATGTGCTGACGCTGGATAACCGCGCACTGCGCGACATCGCCCAGCACGCGCCCTACGAGTTCATCGAGATCCTGGTCAACAACGAGACCTATGGCGGCGGCGGCATTTTCGGGCAGTTCAGCACGGCGGCCGCAAGCAACGACTGGGCCAATTACCTGTTCGTGCACGAATTCGGCCACCATTTCGCCGGCCTGGCGGACGAGTACTACACCTCGCCGGTGGCCTACCAGGCAAGCGGCACGCGCATGGAACCCTGGGAGCCGAACGTGACCGCGCTGCGCGATCCGGACCACATCAAATGGAAACAACATGTAACCGCCGGCACGCCCCTGCCGACGCCCTGGCCCAAGCAGGAGTACGAAGCGGCGTCGCGCGCCTACCAGAAGAAGCGCGCCGCGCTGCGTGCGCAGAACCGTCCGGAAAGCGACATGAATGCGCTGTTTCGCGAAGACCTGGCCGCCACGCGCGCCCTGTTCGCGAAGCAGCCGCACCGCCACGCCATCGGGGCCTTCGAGGGCGCGAACTACGAAGCGACGGGCTACTACCGGCCGGCGATGCAGTGCATCATGTTCGACCGCAGCGAGCAGTTCTGCCCGGTGTGCCAGGACGGGATCGGCGAGATCATCGACCTGTACGCGGGGCCGGCGTCGCGGCCGGGAAGGCGCTGAAACACCTTGTTTCAACTCAGCGGTAGTGTGTGTGATGGCGAACAGACCCATGTATGGGCGGGGCCTATTCTGAGGGCGTTGTTAATAAGAAGTTAAGCTAAAAACGCAAACGCGGGCACAGACCCGCAACCCACCATACAACCGAAAGGACACACCATGAACAAACTGCTCGCCACCCTGATCGCCGGCCTGTTTACCGCAGGCGCCTATGCCCAGACCACCGTCACCCCGGCCAACACCGAAGCCGTGGTGAAAGCCGAGGCGGAGGCCGAAACCGACATCGCCAAGGCCGAGGCGAAGGAAGCCAAGGCTGCGGCCAAGGCCGACGAAAAAGTCACCAAGGCCGTCGCCGACGCCCAGGAAAAGAAAGCCAAGGCCCACGCCAAGGCCGTGAAGGCGCATGCCGACGCGTCCGAAAAAGTGAGCAAGGCCGATCCTGAAGACCGCGCCAAGGCGATCGCCAAGGCCGAGGAAAAAGTGTCGGAAGCGAACTTGAAGGCCGAGAAGAAGATGATCAAGGCCGATGAAAAATCGCTGAAGGTGCAGGTGGACGCCGCTGCCGACAAGGCGACCGCGGCCGCCAAGACCGAACAGGTGCGCGCCGAGGCGATGGCGGACGTGCACAAGGCTGCGGCCAAGAAGTAATCACACCTGCGCGTGTAATGGATGCCGGCCGTGGTGCCGGCATTTTTTTTTTGGTGCAGCGCTGTCGCGGCTTCGGATGGGGACGACCGCGTGCGTTCGAGAACCCACCCTACGGACCGCCTCACGCTTTTCGATGTCGGAGCCGCTGTACCGCGTGGACACAGGTGTCCACCCTACAACAGCCTTGGTTTTCGTAGGGTGGACTCCCGAGTCCACGCTGTACGGCGGTTCTGCAATCGATCAGTTTTGTAGGGTGGGTTCTCGAACCCACGCGCTACGGCGCTTCCGCAATCGAAACGCAACATGATCCCGCGACCCACGCACATCCAAAAACAACAAAGCCGGCATCCGCCGGCTTTGTCACTTCACGCTACAACCAGGCGCGCTTACTCGCCCGTCGAACGCATCGCCAGGTCGCTCGCCTTGAGCTTGGCCGACAGCGGCTTGCCCTTCTTGGCGCGCTTGCCGAAGTGCGGCTCCAGGCCCGAGGCGTAGAGCTCGACCACGCGCGGCTTGGAGCCGGCCCAGGTGCCGATCACGTTCACGCCTTTCTGGCTGATCGGTTGCGCCGCCAGCAGCGTTTCCTTCGGCTCCAGGTCCATCAGCGTCACGCCGCGTCCGCCGTTGGTCAGCACCTTCATCTCGTCGATGCCGAACACCAGCACGCGGCCCTTCTCGGACAGGCAGGCTACCGCGCCGGCATTGTCCGCGACCACGCGCGGCGCCAGCGGCACGGCGCCATCGTCGAGCGTGACGAAGGACTTGCCGCCCTTCAGGCGGCTGACCATGTCGCCGGCCTTGGTGACGAAGCCGAAGCCGTTGGTCGTCGACAGCAGCAGGCGCGTTTCGCCATTGCCCGCGAAGTAGTGCAGGATGCGCACGCCGCCCGACAAATCGACCAGGGTCGTGATCGGCACACCGTCGCCGCGCGCCCCGGGCAGGGCCGCCACCGGCACCGAATACACCTTGCCGTTGTCGCCGATGCCCAGCAGGGTGTCGACCGTGCGGCATTCGAAGGCATTGCCCAGGCTGTCGCCCGGCTTGAAGGTGAACTGCGCCGGATCGTGGCCGATGCCGGTACGCGCGCGTACCCAGCCCTTCTCGGAGATGATGACGGTCACCGGCTCGTCGACCACCTTCTGCTCGGCCACGGCCTTCTGCGCTTCCTCGATCAGGGTGCGCCGTGCGTCGCCGAACTGTTTGGCGTCGGCCTCGATCTCGCGGATGATGGTGCGCTTCATGGTCGAGGGATTGGCCAGGATGTCTTCCAGCTTTTCCTTTTCGCTTCGCAGCTCGGCCAGCTCCTGCTGGATCTTGATCGCTTCCAGGCGCGCCAGCTGGCGCAGGCGGATCTCGAGGATGTCCTCGGCCTGGCGCTCGGACAGGCGGAAGCGCTCGATCAGGGCCGCCTTCGGCTCGTCCGCATTGCGGATGATGGCGATCACCTCGTCGATGTTCAGCAGGACGGTCTCGCGGCCCTCCAGGATGTGGATGCGGTCGTTGACCTTGCCGAGCTTGAACTCGGTGCGGCGCTTGACGGTGGTGAACCGATAATCGATCCACTCCTGCAGGATCTCGAGCAGGCCCTTCTGGCGCGGACGGCCGTCGCCGCCGATCATCACCAGGTTGATCGGGCTCGACGTCTCCAGCGAGGTATGCGCCAGCAGCAGCAGCATGAATTCGGTCTGGTCCTGGTTCTTCGACTTCGGCTCGAACACCAGGCGCACCGGCGCGTCGCGGCCGGATTCGTCGCGCATCGTGTCGAGCGCGCCGAGGATGGTCTGCTTCAGCGCCAGCTGCTCGGGCGTGAGGGTCTTCTTGCCCAGCTTGACCTTCGGGTTGGTCAGTTCCTCGATTTCCTGCTGCACGCGCGCCGCCGAGGTGCCCGGCGGGAGTTCGGTGACGACCGCCTGCCACTGGCCGCGCGCCAGTTCCTCGATCTTCCAGCGCGCGCGCACCTTCATCGAGCCGCGGCCGGTCGCGTACATGTCGGCGATCTGCGACGCCGGGGTGATGATCTGGCCGCCGCCCGGGAAGTCCGGACCCGGGACGATGGTCATCAGCTCGGCGTTCGAGATCTTCGGATTGCGGATCATGGTGACCGCGGCGTCGGCCACTTCGCGCAGGTTGTGCGAGGGGATCTCGGTCGCCAGGCCCACCGCGATGCCGGAGGCGCCGTTCAGCAGCACCATCGGCAGGCGCGCCGGCAGCGAGCGCGGCTCGTTCGTGGTGCCGTCGTAGTTCGGCTGGAAGTCGACCGTGCCCATGTCGATCTCATCTAACAGCAGGCGCGAGATCGGCGTCAGGCGGGCTTCGGTGTAGCGCATCGCCGCGGCGCCGTCGCCGTCGCGCGAGCCGAAGTTGCCCTGGCCGTCGATCAGCGGGTAGCGCAGCGAGAAGTCCTGGGCCATGCGCACCAGCGCGTCGTAGACCGACTGGTCGCCGTGCGGGTGCAGCTTGCCGAGCACGTCGCCGACCACGGCCGCGCACTTGCGCGGCTTGGCGGTGGCGCCCAGGCCCAGTTCGTTCATCGCGTACAGGATGCGGCGCTGGACCGGCTTCTGGCCGTCGGAGACGTCGGGCAGGGCGCGGCCCTTGACCACCGAGACCGCGTAGTCGAGGTAGGCGCGCTCGGCGAAGGTGGACAGGGTCAGCGTGTCGATATCGTCGGCCGGTTCGCTGGCTTGTTCAAAGAGGCTTGCTTGGGTAGACATATTCTGTGTGTTCGATTCTTGTTGAGCGGGTAGCGGGGCGCGGGGCGATTCGATTGTGCTGGCGGTGTAGTGGTGGGTTCGAGAACCCACCCTACGTAGGGTGGGCACTTGTGCCCACGCGTCTTTCGTGCCTCAAATCACCCCGGACGCCATCAAATATCCGCTTCCGTCTCGTTACCGTGTTCCTCAATCCATGCGCGGCGTGCGGCAGCTTCTCCCTTGCCCATCAGCATGTTGAAACGGGCCGAGGATTCGCCGTGGTCGAAGTCGCCCAGCGACACCGGCAGCAGACGGCGGGTGTCCGGGTTCATCGTGGTTTCCCACAGCTGCTCGGCGTTCATCTCGCCCAGGCCCTTGAAGCGGGAGATGCTCCAGGAACCTTCCTTCAGGCCTTCTTTTTTCAGCTTGTCCTCGATCGCCAGCAGTTCGCCGTCGTCGAGGGCGTACAGCTTCTGCAGCGGCTTCTTGCCGCGCGCCGGCACGTCGACGCGGTACAGCGGCGGACGCGCCACGCAGATGTGGCCATGCTTGAACAGGGCAGGGAAGTGCTTGAAGAACAGGGTCAGCAGCAGGACCTGGATGTGCGAGCCGTCGACGTCCGCGTCGGACAGGATGCAGATCTTGCCGTAGCGCAGACCGGTGAGATCCGGCGAATCGCCGTGCGAGTGCGGGTCGACCCCGATCGCCACGGAAATGTCGTGGATTTCGTTGTTCGCGAACAGGCGGTCGCGGTCGGTTTCCCAGGTGTTCAGGACCTTGCCGCGCAGCGGCAGGATGGCCTGGAATTCCTTGTCGCGGCCCATTTTTGCGGAGCCGCCGGCCGAGTCGCCCTCGACCAGGAACAGTTCGTTGCGGGTGATGTCCGAGGATTCGCAGTCGGTCAGCTTACCCGGCAGCACGGCCACGCCCGAGGATTTTTTCTTCTCGACCTTTTGCAGCGAACGCATGCGCGACTGCGCCTGCTTGATCACCAGGTCGGCCAGCTTCTTGCCGTATTCGACGTGCTGGTTCAGCCACAGTTCCAGCGGCGGCTTGGTGAAGGTCGAGACGAGCTTCACGGCGTCGCGCGAGTTCAGGCGCTCCTTGGTCTGGCCCTGGAACTGCGGGTCCAGCACCTTCGCCGACAACACGAACGAGACCCGTGCGAACACGTCTTCCGGCAGCAGTTTCACGCCTTTCGGCAGCAGGCCGTGCAGTTCGACGAAGCCTTTCACGGCGCCGAACAGGCCGTCGCGCAGGCCGGATTCGTGGGTGCCGCCGCTCGGGGTCGGGATCAGGTTGACGTAGGACTCGCGCACGATCGCGCCTTCCTCGGTCCAGGCCACGACCCAGGCCGCGCCTTCGCCTTCGGCAAAACCTTCGTCGCCCGCGGCGGCGTATTGCGCGCCTTCGAACAGCGGGATCAGGGTTTCGCCGTTCGAGCTCGAGGCCAGCGCTTCGGTGAGATAGCCGCGCAGGCCTTCGTCGTAGCGCCAGGTCTGGACGTCGCCGGTCTTGGCGTTGGTGAGGGTGACGGTGACGCCCGGCAGCAGCACGGCCTTCGAACGCAGCAGGCGCTGCAGTTCCGTCATCGGGATGTTCGGCGAATCGAAGTATTTGCCGTCCGGCCAGGCGGTGACGCGGGTGCCGTTCTTCTTGCCGCCGCGCTCGAATGGGCCTGAGGTCAGGGGCTCGATGACGTCGCCGTCGGCGAACACCAGGTTGTGGACGCCGTTGCCGTCCTCGGTCTTGCGCCAGACGGTGATTTCCAGGCGCTTCGACAGCGCATTGGTGACCGAGACGCCGACGCCGTGCAGGCCGCCCGAGAAGGCGTAGGCGCCGCCCGAACCCTTGTCGAACTTGCCGCCGGCGTGCAGGCGGGTGAAGACGATCTCGACGGTGGAGACGCCTTCCTCGGGGTGCATACCGACCGGGATGCCGCGGCCGTCGTCCTCGACGGTAATCGAACCGTCGGTATTGATCGTCACGCCGATGTTCTTGCAGTGGCCGCCCAATGCCTCGTCGGAGGCGTTGTCGATCACTTCCTGGATGATGTGCAGCGGATTTTCCGTGCGGGTGTACATGCCCGGACGCTGCTTCACGGGTTCGAGTCCTTTCAGGACCCGGATGGATGATTCGCTGTAATCGGTTGCGGGTTTCTTAGTGGCCATGCTGATCAGTGTTTTTTCGAATGCCTGCGCATTCTATATCTTGTCGGAAGGAAAAAGCAGGGATGGCGTGACGGATTGTGCTTGTCAACGCAAAGGAACGTGACTAGATTGGTACGCAAGCGTGCTACGTCAGGGCGGCCCTGGAAACCGTCGATCGGACGGCATCGGCCAAGGATAATACTGTACATGTGTACAGTATCGAATGCAAGGCCGATGCGCCGCGTGGCATCATGCACAACAATGGGGAGCCCCGGAAGCGGCGCCTGCCGGGACGGTCATCATGCAGGTACAAAAAATTCCGATTGCCGTACGCCTGCTCGGATTCGAGCCCGGCGAGGCCGCCCGCATGTCCGCGATGTTATGCGCGGTCCCGCGCGCGGGGCCGTCCTATGCCTGCCTGCACGAAGACAGCCTGCAGGAGCCCGATCTCTACCTGGTCGACGGCGAAAACCCGGCCGCGCTGCTGCGCCTGACCAGCATGCGCGGCATGCCGCTGGCGCTGCAGGTAGGGGGGCTTGACCACGGCCTGGCGCGCCTTGCGCGTCCCTTCGATGCCGCCACGCTCCAGGTGACGCTTGCCCACCTGGTCGCCGAGCGCCGCCGCGCGCTGGAACTGCTGTGCGCGCGCGGCGAGCCGCCCCTGCCTGAACGGCGCCGCCGCCAGCGCCTGGCCGACGACAGCCTCGCCGTCGATGGCCCGGCGCTGCGCCAGCTGCCACGGCCGGACCAGGTCCTGATCGTCGACAAGGAGGGCGCCTTCCGCGACCACCTGGCGCGCCTGGTCGGCGAGCGCCGCCTGGCGATCGCCTGGACCGACAGCGCATCGACCGCGGTGCGCCTGTGCGACGAGACCCAGGTGGGCGTGGCGATGATCAATACCTCGACCCCCGGCATCGATCCCTACGCACTGTGCAGCGCGATCAAGGCCCAGGAGGGCGCGGGCCGAACGGCGGTCGTGTTCCTGGTCGGGAAGGCCTTCCCCTACGATACCGCCCGCGCCCACTCGGCCGGCGTGCGCGGCCTGCTCGACAAGCCGGTGGCGGATCGCAGCCTCGTTGCCATCCTCGCCCGCCTCACCTCGATGCCGGCGTAGGGTGGGCGGCTATGCCACCCACGCGTTCAAACCGCGTGCGCCCGGACACACGTCCTGTTGGACGCGTGGACGGGAAACCCGTCCATCCTCGGTTCCTGCGCTCGACGGTTTCCTTCGTGACGCTGTTGAATGAGGTGCCCAGCCGTGTGATTTTGTTACAACTTCAAATCGTGCGCGGCCGTGGCGGAGCTATATTGAGACCATGGCAGATGATCATCAACCCCAGCGTGGCGAGGCGCCCGGCCCGCCGCTGGAGACCCGCCCCGACGCGCCCGAGCGCGTTCCCGACCGCCGCTCGGCAGATGGCCCGCCGCGCTACCAGCGCCCCGGCGACACGCCGTTCGCGCTGGTTGGACGGGTCTTGTCCTCGCGCTGGCGCGCACTGCGCGACCGCTTCCACCGCGACTTCATGCGCCGCACCCTGCGCATCGGCGTCTCGGCCCGCATCTTCCATCCCGAACCGGGCGCGACTGGCCTGCGCAGCAAGAACCTGCAATACCTGGAGGAATCGATCGCGCAATGGGTGATGTCGCGCGACGTGCTGGTGTTCATGATCCCGACGGTGAACACGAACGGGCTGCTCCATCCCAGCAACATCACGCTGCGCCACTACGCGCGCCACCTCGACGGCCTGGTGCTGCAGGGCGGGGCCGACGTCTCGCCGCAGACCTATTCCGAATCGCCGACCCGCCCCGAGTGGAGCGGCGACCGCGCGCGCGACCTCTACGAGCTCGAGCTGCTGCACGAATTCGTCGAGGCCGGCAAGCCGGTACTGGGCGTGTGCCGCGGCTGCCAGCTGATCAACGTGGCCTTCGGCGGCACGCTCTACCAGGACGTGGCGACCAACCTGCCCGAAGCGCTGGCCCACGTGCACACCGACTACGACGCGCACCGTCACGCGATCGAGTTCCCGCCGGGTTCCTCGCTGGGGCGCATGTTTCCGAACGCCCAGCGGCCGACCGTCAATTCGATCCACCACCAGGCGGTCAAGGAACTTGGACGCGACGTGCGCATCGAGGCGGTGTCCTATCCCGACGGCATTGTCGAGGCGATCCGCTACGACCGGGCCGATTTCGTCATGGGCTTGCAGTGGCATCCGGAGTTCCACCGGGCGGGCGGGACGGACCTGCTCGATTGCACGCCGGTGCTGGATGAGTTTTTAAGGGCGGCAAGGGAGACGCGGTTGTAGCTCGCTTTGCCGTTGTTCGGCCGGTGAGACAGCGTGGACTCGGGTGCCTACGCCGGCCGCGCCCACCCTACAACTGCCTTTCGTAGGGTGGACACCTGTGTCCACGCGGTCTCACCGCATGCACCGCGCCACCGTCTACGCCTTCCCCATACGCACGCACGCTTGCAAAATCGCTTGCATCCCACCCGCCCCTTGATTACCATTGAATGAGAATGATTCTCATTCATAGAAATCGACACCCACCGTCCAACGAACCCGAGGGGCCGCCATGCAAGACCAACCGAACAAGCCATCCATGCCGCCGGCGCAGGACCTGCGTCACCGGGACGCGGTAATGATCGCGTCGCTGCTGCATCTGATGTCGCACTACACCGCGCGCGACGAGAACGACCGCCCCTGCGTGCGCCTGGCCTCGGTGATCGAGCGCCACTTGTGCGCGCTGGCGCGCCTGCCCGAGCTCGACCCGGTGCTGCGCGCCACCTGCGAGCAGCTGTGCGAGAAGTGGGCCGGCATGGTCGACGACGGCATGCCGCGCCCGGCGGCGAAAACCGGCTTCCTGGAACGCATCATGCGCGGCGGCCGCCTCGGCGCCAGCCCGGCCTGAACCGCGCGTAGGGTGGGCGGCTCCACCCGGGACCGATGATCATCCGCACCGCTTGCGCCGCC
>NZ_DAMCPG010000017.1:10343-41946 GCF_032106685.1 Massilia sp.
CACGCGGTGATAGTCAGCAGCAAGATCATCGCGCCCGATGACGGAGCCGATAACGATCACCGCGTGGGCGGCAGAGCCGCCCACCCTACGGGTCACGCGGCGTAGGGTGGACGGCTCCATCCGGGACCGATGATCATCCGCACCGCTTGCGCCGCCCACGCGGTGATAGTCAGCAGCAAGATCATCGCGCCCGATGACGGAGCCGATAACGGCCTACCGCCGCCAGAACCTTCGCTCGCCCCGGAACCGGTTGATCGCCGCATGCACGATCGCCTCGACGCTGCCTTCGCGCTCGTACTGCTGGCGCAGCAGGCTGGCGTCGCTGCCGCCGGCGGCCGCCGCGGCCAGGTGCCGCAGGGCGTCCAGGCTGCCCAGCGTGTCGGCGTAGGGTTCCATCCTGCCCAGGGTGGCGAGGATGTCCTCGCGCAGCGACACCGTCTCGTAGGTCTTCGGGTGGGTGAGCGAGCCGTCCAGCCCGAAGCGGCAGGCCTGGAAGCGGTTGTAGTTGTAGACGAGGTAGTCGTCATCGCTCGGCGCCTTCTCGCTGCGGTGCAGGAGATGGCTGCACAGTGCCTGCAGGTAGGCCGCCAGGGCCGCGGCGCGCTGCACCGTCAGCGGCGTGTCGCACACGCGCAGCTCGATGGTGCCGTACTCGGGTTTCGGACGCAGGTCCCAGTAGAAATCCTTCATGCTCTTGATGATGCCGGTGCGCTCCATCTTGGCGAAATACGCCGACTCGAAATCGCTCCAGCTCAGCGTGAAGGGCGCGCGTCCGCTCATCGGGAAGGCGAACACGGAATTCAGGCGCGCCGAATCGAACAGGCTGTCGTGGCCCTGCACGAAGGGAGACGAGGCCGACAGCGCGATGAAGTGGGGGATGTAGCGGTTCAGGGCGTGCAGCAGGTACATGGCGTTGTCGCCGTTGCCGCAACCGATGTGCACGTGCTGGCCGAACACGGTGAACTGCTTGGCCAGGTAGCCGTACAGCGAGGACAGATGTTCGAAGCGCGGTTTCGCGAAGATCTTCTGCTCCGACCAGTGCTGGAAGGGGTGGGTGCCGCCGCCGGCGATGCCGATATTCAGGGTGTCGCCGGCGGTTACCAGCGTGTCGCGGATCTCCAGCAGTTCGGCCAGCAGCGGGCCGTAGGCCGAGTGCACGCTGGAGTTAATCTCGATCATGCTCTCGGTGATTTCCGGCGTCACGTTGCCGGGGAAGGGCTTGCGCGACAGCAGGTGCAGCAAATCGGGGCTGGCCGCCGTCAGGTCGAAGTCGGACAGGCTGACCAACTGCAGTTCGAGCTCGACCCCGAAGGTGAGCGGCGTCGATTGGGCAAAGGGTTCAAGCGGCATGGCGGATCTCCGGTGCTTCGCGCGCCCACACCAGGGCGCGCTGGATGATGATCGGGCCGAACACTTCGAGCAGCATCGTCACCGCCGCCACCGCGCGCAGCTCGTCGACCACGTGCACGCCGGCCAGGCGCGCGTGCTCGAGCAGCAGGATGACGAACACGGACAAGGGCGCCAGCGCCACCCCGGCCAGGAAGCCCTTGCGCCAGGAGATGCCGGACAAGTGGGCGAAGGCGGTGACGCCGGCGGTCTTGGTGACCAGGCGCGCCAGTACCAAAACCACGGCCAGCACGCCGCCGGCGGCGACTTCGCGCCAGTCGAGGGTCGAGGCGGCGAACACGAACAGCAGCACCGTCAGCAGTTCGCCGAGCGCGCCGAAATTGCGCTGGGCCTGGCTGAAGGCAACGCGGCGGTGGCGCGCCACCAGCCCGAAGGCGAGGGTGGCCACCACCGGCGACAGGCCGCCGGCATAGGAAATCGCCACCAGCAGCACCACCGCGATCGCGAACGCGACGGTGGCGTCGTGGCGCGGGTTGCCGATCGCGCGCAGCAGCGCCGGCACCAGCAGCCCGAACACGGCGCCGGTGAGTGCGGACACCGCCAGCAGCACCAGGCTGTTCCAGATCGCGTCGCCGATATCCTCGAAGGTGCGGAAGATCCAGAAGCCGATCACGGCATTGAAGGCGAACACCGCCAGCACGCAGTTCTGGGCCGACAGGTGCAGCACGCGTTCGGTGACCTGGCCCGAGCTGCGCTGCTCGTTGATCACCCGCACCACGGTGGCGGGCGAGGTCGCCATCGAGAGCGATGCCAGCATCAGCGCGGTCAGCTGCGGCGTGTCGAAGGCGATCGCGATCAGGTAGACGGCGACGAAGGTGGCGACCGATTCGACCACGCCGGCGATGCCGATCCACGGATTGGAACGCAGCCAGCGCAGGTTGATGCGGTAGCCGAGCTCGAACAGGATCAAGCCGAAGGCGACGTCGGCCAGCATCGACACCGGCCCGGCGTCGGGCGCGGGCAGGATGCCGAGCTGCGGCCCGGCCAGCGCGAAGCCGACCAGTCCGTAAAAACTAATGCGCGGCAAGCCCGTGAACCGCTGGCCGAATTCCCCGGCTATCCAGGCGATGGCGATGGTGAAGGGCCATGCGAGGCTGGTCAGGACGGTCGGCAGGTCGGGCATGCAATCTCCTCAAGGGGCGAAGCGAACGGGTTGGTAAATACTACAAGCAGGCGCCGCGCGCACGATTGGGTTCGCCAGGGTGATGCGGCTTGTCTTGATATTAATATTTACAGCGATGGCGTCCGTGCTCGCACTAACAGACGAGATGCGAGACGGGATGCGAGACGGGATGCGGGGCTGGCGGAAGACTGCGTTGTCAGCGGCCGCGCTGCTGGCTAGAATGGCGGGCCATGTCCTCACTGGACTGCCATCCGGCCCGAGCGCCGCCGATCCTCTCACCCGTCAGCCGCGCGTTGACGTCTTCCCGAACATGTCCGCACAACCAACTATCCAGCCGCAAGCCCGTCCGCCGATCCGCCTGACCGCCCAGCTTCTTACCTGCGTGATCTTCTGCATCGTCGCCGCCCTGGTCATCTTCATAGCGCAGGATGATCCTTTGTCGGTATTGAGCGGACCGATGGGTACGGGCCAGCAATTGCTGTTCGGCCTGGGCCTGTCGGCGCTGGCGGCGGTCGGGTCCTACGTGAGCTTTCGCCTGACGGCGCAATCGGAAGCGACCCGCAAGACGATCGTGGCCTATTCGCGCCTCGATCTGTCGGGCCTGAATCCGGTCTGGATCAGCGTCGCCGCCGGGATCGGCGAGGAGCTGCTGTTTCGCGCCGCCCTGCAGCCGCTGCTGGGCGTCTGGATCACCTCGATCGTCTTCCTGCTGACGCATACGCCGGTCTACCAGTTCCGCAAGCTCGACCGCGCGACCCTGGTGCAGGCGGGCGGCGTGTTCGTCGTCAGCGTGGCGCTGGGCTTCATCTACCAGTACGTGGGCCTGCTGGCGGCGGTGCTGGTGCACGTCGCGATCGACGTGGTGGGCTTGTACGTGGTGCGCAACGCGCTGCGGGCGCGCGGTTGATTTTGTAGGGTGGGGTCATTGATGCCGGGGACATCAATGACCCCACCCTACGCTCTGAATTTAATTGCTCAGCAGCCGCATCGCCCGCTCCAGCCCTTCGAGCGTGACCGGGAACATGCGGTTGTTCATGATCTGGCGGATGATCGCGATCGACTGGCGGTACTGCCACAGGTGTTCCGGCTCGGGGTTGAGCCAGGCGAACTTCGGGAAGGCGTTGCAGAAGCGCGCCAGCCATTCGGCGCCGGCTTCCTCGTTGTTGTACTCGACCGAGCCGCCGGGGGCCATGACCTCGTAAGGACTCATGGTGGCGTCGCCCACGAAGATGATGCGGGTGTCGGGCGGGTACTTGCGCAGCACGTCCCAGGTCGGGAAGCGCTCCGCGTGGCGGCGCCGGTTGTTCTTCCACAGGTAGTCGTAGACGCAGTTGTGGAAGTAATAGAACTCCATGTTCTTGAACTCGCTCTTCGCCGCCGAGAACAGTTCCTCGGTGCGCTCGATGTGGTCGTCCATGGTGCCGCCCACGTCCAGCAGCATCACCACCTTGATGCGGTTCTTGCGCTCGGGCTGCATGCGGATGTCGAGGTAGCCGGCGTTGCTGGCGGTGGCCCTGATGGTGTCGTCCAGCGCCAGTTCATCGAGCGCGCCATGGCGCGCGAAGCGGCGCAGGCGGCGCAGCGCGACCTTGATGTTGCGCGTGCCCAGTTCGCGCTCGTCGTCGTAGTCCTTGTAGCTGCGCTGGTCCCAGACTTTCACCGCCGTGCGGTTGCGGCCCTGGCCGCCGATGCGGATGCCTTCCGGGTTGGTGCCGCCATGGCCGAAAGGCGAAGTGCCGCCGGTGCCGATCCATTTGTTGCCGCCCTCGTGGCGTTCCTTCTGCTCCTTCAGCAGCTCGTTCAGGCGGTCCATCAGCTTGTCGTAGCCGAATTTCTCCAGCGCCGCCTTCTGCTCGGGCGTCAGCTCGCGCTCCATGCGCTTGATCAGCCAGTCGAGCGGGATCTCGCCCTTGCTTGTATCGAAGACGGCCTCGATGCCCTTGAAGTAGGCGCCGAAGGCGCGGTCGAACTTGTCGAAATGGGCCTCGTCCTTCACTAGGGTCAGGCGCGCCAGGTAGTAGAACTCGTCGAGGGAGGGTGCGATGACGCTTTTCTCCAGGGCCTCGAGCAGGGTCAAGAATTCCTTGATCGAGACCGGGACCTTGGCGTTGCGCAGCGCGAAAAAGAAGTCGATCAGCATGCTGTCATCCGGCGTGGCGGTTCAGTCGGTCGTGCAGGTGGGCCTTGATCTCGGGCCATTCGCCGCGCGCGATGCTGTACATGACGGTATCGCGCACGGTGCCGTCGCGGCGCAGGCCGTGGTGGCGGATCACGCCATCCTTCCTGGCGCCCAGGCGCTCGATGGCTGCCTGCGAGGCGTGGTTGAAATTATCGGTGCGCAGGCCGACGACCGAGCAGCCCAGGGTGTCGAAGGCGTGCGACAGGAGCAGCAGCTTGCAGCTGGTGTTCACGTGGCTGCGCTGGACGCGTTTCGCATACCAGGTGTAGCCGATCTCGACGCGGCCGATCTCGGGCACGATGTCGTGGTAGCTGGTGCTGCCCAGCACCCTGCCGCTCGAGGCGTCGCAGACCGCGAAGGCGAGGCGGTTCGGCGTCTCGAGCGCGGCGTGGACGTAGGCTTGCGTGCGGTGCGGCTCGGGCACCGAGGTCACGCGCAGGTTCCACAATGCTCCGTCGGCGGCGGCCGCGCGCAGGCCTTCGACGTGCTCCAGGCTCAAGGGTTCCAGGCGCACGCCGTTGAATTCGAGCACGGTCGGTTCGACCGCGACTCGCGTGACCGTCATCGATTGGTCCTCGACATGTAGACCAGGCGCTCGAACAGGTGCACGTCCTGCTCGTTCTTGAGCAGGGCGCCGTGCAGCGGCGGCACCACGGCCTTCGCATCTTTACTGCGCAGGGCTTCGGCCGGGATGTCCTCGGCCATCAGGAGTTTGAGCCAGTCGAGGAATTCCGAGGTCGAGGGCTTCTTCTTGATGCCGGGGACGTCGCGCACTTCGTAGAAGCTCTGCAGGGCGGCGGCCAGCAGGTCCTGCTTCAGGCGCGGGAAGTGGACCTGGACGATGTCGGCCATGGTCTCGCGGTCCGGGAATTTGATGTAGTGGAAGAAGCAGCGGCGCAGGAAGGCGTCCGGCAGTTCCTTCTCGTTGTTCGAGGTGATGATCACCAGCGGGCGGTGCTTCGCCACCACCATCTCGCGCGTCTCGTAGACGTAGAACTCCATGCGGTCCAGTTCGCGCAGCAGGTCGTTCGGGAATTCGATGTCGGCCTTGTCGATCTCGTCGATCAGCAGCACCACTGGTTCCGGCGACGTGAAGGCCTGCCACAGCACGCCCTTGACGATGTAGTTGTGGATGTCGCGCACGCGCTCGTCGCCCAGTTGCGAGTCGCGCAGGCGCGAGACGGCGTCGTATTCGTACAGGCCCTGCTGGGCCTTGGTGGTCGACTTCACGTGCCATTGCAGCAGCGGCATGTTGAGCGCGGCCGCCACCTCTTCGGCCAGCATGGTCTTGCCGGTGCCCGGCTCGCCCTTGATCAGGAGCGGGCGCGCCAGCGTCAGGGCGGCGTTCACGGCCAGTTTCAGGTCATCGGTGGCGACGTAGCTGTCGGTTCCTTCGAAGCGGGCTTGGGCTTGCATGGGCGTCTGTGGTGAGAGAGGAAATCTTGAGTATATGCCAGAACCTGAAAGCCGGCGGGAGGGGCGCACGACGTTGGTGGACTGCAATCTTTTGTTGGGCTAGAATCGGACGGTTGGTACTTTTGCTAATGTTTTGCGGTAGTGGTTTTTGTGCGGTAGCGGTATTCGATTACAACTTTTGCGATTCCCACCATGAAAAAACTTTTAGCTGTACTCGTCCTGGGCGCTTGCGCCGGCGCTGCGTCGGCTGCGGACGTCGTCGGCAACCCGAAGGCCGCGCCAGCCAAGATCGAAATGTGCATCGGCTGTCACGGCATTCCCGGCTACAAGTCCGCCTTCCCCGAGGTTTATCAAGTGCCGATGATCGGTGGTCAGTCGGCCAAGTACATCGAAGCCGCGCTGCACGCGTACAAGAAGGGCGACCGCAAGCATCCGTCGATGCGCGGCATCGCCGCCAGCCTGTCCGACCAGGACATCGCCGACGTCGCCGCGTATTATTCGCAGCAGACCGCCCAGAACCGCAAGTGAGGACAGCCGCCATGAAAAAACTGATCATCGCGCTGGCCCTCGGCGCCGTCTCCGCTTCTGTTACCACCTTGGCCGCCGCAGCCGACGTCAAGCGCGGCGAAGAGCTGACCAAGAAGTACAACTGCGCTTCCTGCCACGGCGCTGACTTCAACAAGCCGATCGACCCGAGCTACCCGAAGCTGGCCGGCCAGCACGCCGACTACATCGCCCACGCCCTGAATGCGTATAAACGCGGCGGCGACCAGACCAACGGCCGCAGCAACCCGATCATGGCGGGCTTCGCCAAGCCGCTGTCGAACCAGGACATGATCGACATCGGCGCTTACCTGGCCAGCCTGCCGTCGCAGCTGGTGGTGAGCAAATAAACCGTCGGCGGTTCTGTAGGGTGGGCACCCGTGCCCACGCGAAAGCCCGCACGGTCGCGGCTGTCTTCGTGTCGAAACACATGCAGGAACGCGGCTTGGACAAGTGAGCAGCTGATCCATTTGATACTTGCGTGGCTTGCTCGCGGTAGTACACAGGCCGTTGCAAACACCGCTCACGCGTCCGCGTGGGCACGGAGTGCCCACCCTACAGGACTACGAGGCGCTCCCGACATATAATACGTCCCTGAATTGATCCCCCGAAGCCGGCCGCCAGGCTGCTCCGGGGGATTTCGTTTTTCAAGCGCTTGCGTCTTTTGCTGGAGTGTCAATTTTGCAGTCCGTCTCACCTGCCTACCTGAAAACCAACCTGCTCAGCGGCCTGACCGTCGCCCTGGCCCTGGTTCCCGAAGCGATCGCCTTTGCGCTGGTCGCCCATGTGTCTCCGCTCACCGGCCTGTACGCCGCGGTGCTGGTCTCCTTCATCACCTCGGCCTTCGGCGGCCGGCCCGGCATGATCTCGGGCGCGGCCGGGGCGCTGGCCGTGGTGATGGTGGCGCTGGTCGTCGAGCATGGCGTGCAGTACCTGTTCGCGGCGATCGTCCTGATGGGCATCCTGCAGATGCTGTTCGCCGCCGCGCGGCTCGGCAAATTCATCCGCATGGTGCCGTATCCGGTCATGCTCGGCTTCGTGAACGGCCTGGCGCTGGTGATCTTCATCGCCCAGTTCGGGCATTTCAAGGTGGATGGGCAGTGGATGCAGGGCGCCCAGCTGTTCACCATGCTCGGCCTGGTCGCCGCGACCATGGCCGTCATCTACGTCACGCCGCGCATCACGAAGGCGGTGCCGGCGACCCTGGTCGGCATCCTGGTGGTCACGCTCGGCGCGGCGCTGCTGGGGATCGAGTCGAAGACCGTCGGCGACCTCGGTTCGATCGGCGGCGGCCTGCCGGCGTTCGCCATTCCCGACGTGCCGTTCAATCTCGAGACCCTGAAAATCGTGTTCCCGTACTCGCTGGTGCTGGCCGGCGTCGGCCTGATCGAGTCGCTGCTGACGCTGACCCTGGTCGACGAGATCACCGAGACCCGCGGCCAACCGAACCGCGAGTGCATGGCCCAGGGCGCGGCCAACGTCGTCACCGCGTTCTTCGGCGGGATGGGCGGCTGCGCGATGATCGGCCAGAGCATGATCAACGTGAACAACGGCGCCTATGGCCGTCTGTCGGGCATCGCGGCGTCCCTGTTCCTGCTCTCCTTCATCCTGTTCGGCTCGGGCTGGATCGAGCAGATCCCGCTGGCGGCGCTGATCGGCGTGATGTTCGTGGTGTGCGAGAAGACCTTCGAGTGGGGGACGTTCCGCATGATCGGCAAGGTGCCGCGCGCCGACACGGTCGTGGTGGTGCTGGTGGCGGCGATCACGCTCGTGTTCGACCTGGCGCTGGCGGTGCTGGTCGGCGTGATCGTCTCGGCGCTGGTGTTCGCATGGCAGCACGCGAAGCAGGTCGCGGTGAAGACGGGCGTCGACGCGCAGGGCTGGAAAGTGTACGAGCTGCAGGGCACGCTGTTCTTCGCTTCGATCGCCAACTTCAACGAATTGTTCGCGCCGAAGGACGATCCGCAGGACGTGGTGGTCGAGTTTCGCAACGCGCGCGTGGTCGACCACTCGGCGATCCAGGCCATTGACGCGCTGGCGGAGAAATACCGCGCGCTGGGCAAGCGCTTGCACCTGCGCCACCTGAGCCCGGACTGCCGCGAGCTGCTGGACAAGGCGAAGGACATGATCGAGGTGAACGTGGTGGAGGATCCGCGTTACCGCGTGGCGGACGACAAGCTCGGCTGATGATGAAGATATGATACGAAAAAGCGGCCTAGGCCGCTTTTTTCGTATCACGTAGGGTGGGCACTCGTGCCCACGCGGTGATCGATTCGGGCTCCGATGCCGTACGGATAATCCTGCTGCAGACTATCCCCGCATGGGCGGCGAAGCCGCCCACCCTAGGTTTACCGCGTCGCCCGGCGGCGCACGCACTCGATGTAGGCCTCGGTATCCGGCGGCACGCCGTTGCGCTGCGACTTCCAGATCATCTCGCCCAGGCACTCCATGATCTCGTGGTGGGCGTCGTGCTCGCCGATCTTCTGCACCAGCAGGTCGTGGGCGGCCTTGATGCCGCGCGGCTGGTCGATCGAGACCTGTTCGGCGATCGACAGGTGCATCGACAGGTGCAGGAAGGGATTCGGCTTGCCGCCTTCGACCGAATAGTCGCGCGCGACAGCTTCCTCTGCGTCGAACAGTTCGTCGTGGTACTCGGGATGCTGGACGATCCAGTCGGCGGCGATGGCGTCCATTGGCGTCAGCACTTCGCCGGCGCGTTGCTTGCGGAAGGCTTCACAGAAAAAACGGCGCACGTCGTGCGAGGACGGGGTGAACATGGCTGGAATGGGATGCGGTGAGGGAAGGGCGCCATTGTAGCGCGATGGAGCATCGCGCGTTGGCGCCGGATGGGGTTATAAATACGGCAAAGAAGACGAAAAAGGCAAGCCCTGCCGCTCGCGCGGCGCGCTTGCCTTGTCGACACCTTCCGGCGGATGCCTTAGCAACGGTGCGTCAGCGCCGCAACTATTTTTCCGGTGTCAGCACCAACTGCGGTTCCGCCGCCGTCTCGCGTGCCTTGGCCATGGCCTTGGCTGCCGTCGAGGACGCGTTGCCCTGGCCGCGCGGCTGGCGCAGGTAGCGGGCGCTGTGGCGGCGTTCGCCGTGGGCGCCGTTCGCCGGCCAGCTGATGAAGCGCGACAGTTCCTGGAGCGCCTTCTGGTAGACATCGCGCTTGAACTCGATAACCACGTCCAGCGGTACCCAGTAGTCGTGCCAGCGCCAGGCGTCGAATTCCGGATGGTCGGTCAGGCGCAGGTTGACGTCGTTGTCGCGCGCAACCATGCGCAACAGGAACCAGATCTGCTTCTGGCCGCGGTAATGGCCGCGGATCTCGCGCTTGATGAAGTGGTCGGGCACCTCGTAGCGCAGCCAGTCGCGGGTGCGGCCCACGATCTTGACGTGCTCCTGGCGCAGGCCGATTTCTTCCTCGAGCTCGCGGTACATCGCCTGTTCCGGCGTCTCGCCGTACTTGATACCCCCTTGCGGAAACTGCCATGAGTGCTCGCGCACCCGCTTGCCCCACCACACCTCGTTGTTGGCGTTGAGCAGGATGATGCCGACGTTGGGGCGAAACCCTTCACGATCGAGCATAAGTGCACCTCGAAACTTTCTGCCGGCGTCTGGTCCCTTGCGTTTTTACCTACAAATCCTTGTGTCAGCCATGCCTTCCGATAACGAAAAAGGCGGCGGCTGCGTGTTCCGGACCCATTTGTACAAAGTTTGGACGCATCAGCCAGCTAATCCTTTAAAATTAGGTCGATTATAACCCTCTCTTTTTAAAAAGAATTCATCGATATGCGCGCCTCACGATTTTTTATTTCAACTCTTAAAGAAGCGCCATCCGACGCCGAGATCGTCAGCCACAAACTGATGATGCGGGCGGGGATGATCAAGCGCCTCGGCTCGGGCATCTACACCTACATGCCGACCGGCCTGCGGGTGATCCGCAAGGTCGAAGCCATCATTCGCGAAGAGATGAACAAGTCGGGCGCCCTCGAATTGCTGATGCCGGTCGTGCAACCCGCCGAACTGTGGCAAGAAACCGGCCGCTGGGACAAGATGGGGCCGGAGCTGATGCGCGTCAAGGACCGCCACGGCCGCGACTACGCCATCCAGCCGACCTCGGAAGAAGTCGTCACCGACGTCGTGCGCAGCGAGATCAAGTCCTACCGTCAACTGCCGCTGAACTTCTACCACATCCAGACCAAGTTCCGCGACGAGCGCCGTCCGCGCTTCGGCCTGATGCGCGGCCGCGAGTTCACGATGAAGGACGCCTATTCCTTCGACCGCGACCTCGAAGGCATGCAGAAGTCCTACCAGGTCATGTTCGATGCCTACGTGCGCATCTTCAACCGCTTTGGCCTGAAGTTCCGCGCGGTCGCGGCCGACAACGGCGCCATCGGCGGCACCGGCTCGCACGAATTCCACGTGATCGCCTCGACCGGCGAAGACGCGCTGGTGTACTGCCCGACCTCGGACTACGCGGCCAACATGGAAGCGGCCGAGGCGCTGGCGATCGGCACGCGCGGCGCGCCGACCCAGGAAATGAACAAGGTGCCGACCCCGGGCAAAACCAAGTGCGAATCGGTTGCCGAACTGCTCGGCCTGCCGCTGTCGCAAACCGTCAAGACCATCGCCCTGACGGTGGAAAAAGAAGAAGACGGCAAGGTCAGCAAGGAATACTGGATGCTGCTGCTGCGCGGCGACCACGAGCTGAACGAAGTGAAGGTCAACAAGGTCGAAGGCCTGGGCGCCTACCGCTTCTCGACCGAAGCCGAGATCCAGGAAGTCTACGGCACCGTGCCGGGCTACCTCGGTCCGGTCAACCCGAAGCTGCCGGTGAAGATCGTTGCCGACCGCACCGTCGCGAACATGAGCGACTTCGTCTGCGGCGCGAACGAAGCCGACTTCCACATCGCCGGCGTGAACTGGGGCCGCGACCTGCCGGAACCGATGGTGGCCGACCTGCGCAACGTGGTCGAGGGCGACGCCTCGCCGGACGGCAAGGGCGTGCTGGCGATCGAACGCGGCATCGAAGTCGGCCACGTGTTCCAGCTGGGCACCGCCTATTCGCAGGCAATGGAAGCGACCTTCCTGGACGAAGCCGGTAAACCCGCGCCGCTGCAGATGGGCTGCTACGGCATTGGCGTGACCCGCATCCTGGGCGCGGCGATCGAGCAGAACTTCGACGACAAAGGCATCATCTGGCCGGACGCGATCGCGCCCTTCACGCTGGTGCTGTGCCCGATGGGCCTGGACCGCAGCGAGATGGTCAAGGAGCAGACCGAGAAGCTGTACGAAGAACTGCTGGCGGCTGGCGTCGACGTGATCGTCGACGACCGCGGCCTGCGCCCGGGCGCCATGTTCGCCGACTGGGAACTGATCGGCGTGCCGCACCGCATCGTCATCGGCGAGCGCGGCCTGAAGGAAGGCAACCTGGAATACCAGGGCCGCCGCGACACCGAGGCGACCGCCGTCCCGGTGGCGGACATCGCCGGCTTCATCAAAGGCAAACTCGGCCAGTGAAGCCGATGCAGGTACACGGCCGGGCGCGCGCCCGGCTGGGCGCCGCTGCGCTTGCCGTGACCCTCGTTGCGGCGTTCGCAGGCAGCCCCGCGCACGCCGGCAACCAGAAGGAAGAGGCGCTGGCCGATTCCGTACGCCTGGCGCTGTCGAATGCGATCAACGACGCGCGGCCGCCCAAGCCGACCTTCCGCGACGAGGCGGCGCGCCTGCGCTACCAGCAATGGTTCAACGAAATGTCGGGACGCCTGAAAAAGCGCATCCCCGACGATTTCTCGCGCACCGAATTCCTGGAAGCGGCCTGGTACGAAGCAACCCGCGCCGGGCTCGATCCGGGGCTGGTGCTGGGCCTGATCCAGGTCGAATCGGCCTACCGCAAGTACGCGGTGTCGATCGCCGGCGCGCGCGGCTACATGCAGGTGATGCCGTTCTGGACAAAAGTCATCGGCGACAGCGACCGCCGCAAGCTGTTCCACATGCAGACCAACCTGCGCTACGGCTGCGCGATCCTGCGCATGTACATCGACATGGAACGCGGCAACCTCTACCTGGCGCTGGGCCGCTACAACGGCAGCCGCGGCAAGCCGCAGTACCCGAACGCGGTGCTGGCGGCGTGGAAGAAGTGGGAATTCACCCCGGCGGCGGTGGCGGCGCGCTGACCCGCCCGGCATCGCTGCGCCACCCTGCAGGCGCCGCCATGCGCCCTACAAAACGACAACATATCAATTGAGCCACACGCGGCGTTTGCAGTGTAGACTGCCCGCTTTCTGTTCCAGGGTTCAACTATGCGATTGACTACTCTCGCCGGGGCCAGCCCGCTGTTGCTGGCGCTGCTCGCCGGTTGCGCGTCGACCGGCCCGACGCAGGCGCCATTGCAGGCGGCCGCCACCCAGGCCGATACCGGGCCGCGCGCCAAGAACGTCATCTTCTTCCTCGGCGACGGCATGGGCATCAACACCCTCACCGCCGCTCGCATCTACGCCGTCGGCGAAGAGGGCGAGCTGACCATCGACACGCTGCCGGAATCGGCCTTCGTGAAGACCTTCTCGAACGACGCCCAGGTCACCGACAGCGCCGCCTCGATGTCGGCCTACATGACCGGCGTGAAGCAGAACAACGGCGTGATCTCGATGTCATCGGACACGCGCTCCATTTCCCCGGTGGCGGACGCCAACGGCAACAAGCAGCTGAGCCGCTGCGAGAACGGGCGTCCGGTGCCGACCCTGGCCGAACTGGCCAAGGCGCGCGGCATGGCCGCCGGCGTGGTGACCACCACCAGCGTCACCGACGCCACCCCGGCCGCGACCTATGCCCACGCCTGCCACCGCAAGGTCGAATCCGACATCGCGGCCAGCCTGGTGCCTGGCGGCGCCGGCTACAACGCGGCGCTCGGCGCGAGCGGCCTCGATCTCGTCTTCGGCGGCGGCGCGCAGTTCTTCGCCCCGGTCGCGCAGGGCGGCAAGCGCGCCGACGGCCGCAACCTGGTCGAAGAGCTGAAAGCGAAAGGCTGGCGCTACGCCGCAGACACGCGGCAGATGCAGGCCCTGGCCGCGACCGCGCAGCCGGTCATCGGCCTGTTCGCCCAGAACCACTTCAGCTATGAAGCCGCGCGCGACGCGCAACAGCAGCCGGCGCTGGCCGACATGACGGCCAAGGCGATCGACATCCTGTCGCGCAACCCGGACGGCTTCTTCCTGATGGTGGAGGGCGGCCTGATCGACCATGCGCTGCACGCCACCCTGGCCAAGCGCGCGCTGCAGGAAACGGTCAGCTACAACGCGGCCCTGAAGGTCGCCATCGACAAGATGCAGGCGATCGATCCGGGCCTGAAGAACACGCTGATCGTGGCCACCGCCGACCACGACCACACCCTGCTGATCAACGGCTACTCGCCGCGCACCGGCAAGACCACGCCGACCAACCCGGGCGTGCTGGGCCTGGTGCGCAGCCTGCCGGACGGGAAGGTCCGTCTCGACAAGGACGGCGCGCCGTTCACCATCCTCGGCTTCGGCACCGGCGAGCATCGGGTGCAGGGCAGCCGCAAGGGCGTGCAACTGACCGACGAGATCGCGGCCGGCGACGACTACCACCAGGAAGCGGTGGTGCGCACGCGCACGGGCGCCGAGACCCACGGCGGCGCCGACGTCTATCTCGGCGCGATCGGCGCCAATGCCGAGCTGTTCCGCGGGACCATCGACAATACCCGCGTCTTCAGCCTGATCAAGACCGCGGCCGGTCTGTGAACGCCGCAGGAGAGCAAGCAATGAACAAGAAACGCATCACCGCGCTGCTGCTGGCGGCCTGCTTCGGCGCCGGCGCCCAAGCCCAGAGCCTGTCTTCCGCCCCGACTGCCAAGCCGCAGGCGAAGAACATCATCTTCTTCCTCGGCGACGGCATGGGCCCGACCACGATCACCGCCGCGCGCATCTTCAAGGCCGGCGAGGACGGCCTGCTGAACTTCGAGCGCCTGGACCGCACCGCGCGCATCAAGACCTATTCGGCCGACGCCCAGGTGACCGACAGCGCGCCCTCGATGGGCGCCTACATGACCGGCGTGAAGATCAACAACGACGTGATCTCGATGAAGGACGCCAAGCCGGTGGCGCCCGCCAAGGACGCCAACGGCAACGCCAGCATCGACCGCTGCGGCGCGGACAACGGCAGCTCGCCGATGACCATCCTGGAACTGGCCAAGGCCAATGGCAAGTCGGTGGGCGCCGTCACCACCACCGAGCTGACCCACGCCACCCCGGCCTCGACCTTTGCCCACGTGTGCGACCGCGACATGGGCCATGCGATCGCCCAGCAGGTGGTGCCGGGCGGCGCCGGCTACAACGCGCGCCTGCTGGATGGCGTCGACGTCCTGATGGGCGGCGGGAAGAGCCACTTCACGCCTTTCGATGCGAAGCGCAATCCGAAGGGCCGCGGCGACGGGCGCGACCTGATCGCGGAACTGGGCGCGCGCGGCTACTTCGTCGCCCACAGCCGCGCCGACATGCAGTCCGCCCGCGCCGGCCGCAAGTTCGTCGGCATCTATGCCGACAGCCATCTCGACTACGCGTCGAAGCGCCGTCCCGAACAGCCGACGCTGGCCGAGATGACGGCCAAGTCGATCGAACTGCTGTCGACGAACCCGAAGGGCTTCTTCCTGATGGTCGAAGGCGGCAAGATCGACCACGCGCTGCACGACACCAATGCGCGCAACGCCCTGGTCGAGACGGTGGCCTTCGACGAGGCGATCCAGACCGCGGTGGAGCGCATGCGCGCGCTCGACCCGGGCCTGGAGAACACCCTGATCGTGGTGACCGCGGATCACGACCACACCATGGTCCTGAACGGCTATCCGAAGCGCGGCAACCCGGTGCTCGACATCGTGCGCGGCTACGCCAACGGCGAGCCGACCCGCGACGCCGACGGCAAGACGTTTACCACCCTGGTCTTCGGCAACGGCCCGAACCGTCCGGAGGTGCGCGCCGACGTCGACAGCGCCACCGCCCTGTCCGAGGACTACCACCAGGAGACGGGCGTGCGCTGGTCGAGCGAATCGCACGGCGGCGGCGACGTGAAGCTGTACGCGACCGGCGCCGGTTCCGCGCCGTTCAAGGGCACGATCGAGAATACCCGCGTGTTCGACCTGATGAAGGCGGCGTTCGGGTTGTGAGTAGGGTGGGCGGCTCCGCCAATGACGGGTGATCATCCGCGACGTATGCGCCGCCCACGCGGCGATCGTTAGCGGCGAGATCATCCGGTACGAACGCGGAACCGCTAACCATCACCGCGTGGGCGGCTCGCACGTCGCATATATTCACCCACCGGCGTTACAGCCGCCCACCCTACGGATTATCGCCACCCAAAAACAAAAAGCCCCGATCACACGATCGGGGCTTTTTACGTTCAGGCTTTTGGACAGCCAGGCTTTTCTTTATTTCAGGTGATTCGAAATGAGCTTGGTCATTTCGAACATCGACACTTGCGCCTTGCCACCGAAGACGGCTTTCAGCTTGTCGTCGGCGTTGATCATCTGGCGGTTGTCTGCAGCCTGCAGGTCCGCTTTCTTGATGTATTCCCAGACCTTCTTGGTCACTTCCGTGCGTGGCAGCGGCTTGTTGCCGACCACTGCGGCCAGTTCGGCCGACGGCGTCAGCTCTTTCATGAAAGCGGCGTTCGGCTTGCGTGCCACAGCCGGTTTCTTTGCTGCCGCGGCCTTCGGCGCTGCTGCCTTGGCAGGAGCTGCGGCCTTCTTCGCCGCAGGCTTGGCGGCCGGCTTTGCGGCGGCCTTCTTTGCGGGCGCTGCTGGGGATTTCTTGGCTGTTGCCATCTTCGAGCCTCCTAAACGAACATAAGTAAAAGTTGCGCAATTCATCGCACGGCTTATATTGGTGTCGTTTTAGCGTTCCTGCAAGTCTTTTTCACCATTTTTTCATTCTATTCGATCCAAAATTCGGGGTTTGGGCGCCGGGCGCATCGATAGAGTGAAAAACCACGCAAAAACCGACGTAAAAACGCCGCGCCGGACAAGCGTCGGGCACGGCGTTCGGGGAGGCGGAAAACGCCAGGAATGCTTAGCGCATGCCGGGCATCATGCCCTTCATCCCGCGCATCATCTTCATCAGGCCGCCGCCCTTGAGCTTCTTCATCATGGTCTGCATCTGGTCGTACTGGTTCAGCATGCGGTTCACTTCCTGCACCTGGACGCCGGCGCCGGCGGCGATGCGGCGCTTGCGGTTGGCCTTGATCAGCTCCGGCTTGGCGCGCTCCTGCGGCGTCATCGAGTCGATGATGCCGACCATGCGCCGCACCTGCTTCTCGGCCTGGTCAATGTTGGCGCCGGCCGCGGCCTGCTGGAACTGCGCCGGCAGTTTGTCGAGCAGGCCCGACATCCCGCCCATTTTCTTCATCTGGGTCAGCTGCGCCTTGAAGTCGTTCATGTCGAAACGGCCGCCCGACTTGATCTTGTTGGCCATGTCCTGGGCGGCCTTTTCGTCGACGCCCTTGCGCGCTTCTTCGACCAGCGCCAGGATGTCGCCCATGCCCAGCACGCGGTTCGCCATGCGGCTCGGGTCGAAGGCTTCCAGCCCGTCCAGCTTTTCCGAGACGCCGGCGAACTTGATCGGCTTGCCGGTCACGTGGCGCACCGACAGCGCCGCGCCGCCGCGCGAGTCGCCATCGAGCTTGGTCAGCACGATGCCGGTCAGGGGCAGGGCGTCGTTGAAGGCCTTCGCGGTGTTGATCGCGTCCTGGCCCAGCATGGCGTCGACCACGAACAGGGTCTCGATCGGCTTCACGGCGCCGTGCACCGCGGCGATCTCCTGCATCATCGCCTCGTCGATGCCGAGGCGGCCGGCGGTGTCGATGATCAGGACGTCGTGGTAGTGCTTCTTCGCCCAGTCGAGCGCGTTCTTCGCGATGTCGACCGGCTTGTCGGAGGCGGTGGTCGGGAAGAAGTCGGCGCCGACCTGCTTGGTGACCGATTCCAGCTGCGCGATTGCCGCGGGGCGGTAGACGTCGGCCGAGACGGTCAGGACCTTTTTCTTCTTCTGTTCCTTGAGGTACTTGGCGAGCTTGCCGACGGTGGTCGTTTTACCGACACCCTGCAAACCGGCCATCAGGATGATCGCCGGCGGCTGCTGGGCGAACGACAGTTGCGTCGCTTCAGGGCCGAGGTCGGCGCCCATCAGGGCGGCCAGCTCGCGCTGCACCACGCCGACCAGGGCCTGGCCCGGGCTGAGCGAGCCGATGACTTCTTCGCCCAGCGCTTTTTCCTTCACTTTGGCGATGAATTCGCGCACCGCCGGCAGCGCCACGTCGGCCTCGAGCAGCGCGAGGCGCACTTCGCGCAGCATCTCGGCGGTGTTCGCCTCGGTCAGACGCGCCTCGCCGCGCATGGTCTTGACGACCTTGGCAAGGCGTTGGGTAAGGTTATCTAGCATGTTCTACCTGACTATCTATATATAGAGGACAGCATTCGGGAAACCGCCATTTTACCCTGCGCAAGAAGCCTTCGCCCGTTCCCGCTGTGTCGATTACGCCTTTTTTCGGTGCGCGTTCTGTCTTGTGTCACAACTGTTCATTGTCACGTTTGACACACCTAACGTTCCCATATAGCCTTTTCCCACCGGCATCATAACGAGACAAATGATGGCGGCATCCGGTACCACCGCAGCAGCCAACCGATTCTGACGAAGCGCATAACGGAGACAAGGCATGACTAAAGTGTTCGGCAAGACCCTGATCGCAATGACCCTGCTGGCCGCGGCCGGCGCCCAGGCCCAGGAAGTGGTTAGGCTGGGCAACCTCAAGTTCGCCCATTACGGCGCCGTCTCGTACATCAAGGAAATCGCACCCAAGTGCGGCATCAAGGTCGAGGAGAAGATCTTCCCGAAGGGGCTGGACGTCATGCAGGCGATCATCGCGGGCGAGCTCGATGTTGGCACCACCGCCTCGGAGGCGGCGATCTCGGGCCGCGCCGGCGGCGCCCCGATCTATGTCGTGGCCGGTTTCGCCAAGGGCGGCGCGCGCCTGGTGGCGCGGCCCGACCTGAAGATTACCAGCGTGCCGCAACTGAAGGGCAAGCGCGTCGGCGTCACGCGCGGCGGCATCCAGGAGGTGCTGCTGCTGGCCGAACTGGCCAAGCACAACATGAAGGCCGACGCCGCGCCCGGCAAGGATGTGCAGCTGGTGTTCCTGCCCTACGCCGACCTGAACCAGGCGCTGCTGGGCAAGCAGATCGACGCCATGATGCAGTCCGAGCCGCAGTCCTCGCAGGCGATCAACAAGGGCTTCGGCGCCGAGGTGCTGAAACCCTACGACACCCCGATCGGCGAGCCGATCCGCACCATGGTCATGACCGAGAAGTTCTACAAGGAGCGGCGTCCGGTGGCGGAGAAGTTCATGCGCTGCTTCGTGCAGGCCACCAAGACCTTCATCGACAACAAGAGCCTGGCCGAGAAGTACGTGCGCGAGGTCGTGTTCAAGGGCCAGATCACGACCGACGACTTCAACGACGCGATCGGCAATTCCGAGTACTCCTACGACATCACGCCCGAGCACATCCAGGTCACCACCGACACCATGGTCAAGACCGGTGTCGGACGCATGAGCAAGCCGCCGGTGGCGAAGGAGTGGGTCAGGACCGACCTGCTGGACGCGGCCAAGAAAAGCCTGAACATCCAGTAAGCCAACGCATTCACGCTTGGGGACGCCATGAAAAAACGCAATTGGCGCGAAATCGGCATCGGCATGGTCGTGCCGGTGCTGGCGATCGGCATCTGGCAGTGGGTGGCAAGCATGGGCTGGGTGCATCCCCAGGTGCTGCCCTCGCCGCTGGCGGTGTGGGAGCGCTGGGTGGCCTACCTGCTGCCGCTCACGCCGTTCGAGAGCTATACCGAGGGCGGCTGGTGGCACTGGGCCTTTTCGGGCGAGCTGATCGTCGATACCCTCACCAGCCTGTACCGGGTGGTGGTGGGCTTCCTGATCGGCGCCGGGCTGGCGCTGCCGCTCGGGCTGGCGATGGGGGCGAGCAAGTCCGTCTACGCCTGGTTCAATCCGCTGGTGCAGATCCTGCGCCCGATCCCGCCGATCGCCTACATCCCGCTGGCGATCCTGTGGTTCGGGCTGGGCAATCCGCCGGCCGTGTTCCTGATCGCGCTCGGCGCCTTCTTCCCGGTGCTGATGAATACCATCGCCGGGGTGCGCCACGTGGACGGCATCTACCTGCGCGCCGCGCGCAACCTGGGCGCGAGCGGCACGACCATGTTCGTGCGCGTGATCCTGCCGGCCGCCGTGCCCTACATCCTGTCGGGCGTACGGATCGGCATCGGCACCGCCTTCATCGTCGTCATCGTGTCCGAGATGATCGCGGTGAACAACGGCCTGGGCTACCGCATCCTGGAAGCGCGCGAGTACTTCTGGTCGGACAAGATCATCGCCGGCATGATCACCATCGGCCTGCTGGGCCTGGCGATCGACATCGGCATGAACCGCCTGAACAACTATCTGCTGCGCTGGCACCGCGGCCTGGAGCATTGAGATGGACGCATCGAAAGCAATCCATATTCAGATCAACGGCGTGAACAAGGTCTTCGCCAGCGAGGAGCGCCAGGTGGTGGCGCTGCAGGACATCAACCTGGACATCCCGCGCGGCCAGTTCACCTGCCTGCTCGGGCCTTCCGGCTGCGGCAAGTCGACCCTGCTCAACGCCGTGGCCGGCTTTTCGCCGCCCACCAGCGGAACGATCCTGGTCGACGGCGCGCCGGTGGCCGCGCCGGGGCCGGACCGCGGCATGGTGTTCCAGGAATACGCGCTGTTCCCCTGGATGACGGTCGAGCAGAACGTCGGCTTCGGCCTCGACATCAAGGGCCTGCCGAAAGCCGAGATCGCCCGCACCGTGGACGAATTGCTGCGCATGCTGTCGCTGTCGGACTTCCGCCAGCGCTACCCGAAGGACCTGTCGGGCGGCATGCGCCAGCGGGTGGCGATCGCGCGCGTGCTGGCGCTCGATTCGCCGATCATGCTGATGGACGAGCCCTTCGGGGCACTGGACGCGCTCACCCGGCGCAACCTGCAGGACGAGCTGCTGCGCATCTGGGCCGAGCTGAAGAAGACCATCCTGTTCGTCACCCACAGCATCGAGGAGGCGATCTACCTGGCCGACCGCATCGTGGTGATGACCTACCGCCCCGGCACGGTCAAGCGCGACATGCTGGTCGACCTGCCGCGCATGCGCGACCCGGCCGCGCCTGAGTTCAACGCCCTGAAACGCGAACTCGGCCAGATGGTGATGGAAGAGCAGCAGCGCCATCACAGCGATGAGCTGCGCATGGCGGCGGTGGATTAGTAGGGTGGGCACCCTGTGCCCACGCGGTGGCGAACGTCGCTGGCATACGTGACGGCGACTGTTCGCTCGCACGGTATCCAATGGCCGCTGGCTCTCGCATTTTGGCCTTTGGATACGGTGCGGGCGATCGGCCATGGTTGCAGGTGCAAGCATTCGCACGTAACGCGTGGGCACGGCGTGCCCACCCTACGAGACAAGTTTGCATCAGACCTGAAACGACGGGGAGGGGGCCGCCACCGCCGTTTCCCGATGGTGTAGACTGCCGGTATGCAGAACACCCTCTTTTTCGCCGCGGCCTTCCTGTACGCGGCTTGCGCCCTGCTGCCGTCGCGCCGGGGCGCCGTCATATCGGGCGTCACCGCGCTGGCCTGGCTGGTCCATGGCGCGGCGCTGTGGAGCGCCGCCTTCGGGCCGGGCAGTTTGCGCATCGGCTTCGCCATCATGCTCTCGTCCGCGTTGTGGGTGTCGGTGGCGGCCTACTGGGTTGAAAACCGTAACTTCGCGCTCGACGGCCTGCGCCGCCTGGTGATGCCTTGCGCCTTCGGCGCGGCGCTGCTGCCGGTGCTGTTTCCGGGGGCGCTCATGGCCGTCGAAAGCCAGTCGAGCGCGTTCGGCTGGCACGTGGCGGTCGCCGTGCTCGCCTACAGCACGCTGACCATCGCCGCCTTCCACGCGGTGCTGATGGCGCTGCAGGAAACCCGGCTGCACGCGCGCACCGCCACCACTGGCGGCGGCGGCTGGTTCGGCGGCGCGATCGACCAGCTGCCGGCCCTGCTCACCATGGAAAAGCTGCTGTTCCGCCTGATCGGCATCGGCTTCGTCCTGCTCAGCCTGACCGTGCTGTCGGGCGTGGTGTTCTCGGAGCAGCTGTTCGGGCGCGCGCTGCGCTGGGACCACAAGAACGTGTTCGCGCTGCTGTCCTGGATCCTGTTCGCGGCCTTGTTGGCGGGGCGGCACTGGCGCGGCTGGCGCGGCAAGACCGCGCTGCGCTTCACGCTGGCGGGGTTTGCGACGCTGGCGCTGGCCTATGTCGGCAGCCGCTTCGTGCTCGAAGTCGTCCTGCACCGGGGGATCGCATGAGCCGCCTCCTGTTCTGGATCGTCCTGATCGCCCTGATCGGCTTCGCGGTGCGCGCCAAGCTGCGCGCCGCGATCCGCCGCCACGAGGAAAGCACGCCGCCGCGGCCAAGCAGCCCGGCGCCGGCGCCGGGAATGCAGATCGAAAACATGACCCGCTGCGCGCATTGCGGCCTGCATTTCCCGGCATCCGAAGCGGTGCGTGCCGACGGCCTGGACTACTGCAGCCCGGCCCACGTGCGCCTGCCGCCGCAGTAGGCCCGCGATCTTGAAGATCCGCTGGCCGGCGCTGTCCACGCAGTCGCGCGCGACCTTCTGGCGCTCGCTGCAGGCGCTGAACGTCACCCGCATCGTCATCGGGGTGGTGCTGCTGCTCTACCTGGCCTTCGACGTGCGCGACGGCCGCGCCACCACCGATCCGGCCTATGCGCACACCTGCATCGCGTATTTCGCCGCCGCGATCCTGTTCGGCCTGCTGACCACGTTCTGGAAGCGCCGCTTCCCGCTGCAGCTGGCCTGCCAGATCGCGACCGACCTGGCGGCCATCTCGCTGCTCTACCTGGCGGCCGGCGGCCTGCGCAGCGGCCTGGGCATCCTCTACCTGTTTCCGCTGGCCGGCGCCGCCATCCTCGCGCCCCTGGTGCTGGCGCTGTTCGCGGCGTCGATCGCGTCGATCTTCATCCTGCTCGAGGCCTCCTGGCAGATCTTTGCGCGCGAGGGCGAGCCGCCGCTGATGCAGGCCGGTATGTACGGCGTGGCCTTCTTCGCCGTGGTCCTGCTGGTCAACCGGCTGGCGGCGCGCCTGATCGGGCAGGAAGAATTGGCGTCCCAGCGCGGCCTCGACCTGCAGGTGCAGCAGTCGATCAACGAGATCGTGATCGCCGACGTCGGCGACGGCGTGCTGGTGCTCGGCGCCGACGGCGCCATCCACACCGCCAACCCGGCCGCGCGGCGCATGCTGGGGCTCGACGCGCCGGCCGGGCTGCGCCTGGATGCGGTGCACGGCCTGGAGCCGGTGGCCGGCGCCTTCGCGCGCTGGATGGGAAACGCCGCGACGCCGGGCCTGGCCGCGGTCGAGCCGGTCGAAGGCGAGGCCGGGCCAGACGAAGCCTGGGTGATCCTGAAGCCCTTCCAGGAGCAGGGCGGCGCCGACAGCGGGCCGGGCGCGCGGCGCGACCAGCCGGCGCACCTGAAACTGCGCTTTGCCCGCGTCGACGCCGGCGCCGGCGTGCCCGGGCGCAGCGTCGTCTTCATGGAGGACGTGAGCGCCATCGAAAACCAGGCGCAGCAGCTGAAGCTGGCCTCGATGGGACGGCTCACCGCCAGCATCGCGCACGAGGTGCGCAATCCCCTGTCGGCCATCGGCCACGCCACCGCGCTGCTGGCCGAGGACCTGCACGGCAAGGCCGAGGTGCGCCTCTTGAAGATCATCGGCGACAACGTGGCGCGCGTGAACCGCATGGTCGAGGACATCCTGCAGCTCTCGCGCAAGGCCCAGCCGTATGCCGAGCCGATCCCGCTGGGGCGCTTCCTGGCCGAGCTGAAGGCGGAGTTCTGCGAAACCCAGGGCCTGCTTGATGAGATGCTGTGGCTGGGCGGCGCCGGCGCGATCGAGGTGCGCTTCGACGGCCTGCACCTGCGCGAAGTGCTGGTCAACCTGCTCGGCAACGCGATCCGCTATGCCAGCCGCAAGCCGGCCAGCATCCGCATCTGGCCCGAGCTCGACCCGTTCGGCACGCTCGAATTGCACGTGCAGGACGACGGCCCCGGCATCACGCCCGACGTGCGCGCCCACCTGTTCGAACCCTTCTATACTACGTCGAGCAAGGGCACGGGCCTGGGGCTCTACCTGGCGCGCGAGCTGTGCCTGAACAATGGCGCCAAGCTCGACTACGAATACCGCTACGACCCGGCGGCGGGCGGCGCACGCAAGGCCAGTGGCCGTTTTGTCATCACCTTCGCCCAGCTGGCGGCGGCCGGCACGCGAGGCCAGTAATGGACAGTAAAGAAAGGCAGTCATGAGTTCACCCCGCATCCTGGTCGTCGACGACGAAGCCGACCTGCGCGACCTGCTCGAGATCACGCTGGTCAAGATGGGCCTGGACGTCGACTGCGCCGCCACCCTGCGCGAGGCGCGCCGTCTCGTCGACGACAACAGCTACGCGCTGGTGCTGACCGACATGCGCCTGCCGGACGGGCTCGGGCTGGAACTGGTGCGCGAAGTGTCGAGCACCTCGAAAACGCCGATCGCCGTGATCACCGCCTTCGGCAGCGCCGAGAACGCGGTGGTGGCGCTGAAGGCCGGCGCCTTCGACTACGTCTCGAAACCGGTGGTGCTCGATGAACTGCGGGTGATGGTGCGCTCAGCGCTGAAATTGTCCGAGGCCCCGGCGGGCCCGGCGGCGGGAGAGGGCGGGACCGGTTCCCGCCTGATCGGCCACTCGCAGGCCATGCAGGCGCTGCGCGCCCAGATCGCGCGCCTGGCGCGCTCGATGGCGCCGATCGCGATCAGCGGCGAGTCCGGCGCCGGCAAGGAGCTGGCCGCGCGCGAGATCCACGCCCAGAGTTCGCGCGCCGCAAAACCTTTCGTCGCCGTGAACTGCGGCGCGATTCCCGAGAACCTGATGGAGGCCGAATTCTTCGGCTACCGCAAGGGCGCCTTCACCGGCGCCGCCGAGGAGCGCGACGGTTTCTTCCAGGCGGCCAACGGCGGCACCCTGATGCTCGACGAGGTGGCCGACCTGCCGCTGGCGATGCAGGTGAAACTGCTGCGCGCGATCCAGGAGCGGCGCGTGCGCAAGATCGGCGCCACCCAGGAAGAGCCGGTCGACGTGCGCATTGTCAGCGCCACCCACAAGGATCTTGCCAGGTGCGTCGAGACCGGCAGCTTCCGCCAGGACTTGTTCTACCGCCTGAACGTGATCGAGCTGGCGCTGCCGCCCCTGCGCGAGCGGCTCGACGACCTGCCGGTGCTGGCCAACGCGATCCTGGCGCGCCTGGCCGGAGCGGGCGGCGCCTCGCTCGGACCGGGCGTGCTCGACGCCCTGCGCGGCTATTCCTTCCCCGGCAACGTGCGCGAACTCGAGAACGTGCTCGAGCGCGCGCTGGCCTTTGCCGACGACGGCGTGATCCAGGTCGAGGACCTGTCGCTGAAGGCGGCGCGGCCGGCGGACGGCGCGCGAAGCCACGAGGCGCCGGCGCCGGCACTGCTGGTGGCGAGCGCCGAAGCGCCCGCGCTGCCGGCCGCGGCGCCGCTGCCGGCGCCAGGCGCCCCGGTGGCGCTGGGTCCCGACAGCCTGCCGGGCAACCTGCCGGCCTACCTGGAACAGGTCGAGCGCGACATCATCCAGCGCGCGCTGCAGCAGACCCAATTCAACCGCACCAGGACCGCCAGCCTGCTCGGCATCAGCGTACGCCAGTTGCGCTACCAGATGCAGAAGCTGGACATCCAGGCACCGGAGAACTGACATGCCGAAACGCTTGCGTTACGCAGCCCTGGCCATCGCGCTCATCGCCGCGCTGATGTGGATGAAGCACGAGATCGACGTCGACCGTTGTCTGGATGCAGGCGGGCGCTGGGACAATGGGCTGGGCGAATGCGTACAGGCGCCGGCGTCGGGCAGTACCGCCGTGTAGGGTGGGCGGCGACACCCGCCACGATGCATATACGCGACGGTGGCGCCGCCCACGCGTCCAACGCAAGCTTGCAAAGACGTACACGACTTTGCACCGACCGGTTGAACACATGGGCGGAGAATCCACCCACCCGACAGTTAATACTTGTCAAAAAGTGTTGCCTTTTCGCCAGTGCAAAACGGTGCGCTCCGCACCGTTGTTGAGCACTAAACAAGGTGGCTGAACAAGCTTTGAGCAGCGTGTTAGTGCTTACTAACCTGCAAGCGCCCATCTTTCGGCAGAGCCCCGAATGTCAAGAGGTGCGCACCCAAAAAACGCCAGAAATTGAGAATTTATTCACTTGCACGGCTGCGCGCGCAGGTACTACAATTAGTCCCATCTCAATACGCAACACTAGATATAGTGGTAGCGGAGTCAGCAGTAACATCCGGTAGCCCAGCCCTGGCCCAGTCCCTCCAAGGAGCGGCGCAGGCAGCTGACCGGAACCGCTAGCCCAGCAGTATCGCATCGCTTCGCATTTGCTTCATATGCATTAAATATCCGTAGGCAACAATATTGCCCGGCTTGGCGTTGCCCGGCTGGCGGAGACCCTTTTCGCTTTTTACATCATCGTTGGACGCTCGCACGCGCGAGCGGTCCATTGGAACAACCGGCGGCAGCACGACTGCCCTTCCTGGAGGCTCAATGCAGACATCCCAAGACATTTCAATCCACCCGCAAGCGGCACCAGGAGCGGCAGCCGGCGGCAATAACGCAGCCGAGATCGCCGCGCGCGGCGACTACCGCATCATCCGCCGCAACGGCGCCGTCGTGCCTTTCGAGCCGAACAAGATCTCGGTCGCGATGACCAAGGCCTTCCTGGCGGTCGCCGGCGGCCAGGGCGCCGTTTCGGCCCGCATCCGCGACCTGGTGGAAGAGCTGACCAACAACGTGGTCGCTGCGCTGGTGCGCCGCCAGCCGAACGGCGGCACCTTCCACATCGAAGACGTGCAGGACCAGGTTGAACTGTCGCTGATGCGCTCGGGCGAGCACGATGTCGCGCGCGCCTACGTGCTGTACCGCGCCAAGCAGATGGAAGAGCGCCGCGCCGCCAAGGAAGCCGCCGGTACCGCGCAAGTGGCCGCGCCGCAAATCCACGTGGTCGACAACGGCCAGCGCCTGCCGCTCGACGTCAATGACGTGCATGCCCTGGTGAACGCCGCCTGCGCCGGCCTGGAAAAGCATGTCGACGCCGACGCCATCGTCGCCGAGACCCTGCGCAACCTGTACGACGGCGTGCCGGTCGAGGAACTGCACAAGTCGGCCATCCTGGCCGCGCGCGCGCTGATGGAAACCGATCCGGCCTACAGCCAGGTCACGGCCCGCATCCTGCTGCACACCATCCGCAAGGAAGTCTTCGGCAAGGAAGTGCCGCAAGCCAAGGCCGCTCTTGAGTACGTCACCTACTTCCCGCAGTACATCGCCAAGGGCATCGCCAACGAGCTGCTCGACGAAGAGCTGGGCAAGTTCGACCTCGAGCGCCTGGCGAAGGCCATCGTGGCCGACCGCGACCTGCAGTTCGGCTACATCGGCCTGCAGACCCTGTACGACCGCTACTTCCTGCACGTGCGCGAAACCCGCATCGAGATGCCGCAGGCCTTCTATATGCGCGTCGCGATGGGCCTGGCCCTGCGCGAAGCCGAGCGCGAAGAGCGCGCCATCGAGTTCTACAACCTGCTGTCGTCGTTCGACTTCATGAGCTCGACCCCGACCCTGTTCAACTCGGGCACCCGCCGTTCGCAGCTGTCGTCGTGCTACCTGACCACCGTCGGCGACGACCTGGAAGGCATCTACGACGCCATCAAGGAAAACGCGCTGCTGTCGAAGTTCGCCGGCGGCCTGGGCAACGACTGGACCCCGGTCCGCGCGCTGGGCTCGCGCATCAAGGGCACCAACGGCAAGTCGCAAGGCGTCGTGCCGTTCCTGAAAGTGGTCAACGACACCGCCGTCGCGGTCAACCAGGGCGGCAAGCGCAAGGGCGCGGTCTGCGCCTACCTGGAAACCTGGCACATGGACATCGAGGAATTCCTCGACCTGCGCAAGAACACCGGCGACGACCGCCGCCGCACCCACGACATGAACACCGCGAACTGGATTCCGGACCTGTTCATGAAGCGCGTGATGGAAAAGGGCCACTGGAGCCTGTTCTCGCCGAGCGAGACGCCTGACCTGCACGACAAGGTCGGCCGCGCCTTCGAAGAGGCGTATGTTGCCTACGAAGCCAAGGCGGCGCGCGGCGAAATGACCGTGTACAAGAAAGTCGAAGCGCTCGACCTGTGGCGCAAGATGCTGTCGATGCTGTTCGAAACCGGCCACCCATGGATCACCTTCAAGGATCCGTGCAACATCCGTTCGCCGCAGCAGCACATCGGCGTCGTGCACTCGTCGAACCTGTGCACCGAGATCACCCTGAACACCAGCGCCGACGAGATCGCCGTCTGCAACCTGGGCTCGGTGAACCTGCCGCAGCACATGAAGGGCGATGGCCTGGACCACGTCAAGCTGCAGAAGACCATCCGCACCGCGATGCGCATGCTCGACAACGTCATCGACATCAACTACTACGCCGTGGAAAAGGCGCGCAACTCGAACCTGCGCCACCGCCCGGTCGGCATGGGCATCATGGGCCACCAGGACTGCCTGCACATGATGCGCGTGCCGTTCGCATCCGACAAAGCGGTGGAGTTCGCCGACAAGTCGATGGAAGCCGTCTGCTACTACGCTTACCTGGCCTCGACCGAGCTGGCCGAAGAGCGCGGCCGCTACGAGACCTACGCCGGTTCGCTGTGGGACCGCGGCATCCTGCCGCAGGATTCGATCAAGCTGCTGGCCGAGGAACGCGGCGGCTACCTCGAGCAGGACACGAGCGAATCGATGGACTGGAGCGTGGTGCGCGAGCGCATCAAGCAGTTCGGCATGCGTAACTCGAACTGCGTGGCGATCGCCCCGACCGCGACGATCTCGAACATCATCGGCGTGTCGGCCTGCATCGAGCCGACCTTCCAGAACCTGTACGTGAAGTCGAACCTGTCGGGCGAATTCACCGAGATCAACTCCTACCTGGTGCGCGACCTGAAGGCGCGCGACCTGTGGGACGAGGTGATGATCGCCGACCTGAAGTACTTCGACGGCTCGCTCTCGAAGATCGACCGCGTGCCGCAGGACCTGCGCGACATCTACGCCACCGCGTTCGAAGTCGAGCCGAAGTGGCTGGTGGAAGCGGCATCGCGCCGCCAGAAGTGGATCGACCAGGCCCAGTCGCTGAACATCTACATGGCCGGCGCATCGGGCAAGAAGCTGGACGAGACGTATAAACTGGCATGGCTGCGCGGCCTGAAGACCACCTACTACCTGCGCACCATCGCGGCGACGCACATGGAGAAGTCGACCACCCGCACCGGCGCGCTGAACGCGGTGCCGGTCTCGGGCGGCCTGGCGGCCGGTCACGCTGCCCCGGCGGCAGCGGCAGCGACCGCAGCATCGGCGCCAGCCGCTGTTGCAGGCGCTGCTCCCGATGTCGTAGACGGCGCGGCCTGCTACCTGCGTCCGGGCGACGCCGGCTTCGACGAATGCGAAGCCTGCCAATAAGCTGTCAACAAGCGATAAATAGTTAAACCGTTCGCCCGGCCTCGCGCCGGGCGCTGCTTTGCAAGAATTCTGAAGGAAAAAATTATGCTGTCATGGGACGATGAACCAACCAGCGCGCAAGGCGCTGCAAAAGCGGCGCCGCTCGCCGCGGGCAACCCGGAAGGCGTGAGCGCCGCCGACGTCGCCAAGCGCGTGAACGCCGACGACAAGCGCATCATCAACGGCCAGACCGACGTCAACCAGCTGGTGCCGTTCAAGTACAAGTGGGCCTGGGACAAATACCTGGCCGGCTGCGCCAACCACTGGATGCCGCAGGAAGTGAATATGCAGCGCGACATCGAGCTGTGGAAGAACCCGAACGGCCTGACCGAGGACGAGCGCCGCATCGTCAAGCGCAACCTGGGCTTCTTCGTCACCGCCGACTCGCTGGCCGCGAACAACATCGTGCTGGGCACCTACCGCCACATCACCGCGCCGGAATGCCGCCAGTACCTGCTGCGCCAGGCCTTCGAAGAGGCGATCCACACCCACGCCTACCAGTACATCGTCGAGTCGCTGGGCCTGGACGAGCGCGAGATCTTCAACGCCTACAACGAGATCGCGTCGATCCACGACAAAGACCAGTTCCTGATCCCGTTCATCAACGTCCTGACCGATCCTGAATTCAAGACCGGCACCCTGGAAAACGACCAGAAGCTGCTGAAGTCGATCATCGTCTTCGCCTGCCTGATGGAAGGCCTGTTCTTCTACGTCGGCTTCACCCAGATCCTGGCGCTGGGCCGCCAGAACAAGATGACCGGCGCCGCCGAGCAGTACCAGTACATCCTGCGCGACGAATCGATGCACGTGAACTTCGGCATCGACCTGATCAACACGATCAAGATGGAAAACCCGCAGCTGTGGACCGCCGAATTCCGCGAAGAGCTGAAGGTATTGTTCATGCAGGCGGTCGACCTCGAATACCGCTACGCCGAAGACACCATGCCGCGCGGCGTGCTGGGCCTGAACGCCCCGATGTTCAAGGGCTACCTGCGCTTCATCGCGAACCGCCGCGCCGTGCAGATCGGCCTCGATCCGCTGTTCCCGAACGAAGAAAATCCGTTCCCGTGGATGAGCGAAATGATCGACCTGAAGAAGGAGCGTAACTTCTTCGAGACGCGCGTGACCGAGTACCAGACCGGCGGTGCGCTGAGCTGGGATTGATCGTCGCGACAGCGACAACGCATGCGAAAGCCCGACGAGAAATCGTCGGGCTTTTTTTATGCCGGTGCGCGCCGGCGTTTCAATCGTGCGCACCCCTGCGTGCAAACGCGATTTGCGAGATTTGCCGATGAAATCAGGCTTCCCTTGACGCACAAAGCGTTGCGGCGCTGTCCAATAGAGTGAATTTCATGTGTGCGGGTTGCGCACTGACAAGGTTTTCGTGTACTTTACGTGATTGAATTTGTCAAAGTGTGAACATGGATTTTTTTGCATGCTCACCGGCAAACAAAACCGATCGAATAATGGGACGCTGATTCAATCAGTATGCACTTAAGCGCAGCGAAAAGAACAAGCCGCACTGCCTGATCGCGTTCAGGCAAGGCGGCTTTTTCTTTTCGCGCCCGCAAGGGTAGCGATGTGAAAAACAGCTGGAAGAGTGAGTGTCCTGCGACGTTGGCTGAAGCGCTGCAATTGTGAGGAGTTGCAGCAGTTCAGCTGGTGCCGTATTCATTGGCAGTAACCGACCGGTTTGTGCCGATGAATAATTCGCCCGACGCAAGAAACGTTCGGACGGGTTTAAACCTTGTAGCGTATTTTCTCATCGCAGAGAAGGAGAATAAAAATGGCAACAGCCGCTAAGAAACCAGCAGCAAAATCGGCAGCGAAGACTGCCGCCAAGTCGGCCGCAAAGACCGCCGCAGCAGAAAAACCAGTCGCGGCCAAGAAGTCGGCGACCGCTGCCAAGCCGGCAGCGAAGACGCCGGCGAAGGCCGCCGCCAAGCCGGCAGCGAAGCCGGCAGCGAAGAAGGCAACTGCAACCAAGGCAGTCGCGAAGCCGGCAGCAAAACCGGCAGCCAAGAAAGCTGCTGCTCCGGCAAAGAACGCAGCAACCAAGACCGCAGCGAAGGCTCCGGCCAAGGCAGCCGCAACCAAGACCGCCGCCAAGGCGCCAACCAAGTCCGCAGCGAAGACCGCAACGAAAGCTCCGGCCAAGTCGGCAGCCAAGACCGCGGCAAAAGCACCAGCCAAGTCGG
>NZ_DAMCPG010000017.1:42046-42478 GCF_032106685.1 Massilia sp.
CAGCCAAGACCGCAGCGAAGGCTCCGGTTAAGTCGGCAGCCAAGACCGCAGCGAAGGCTCCGGTTAAGTCGGCAGCCAAGACCGCAGCGAAAGCTCCGGCCAAGTCGGCCGCCAAGACCGCAGCAAAAGCTCCGGCCAAGTCGGCAGCCAAAGCGCCAGCCAAGGCAGCAACCAAGACCGCAGCGAAGGCTCCGGTGAAGGCAGCCGCAACCAAGACCGCAGCAAAGGCTCCGGCCAAGACCGCAGCAAAAGCGCAGGCCAAGGCAGCAACCAAGACCGCAGCGAAGGCTCCAGCCAAGTCGGCAGCCAAGACCGCAGCAAAAGCTCCGGCGAAGGCAGCAGCGACCAAGACCGCAGCGAAGGCTCCGGCCAAGTCGGCGGCCAAGACCGCGGTTAAAGCGCCGGCCAAGGCAGCGACCAAGACCGCGGCAA
>NZ_DAMCPG010000017.1:42578-92240 GCF_032106685.1 Massilia sp.
AAGCTCCGGCCAAGTCGGCAGCAACCAAGACCGCGGCAAAAGCTCCGGCCAAGGCGGCAGCAACCAAGACCGCGACAAAAGCGCCGGCCAAGTCGGCAGCAACCAAGACCGCGGCAAAAGCGCCGGCCAAGGCAGCCGCAACCAAGACCGCGGCAAAAGCTCCGGCCAAGTCGGCAGCAACCAAGACCGCGGCAAAAGCTCCGGCCAAGGCAGCCGCGACCAAGACCGCAGCAAAAGCTCCGGCCAAGTCGGCAGCCAAGACCGCGGCAAAAGCTCCGGCCAAGGCAGCCGCGACCAAGACCGCAGCCAAAGCTCCGGCCAAAGCTCCGGCCAAAGCTGCCGCAACCAAGACCGCAGCAAAAGCTCCGGCCAAGGCCGCCGAGACCAAGACCGCAGCGAAAGCCCCGGCCAAGACCGCAGCAAGCAAAACCGCAGCCAAGCCGGCAGCCAAGACCGCAATGAAGGCCGACGCCAAGCCGGAAGCGGCAACCGCGGCCAAGCCGGCAGCACCGGCAGTCAAGGCCGAGGCAAAGCCGGAAATGAAGGCCGAAGCGAAGCCGGAAGCCAAGGCTGAAGCGAAGCCGGAAGCGAAAGCCGAAGCCAAGCCGGAAGCGGCGGCCAAGCCTGCGGCCAAGAAGCCGGCAGCCAAGAAGGCAGCCAAGGAAGCAGAGGCGAAGCCGCAGGCAGCCAAGCAAGCTTCGAAAGAAGCGAGCGGCGAAGCCAAGCCGGCCGCTCCGGCACCGGCCGCGAAGACCGTGCTGGCGCCGGCCGCCGCATGGCCGTTCCCGACCAGCAGCCGTCCGTAACGGCAAGCCGAGCCCGCTTAGGGCAAAATACCGCTGTGTGATATCGTCGCACAGCGGTTTTTTTTCGAATCTATTTCAGTAGGCTGAAAGCTGATGGCTTGCCCGCAGCAAGGCATTCCTACCGAAATAGGTTTTCATCTCAAGGAGTCTTCGTGCTGCCCATTCTTCAGTTGATCGTCGATACCGCCGCCAGCGTGCTGGGCGCGGTGCTGCTTCTGCGTTTCTGGATGCAGGCCATCCGGGTGCGTCCCCCGGCGTCCGTGGCACAGTTCACGTTCACACTGAGCGACTGGCTGGTCAAGCCGCTGCGCCGCGTGGTGCCGGGCGCCGGCGGCTACGACTGGGCGAGCCTGCTCGGCGCTTTCCTGGTGGTGCTGCTGGCCACCTCCATCTACCTGCTGGTCGGGGCCAGCGGGCAGGAAGTATTCCTGCTGGCGCTGGCGCGCTTCGTGAAGTGGATCATCTACGGCTTCGTGGCGCTCCTGATCATCGAGGCGATCTTCAGCTGGGTGAATCCCCACGCGCCGCTGGCGCCCTTCGTGCACGCGCTGAACGATCCGCTGCTGCGGCCGATCCGCCGCGTGGTGCCGCCGATCGGCGGGCTGGACTTGTCGGTGCTGGTGGCGGTGCTGCTGCTGCAGATTGCGCTGTACGTGCTGCGGATGCTGATTCCGGGGCCGTATTGAGTCATGGTACGGATGTGAAAAAGGGCAGCCGAGGCTGCCCTTTTTTTGTTTTGCGTTTCTAGTCTTGCGGTTCGTGGCTCGCGCTTGGCGGTGCGGGCGGAGCGTTGCGGCAGGTGGCCAAGTGCCCCGCACGTAACGTGTGGGCACGGAGTGCCCACCCTGCGGTCAGCGTATCGGCTTACTTGAAGCGGTAGCCGAAGGCGGCTTCGAATTTGTCGGCGATCTCGGCGGGGGTGAAGCTGTGGTTCTGGCCGCCCTGGTGGGCGATCTTGATCGAGCCGAGCAGGCTGGCGATGCTGCCGCTGGTCTTCCAGTCATAGCCTTGGGCGATGCCGTACAGCAGGCCGGCGCGGTAGGCGTCGCCGCAGCCGGTCGGGTCGACCACGGCCGCTGCCGGCACCGCCGGGATGTCGTAGCGTTCGCCGCCGGCATAAATCTCGGAACCCTTTTCGCCGCGGGTGACGATCAGCGCGTCCAGGCGCGATGCGATGTCCTGCAGCGTCAGGCCGGTGCGGTCCATGATCATCTCGAACTCGTAGTCGTTCGCCGCCAGGTAGGTGGCCTGCTCGATGAAGGCGAGCAGTTCTTCGCCGCTGAACATCGGCAGTTGCTGGCCCGGATCGAACATGAAGGGGATGCCCAGCGCGGCGCAGTCGCGCGCGTGCTTGAGCATGCCGTCGCGGCCGTCCGGCGCGATGATCGCCACGCGCAGCGGGCCGCAGTCGGCGACGTTGTTCTCGTGCGAGAACTGCATCGCGCCCGGGTGGAAGGCGTTGATCTGGTTGTTGTCCTGGTCGGCCGTAACAAAACACTGGGCGGTGTAGGCATCGCCGATGGTCTTGATGGCGCGCGTCTTGATGCCGAAGTTGCGCAGGCGCTCGAGGTAGTCGGCGCCGTCCTGGCCGATGGTCGCCATGATCAGCGGATCGCCGCCCAGCAGATTCAGGTTGTAGGCGATGTTGGCCGAGCAGCCGCCGTATTCGGTGCGCAGGGTCGGGACCAGGAAGGAGACGTTCACGCGGTGCAGCTGGTCAGCCAGCAGGGTATCGGCGAAGCGGCCGTGGTACTGCATGATCTTGTCGAATGCCAGCGATCCGCAGATCAGGGTAGGGTGGGTCATGTTCTGTCAGGGGTAGAAAACGGCGATGTGGTAGCCGGATGGTTGAAGGTCGTCCACGCGGAAGTGGAGCGTGATCGCTTGTTCGACGCGTGGCGCAAGTCCGGTGGCCGCAGCCGCGGCACCCGGGCTGGAACCCGATTTCAAGTAGTCGCGCGGCGCGAACACGCGGCGCACCAGCGGCTTGTCGTTGGCGTCGGTCAGGGACAGTTCCAGGCTCGGCCAGGCCTGGGGCACCGCGCCCTGGTTGGCGAGCTGCGTGGTGAAGGCATAGGCGCCGCCGCCGAGGGTGGTCAGTTCGCCGGTCTCGATCACGAGGTTGTCGATCTGGGCCGGCAGCTCGACGCGGCAGCCGAGCAGCGCGCAACTCGATACCAGCGCCGGTTTGGCGGCCGGGAAGCGCGCGGCCAGCGCGTTGCGGAAGGTAATTACGCCCTGCGCGACCAGGATCAGCAGCAGCACGATCGAGCCGGCCAGCATCGCGATCTTGCGCGTGCGGCCGCTCTGCTCCTGCTGGCGCCCGCGGCGGACGAATTCGGGCTCGTCGCTCTCGGGCACGCGGATCTTCGGCGGCGCGTCGATTTTGGTCGGGGTCAGGCGCGAGCGGCGCGCGGCCGCCTTTTCGGCGCGGCGGGCGGCCGGCGTGCGCGCCACCGGCGGCGCGCTGGGCAGGCTGGGCGCGTGCGCGTTGATGACGCTGGCCGCGGCTTCGCGCATCGGCAGCGGCGGCGCATCCGCCGCGCGCGGCGCCGGGGCCTTGCTTGCCGGTTCGGGTGCGTGGTCGGGCAGCGGCTGGGCCACCAGTTCTTCGTCCACGGGCAGGCCGAGGCTGGGTTCGATGCGTCGCGATCCGGAGGAAGGCGCCGGCATTGCCGCGGCCGGCTTTTTCTCGTCGGTGCGTACCGGCGCCACAGGCGCCGGCGTTGGTTCGATGGATGCCGTTTCGTCAGGCGTCAAGGCGGCAGGCGCCGTCTCGATCGGCGCGGCCTCGGCGGCGGCCGGTTCGGGCGCGACTTCCGCCTGCGCCGCGGTTTCCGCCGCCGCCGAGGTTTCCGCTTCCATCGGCGCAGCCTCGACGGGCGCTGCGGCGGCTGCCTCGGCCTCGAGCGCCGCCGCCGGTTCCTCCGGCGCCGTCTCGGCCAGGGGGCCGGCCTCGGCCGGCAGGGCTTGCGCCGCAGGCTCCGGATTCGCCTCGTCCGCGTTGACCTTCGGCAGGATGCCGAACGGGTCGAAGGTGTGGTCGAAGTCGAGCGTGTAGACCGGCTGCCCGTCGAAATCCGGCGCCGCCGCGTCGCTCACGGCATCGGACGACTCCGCCGGACCGTCGACGATGGTGAAGGGCGGGGGATCCGGTTCCGGTTCGGCGACAGGAGCCGTTTCGGGGGCAGGGGAAGGCGATGCGGCAGCAACCGCGGCAGGTGCTTCGGCAGCAGGTGCGGCAGCAGATGCGGCAGAGGCAGCGGAAGGAACGGCCGGCTGCGGCGCCACCGGCGCGCGCGCCGGCGGGGCGTCGAGGTCGACCAGGGTGGCGCTGCCGTCGAAGATTTCCTGGCAGGCGCCGCAGCGCACGATGCCCCCACGTAGCTTGAGCTGGTCCGAGGCGACCCGGAACATCGTGCCGCAGTGGGGGCATTGAGTGGCGAGCGCCATGCCGGGCTCTCCTTATTGAGGAGTGGAGCTACGCGCGGGCGGTGCGGTGTCCTGGCCGAGCGTGCCGTGAAGGGCGACCCAGCCGTCCTGCTCGGCCCAGACGCCCAGCTTGATGAAAGGTGCGTAGGCGGCGGCCACTTCCTCGGCCTGGCGCGCCAGCACGCCCGACAGGATCAGCGAACCGCCCGGCGCCACGCGGCCGGACAGCATCGGCGCCATCAGCTTCAATGGGCTCGAGAGGATGTTGGCCACCACGATGTCGAACTGGCCCTTGGCGTGGCGCTCGTTCGGCGCAACGGCAAAGGCGTCCGGCAGGTAGAAGTCGATCTCGCAGCGGTTGCGCTCGGCGTTCGACTTCGCCGATTCGATCGCCTGCGGGTCGATGTCGACGCCGGCGACGTCGGCAGCGCCCAGCTTCTTGGCGACCATCGCCAGGATGCCCGAGCCGCAGCCGTAGTCCAGCACCGATTTGCCGGGCGCCGGGTGCGCTTCCAGCCACTCCATGCACAGGCGGGTGGTCGGATGGCTGCCGGTGCCGAAGGCCAGGCCCGGATCGAGTTCGAGGATCAGGGCGCTTGGCTCCGGCGCCTCGTGCCAGCTCGGCACGACCCAGATGTTCTTGCCGATGTGGATAGGCTCGAACTGCGACTGGGTCAGGCGCACCCAGTCGGCATCCGCCACCGAACGGGTGGTGAATGCAGGGGGATTCGCCAGCTTGATGGCGGCTGCGGCTTCGGCGACGATCGCCGCCTGGTCCGCGTCCGTATCGGTCAGGGCGACCACGCGGCTGTGGTCCCAGGCCGCCTCAAGCGGTTCCATGCCGGGTTCTCCGAACAGGGGATTTTCCTGCTCGGTGCCTTCGTCGGCGTCTTCCACCGATACCGACAGCGCGCCCGCTTCCATCAAGGCGTCGGAGAGCGCCTCAGCGTGCTCGCGTGCGATTTCGATGACGACTTCAGTCCAGCTCATGCCTCAGCCTTATTGTCCGTGCCCAGGGTCACTTTGGTGTCCGGGCGGTTGGCCAGCTTCTGCTCCAGGTAATGGATGTTGGTGCCGCCTTCGATGAAGCGGGCGTCCACCATCAGTTCGCGGTGCAGCTGGATGTTGGTGAGGATACCCTCGACCACCATTTCCGAGAGCGCAATTTGCATGCGGCGAATTGCCTGCTCGCGCGTTGCACCGTAGGAAATTACCTTGCCGATCATCGAGTCGTAATGAGGTGGAACATAATATCCCGCATACGAGTGCGAATCGACACGGATGCCAGGACCGCCCGGCGGGTGCCAGCTGGTGATGCGGCCCGGCGACGGCGTGAACTTGAACGGATCCTCGGCGTTGATGCGGCACTCGATCGCGTGGCCCGACAGCATGATGTCGCGCTGGCGGAAGCGCAATTTTTCGCCGCAGGCGATGCGGATCTGTTCCTGCACGATGTCGATGCCGGTGATCATTTCGGTGACCGGGTGTTCGACCTGCACGCGGGTGTTCATCTCGATGAAGTAGAACTCGCCGTTCTCGTACAGGAATTCGAAGGTGCCGGCGCCGCGGTAGCCGATCTTGCGGCAGGCTTCGGCGCAACGGTCGCCGATCTTCTCGATCAGCTTGCGCGGGATGCCCGGCGCCGGCGCTTCCTCGATCACCTTTTGGTGGCGGCGCTGCATCGAGCAGTCGCGTTCGCCCAGCCAGACGGCGTTCTTGTGCTCGTCGGCCAGCACCTGGATTTCCACGTGACGCGGATTTTCCAGGAACTTCTCCATATAGACTTCCGGATTGCCGAAGGCGGTGCCGGCTTCGGTCTTGGTCATCTGCACGGCGTTCAGCAGGGCCGCTTCGGTGTGCACGACGCGCATGCCGCGGCCGCCACCGCCGCCGGCGGCCTTGATGATGACCGGGTAGCCGACGCGGCGCGCGGTCTGGATGATTTCCTTCGGATCGTCCGAGAGGGCGCCGTCCGAACCCGGCACGCAAGGCACGCCGGCGCGGATCATGGCCTGCTTGGCCGAGACCTTGTCGCCCATCAGGCGGATCGAGTCGGAGCGCGGGCCGATGAAGACGAAGCCCGATTTTTCCACGCGCTCGGCGAAGTCGGCGTTCTCGGACAGGAAGCCGTAGCCCGGGTGGATCGCTTCGGCGTCGGTGACTTCGGCGGCGCTGATGATGGCCGGCATGTTCAGGTAGCTCAGCGACGACTGCGCCGGGCCGATGCAGACCGATTCGTCGGCCAGTTTCACGTACTTGGCGTCCTTGTCCGCTTCCGAGTGAACGACCACCGTCTTGATGCCCATTTCGCGGCAGGCGCGCTGGATACGCAGCGCGATTTCACCACGGTTGGCGATGAGGATTTTTTCAAACATGGTTAGCTTGGGTAGGTGAGAGAAAGCCGGCGTCGGGCGCCGGCTGGGTTCGGATCATGGGCCGCGAAGAAGTCACGGCCGGCGGGGCTAACGATTAGCCGATCACGAACAGCGGCTGGCCGAATTCGACCGGCTGGCCATTTTCCACCAGGATCTTGGTGACCACGCCGGACACGTCGGCGTCGATCTCGTTCAGGAGCTTCATCGCTTCGATGATGCACAGGGTGTCGCCTTCCTTGATGTTGGCGCCGACTTCGACGAAGGCGGGCGCGCCCGGTGCCGACGAACGGTAGAAGGTGCCGACCATCGGCGACTTGACGACGTGGCCGGTCGGCTCGGCGGCGACGGCGGGGGCCGGAGCGGCCGCCGGAGCGGCAGGCGCCGCGGCCGGGGCGGCCGGCGCCGAGTACTGCTGCACGCCGGCGGACGGCAGCATCACCATCTGGTTCTGGGGCATTGCGGACGACTTGACGATGCGGACCTTGCTCTCGCCTTCGGTCACTTCGAGTTCAGCGATGTCCGATTCGGCGACGAGGTCGATCAAAGTCTTGAGTTTACGAAGATCCATGTGAAACCCCTTGGAATTATTTGTGTTTTAAGAGTAAGCGAAGCGCCAATACGAGGGCGCATCCGCGCATGATGCATGAAGTTGACGTAGATTAACGCTATTTAAGCGCAAAGTCGATGGCAAACCGATATCCGTCCACGCCCAGTCCGCAGATCGTCCCGCGGGCGATCGCCGCCAGGTACGAGTGATGCCGGAACGCTTCACGCTGGTAAATGTTTGAGATATGTACCTCAATAAACGGGATCGCCACCGCGGCCAGCGCATCGCGCAGTGCCACGCTCGTGTGGGTCAGCCCGCCAGGATTGATGACGATCGCGTCCACGCCCTCGTCACGGGCGGCGTGGATGCGGTCGATCAGCGCACCTTCGTGGTTGCTCTGAAAGCAGGAAAGCGATCCGCCCGCTGCGGCAGCCTGAGCCGTCGCAGCGCTTTCGATGTCGGCCAGCGTTGCCGCGCCGTACACCGCAGGCTCCCGGGTTCCCAGCAGATTCAGATTGGGACCGTTGAGCAGCAGTAGCTTTTTCGCCATGTTTTTGTAGAGTCTATGCTCGAAAGTGACGCATTTTGCCGCCAACAATACGTATTGGCAAGCAATAAAATTCAGTGCGGATAAGCGTGACTTGGGCGGAGTTCGGAAAAGAACGACCGTTCGCGAGCCCTAGAGTGCCGCCAGGTCCGCCTTCAGTTCGTCGAACTTCAGCTTGCCCAGATAGGTCTTCTTTACCTGGCCATCGGCGCCGATCAGGACCGTAAACGGCAGGCCGCCACTCGGATTGCCGAAGCCGCGCGACAGCTCGGTGCCGCCCATTCCGCCGACGTACAGCGGGTACTTGATGTTGTGCTTGGCAGCGAATTCGCTCATCGCCGACGGCGAATCGATGCCGATGCCGATCACGTTGAAGCGTTTGCCAGCTTCTTCATCCGCCAGCGCCGACAGTTCCGGCATCTCCTGCACGCAGGGAGCGCACCAGGTAGCCCAGAAGTTCACCAGCAGCGGCTTGCCTTTCCACTTGTCCAGCGACTCGGTCTTGCCGGCCAGGTCGTTGAGCGATTGCGCATATAAGTGCGTCGAGGCGCTGTGGGCCGGGCCGCCGGTCGGAGCGATGGCGGTGGTGACCGGGCCTTGCGGCTGTTTCTTGACACCCAGATAAGCGCCGAGCGCGCCGAAGAGTACCGCCACGGCCGCGAAGGCGGCCAGCTTCTTTTTATTCATTCGTCCTGTTCCAGAGATTCATCGGTCGTCATCAAGGCGCGCAGGCCGGCCGCGTCGACACGCTGCAGGCGGCCATCGGCGCGCGGCTTGAGTGCCCCACGCAAGTCATGAAAATCGTACAACTCGGCGTGCACCGCTTCCTTATGCCACAGGAAGCTCACCGTTTCAACCGGCTCATGGCGCGCACCCTTGAAGTGCGGGGTTTCGGAGATCTCTATATTGACGTTGCGGTTCAGGAGGAAAATCTCGACCTCCTTGGCGCTGTCGGCGAACAGTTGCAGGTGGATGTCGTCGTGCTCGCCGGCGGTGCCGTTCAGTACCGCGCCGGTGAGATAGGGGCGGAAGTCGGCCAGCGCATCCATCACCTGCAGCGCGGTCTCGCGCAATTGGCGCACGCGTTCGGCATGCGCGCTGCCGCCGAACAGGGACTGGTATTTACGGACCTCGTCCTCGATCTGGATATTGTCGGGCATCAGGTTGGGGGCCGGCTGGTCCACGCCGAGCACCTGGCGTGCGGCCTTGCGGCGGGCGGTGGCGTAGTCGGCGCCGTCCTGGGCGATCATGCGCGCGGCCGTTGCGGCGATCTCGGCGCGCAGCTGAAGTAGGTCATTGTTCTGGCTTGGCATCATGAGGCAGATCATACTCTTGAACGGAAAACGGCATCGCGTCGGGTAAAATCGCGTATTCGCTTTTTTTCCCACGACCATGCACATTCATATCCTCGGCATTTGCGGCACCTTCATGGGCGGCCTGGCGGTCCTGGCCAAGGAGGCCGGCCACCGCGTCACCGGTTGCGACGCCAACGTCTATCCTCCGATGAGCACCCAGCTCGAAGCCCAGGGCATCGAACTGATCCAGGGTTACGGTCCGGAGCAGGTGTCGCTGAATCCCGACCTCTACGTGGTCGGCAACGTCATGACCCGCGGCAATCCGCTGATCGAGGAAATCCTGAACCGCGGCCTGCCGTACATGTCGGGTCCGCAATGGATCGGGGAACATATTTTGCGCAATAAATGGGTGCTGGCCGTGGCCGGCACCCATGGCAAGACCACGACCTCGTCGATGCTGGCCTGGATCCTGGAAGACGCGGGTTACGCGCCGGGCTTCCTGATCGGCGGCGTGCCGATGAACTTCGGCATCTCGGCGCGCCTGCAAGGCGCGACCGAATCGGACTTCTTCGTCATCGAGGCTGACGAATACGACACCGCCTTCTTCGACAAGCGTTCCAAGTTCGTGCATTACCACGCCAAGACCGCCGTGCTGAACAACCTGGAATTCGACCACGCCGACATCTTCCCGGACATCGGCGCCATCGAGACCCAGTTCCACCACCTGGTGCGCACCGTGCCGGGCGTGGGCCGTCTGGTCGTCAACGGCGACGAAGCCTCGCTGGCGCGCGTGATCAAGCGCGGCTGCTGGAGCGAGAAGGAAACCTTCGGTTTGTCCGAGGGCGTGGACTGGTCGCTGGTCGAGCATCCGGGCGGCGCCAGCTTCGACGTCGTCTTCAATGGCGAGACTCAGGGCACGGTCCACTGGGAACTGACCGGCAAGCACAACCGTTCGAACGCGCTGGCCGCGATCGCCGCCGCCCGCCACGTCGGCGTGCCGGTGGCGCAATCGGTCGAATCGCTGTCGCGCTTCCAGAGCGTCAAGCGGCGCATGGAAGTGCGCGGCGTGGTGAACAATGTCACCGTCTACGACGACTTCGCCCACCACCCGACCGCGATCGCGACCACGGTCGGCGGCCTGCGCCAGCGCATCGGGACCTCGGGCCGCATCCTGGCCGTGCTCGAGCCGCGCTCGAACACCATGAAGCTGGGCGCGATGAAGGATGCGCTGCCGGGGAGCCTGAAGGATGCCGACCTCGTGTTCGGCTTCGGCAGCCAGCAGGCGCTGGGCTGGTCGCTGGCCGACGCCCTCAAGCCGCTGGGCGCGATCGCCCACAGCTTCGACCAGATCGACTACATGGTGCAGGCCATCGTGCAGGCGGCCCAGCCGGGCGACCACATCCTGGTGATGAGCAACGGCGGTTTCGGCGGCGTGCACCAGAAGCTGCTCGAGGCCCTGACGACATGATTCTCTATTTGCACGGCTTTCGCTCCTCGCCGCGCTCGTTCAAGGCGCGCGTGGTGCAGGAGCGGATGACGGCCGCCGGGCGCGCGGGCGAGCTGATCTGCCCGCAACTGCCGGCCTCGCCGAAAGCGGCGATGGAACTGGCCCTGCTGCTGGCCGAGCGCCATGCGCCGGACAACCTGGCGATCGTCGGCTCTTCGCTGGGCGGCTTCTATGCGACCTGGCTGGCCGAGCGCCTGGACGTGCCGGCGGTGCTGCTGAACCCTTCGGTCGATCCCTTGAAGAGCCTGGAAAAGCACGTCGGCGTGACCACCGCCTGGCACTCAAGCGAGCCGTTCGAGTTCCGCCGCGAGTACATCGACGAGCTGGCCGAACTGAAGGTGGAGCGCATTACCCGTCCCGAGCGCTATTTCCTGATCGCCGCGACCGGCGACGAGGTCCTGGACTACCGCGACATGGTGGCCCACTACGCCGGCGCGCGCCAGCACGTGATCGAAGGCAGCGACCATGCGATCTCGGAATTCCCGCAGTACGTGGACGAGGTGCTGGCCTTCTGCCAGCCGCAGGTCGACTGGGCCGGCGCGGGCAAGGCAGGGTGAGAAGCGCTTCCCTGCGCCGGGCGAAATGGCATCGCCATGCCGACGCCCTGCGCGCGCCCGCGACGATGCGCGACTGGCTGACGACGCCAGGTTCGCTGACCGCGCGCCTGGTGAAGAGCAGCGCGGCCTTCCGCGTCCGGCGCCTGCACCAGCAGGCGGCGCTGTGCGCGCTCGAAGAAGCGGGACCGATCGGCCTGCCGCGGCGTGAGCGCGTCTGGGAGCGCGAGGTATTGCTGTGCTGCGACGGCAGGCCGGTGGTGTTCGGCCACACCGTGGTGCCGATGTCGGCCACGGCGGCGGACTGGCCGCTGTTTTCGGCGCTGGGCGAACGTTCGCTCGGCACCACCTTGTTCTACGACCCGAAGGTGGTGCGCGGGACACTGGAATTTGCCAGGCTGCGCCGCGGCCACCCGCTGGTCGACAAGCTGGACAAGGCGCTTGGCGGCGAGCTGCAAGGAAACGTATTTTATGCGCGGCGTTGTGTCTACCGCCGCCGTCAAGGCCTGCTGATGGTCACCGAGGTATTCTTGCCGGCGGTACTCGATCTGGGCGCAACACCTATAACGCGAAACGAAACATGAATGTATTTTTTGAAGAGTCGGGCGATTTCAAGGTCGGCTCGGTGCTGTCCCAGGCAGGCGAGGCTTACCAGGTAGAACTGGCAAGCGGCAAGCGCACCAAGGTGAAAGCCAAGGACGTGCTCCTGCAGTTCGAGAAACCCGATCCCGAAGCGCTGCTGGAAGCGGCGAAAGGCATCGCCGCCGACGTCGACCTCGAGTTCCTGTGGGAAGTAGCCGGCCAGGAAGAATTCGGCTTCGCCGAGCTGGGCGCCGAGTACTTCGGCCATGCGCCGTTGCCCGTGGAGGCGGCCGGCCTGGTGCTGGCCCTGCACTCGGCCCCGATCTACTTCTATAAAAAGGGACGCGGACGCTACAAGGCCGCGCCCGAGCAGTCGCTGCGCGCGGCCCAGGCCGGCATCGAGAAGAAGAAGCAGCAGGCGCTGATCCAGGCCGCCTATGTCGAGGAACTGAAGGCGGGCAAGCTGCCGGAAGCGATGGCGACTATCGTCCAGCAACTGCTGTTCAAGCCGGACAAGAACACCATCGAGTACAAGGCGATGGAAACGGCCGCCAGCGAACTGCAGACCTCGGCGCCGCGGCTGATGCTGGCAACGAAGGGCATCGCTTCGCCGAAAGAGCTGCACATGGGCCGCTTCCTGTTCGAACATTTCCCGCGCGGCGTCGGCTTCCCGGCGCTGCCGGTGCCGAGCGCCCCGGCCAACCTGCCGACCGCCAAGGTCGCCGCCTTCTCGATCGACGACGTGACCACCACCGAGATCGACGACGCCTTCTCGGTCGAGCACCTGGAAGACGGCAACGTGCGCGTCGGCATCCACATCGCCGCGCCGGGCCTGGCCATCAAGCCGGACGACGAGATCGACAAGATCGCGCGCGGCCGCATGTCGACCGTTTATATGCCGGGCGACAAGATCACCATGCTGCCGGACGAGGTGGTGGACGCCTTCACCCTGGCCGAAGGCAGCACCTGCCCGGCGCTGTCGCTGTACGCGGTGCTCAATCCGGCCGACTGGTCGCTGGTGTCGACCACGACCCGCGCCGAGCTGGTGCCGATCGAGAGCAACCTGCGCCATAACGACCTGGACGACGTGGTCAACGAGGCGACGCTGGAAAACGGCGCAGGCGACTATCCGCACAAGGCCGAGCTTTCCCTGCTGTGGAAGTGGGCCCTGAAGCTGGAAGCGGGCCGCATGGCCAAGCGCGAAGCCTTCGGCCTGAAGCCCGAGCAGGCGAACCGGGTCGACTTCAACTTCTACGTCGAGGACGACGTGGTCTCGATCGTGCGCAGGAAGCGCGGCGCGCCGCTCGACAAGATCGTCGCCGAGCTGATGATCTTCGCCAACAGCACCTGGGGCAAGCTGCTGCACGACTCCGGCGTGCCGGGCATCTACCGCTCGCAGGGCGCCGGCAGCGGCGCCGGCTGGGCCGCCAAGATGCAGGTGCGCATGGTCACGCACGCCGCGCCGCACCAGGGCCTGGGCGTCGACCAGTACGCCTGGAGCACCTCGCCGCTGCGCCGCTACACCGACCTGGTCAACCAGTGGCAGATCATCGCCTGCGCCGAGCACGGCGTGACCGCGCCCCTGGTGGCGCCGTTCAAGCCGCGCGACGCGACCCTGTTCTCGATCGTCTCCGCCTTCGATGCCGCCTACTCGGCCTACAACGACTTCCAGCAGACCATGGAACGCTACTGGTGCCTGCGCTGGCTGGGCCAGGAAAACGCGAAGCAGGCCGACGCCGTGGTGTTGAAGGAAGACGTGCTGCGCCTGGTCGACATCCCGCTGGTGATCCGCCTGGCCGGCCTGCCGCAGGTGGCGCGCGGCGCCCAGGTCAAGCTCGACATCGTGCGCTGGGACGAAGTCGACCTCTCGCTCGAAGCGCGCCTGCTCGAAGTGGCGCAGGCCGCACCAAGCGAGGAGCTGGTCTTCGAAGAGGAAGAAGAGGGCGACACCGGCGAAGCCGCGGTGGAGGAGGTCGTGGAAGCCGAAGGCGCGGTGGCGGCCATCAGCACCGGCGACGGCACGCCGGCCGGCAGCCAGCAGTAAACCAAGCCAACCAAGGGAGGGCGCCGATACACCATGAGCAGGTCGATACGAAGCCTCGCGATCGTCACGGCCGTGCTCGTGCTGGCGTATTGGGCCGTCTTCGCCTGGATGGTGTACCGCTCGCCCCTGAGCTACGAGGCGATCGACTTCGACCATGACGGCTCGGTCAGCTTCGACGAGGCGGACTACGCCTCCTCGTTCGGCATGCGCACCATCTACCGTGACGGCAGCGAATGCGTCGAGTACTTCGCCGAGAAGGACGGAGCGGCGCTGAAGCTGGTCTGCCAGGACAAACGATGAAGCCTGCCTATCTCGCCATCCCGCTGGTGCTCGCGGTGCCTTGCGCCGTTTCCTATTACGTTGGCGTGTTCTCGACCTCGTTCGACACCAATGTGTGTTATTCAGAATTGCTGAGCACGCTCTCCAGCCAGGCCGAGCAGGCCGCCGCGTCCGGCGACCGCGCCGAGATCGAGCGCTACGCGGCGCGGATCAAGTCCCTGCCAAATCGCGGTTACGAGTCGGACTGCTCGGAGATCATGGCCGCGCTCCAGGCGAGTGCCGGCAACGCGGCCAGTACCGCAGACAACGGGGCTGGCGCCCGGTAGGCTTCCAGTCGCACTGTCAGCGCGCTCGATGCGCGTCCTGCTCCAGGTCCATCGTGTCCGGATCGACGTCGACCGCCGTCGGCGCGCCGAACAGCTTCAGCCAGGCGAAGCCCAGCACGCCCGCCATCAGCGAGGCCAGCAGGATCGCCATCTTCGACGCGTTCACCAGTTCCGGGCTGCCGACGAAGGCGAGATTCGTGATGAAGATCGACATCGTGAAGCCGATCCCGCCCAGCAGGCCCGCACCCAGCACGTGTTTCCAGTTGAGGTCGAGCGGCAGCTTGCACAGGCCCAGCGCCACCGCGCCCAGGCTGGCCAGCACGATGCCGACCGGTTTGCCCAGCAGCAGGCCGCCCATGATGCCGAGGCTGTTGGGCGACAGGAGTTCCTGGGTCCAGCCGGCGGCGATCACGATCCCGGTATTGGCCAGCGCGAAGACCGGCAGGATGCCGAAGGCGACCGGCGTATGCAGCACGTGCTCGAGGCGGTGCGACGGCGAGGCGGCATCGTCCTCGCGCGCGGAATAGGGAATCGCAAAGGCCAGCAGCACGCCGGCGATGGTCGCATGCACGCCGGATTTCAGCATCAGGAACCACATCAGCGCGCCGCCCACCAGGTAGGGCGTCAGGGCCATCACGCGCAGAAAGCGGTTCATGCACACCAGCAGCGCGAACACGGCCAGCGCGCCCAGCAGGTACAGGCCCGCCAGTTCCGTCGTGTAGAACACGGCGATCACGATGATCGCGCCGAGGTCGTCCATGACGGCCAGCGCGGTCAGGAAGATCTTCAGCGAGGCCGGCACGCGGCTGCCGAGCAGGGCCAGCACGCCGAGGGCGAAGGCGATGTCGGTCGCCATCGGGATGCCGATGCCGGCCTGGGTCGGCGTGCCGCCGTTGAGCAGGAAGTGGATCAGGGCCGGCACGGCGATGCCGCCAACTGCCGCCAGGATCGGCAGCATGGCATTGCGGATGTCGGACAGTTCGCCGTTGTACAGTTCGCGCTCGAGCTCCAGCCCGATGAGAAGGAAGAAGATCGCCATCAGGCCGTCGTTGATCCAGTGCTCGACGCTCATGCCGAGCACCTTCATGTGCCAGATGTGCAGGTAGTCGGCGCCGAGGGGCGAATTGGCGAGCAGCAGGGAGAGCGCGGTGCAGGCGATCAGGACGATGCCGCCGGCTTTCTTGGACTGGAAAAAACGGGTGAAGCTGCGCGACAGGGCGCGTTGGATGACCATCATCGGGTGCCTTTCATGGACGGACGCGTTCCGCGTGGCGGCCCGACCAACGCGCATCCTGCTCCACACGATGTGTGTGCACCCTGGGGACATTATAACCCGGCATGCGCGGCTGCCCGTGCCGCGCGCGGGCGGGCGGCGCCATCGCCTGCGGCGCGCCGGAACCTGAGTCGTTGCCTTGCCGCCACCAATCTCCCGCAGTGCCTTGCGGCACGGTAGAATGCCCGGATTCCCTTGATTCAAAGCCGTCCGGCGCGCCCGCGTGAAGTATTCACTACAAAACCGACCCCTGATGATCGCCCTTGCCGCCTCGGTGGCGGCGCACGCGCTGCTGCTGGCGGTCCGCTTCGCCGCGCCCGAGGCGTTCCGGGTGCAGCCGGCCGACCCCGGCCTGGAGGTCATCCTGGTCAACGCCAGGCACGCCAAGGCGCCCGTCAAGGCCGATGCGCTGGCCCAGGCCAACCTGGAAGGCGGCGGCGCCCAGGACGCCGGCCGTTCGAAGTCGCCGCTGCCGGATTTGCGCAGGAACGAGAACGGCGACAGCATCAAGGCCCTGCAGCGCCGCATCGCCGAACTCGAGCAACTGCAGCAGAACGTGCTGACCCGCGTGCAGCAGTCGCGTTTCGCGGCGGCCCCGGTGCGCGACAAGGACAAGCCGGACCCGAACCGCAGCGGCCAGGACGAGGTCGACACCGCGCGCCAGATCGCGCGCATGACGGCCGAGATCACCCAGACCATCGAGGACCAGAACAAGCGTCCCAAGCGCACCCACATTTCGCCGAGCACGCGCCAGGTCGGCTATGCGCTGTACTACAAGGCGATGCAAAAGCGCGTGGAAGAGATGGGCACGCTGAACTTCCCGCAACAGAACGGGCGCAAGCTGTACGGCGAACTGGTGGTGTCGATCCCGATCTTCCAGGACGGCAGCCTGTACCAGAAAGAGGGCGGCCCGCGCATCGAGCGCAGTTCCGGTAACCCGGCGCTGGACCGGGCCGCGCTCGAGATCGTGCGCCGCGCCGCGCCCTTCGGCAGCTTCCCCCAGAACATGCGCACGGCCGGCAAGGACGACTTGTGGATCGTGATCACCCGCTTTACCTTCACGCGCGAGGAGAAAATGAAGGCCGAATTGCAGGAGGCATCATGACCGACCAATATTGTGTGATCGGCAATCCGGTCGCGCACAGCAAGTCGCCCCAGATCCACGCCGCCTTTGCCGTCCAGACGGGTCAAGGCATCGCCTACGGCCGCCGCCTGGCGCCGCTCGACGGGTTCGCCGACGTCGTGCGCGACCTGGTCGCCAAGGGATACAAGGGCGCCAACGTGACGGTGCCCTTCAAGCTGGAGGCCGCCGCCCTGGCCACGCGCCTGGAAGAGCGGGCGCGCGCCGCCGGCGCCGTCAACACGCTCAGCTTCGTCGATGGCGAGATCGTCGGCGACAACACCGACGGGCCCGGCCTGGTCGCCGACATCGTGCGCAACGCCGGCGTGCCGCTGGCGGGCAAGCGCATCCTGTTGCTGGGCGCGGGCGGCGCGGCGCGCGGCGTGATGCTGCCTTTCCTGCAACAGGGGCCGGCGGCGATCGTGGTGGCGAACCGCACCCTGGCCACGGCCGAGGCGCTGGTGGCGGCCTTCCAGGACCAGGTGACCCAGGTCGGCGCCTGCGGCTTCGACGGCATTTGCGGCGCGTTCGACATCGTCGTCAACGCCACCTCGGCCAGCCTGAGCCAGGCGCTGCCGCCGGTCCCGGCCTCGGCATTTACGAAGGACACGCTGGCGCTGGACATGATGTACGGCGACCAGCCGACGCCGTTCATGCAATTCGCCGCGCGGCAGGGCGCCACCACCCGCGACGGCTTCGGCATGCTGGTCGAGCAGGCCGCCGAAGCCTTCGCGATCTGGCGCGGCGTGCGCCCGGACACCCACGATCTCCTGACGACTCTGCGTTCATAATTAAAACAATGGCAGAAAAAGGCAATGCGGGCGGCGCATCCGGACGGCGCCGCTGGATCAAGTGGATTTTCCTGGGGCCGATCCTGGCCGTGCTGCTGATCCAGTTGTATTTCTTCGTGCAGGTCTGCTGGTTCGCCTACTTCAACCCGAGCTCGACCAGCTTCATGCGCCAGCAGTTATCGGAGCTGCGCGAAGCCAACCCGAACGCCCGGCTCAAGCACGAGTGGGTGCCCTACGAACGCATCTCGGACAACCTCAAGCGCGCGGTGGTGGCTTCCGAAGACGCCAACTTCGCCGACCATCCGGGCGTGGACTTCGATGCGCTCGAGCGCGCCTACGAGCGCAACAACCGCCGCCACAAGGTCGTCGGCGGCGGCTCGACCATCACCCAGCAGCTGGCGAAGAATCTGTTCCTGTCCGGCTCGCGCAGCTACCTGCGCAAGGGGCAGGAAATGATCATCGCCTTCATGCTGGAATCGGTGATGAGCAAGCGCCGCATCCTCGAGGTGTACTTGAACGTGGTCGAGTTCGGACGCGGCGTGTTCGGCGCGGAAGCGGCGGCGCGCTATTATTTCCGCACCTCGGCCGCCAAGCTGGCCCCGAACCAGGCGGCACGCCTGGCCGTGATGCTGCCCAATCCCCGCTACTACGACCGCAACCGCAGCACCAATTACCTGATCAAGCGGACCAGCCTGATCCAGCGCCGGATGCGCGCAGCGGAGTTACCTTAACGCCAGGCGCCAGAAACGCTGAAAAAACGCTGAAGACGGGGCAAAACCGTCGTTTCGGGGTGGTCGGCCCCGGGCCTAACGGGTACACTTGCGTCAGTTTTGATTCCGGCCGAGAAAGCGCGCATGATCAATGTATTTGTCCTACAAAATGGCCGACTGAACCAGGTACCCATCGCCTCGCGCGCCGACCTGGAGAACGTCAAGCCTGTCTGGGTCGACCTCACCGATCCGGACGACGACGAGCGCGCCTGGGTCAAGGCCATCTATAACGTCTCGCTGCCGGGCGAGGACGAAGTGTCGGACATCGAGGCCTCGGCCCGCTACTACGAAGCCGAGAACGGCGATCTGCACCTGCGCACCGACTTCCTGCGCGAGGAAGACGACGGCCCGTCGCGGGTGGTGACGGTCGCCTTCATCCTGTCGGGCAAGATGCTGTTCTCCGTCCATTCGGACGACCTGCCGGTGTTCCGCCTGGTGCGCATGCGCGCGCGCTCGCGTCCGGGCTCGATCGCCGACTACATGGACGTGCTGCTCGACCTGTACGCGACCGACGCCGAATACTCGGCGGACGCGCTGGAAGGGATCTACGAGAGCCTGGAAGAAGTCAGCCAGCGCGTGCTGCAGAAGGAATTCACCGACCAGGACGCGGCCGCCGCGCTGAACGCGATCGCCCACGAGGAAGACTTGAACGGCCGCATCCGCCGCAACATGATGGACACGCGGCGCGCCGTCAGCTTCCTGATGCGCGGCCGCCTGCTCAATTCCGACCAGTTCGACGAGGCGCGCCAGATCCTGCGCGACATCGAATCGCTCGACGGCCACACCTCTTTCCTGTTCGACAAGGTGAACTTCCTGATGGACGCCACCGTCGGCTTCATCAACATCAACCAGAACAAGATCATCAAGATCTTCTCGGTGGCCTCGGTAGTGTTCCTGCCGCCGACCCTGATCGCCAGCATCTATGGGATGAACTTCCACAAGTGGTTCCCGGAGCTGGACTGGACCTACGGCTATCCGTTCGCGCTCGGCCTGATGATCGCCAGCGCCGCCGCGCCGCTGCTGTACTTCCGCCGCCGAGGCTGGCTGAAGCTGGCCTAACTCCGCTGTCGGGAAACATTACACGCAACAATCCCGCAAGAAATTGTTGCCAATAAAATCAATGATTTGCTTTTTTGGCATCAAACTTGCTTGATGGCACTCAAGCTCTAGAAAAGAGCGCAACCATTAACCAGGGATTCCAAATGAAAGCATTGATCAAGCAAGGCGCCGCCGCGGCGCTGCTGGCGGTCGCGATGGCGGGCGCCCAGGCCGGCGTGGTGTCGGTCGAGGACGCATTCACGGGCGCGAGCGTGACCGGTTTCAGCGGCGGCGCGCAGCCCGGCAGCTCCTTCGACGGCTCGCTCGAAGACCCGTCCGGCGTGACCTTCTTCGATACCGGCGCGGCGGGCAGCCTGGGCTACCTCGACTTCGAAACCGCATCGGTCGTCTCGCTGTCGGGCATCCACCTGTTCGCGGCCAGCGACGGCGCCGGCATCGGCCACCGCCGCTCGATGAGCGCCTTCCGCTTCTACAGCGACACCGACAACGACGGCGTCTACGAGACCCTGCTGGTGAACGTGGGCGTCAACCCCGACTACAGCGGCGCGCAGAGCTTCGACGACCTGGCTTCGGCCCAGGACGCGCTCGAGGCGGTCTTCATGTTCGGCCGCACCGTGACCGCGAGCCGCTTCCGCTACGAAGTCGAGCAGGGCGTCACCTATGGCCCGTATGCCGGCGTGCGCCTGCAGGAAATCGACGCGATTGGCGCCGCCGCCGAGGTGCCGGAACCGGCCTCGCTGGCGCTGCTGGGCCTGGGTCTCGGCGCCCTCGGGCTGCGCCGCCGCAAGCAGGCGGCCTGATCTCCACGGCTGGTGGGCTAGACCAGCTGGCCCACCAGGATCAGCGAGACCGGCTTGCCGGTGCGCGGATGCAGCGGTTCGCGCATCTCGCGCAGCTGCAGGCCGTTCGCGGCGAACAGCGCGATCCAGCTCGACAAGGTGCGGAAATACCAGGGCGGCGCGTCCTGGAAGCCGCTGTTGAAACCGGCCCAGCTGCCTTCGCGCCAGCCGTCGACGTAGGGCGCATCGCCGCAGGCGGCGACCGGGTGCACGGTCTGCACGACCAGGTGGCCGCCGCGCCGCAGGTAGGAGGGTGCAGCCTGGAACAGGCCGTTCACGGGCTCGTTCCCGATCAGCGAGAAATTGCAGACGGCCAGGTCGACCGACAGCGTCAATTTCCCCTCGGCGATGTCCTCATAGGACAGCAACTGGAACTCGCCGCCACCGGCCGCGCGCGCCGCTGCGACCAGGCCGGGAATCGCATCGACCCCGGTCATCTCCACTTCCGGCAGCGCCCGCACCAGCCAGCCTTCGCCGCAGCCGAGATCGACAGCCGTCCGCGGCGCATAGGCGCGCACGGTGTCGACGATGGCGCCATTGGTGACCAGGGTGCGCGTTTCGATTTCGCCATTCCTGACGGCGGCGACCCAGGGATCGGAATTGCGGTGCCAGGAATCGATGATCGTGGCGTCGAGCTGGTGCATCGTGTGGCCTCCCATGTCAAAAGCGCATTATGCGTCAGCTTGGGTGGGCGCGGCCGGATCTGCGCGCGGCAGCCATGACGGCCTGGTGTCGGTGTACAGCTCGCGGTCGACGGTGCCGGTGAAGGGCGTGTCCAGGGTGCCGAGGGTGATCGCGATGCGCTCGGGCGTCTCCTCGCTGCGCCAGAACAGCGTGGAGCCGCAGCGCTGGCAGAAGGCGCGCCGGCCGTGCTCGGACGATGCATACTCGGTGATGAAGGTCTCGCCGCGCTCGATCGTCAGTGCGGCGCGGGCGACGTTGGCGTAGCTGCCAGCCGCCGCGCCATGCTGTTTCTGGCACATCGTGCAATAGCAGTGGCTGGTGTGTTCGATGGAGCCGGCGGCGCGGTAGACGACGGCGCGGCAAAGGCAGCTTCCCTGTAACATGGGCGACTCCTGGCGGTCTGGTGTCCGTCGATTGTAGAGCACGAAGCGCATCCTTGGGCGCTGCGACCATGAAGCGTGTCCCGACGCCGCTGTTGCTGCCGCAGTTGCTGCCATTGCTGCTGTGCGCCCGTCACGCTGCACGGCGCTGGACGCCGTCTGTCGACAACCAGTCCCCGCGCCGTGAAAGCACGGCGCGGGCATCGTGAAGCAGCTTAGCAGGCCGCCAGCTTGACCCGCTCCACTTCCAGCCCGAACAGCGGACGCAGGCGCGTGCCGAGGACATTGCCGGCAAAGGCGAACACCAGCCACAGCCAGCCGTGCAGGCTGCCCGAGATGATGCCGCTGAAGTAGGCGCCGATGTTGCAGCCGTAGGCCAGGCGGGCGCCGTAGCCGAGCAGCAGGCCGCCAGCCACGGCGGCGAGGAAGGAGCGCAGCGGCAGCTTCCAGACCGGGGCGTAGCGGCCGGCCAGGGCGGCGGCCAGCATGGCGCCGAGCACGATGCCGATGTCCATCACGGAGGTGATGTCCTGCGAGATCGGCGCGGCCAGGGCGGCGGCGTTGGCCTTGGTCGACCAGTAGGTCCAGCTGGCGACGTCGATGCCGATGCTCGATGCGGCCTTGGCGCCCCACAGCGCGAAGGCCGAGGTCACGCCCCAGGGACGGCCGGCCAGGGCCAGGGTCACGAAGTTCAGCACCACCAGTGCCAGCGCGCCGGCCACCAGCGGCCAGGGGCCGCGCAGCCAGCGCGGGCCGTTCACCGGCTTCGCATCGGGCGTGACCAGGCGGCCGTGGCGGCGCTTCTCGACCAGCACCGTGATGCCCGCGATCAGCGCGAACACGGCCAGGTTCAGCAGCAGCGCCGGCGCCAGGCCCAGGGTTTTCACGAGCGAGATCGGCGCCAGTTGCGGCAGCGAGGTCCACCAGGGCATGTGCGCGGTGGCGATCACCGAGCCGGCGATGAAGGCGATCAGGGTCACGATCATGCGCGTGCTGCCGCCGCCGACCGTGTACAGCGTGCCGGAGGCGCAGCCGCCGCCCAGCTGCATGCCGATGCCGAAGATGAAGGCGCCCACGACCACCGAGGTGCCGGCGGGCGAGACCAGGCCGGTCACGGGCGTGCCGAACAGGGTGCCGCTGGACAGCGCCGGGAAGAACAGCAGCACGCCGACCGCGAGCATGAGCATCTGCGCGCGCAGGCCGGCGCCGCGGCCGTCGGCGATGAAGACGCGCCAGGCCGAGGTGAAGCCGAAGGCCGCGTGGTAAAGCGCCACGCCGAGCAGGGCGCCGACCAGGTAGAGCGCGGACTGGCGCGCGTCGACCACCTGGGCGAGGTAGAGGGCGCCGAGCACGATGAAGAGCAGCGCCACGCCCAGCGGCTTGATGTTGATGTCGCCGCGGGGACGAACGGGCAAAGTAGCGGTATTGGACATAGGAATGAGATAGCCGTAAACACGTAACCCGTTATTTTCGCGTGTTTTTTTCTTTTCTGCAGAAGGCCTCCTGCTGAGCAGCCGGGAATGCGAGGCAAAACCGTGCGACTTTACGCTTCTTTACGCCATCGAACGGCGCAAAGGCGGCGTGACGTTTTAAAATTGAAACTTTGCGCGTGCACTATTGTTTTCGATTAAGCGTTTGATGAAACGTTTATTCGCGAACATGGCGCAGGCGATGCCTCTCAACGTCAACAACACCAAAAATGGTCCAACGAAATCGTTTCACCCAAGGCGGCATGCAGCCTGGCGCTGCCGACGCATCGCCGCGCCGCCGCGCCCTCTGCCTTGCCGTGCTGCTCGCCGTGTGCGAGCTGGGCGCCGCAGGTTCCGCCCTGGCGCAAAGCGCCGCCAATGCACCCGCCGCGCAGCCCGCCCGTGCCACCACGCCGGCGAAGCCGGCAACGCCCGCCCCGGCGGCGCAACTCGCCCCTGCAAGCGCACCGGCGGCGCCGGCGGGCGCCATGCAGCCGGCCGCGGCCGGCGATACCACTGGCGCGCAAACGGCGCCGATCCAGTCCGTCAACGTGGTCGGCGAGCGCACCACCAAGTTCATCGACCGCCAGGTCTACGACGTCAAGCAGGACGTGAACGCCTCGAACGGCAGCGCCGCCGATGCGCTTGGCAACGTGCCCTCGGTGTCGGTCGATCCGGACGGCACCGTGTCGCTGCGCGGCAGCACCAACGTGCAGATCCTGGTCGACGGCAAGCCCTCGGCCATGCTGCAGGGCGAAAACCGCGGCGGCGCGCTGCAGGCCATGCCGTCCGAGGACATCGATTCGATCGAGGTCATCAACAACCCGGGCGCCGAATTCGGCAACGAGGGCGGCGGCGGCCCGATCCTGAACCTGGTCATGAAGCGCACCCGCCGCGCCGGCGGCTTCGGCGTGGCTAACGTCAATCTCGGTTCGGCCGGGCGCTACAACTCGGCGCTGAACGGTTCCTACAACAGCGGCGCATGGGGCTTCCAGGGCGGTATCCACGTCCGTCACGACGGGCGCGACTCGACCTACGAGAACGAGCGCGAGCGCATCGACCCGGTCACCGGAGACGTGCAGCGCAGCACCCAGTCGACGACCAGCACCGGCCTGAACGACAGCGTCGGCCTGCGCGGCCAGCTCAGCTACAACATCGGCCAGGACGATACGCTGGAAGCGAGCCTGATGTACATGCGGCGCGATAACGACCAGCAGGTGCAGGACCATTACAACGTGGCCGACGGCATGGGAGCGGTCACCAGCGACTACGTGCGCGCCAGCCGCAGGACGGGCGACGGCAGCAACGGCATGGCCGGCCTGCGCTGGGACCACAAGGGCGAGAAGCTGGGCGAATCGTTCAAGATGGACCTGCGCGTCTCCGGCAGCGAGAACGACAGCGAGACCGACTCCGCCAACACTTATACGGTCACGCCGCCGCGCGCGGCCGACAGCCGCAACCTGCAGGACGTCGACAACCGCACCCGCATCGTCGACTACACCGGCGACTACGAACGCCCGCTCGACAACGATGCGATCGTCAAAGTCGGCTACAAGCTCTCCGATACGAAGAGCGAGTTCGACAACCGCTACTACGACTTCGACCTGGCCAGCGGCGCGCCGAGCGTGAACGACCGCCTGACCAATGCCTTCGAGCTGGATCAGCGCGTCGCCGCCCTGTACGGGTCCTACCAGTGGAAACTCAGCGAGCGCTGGGGCGCCCAGCTCGGCCTGCGCGGCGAATACACCGACATGAAGCTCGAGCAGGCGACCAGCCGCATCGAGGCAAGCAACGACTACCTGAACTGGGTGCCGAGCGCCTTCGCGACCTATAAGCTGGGCGACAGGACCAACCTGCGCCTGGCCTACGCGCACCGGATCCGCCGGCCGAGTGCGAGCGAACTGAATCCCTTCGTGGCCTACCGCGACGAATTCAACGAGGCGAGCGGCAATCCCTACCTGAAGCCGGTGAAGACGGATTCCTTCGAGCTCGGCTATGAAACGAAAGCCGGCGTGCTCGACGCCAACCTGCGCGCCTACTACCGCAACGAGCGCGACACCATCCGCAGCCGCCAGGTGCCGGTGAGCGACACCGTGATCCTGACCACGTTCGAGAACGGCGGCAGCAACCGCTCCGGCGGCCTGGAGTTCACGCTCAGCGGCAAGCTTACGCCGACGCTGTCGCTCAATACCAGCGGCAACGTGTTCGTGGTCGAGCAGCAGCAGATCGACCTGGCCGGTATCGAGAGCAAGCGCAGCGCCACTTCGGTGAACGTGCGCGGACGCCTGAACTGGCAGGCGACGCCGCAGGACCAGCTGCAACTGATGTTCAATGCCCAGGGCAAGACCCTGACCGGCTACGGCTACCGCGAGCCGAGCGCCACCGCCAACCTGAGCTACCGCCGCAACCTGAGCCCGAACCTGACGTTCGTGGTGAACGCGACCGACATCTTCGATTCGCAGAAGATGGAAACCATCACCGATTCGCCGACGCTGCAGGAGCGCGGCATCCGCCGCTTCGACGGCCGCATCGTCTACGTCGGCCTGTCGTATCGCTTCGGCGGCGTGCAGTCGAACCGGCGTCCGGACGGCCCGCCGGGCGAAGGCTGGCGCGGTGGCCCGCCGCCAGGCGGCATGCCGCCGGGTGGCTTCGGCGGACCGGGGATGTAAACACGTGAAATGCATGGCGTAGGGTGGGCGCAGCGCCCACGCGGGGATGGTTATCGGTTCCGATATCGGACTGGATGATCTCGCCATTCACTATTGCCGCGTGGGCGCACAGCGCCCACCCTACCTGACATATTGCCCCGGCGGCTCGCGAAAGCCGGCGCCGCCGTCGTCGCAGCGCAGGCGCCGCAGCAGCTTGCCGCGCCGCTCGACGGTGATGCCGTCCTCGAATTCCGGCGTGCCGCCGTCCGGCGCCCGCGCGACGCGGCTGTAGACGGTATAGGTGTAGCCGCCGCGCTGGAAGGTGACCTTGGTGACGCCGCCGCCGATCAGCGGTTCGGTCTTCATGCTGAAGGCGGGGCGGGCGCGCTGGCCTGGCTGCGGATAGCGCAGCTCCACCGCCGCCGGCTTGCCGAAGCGGTAGCTCAGTCCGTTGCCGGCGTCGCCCGAGCGGCACAGGGAGGCGATCTTGCCCCCCACGCTGCAGGCGAAGACGACGGGCTCATGCGCCAGGCACAGCGATGCGTCCGCTGGTGCGTTCGCCGGTTCGGCTGCAGGTTCGCCTGCCTGAGCGCCCGCTGCGTGCGCCCAGGCAGGCGCCAGGGCAAGCGTCAAGGCAACGCGGGCCAGCGCCACGATTCCCTCAGATACCCAATGCTGTCTTGATCCTCGCAAGGCGCGCTCCACGATCTTCCAGTCCGTTCAGGTCGCCGTTGACGGCGCGGGTCACCCCCTCGAGGTCGTCGGCATCGGCAAGCGCATTCACTTTACGCGCATCCCAGTACCAGAAAGCCGATTCGATGGCGTATTTGAGCTCGCTCACAAGCAAGTCCGGGTCGGCGACGAAATCGCGCGGGTCGCCCGCATCGCGCGCGTTGTGCGCGGCGGTGAAGGCAGCATAGTTGTCCTTGCCGGTGAGCTGGACCAGGCCGCGGCCCCGGTAGCGGTAGCCGTCGCCGGATTCCTCGTTGCCATTGCCCAGGCGGTCAGCATACACGTAGCCGAGCAGGCGCTCGGCGTTGCCGGCATACACATCCTGCTCGGTCCAGAGCTTGGTGCGCAGGCGCGCCGGCTTGCCGTCGGGGCCGAGGCGGCAGTCGTCGGCGTTGCGGTCGTACTGGGCGCGGCCGCCCTTGCAGCCGAAGATCTCGCGCATGCGGACGGCCGAATACCGGCCGTTCTCCTCGGTCGCGCGGAAACTGCTTTCGTGCCCGATCTGGGCCAGGAAGTGGGCCAGGCGCAGCGCCGTGTCGACGCCGTAGCGGCGTGCGCTGGCGTTCAGGCCGTCGACGATGGCGGCGTAATAATCCTCGGGATTGGTCACTTCGGCAACACGCAGCAGCGCGACGGTCACGGTGACCGGTGCGCCGCCGCTGTGCGACGGCGCTTGCTGCGAACGCGGCACGCGGGAGCGCGCCGCGCCGGGAGGGGATCGTCGAAGGCGCGCCATGATCGAGTCCAGGTGGTGACCCATGATGGCATAACGCGCCCGCGGCGCCGCGTGCACGGGCGCGCGGGATTTGAGCTGGCTTAAGCCAGGCGTGCGAACACTTTGCGCGCGGCTGCAACCGTTTCTTCGATGACAGCGTCGTCGTGCGCCGCGGACACGAAACCGGCTTCGAACATGGCTGGCGCAAAATACACGCCTTCCTCGAGCATGCCGTGGAAGAAGGCATTGAAGCGCGTCTTGTCGCCGGCCATCATCTGGCCATAGGAGGCCGGGATGGTCTCGCTGAAGTACATGCCGAACATGCCGCCGACCGAATCGCCGCAGAAGGGAATGCCGGCTTCCTTGGCGGCCGCCGTCAGGCCGGCGATCAGCTTCTCGCCGGCGGCGGTGAGCTGCTCGTAGAAGCCCGGCTCCTGCACCAGCTTCAGCGTGGTCATGCCGGCGGCCACCGCCACCGGGTTGCCCGACAGCGTGCCGGCCTGGTAGACCGGGCCGATCGGCGCCATCTTCTGCATCAGGTCAAGCTTGCCGCCGAAGGCCGCGACCGGCAGGCCGCCGCCGATGACCTTGCCCAGCGCGGTCAGGTCCGGCTGGATGCCGTACATTTCCTGGGCGCCGCCGAGGCCGACGCGGAAGCCGCACATCACTTCGTCGAAGATCAGGACGGCGCCGTATTCGGTGCACAGTTCGCGCATGCGCTGCAGGAATTCGGGCGTGGCGCGGATCAGGTTCATGTTGCCGGCCACCGGCTCCACGATCACGCAGGCGATGGTGTCGCCCATCGACTTGAAGGCGTCTTCCAGCTGGGTGACGTTGTTATAGTCGAGCACCAGGGTGTGCTTGACGAAGTCTTCCGGCACGCCGGCCGAGGTCGGGTTGCCGAAGGTCAGCAGACCCGAGCCGGCCTTCACCAGCAGCGAGTCGGCGTGGCCGTGGTAGCAGCCTTCGAACTTGACGATCTTGTCGCGGCCGGTCGCGCCGCGCGCCAGGCGCAGCGCGCTCATGGTCGCTTCCGTGCCGGACGACACCAGGCGCACTTGCTCGATCGAGGGCACCAGCTTGCAGATTTCCTCGGCGATCTCGATCTCGCCCTCGGTCGGGGCGCCGAACGACAGGCCGTTGGCGGCGGCATCCTGCACCGCCTTGATCACTTGCGGGTGCGCGTGGCCGACGATGGCCGGGCCCCAGGAACCGATGTAGTCGATGTAGCGCTTGCCGTCGGCATCCCAGAAATACGGGCCTTCGGCGCGGGTGATGAAGCGCGGGGTGCCGCCGACCGAGCGGAAGGCGCGCACCGGCGAGTTCACGCCGCCGGGCGTGCTCTTCTGGGCGCGCTCGAAGAGGATGTCGTTCTTGGAAGTATGCTGTGCAGTGGTCATCTTGGCTTGCCTTTATTTTATTGTCGGCCCAGTAGGGGCAGGGCGCGGTAGAAGCGGTTGGGGACGAACTTGCCCATGCCGAAACGCTGGGCATGGCGCAGCGCGCCATAGGTGTATTCCTGGGCCGCGGGCAGGGCGTCGGTCACGTCCATGCCCTGGGCCATCAGCGCGGTCAGCGCGGCGGACAGCGTGGTGCCGGCGCCGACGAAAGGACCGGGCAGGTGCTGCCAGTCGATCGTGACGACGGCGCCGTCGCGGTCGAACAGGGTATTGGCGCGGTTGTTGCCGCTGCCCTGGGTGCAGGTCACCAGCACGTACTGGCAGCCGCGCCCGGTCAGTTCCGCGACATCGGCTTCCAGGCTGCCCTCAAGCCCCGGCTCGCGCCAGGTCTCGGCCATGCGGCCCAGTTCCGATTGCGAGAGCATCAATACCGTGGCCTGGGGCGCGAGGATCTGGCGGATCGCCACGACCGTGTCCTCGTCGGACATGCCGGCATCGGGCAGAGACGAGAGGAAGGGATCGACGATCAGCGGCACCTCGGCGTAGTCGGACACGATCTCGGCGATCGCCGCGGCCTGCTCGATGCTGGCGATGGCGCCGATCTTGACCGCGGCGACCGGCATGTCCTCGAGCACCACGCGCGCCTGGTCGGCCATCCAGCCGACGTCGATTTCGTGCAGGTCTTCGACGCGCGCGCTGTCGGCCACCAGCAGGGCGGTGGTAACGGTGAGGGCGTGGCAGCCATGGGCGGCGAAGGTGGCGAGGTCTGCCTGCACACCCAGCGCGCCGACGGGGTCGGAAACGCCGAAAGTGAGAATCAGCGGAGACGGTTGGTTTTGCACGACGGGTAGATTAAGATACCTGATTCCCCATTTTACTAGATAGAAGGAACGACACCGTGAGTAACGAAACGACGGCGACCGCGTACCAGACCTGGATGTGCCTGATTTGCGGCTGGGTCTACGACGAAGAAGCCGGGGCGCCGGAAGACGGCATCGCGCCGGGCACGCGCTGGGCCGACGTGCCGATGAACTGGACCTGCCCGGAATGCGGCGCACGGAAAGACGATTTTGAGATGACGGCGATCTGAGTCGTTGTTGGTTTCGTAGGGTGGGCGGCTTTGCCGCCCACGCGGTGATCGTTGGCATACGCGCATTCGCGCCGGAGCCGGCATCCAATATCGGATCGGTTACGGCTGATCATCCATTACGTATCACCGCGTGGGCGGAGTAATTCAGGCATTGGCCTGAATTACTCCGCCCACCCTACGGGTCAAAATTGCTGCATTTTGATCAACCAAGTTATCAAATCCACTCCACCCGATAACTGAATTTCTAGCCCTTCCGACAAGCCTTTCTCCCCTGTATTTGCGAATAGTTGACTTTGAGCAACACATCGCGCACAAGCCGACAGCCCTATGCTATCGTTGCGGTCCATGCTGAAGTGAAACGAACATGACGACATCGCAGCAAGCCTCCGGCCCCACTATCATGGTGATCGACGACAGCAACACGATCCGTCGCTCCGCCGAAATCTTCCTGACCCAGGCCGGCTACCAGGTGGTGCTGGCCGAGGACGGCTTCGACGCGCTCGCCAAGATCAACGACCACCATCCGGCGCTGGTGTTCTGCGACATCCTCATGCCGCGCCTGGACGGCTACCAGACCTGCGCGCTGATCAAGAAGAGCGCGCGTTTCCACGCAACGCCGGTGGTCATGCTGTCGTCCAAGGACGGCCTGTTCGACCGCGCGCGCGGCGCGATGGTCGGCTCGAGCGCCTACCTCACCAAGCCTTTTTCCAAAGACACCCTGCTCGCGGCCGTCCGCGAGCACACGGCTCAACAAGCCTGATCCAACCGAGTACGGAGCCCACCGTGGCCATTCAAAAAATCCTGATCGTCGACGACTCCCCGACCGAACGCTACTACCTGACCGACATCCTGGTAAAGAACGGTTTTTCCGTCTCTACCGCCGACAACGGCGAGGAAGCGCTGCTCAAGATGCGCGCCGACCGCCCCGAGCTGATCCTGATGGACGTGGTCATGCCCGGCGCTAACGGCTTCCAGGTCACGCGTTCGATCGCCCGCGATCCCGAGCTGTCCTCGGTGCCGGTCATCATCTGCAGCAGCAAGAACCAGGAAACCGATCGCATCTGGGGCATGCGCCAGGGCGCCAAGGATTACTTCGTCAAGCCGGTCGATCCGCAGCAACTGTTGGCGAAGATCGCCGCCCTGGGCGCCTGATGAACGCGGCCGCGAACGGCAGCGAGCTGGCCCCGGCATCCTCGCGCCGCACCCGCCTGCGCGACTACCAGGCGCAGCTGCTGGAGCGCATGCAGGCGGCCCAGGCGGGCGCGGCCCAGGCCGTGCACCAGCTGGGCGTCACCATCGGCGGCGAACGCTACCTGCTGGCGCTGGCCGAGGCCGGCGAGATCGTGCCGCCGCAGCCGCTGGCGCGCGTGCCGCTGACCCAGCCCTGGTACCTGGGCCTGGCCAACGTGCGCGGCAGCCTGCTCGGCGTGGTCGACCTGGCGCGCTATTTCGGCGCCAATGGCCAGGGCAGCGCCGCCGGCCCCGATGCGCGCTTCCTGTCGCTGGCGCCGCGCCTGGGCCTGAACTGCGCGCTGCTGGTGACCCAGGTGCACGGCCTGCGCCGTCCCGAGACGATGACGCCGGCGGAGGACAACCCGGCGCGCCTGCTGGATGCCGACGGCCATGCATGGACGCCGCTGTCGCTCGCGGCGCTGGTGCGGGAGCAGCGCTTCCTGCACGTTGGACTATAGGTTCGGATCAAAATAATAATCAACCCGCAGGACCAGGAGCCGCAATGGGAATCATGTCGTTGAATTTTCTGTCGAAGGGTAGGAACGCGGACGAAACCGTGCTGGCCTCGCCCGATACCGAATTCGGGCCCGAACTCGCGCTGGACTCGCCGTCCGGCCCCGCCGGTACGCTGCCGCCGGCCCACGGCTCGGCCGGCGAGGCGATGCTGCGCCTGGGGCACGCGATCCGCCGCCGCGCTCCCGCCGCCGACGAAGACGACGACGAGGACAGCAGCCTGCGCCTGCCCCTGATCGGCCACCTGTCGCTGCCGCGCCAGCTGCGCATCCTGCTGGTTGCCTTCGGCGCCGGCATCCTGCTGACCATCCTGGCGATGTGGCAGAACGCCGCCGTCAACGCCCGCGTCGCAGCCCAGGTCCAGGTCGCCAGTGACCTGCTGATGCACTCGCAGCGGGTCGGCAAGGCAGCGCCGAACGCGCTGGCCGGCAATCCCGCTTCCTTCGACCAGCTGGCCGAGAGCCGCGCCGAAGTCAATCGCGACCTGCGCCTGCTGACCCAGGGCGGCGACGTCGGCAGCGTCGAGGTGCCGGGCGCCAGCGGACGCCAGAGCGCGCTGCTGGCGCGGGTGCGCGCCACCTGGACCGCGTCCGAGCTGGGCGCGGCCAACATCCTGCAGATGAAGCCGGCGCTGATCGGCTTCGACAAGAGCGTGCGCCAGCTCGATGCGCTGGCCTCCGAGATGCTGGTGCTGACCGAGGACCTGATGGCCCAGAACGTCGAGCGCGGCGCCAGCGCACGCGAACTGGCCGCGATCGGCCGCATGATGATGCTGACCCAGCGCCTGGCGCGCGGCGCCAGCAGCTTCTTCGCGATCGGCGTGCCGCGCGACGACGCGGCGGTGCGCATCGGCGCCGACAGCGCCGCCTTCGAGCACGCGCTCGAGACCCTGCTGGCGGGCGGCGCGGCCCAGCGCAACGACGACCTGCGCGACAAGCTGCGCCAGGTGCAGGTGCGCTTCGACGCCTTCCGCAAGGACTTCGCGCCCTTCCTCGACAACCCGACCGCCTACTCCAAGGCGCGCGCCGCCGCGCGCACCATCCACCGCGACAACGAAGAGATGAAGAAGCAGGTCGCGGCGCTGCAGGGCGGCTACCGCGAGCGGCAGTCCTCGTCCAACCCCTGGTTCTGGCTGCTCGTGGCGGCCTCGATCTTCACCCTGGCCACGGCCGGCTCGATCAGCCGCGTCATGCTGCAGGACTCGCGCAACCGTACCCGCGGCGCCGAGACGCGCCGCCGCGAAGCCGAGGCGATGCGCCAGCTGGCCCAGGCCAAGGAAGAGGAAGCGAAGGCGACCAACGACCAGAACCAGGCGGCGATCCTGCGCCTGATGAACGAGCTGCAGGACGTGGCGAACGGCGACCTGACCGTGCACGCCACCGTCTCCGAGGACATCACCGGCGCGATCGCCGATTCGGTCAACTTCACCGTCGAGGAACTGCGCGGCCTGGTGCTGCGCGTGACCGGCACCGCCGAGCAGGTGACCCAGGCCTCGAACGAGGCGCAGCAGATCTCGACCGAACTGCTGGGCGCGACCGAGCAGCAGTCGCGCGAGATCGAGGAAGCGTCGTCGACCGTCCTGCGCATGGCCGGCGAGATCACCGACGTGTCGAAGTCGGCCAACGAATCGGCCGAGGTGGCGCGCCAGTCGGTTGCAGCGGCCGAACAGGGTTCGGCTGCCGTGCAGAACGCGATCTCGGGCATGCACGAGATCCGCGAGCAGATCCAGGAAACCTCGAAGCGCATCAAGCGCCTGGGCGAATCCTCGCAGGAGATCGGCGAAATCACCGAGCTGATCTCGGACATTACCGAACAGACCAACGTGCTGGCGCTGAACGCGGCGATCCAGGCCGCGTCGGCCGGCGAGGCGGGACGCGGCTTCTCGGTCGTGGCCGAGGAGGTGCAGCGCCTGGCGGAACGCTCGGCCGAGGCGGCCAAGCAGATCGGCGCGCTGGTGCGCACGATTCAAACGGACACCCACGACGCCGTCGCGGCGATGGAAAAGTCGACCCAGGGCGTGGTCGAAGGCGCGCGCCTGTCCGACGCGGCCGGCGCCGCGCTGGCCGACATCTCGCGCGTGTCGAACCGCCTGGCCGAACTGATCCAGGGCATCTCGTTCGCGGCCGGCCTGCAGGCGACGTCCGCCAACGGCGTGGCGCACAATATGCAGCACATCCTGTCGGTGACCGAGCACACCCAGGCCGGCACGCGCCAGACCGCGCATTCGATCCACCAGCTCGCCGCGCTGGCCCAGGAACTGAAAAACTCGGTGTCGCGCTTCCGCGTCGCCCAATGAGCCGTCCATCGACCATGACTTCATCCCCGTCCGCGAGCAGCTTCGATACCGGCCCCCTGTCCTGGGTGATCGGCGAGATCCGCGATGCGCTCGAGCGTTCCGGCAGCGCGCTGCTGGACGCCGCCGCGCGTTCGCCCGAGGCGCAGGCGACGTTGCTGCTGCACGCGAAGACCCACCTGCACCAGGCCCATGGCGCGTTGCAGATGGTGGACGTGGATGGGGTGGGGCTGCTGACCGCCGCCGCCGAGCGCGCGCTCGACGGCTTCAAGGAGCGCGCCATTGCCTGCACCCCGGACAGCGTGCAGGCGGTGCGCGAGGCCTACGGCGCGATCGGCGAATACCTCGAGGAACTGGTGGCGGGAACGCCGCCGCAACCGGCCCGTCTGTTCCCTTATTACCGCGCGTTGCAGGAACTGCTGGGCGCCGAGCGCGTCCACCCCGCGGACCTGCTGGCGGTGGACACCACGGTCACGCTCGACCTGCCGCCGACCGACGGCGCCGCGCCCGACCACGCCGCCTGCCGCGCCCGCTTCGAAAAGGCGCTGCTGCCTTACCTGAAAAGCGCCGATGCCGCGGCCCAGCGCACCCATGCGCAGGCGCTGGCCGAGGCGCTCGCGCCGCTGGCCGAGGCCGGCGACGCGCGTGCGCGCACCTTCTGGAGCGCGCTGCGCAGCGTTGCGCAGTCGGTGGCGAGCGGGCGCCTGGCCGGCGACCTGTACGTGAAGCAGCTGTTCGGCCAGGTCAACCTGCAGCTGCGCCGCCTGGCGCAGGGCCAGGCCGGCCTGCCCGATGCGCTGCTGCGCGACGCGCTGTTCTTCATCGCCGCCGCTCCCGGACCGGACGCCGACCCCGACGCCGCGCAACTGCGGCGCGTCTTCCGCCTGGACGGCGCGGTGCCGCCGGATTATGCCGAGCGCCGCTACGGCAAGGTCGACCCGAACGCGCTGAAGCAGGCGAAAGAGGCGCTGGCCCGCTCCAAGTCGGACTGGGACCAGTTGGCGGTGCAGGCCGACGACACGCGCGAGGCCGACTTCAACCAGGCCCTGTCGACCCTGGCCGGCGCCAGCGAGAAACTGGGCGCGCCGGCCCTGGCGCAGCTGCTGCGCGAACTCGGGCAGGCGGCGAGCGATTCGATCGCCTCCGGCCGCAACGACCAGTTCGGGCTGGAGATGGCGGCGGCGATGCTGTTCGTCGAGCATAGCCTGGACCAGGTGCGCCAATTGCCCCAGGATTTCGACCAGCATGCCGAAGTGGTCGGCCAGCGCCTGCTGGCCCTGGCTGCCGGCGAAACGCCGCCGGACGCGCCGCACTGGCAAAGCGAACTGGCCAGCCGCATCCAGCAGGGCCAGACCGTGGCCGTGCTGGCCGGCGAGATCAAGAGCGGCCTGCGCCAGGTCGAGAAGCTGCTCGACGAGTACTACGACGCGCCCGTCGACAAGCGCGGCGCGCTCGACCAGGCCGCGCCGCTGCTGCACCAGATCGAGGGCGCGCTGCGCATCCTCGACCAGGACCAGGCCGCCCGCGCCGCCGTCCACGTGCGCGACGCCGTGCGCGCGCTGGCGCAGGGCGACGGCGACCTCGAAGCCCAGGCCGCGCCCCTGCACAACATCGCCCGCAACATCGGCGCGCTCGGCTTCTTCACCGACATGCTGGCCCAGAACAGCGCGAGCGCGCAGAGCCGCTTCGCCTTCGACGAGGAAGCCGGCCTGCTGCGCGAACTGACGATCGCCGAGGCCGCCGAGCAGCAGGCACAGGCCATCGAGGCCGCGCCGGCGCCGGCGTCGGCGCCCGAGCATGAACATGAGGCGCCCGGCATCGACGCCGAGCTGCTGGAGATCTTCGTGGCCGAGGCCGAGGAAGTGCTGGGCACGGTGGCGGCGACGCTGCCGGAACTGCGGCGCGATCCGGGCGCGCAGGAAGCACTGACCATCGTGCGCCGCGCCTTCCATACGCTCAAGGGCAGCGCGCGCATGGTCAGCCTGGACGCATTCGCCGCCGCCGCCGCCGCGCTGGAACGCACGATGAACGTCTGGCTGGCCGACGGCCGTGCCGCGACGCCGGACCTGCTGGCGCTGGCCGAACATGCCCACGCCGAGCTCGCGCCCTGGGTGGCGGAGCTGGCCCAGGCCGGGCAGTCGCCGCGCAGCGGCGCCGAGCTGATCGCGGCCGCCGAGCGCGTGCAGGCGGGCGGGCCGTTCGCGCCCGATGGGCAGGACGCGTCGACGCAGGCGCCGCCTGACACGCCGCCGGAGGAGGCCGCCGCCGACGAGCCGGAGGCAGCGCATTCGAACGCGCATTCGAACGTCTTCGCATTGCCGACCGCGACCCGTCCGGCGCCACCGCAGGACGACAACCTGCGCCGCGTCGGCACGCTGGAGATCCCGCTGGCGCTGTACAACATCTACGTCGCCGAGACCGACGAGCTGCTGCGCACGCTCGAGCGCGACTTCGGCGAATGGCGCCACGAGCCGGGCCGCCCGGCCACGGCGGACGCGCTGAAGGCGGTGCATACGCTGGCCGGCACCTCGGCCACGGTCGGTTTCGAGGCCTTGCGCGACCTGGCGCAGGCGCTGGAAGCCACCCTGGAATCGCTGGACGCGCCGGCGCCGGTGCTGCAGGCCGCCCAGCACGACCTGTTCGATGCCGTCCTGCTCCAGGTGCGCCGGATGCTGCAGGCCTTCGGGCGCGCGGAGCTGGCGCCGGCCCAGCCCGCGCTGATCGCGCAATTGGAGGCCCTGCGCGAGGAATTCAACGCGCAGCGGGCCAACGAAATCTACGGCGACGTGCCGGCGGACCTGGCCCGGCACCTGGACTCGCTGTTCGCCCAGGCCTACGACAGCCTGGTGGCCGAGCCGCCGCAATTCGCGCCATCGGCCGCGATGCAGCCGGCGAGCGCACCCGCCGCCGCGAGCGACGACATCGACGCGCTGTTCGGGCTCGACGTCGACGAGCTGTTCGACGCGCCCGCTCAGCAATCGGCCGCGCCGGCACCGGATGCGGTCACGGACGACGAGGCGCTGGCCGCGGCCGAAGCCGATTTCGGCGCCGATCCGGTCGAGGCGCCGCCAACCGAAGCCATCGCGCTGCCGATCGACCTGGACATCGCCGTATCGGAAGCGGCAGCGGAGCCGGAAGCGGAAGCGGCCGTGCCGGAAGAAACGACAGTGGCGCAATTCGCGGCCACCGCCTTGCCGCTCACGTCGCCGGCGCTGGCCGCCGAGCCGGTGCCGCACGACGAGCTCGATCCCGACCTGCTGCCGGTCTTCCTGGAAGAGGCGGCGGACCTGCTGCCGCAGATCGGCAACGGCCTGCGCCAGTGGCAGCAGGATCCGCACGACACCGCCCCGGCCCAGGGCCTGCTGCGCACCCTGCATACCGTGAAGGGCAGCGCGCGCATGGCCGGCGCGATGCGCATCGGCCAGCACACGCACGAACTGGAAACGCAGGTCGGGAACATGGTGCACGCCGGGACCGCGGCGCCGGCTGCCTTCGACGAACTGATGGCGAGCTACGACCAGGCGCTGGCGCTGTTCGAGCAACTGGTACAGCCGGCCCAGGCCGATGCCGCGAGCGAAGATGAGGCGCCGGATGATGACAGCTCGGACGCCGGGGAGGCGCCAGGCGCCGCCCCGGCTTCCTCTGACCCGCCGCCCGAGGCGCGTACGCCGCTGGTGCGGGTGCGCGCCGACATCCTCGACCGCCTGGTGACCCAGGCCGGCGAAGTGTCGATCGCGCGCTCGCGCCTGGAAAACCAGGTCGGCACGCTGAAGGGCGCACTGACCGACTTCTCGGACAACCTGGCGCGCCTGCGCCGCCAGCTGCGCGAAGTCGAGATGCAGGCCGAATCGCAGATCGCCTCGCGCCTGTCCATCGCCGGCGAGCGCGAATTCGATCCGCTCGAATTCGACCGCTTCACCCGCCTGCAGGAACTGACGCGCATGATGGCCGAAAGCGTGAACGACGTCGCCTCCTTCCAAGAGTCGCTGGCGCGCACGGTGGAAGGCGCAGGCGAGGAGCTGGCCGCGCAGTCGCGCATGACGCGCGACCTGCAGCGCGACCTGATGCGGGTGCGCATGGTGCCCTTCGCCAGCCTGTCCGAGCGCCTGTTCCGCGTGGCGCGCCAGACCGCGAAGGAGACCGACAAGCGCGTCAACCTCGACATTCGCGGCGGCGGCGTCGAGATCGACCGCAGCGTGCTGGAACAGATGGCCGCGCCCTTCGAACACCTGCTGAGGAACGCCATCGTGCACGGCATCGAGCCGCGCGCGCAGCGGCTGGCCGCCGGCAAGAGCGAGACGGGGGAGGTGCTGGTCCAGGTCAGCCAGCAGGGCAACGAAGTCGTGCTGCAGTTTTCCGACGACGGCGCCGGCCTCGACCTGGAGCGCATCCGCGCCAAGGCGCGTGCGCAGGGGCTGGTCGCGCCCGACGCCGAGGTTCCGGACAAGGACGCGTCCGAGCTGATCTTCGCGCCGGGCTTCTCGACCGCCGACAGCCTGACCGAACTGGCCGGCCGCGGCGTCGGCATGGACGTGGTGCGCTCGGAGGCGCAGGCGCTTGGCGGACGCGTCGTCATCGATTCGAATCCGGGGCAGGGCACGCGCTTCACCATCCGCCTGCCGCTGACGCTGGCCGTCACCCAGGTGGTGCTGGTCGCCAGCGCGGGCCGGACCTACGCACTGCCGTCGACCCTGGTCGAGCAGGTGCTGCCGGTGCGCGAGCCCGACCTTGCTGCGGCGGCCCAGGCCGGCATGCTGGAAGTGCAGGGGCAGGTGTTGCCCTTCCACTACCTGCCGGCGCTGCTGGGCGAGGCCGCCAGCTTCGAACCGGGCCTGCGCTCGCGCCCGGTGATGCTGCTGCACAGCGCCGGCGAGCGCATCGCGCTGCAGGTCGACGAGGTGCTGGGCAACCGCGAGGTCGTCATCAAGAACCTGGGGCCGCAACTGGCGCGCGTCCCGGGCATCGCCGGCGCCACGGTGCTGGGCTCGGGCGACATCGTCCTGATCCTCAATCCCCTGGCCCTGGGCCGCAACGCCGGCACGGCCGCGCCGCTGGCCGACGTGGTTCTCCATCCGGCGCCGGCGCACCGCCCGACGGTGATGGTGGTCGACGATTCGCTCACCGTACGCCGCGTGACCCAGCGCATGCTCGAGCGCGAAGGCTACCGGGTCGCGCTGGCGAAGGACGGCGTCGACGCGCTGGAACAGCTGCCGGAAGTGCGGCCGGACCTGATGCTGGTCGATATCGAGATGCCGCGCATGGACGGCTTCGACCTGGTGCGCCACGTCCGCAACGACGCCGCGACGCAGGCGCTGCCGATCATCATGATCACCTCGCGCACGGCGGACAAGCACCGCAACTACGCGCTGGGGCTGGGCGTGAATGCCTACTTCGGCAAGCCCTACCAGGAAGATGTGCTGCTGGCGGCGATCGCGGGGCTGCTGGGGGGAGAAATGCCGGCGGTGAGCGCCGACCACGACGCTTGATCTGACCCGTAGGGTGGACGGCTCCGCCGTCCACGCGTCCAACGAGCGCCAGATCTGCCCGCTCGACAATTCAAGCGGTATCGATCGACGCGTGGGCGGCGCAGCCGCCCACTCTACGTCCCTTCGAGCGGCGGCGCGACTGCCTTGACCACCGCGAAGCGCGCCAGGGTCTTCTGCCGCGCTTCCTCATGCTTCACGATCGGCGCCGGATAATCGCGCCCGAGCACCACGCCGCATTTCGCCAACCCCTCCGCCGGCACCGTCCACGGCGCGTGGATGGCGCGCGCATCGAGCTTGCCCAATTGCGGCAGGTACTGCCGGATGAATGCGCCTTTCGCATCGAACTTCTGCGACTGCGTCACCGGATTGAAAATCCTGAACCAGGGCTGGGCATCGCAGCCGGTGGAGGCGGCCCATTGCCAGCCGCCGACGTTCGAGGCCAGGTCGTAGTCGATGAGCTGGCGCGCGAAATAGCGCTCGCCGCGGCGCCAGTCGATGCCGAGGTCCTTCACCAGGAAACTGGCGGTCACCATGCGCAGGCGGTTGTGCATGAAGCCGGTCCGGTTCAGTTGCAGCATCGCCGCGTCGACCAGCGGATAGCCGATGCGGCCCTCGCACCAGGCCGCGAACAGTTCGTCAGCCTGCGGTCCCGCTTCCCATTCGACGGCATCGAAGGCCGGCTTGAAGGAGCGCCCGGCCACGTGCGGATGGTGGAACAGGATCATCGCGTAGAAATCGCGCCAGACGAGTTCCGACAGCCAGACCGGGGCGCCGCTGCCGCCCAGGCCTGTCGCCATGGCTTGCTGCAGCGTGCGCACCAGGTGGCGCACCGAGGTGGTGCCGAAGCGCAGGTGCACCGACAGCTGCGAGGTGCCGGCTTGCGCCGGAAAATCGCGCGCCGTGCCGTAGTCCGCCAGGCGCGGCAGGAAGGCCTCGAACAAGGCGCCGGCGCCCGACATGCCGGCCGGGGCGGGCAGGGGGCCGTCGTCGAAGCCCAGCTCGGCCAGGGTCGGCATGGACTGTGCGGCGGGCGCCGCGAACGCGGCCGCGTAGGGCTCAACCGGCCATGGCGCCACCGCCTCCGGCTGCGCCGCCAGGCGCTTGAGCCAGGCGTTCTTGTAGGGCGTGAACACGCCGTAGGGCTGGCCGGCCAGGGTCAATACCTCGTTCTTCTCGAACACCACCTGGTCCTTGTAGCCGAGCAGTGTCCGTCCGGCCGCCGCCAGCGCCTCGGCCACGGCGGCATCGCGCGCGATCGCTTCCGGCTCGTAGTCGTCGTTGACGTGGACCGCGTCCACCGCCAGCTCGGCCGCCAGCGCCGGGATCAGTTCGCGCGCCGCGCCGTGGCGCACGATCAGGCCGCCGCCGAGCCGGCGCAGTTCGGCATCGAGTTCGCGCAGGCTGGCGTGGATGAAGCGCAGGCGCCGGTCGTCGCGCGGCAGGCCGGCCAGGATGGCGGTATCGAAGACGAAGGTGCAGTAAACGGCCTTCGACGCGCGCAGGGCGTGGTGCAGGGCGGCGTGGTCGAACACGCGCAGGTCGCGGCGGAACCAGACGAGAGAATTGCTTATCGGCATCATTGTGTGTTCAGTCAACACGGCGCGTCATTTTACTGGCTACCATGCTTCGGTGCGTTCCCTGTCAAGCGCGCGGTTGCGCGCGCAACCGCGCTGCCGGATGGCCCGTTGTGCGTTTCAGTGTAAACTAACGAAAAGCCTAATGTTGTAGTCTGGATACTAGTGGTCAATCAGAGAGTGAGCCAAGAGAGAGTCAGCGTATGAAGAAGAGCAAAATCGGCAAAACTCTACCCATGGCCGGCCTGCCGCAGCAAGGCGAAATCCTTGGAAACATCGGTCCGGCGCCATCTGGGTTGAATTTAGCCAATCATTTCCTCATCGCCATGCCGTCCATGGAAGATCCGATCTTCGGCGGCGCGGTGGTCTACGTCTGCGAGCACAACGAAAAAGGCGTGCTCGGCGTGGTCATCAACAAGCCGACCGACATGACGATGGAGGTGCTGTTCGATCGCATCGACCTGAAACTGGCCGACGGCCTGCGCTCGGCCGTCGTGGACGAACCGATCATGTTCGGCGGCCCGGTCCAGGACGACCGCGGCTTCGTGCTGCACAGCCCGGGCGGACGCTATTCGTCCTCGCTCAACGTCACCGACGAAGTGGCCTTCACCACGTCGATCGACGTGCTCGAGGCGGTCGCCAGCGGCGCCGGTCCCGCGCGCATGCTGGTCTCGATCGGCTACGCCGGCTGGAGCCCCGGCCAGCTCGAGGAAGAAATCTCGCGCAACGGCTGGCTCACCGTGGGCGCCGACGCCCACGTTCTGTTCGACTTGCCGATCGAGGAGCGCTACAACGCTGCCATCAAACTGCTGGGCATCGACCCGATGATGCTCGCCACCGAGGCCGGCCATGCGTGACAATGGTTGACATCGTTTTCGGGTTCGACTTCGGCGTGAAGCGCATCGGCATCGCGATGGGCAACACGCTCACCGGGCAGGCGCAACCACTGACCATCATCGATGCCATCGACAACGCCACGCGCTTCAGGGTGATCGGCGAGCTGATCGACGAGTGGCGCCCGACGCGCCTCGTCGTCGGCGAGCCGCGCCATCCCGACGGCGCCGAGCACGACATGACCCTGCGCTCGCGCCGCTTCGCCAACCAGCTCAATGGCCGCTTCAACCTGCCCGTCGAGCTGGTCGACGAACGTTATTCCTCCGCCGTCATCCCCTCCAAGCGCGGTGAGCGCATCGACGCCAAGGCGGCCGCCATTATTTTGCAACAGTACTTTGACGATCATGCCAACAACTAATCACGACTTCGATGCCGAGGCGCTGTACCGCGCCCTGCTCGAACAGGTACGCACGGGCCTTGCCGGCGTGCCGGACGCCGCCATCGTCGGCATTCATTCGGGCGGCGCCTGGCTGGCCGAGCGCCTCGCCTCGGACCTCGACCTGAAAGCGCGCCTGGGCTTCATCGACGTCTCGTTCTACCGCGACGACTACGCGAAGAAGGGCCTGCACCCGGACGTGAAACCGACCCATATCGGCTTCAACGTCGACGGCGCGACCATCGTGCTGGTCGACGACGTGCTGTTTACCGGACGTACCACGCGCGCCGCGATCAACGTGCTGTTCGACTACGGCCGTCCCGCCTGCATCAAGCTGGCCGCGCTGGCCGACCGCGGCGGCCGCGAACTGCCGGTGGCGCCGGACTTCGTGGGCGTGCGCACCAGCTTGGCGCGCAACCAGCTGCTGTCGCTGGCGCGCGATGCGGCCGGCCAACTCTCGCTTACCATCGAAGACGACAATGCCGATTCTGAACAATAACCCGCAACTGAACAAGAACGGCGAACTGCAGCACCTGCTGACCATCGAAGGCCTGCCGAAGTCGATCATCAACCACATCCTCGATACCGCGTCGAGCTTCGTCGGCATCTCCGACCGCGAAGTCAAGAAGGTGCCGCTCATGCGCGGCAAGAGCGTGTTCAACCTGTTCTTCGAGAACTCCACGCGCACCCGCACCACCTTCGAGATCGCCTCCAAGCGCCTGTCGGCCGACGTCATCAACCTGAACATCCAGGCTTCGTCGACCTCCAAGGGCGAGTCGCTGCTCGACACCATCGACAACCTGGCGGCCATGCACGCCGACATGTTCGTGGTGCGCCATGCGCAGTCGGGCGCGCCCTACCTGATCGCCCAGCACCTGGACAAGACCGGCCAGAAGGACATCCACGTCGTCAACGCCGGCGACGGGCGCCATGCGCACCCGACCCAGGGCCTGCTCGACATGTACACGATCAGGCACTACAAGAAGGACTTCACCAACCTGCGCGTGGCCATCGTCGGCGACATCCTGCACAGCCGCGTGGCGCGCTCGGACATCCATGCGCTGACCACCCTGGGCGTGCCGGAAGTGCGCGCCATCGGCCCGCAGACCCTGCTGCCGGGCGGCCTGGACCACATGGGCGTGCGCGTCTTCAACAACATGGACGAGGGCCTGAAGGACGTCGACGTGATCATCATGCTGCGCCTGCAGAACGAGCGCATGTCGGGCGCGCTGCTGCCTTCGGCGCAGGAGTATTTCAAGAGCTACGGCCTGACGCCCGAGCGCCTGGCGCTGGCGAAGCCGGACGCGATCGTGATGCACCCGGGGCCGATGAACCGTGGCGTGGAAATCGACTCGGCGGTCGCCGACGGCAAGCAGGCGGTGATCCTGCCGCAGGTGACCTTCGGTATCGCGGTGCGCATGGCAGTGATGAGTATTTTGGCGGGAGGCCGGGTTTGAACTTCGCACGGATGAACTTACATATCAAGAACGGGCGCCTGGTCGACCCGGCAAACGGCATCGACTCGGTCACCGACCTTTTCATCGCGGACGGCAAGGTCGCCGCCATCGGCGACGCGCCGGACGGCTTCACGGCCGATTCCACCATCGACGCCACCGGCCTCGTGGTCGCACCGGGCCTGGTCGATTTGTCGGCGCGCCTGCGCGAGCCGGGCTACGAATACAAGGCCACGCTGGAATCGGAAATGCAGGCGGCGATCCAGGGCGGCGTGACCACCCTGGTCTGCCCGCCGGACACCGACCCGGTGCTGGACGAGCCCGGCCTGGTCGAGATGCTCAAGCACCGCGCGCGCAACCTGAACCAGGCCAACGTGCACCCGCTGGGGGCGCTGACCATGGGCCTCAAAGGGCAGGCACTGACCGAGATGGCCGAGCTGACCGAGGCCGGCTGCATCGGCTTTGCCCAGGCCGAGGTGCCGATCCTCGACACCAACGTGCTGCTGCGCGCGCTGCAGTACGCGAAGACCTTCGGCTACACGGTCTGGCTGCGTCCGCAGGATCCCCACATCGGCCGCGGCGGCGTGGCCCACAGCGGCCCGCTGGCGACGCGCCTGGGCCTGTCGGGCGTGCCGGTGATGGCCGAGACCATCGCCCTGCACACGATCTTCGAACTGGTGCGCAGCACCGGCGCGCGCGTGCACCTGTGCCGCATGTCGTCCGCCGCGGGTCTCGAGCTGGTACGCGCCGCCAAGGCCGAAGGCCTGCCGGTCACCTGCGACGTCGGCGTGCACCACCTGCACATGACCGACGCCGACATCGGCTTCTTCGACTCGAACGCACGCCTGACGCCGCCGCTGCGCACCCAGCGCGACCGCGACGCCATCCGCGCCGGCCTGCTGGACGGCACGATCGACGCGATCTGCTCGGACCACACCCCGGTGGACGACGACGAAAAGCTGCTGCCGTTCGCCGAAGCCTCACCCGGCGCGACCGGCCTGGAGCTGCTGCTCTCGCTCACGCTGAAGTGGGCCGAGGAACTGCACGGCGACGCCGCCCTGGTGCGCGCGCTGGGGAAGATCACCTCGCAGGCCGCGCGCACCGCCGGCCTGGACGCCGGCCACCTGGCGCCCGGCGCCGCGGCCGACATCGTCGTCTTCGACCCGAATGTGCGTTGGCAGGTCAACGGCGCGGCGCTGGCCAGCCAGGGCAAGCACACGCCTTTCCTCGGCTACGAGCTGACCGGGCAGGTGAAAGCGACCGTGGTCGGCGGCCGTGTCGCCTACCAGCGTTGAGATTGACTACGCGGCGTCTCCGGCGCCGCGAACCCGCCTGACTTCATGCTCCGCCTGCGGCTAGCCTGGCGCCTAGCGCGCGTCGCCCTCCACCTGCTGGCGGGCCTGGCCGCCTGCGCGCTGGTCTTCCCCTGGGCGCGCAGCCGGACGCGCGGCGCGCTTACGCGGCGCTGGTCGCGCCGCCTGCTGGCAATCTGCGGCGTGCGCGTCGAAGAGGCGCCCGGCAACGCGGCGCTCGAGCACGCCCTGTTCGTTTCGAACCACGTCTCCTGGCTGGACATCTTCGTCATCAACGCGCTGCATCCCTGCCGCTTCGTGGCCAAGGCCGAGATCCGCGCCTGGCCGGTGCTCGGCTGGCTGGTCGGGGCGGCCGGCACCGTCTTCATCGCGCGCGGCAACCGGCGCGAACTGCGCCATATCTTCAAGGGTATCGTGAGCGTGCTGGGGGAGGGCGAGCGCGTTGCCTTCTTCCCCGAAGGGACGGTTGCGCGGCAGGGGCAAGTGCTGCCGTTTCACGCCAACCTGTTCGAGGCGGCGATCGACGCCGGCGTCCAGGTGCAGCCTTGCGCGCTGGCCTACCTCGACGAGGCCGGCAACTGGCATCCGAACGTCGACTACGCCGGCGAGGTCACCTTCGTCGACAGCATCCTGAGGATCCTGCGCGGCGGGCCGATCCGCGCGCGCCTGGCCTGCCTGGCGCCGCTCGACGCGCAAGGCGCGCACCGGCGCGAGCTGGCGCAGGCAGCGCACGACGCGGTGGCGGCAGCGCTCGAGGGACGCGTGGTGCCGTAGGGTGGGTACTCGTACCCACCGGTAAGGCGGTCGATAAAACGAGGCCGATGATCTAGCAGAAATGCGCCGATCATCGGCCTTTTTCGCTGGCACGTGTTTCGATACGCCCGCGCGGTGCCGCGTGGGTTCGGGAACCCACCCTACGACAAGCCATCGGCAAGATCGTCGCGCGCGGCACGGCATACGGTAACCATCACCGCGTGGACTCGGGAGTCCACCCTACCGGGCGGTATTCCGGGCAATCCACCTGCAACAGCGTCCGGTCGTCCAGGCACACCGCGGTCAGCTTGCCGCCCCAGACGCAGCCGCTGTCCAGTCCCACCAGGTTCGGACGCAGCACCAGGCCCAGCGCCGACCAGTGGCCGAACACCACCGTCACGTCGTTGGTCCGGCGCCCCGGCAGGTCGAACCAGGGAATCAGTCCCGAGCCTTCCGGTCCCTTCTCGCTTTCCTTGTGCGCGAAATCCATGCTGCCGTCGGGCAGGCACAGGCGCATGCGGGTGAGGGCGTTGACGATGCAGCGCAGGCGGTCGATGCCTTCCAGGCCGTCGTCCCAGCGGTCGGGCTGGTTGCCGTACATCCGGCCCAGGAAATCGATCCAGCGCTCGCCGCGCAGCACGGCCTCGACTTCGCCGGCCAGCGCCATGGTCTGGGCCGCGTCCCATTGCGGCGCGACGCCGGCGTGCACCATCAGGTGGGCGTCGACGAACATCGCCAGCGGACGCATGCGCAGCCAGCCGATCAGTTCGTCGCGGTCGGGCGCGCCGAGGATCTCGTCGAGCGTGTCGGACCTGCTGGCCTTCTGGGCGCCGACGGCGACCGCCAGCAGGTGCAGGTCATGGTTGCCGAGCAGGGCTTCGACGCGCCCGCCGCTCGCTTCCGACAGCGCCTTCATGCGGCGCAGCGCCATCAATGACTCCGGGCCGCGGTTGATCAGGTCGCCGACAAACAGGATGCGGGCGTCGCCCGCGGCATCCTCAGCGATCTTGTCGAGCAGGGCCTGGGCCTCGTGGGCGCAACCTTGCAGGTCGCCTATGACATAGGTTTTCATCGTCTGCTCTTTCCTGGGCGCGGCCGCGCGCCGCGGCCCTTGTTCTTGTTCGATCATGCCTGCAGGGACGTGGCGGCGGCGCCGTCCTCGCCCTTGCAGTGGTGGCATACTAAATGATTTCGGTGGCGGGCGTGTCGATGCCGCCAATGCCGGTACTCGGCAAGCCGGTAATGAATTACCCGCTGACTACGCTGATGCAAGCAGAGATGGCGATCCCGGTAATGGCGACCGGTATCGCTGCGCGATGCGGTGCGATGCAGGGCCGTGCGCGAAAAGCGCCAGGGCCTGAAAATGGTGCTGCCGAATTAAATGCCGTTTCGCATGGGCTGTATTGATGCGGCCGTGTGAAAAGCCGGACTGGACCATGACGGCAAGCCAGTAACGGAAAATCCCGTTGCCATGACTGAACTATCTGGTGCTGAAATGAAAGCGCCAGCGACCGACATTCCCGGGGGGCTGCTGATCGAGCCCCTGGTCCACGAGGACGAGCGTGGCGTTTTCTTCGAAACCTGTAACGAGCACGCATTCGAACAGGCCACCGGCCTGCGGCCGCATTTTGTCCAGGATAACCAGTCGGTCCCGGTGCCGAATGCCGTGCGCGGACTGCATTACCAGGTCGGAATACGGCAGGGCAAACTGGTGCGCGTCGTGCGGGGCGCGGTATTCGATGTCGTGGTCGACAGGCGCCGCGTTTCGCCCGCCTCTGGGCAGGCGATGACGATCGTGCTCGGCGCCGGAAACCGGCGCCAGTGATGGATTCCGCCGGGATTTGCCCATGGTTTCCTGGCGCTGGGCGAAGGGGCCGAATGCGTCTACAAGACCAGCGGCTATTGGTCGCCCGCGCACGAGCGCGTGCTGCTGTGGAGCGATCCGGACCTGGCCATTGCATGGCCATTGAGCGGAGAACCGATATTGTCGGAAAAAGACAGGACCGGCACGCGGTTACGCGACGCCGACACCTGCGACTTTTTCCAAGAGCGCCTAATAAAACCGCCATGACTGCGTTGCAACGCCTCGCCGTACCCGCGTACTGTCTGCGGCACTGCGTCGGGTGGCCGCATCCCTTCCCCTGACAGTTTTGTTCGGCGCTCCAAGGCACTGCGCCAGTACTGCGTTTCTCTTCCACATCTCCCGTTACAGGCGATCTTGATCAATCGTGCGTATTTCGTGCGCGATAAACTGCCGTGTTTGCGGTTGGCCGCTTTTATGCGGTTACAATGTAATTACGTTTTTGGCAAGCGTGGCGGAGCTGGGTGCCTCCGCCTTTCATCATGCCCCGCATGGCGTCGTCTGGCACCGCATGCGCGTTGCAGGCCGTTGTCTGCCGAGAGTCGGAACCGCAGGATCCTCATGTTTTCATTCCTGGTTAGCTTTGTCTGCTCCACCCTGCTGACCCTGCTCGTCATCAAGCAGGCGAAACTGCATGAGCCCGCGCTCGACACCGATTTCCGGGGCGTACAGCGGGCGCACAGCCACCTGGTGGCCCGGATTGGCGGCCTGCCGATCTACTTTGCGGTTATCGTCAGCGCCACCATTTCAATCTGGCGCGAGCCGGTCCTGCTGCAATGGATGACCACGCTTCTGTTCTGCGCTTTCGTCGCCTTTATCGGTGGAATTGTCGAGGATTACACCGGCGCCGTGCGGCCCTCGCGCCGGCTCCTGCTGACCATGGCCGGCGCCATGCTGGGTTATCTGCTGCTGGATGCCAAAATCGCCCGCATCGACCTTCCATTCGGCCTGGTATTGTTTGCCTCAAGCTGGATCGTGGCGCCCTTGACGGTATTGGCCGTGGCCGGTATCGCGAATGCGGTGAATATCATCGACGGCTTCAATGGCCTGGCCAGCATGGTGACCATTTGTATGCTGCTTTCGCTTGCTTATGTGGCGCTGCAGGTGGGCGATGTATTCGTGCTGATTGCCGCGTTGACGGTGGCCGGGGCAACCGCGGGCTTCCTCGTCTGGAATTACCCGGTCGGCCTGATTTTCCTGGGCGATGGCGGCGCCTACTTTATCGGGTTCATGCTCGGCGAGCTGGCATTGCTCCTGGTAATGCGCAATCCCGACGTCTCGACCTGGTATGCCGCGCTGCTGCTGATATATCCGGCATTCGAAACGGTGTTTTCCGCTTATCGACGAATGTTTGTACGCGGGAAATCTCCAGCAGTGCCTGACGGCATACACCTTCACAGTCTCATTTTCCGGAGGGTAGTGCAATGGACGGTGGGAAGAAAAGAAGCGCGGGCGCTGCTGAAGCGTAATGCCCGGACCTCCCCTTATTTGTGGCTTTTTTCTCTCATGGCCGTCATCCCGGCCACTTTATTCTGGCAGAATACAAGCGTACTGATAGTTTTCTGTTTATTGTTCGTTATCAGCTACCTGTGGCTGTATGCGCGTATTGTTCGATTCAGGTCGCCGCGCTGGCTGATTTGGCGCAAGAAGGACTGGCAATAAATTGCCGTTGTAGTATATTGCGACATTTGGTGAGAATTCACCTGAATTAGATTAACCCAACTATCGAGGAACGATGATGGATCTGTCGAATATGTCCGTAGGCGATTTGCGCAACCTGCAGGAGCAAATCAAACAGGAAATGAAAAAGCGTGAGGTACAAGAGGTGCAGAAGGCACGCGAACAGATCCTGGCGATTGCCCAAAGCGTGGGCGTACCCCTGAAGGACCTGATCGCCACCAATGCCCGCGGCGCGAAAACCGGTACGGTTGCCGTTCGTTACCGTCACCCGGATAATTCGTCCCAGCAGTGGACCGGCCGCGGCCGCCAACCGAAGTGGGTCAAGGAATGGGTCGAAGGCGGCAAGTCGCTCGACAAGCTGCGCGTCTGATTGTTCCTCCGGCGCTCGCCGGCAGGAATCGCTTAAGAAGCACGCTTCAGAAGCACGCTTCCAAAGACAAACAAGCAAGCGCACCAATGGGGCAACCCCCATTGGTGCGCTTGCCGCTACAATACTCCCTGTTTTGTCATCCCTCCAACTTTTGGCGAAGCTGCGTCTGCCTGCATCGTGATTCGGGCGATGCCGGCTGCCGTCCGTTTTTCTAAGGTCGAACATGGTTGCTCTCTCGAAGACGATTTTCAAGGCATATGACATTCGCGGCGTGATCGACAGCACGCTCGATGCCGGCGTGGCGCGTGCCATCGGCACGGCCTTTGGCCGCGCCGCGCTGGCCAAGGGCGAGCGCAAGGTCGTGATCGGGCGCGACGGCCGCCTGTCGGGTCCGGCGCTGGCGGCCGCATTGGCCGAAGGCCTGCAGGCCGCCGGCGTCGACGTGATCGACCTCGGCATGGTCGCCACGCCGATGGTTTACTTCGCGACCAACGTCCTCGAAGGCACCCGCTCGGGCATCATGGTCACCGGCAGCCACAACCCGCCGGACTACAACGGCATGTGGCGCTCGCAGGATGGCGGGCGGCGCTGGCAGGAG
>NZ_DAMCPG010000018.1:0-68168 GCF_032106685.1 Massilia sp.
CGTCGGCGAGAACCACACCGCGATGGAAACCCTGCGCGAAGAGTTCCACGGCGCGCTGGGCATGGCCATCCACGGCCTGCAGACCGCACCGTTCTGGCTGGCACTGGCAGGCGTCGTCTGCGCCTACTACTGCTACATGGTCAACCCGCGCGTCCCGGCCTGGTTCTACAGCAAGTTCAAGTTCCTGCACACGCTGCTGGACAACAAGTACTACATGGACAAGTTCAACCAGGTCGTGTTTGCCGGCGGCGCGCGCGCCATCGGCGGCGGCCTGTGGAAAGTGGGCGACCGCGCGCTGATCGATGGCCTGGTGGTCAACGGTTCGGCGAAGCTGGTCGGCTGGTTCGCGCTGCTGACCCGTACCTTCCAGACGGGTTACATCTACCACTACGCGTTCGTGATGATCGTGGGCGTCCTCGCGACCCTGCTGTACTTCTTCCCGTTCTGGCGCTAATCACAGGCAAAGAAAAAGACAAATGATGCAGTCTACGATCTCTACATTTCCTCCTTACCTGAGCCTGGCTATCTGGCTCCCGATCCTGTTCGGCGTGCTCGTGCTCGCCGTGGGCCGCGACAAGAACGCCGGTTTCGTGCGTCTCCTGTCGCTGGTCGGCGCCATCGTCAGCCTGCTGCCGACGATCCCGCTGATTACGAACTTCGATAACGCCGCGCACGGCATGCAGTTCGCCGAAACGGCGCCGTGGATCGAGCGCTTCAACATCTTCTACCGCCTCGGCGTGGATGGCCTGTCGCTCTGGTTCATCCCGCTGACCGCCTTCATCACGATCATCGTGGTGGTCGCGGCCTGGGAAGTGATCCAGGAACGCGTGGCCCAGTACATGGGCTCCTTCCTGCTGCTGTCGGGCCTGATGATCGGCGTCTTCGCGGCGCTGGACGGCGTGCTGTTCTACTTCTTCTTCGAAGCGACCCTGATCCCGATGTTCATCATCATCGGCGTCTTCGGTGGCCCGAACCGCGTGTACGCGGCATTCAAGTTCTTCCTGTACACGTTCTTCGGCTCGCTGCTGACCCTGATCGCGATCATCTACCTGTACAACGTGTCGGGCACCTTCAACATCGTCGAATGGCACGCACAGCCGCTGTCGATGAAAGAGCAGATCCTGATCTTCATCGCCTTCTTCATGGCCTTCGCCGTCAAGGTGCCGATGTGGCCGGTGCACACCTGGCTGCCGGACGCCCACGTCGAAGCGCCGACCGGCGGTTCGGTCGTGCTGGCCGCGATCATGCTGAAGCTGGGCGCCTACGGCTTCCTGCGTTTTTCGCTGCCGATCGCCCCGGACGCCTCGCACTACCTGGCGCCGGTCGTCATCGTGCTGTCGCTGATCGCCGTGATCTACATCGGCCTGGTCGCCATGGTCCAGAAGGACATGAAGAAACTGGTCGCCTACTCGTCGATCGCCCACATGGGCTTCGTCACCCTGGGCTTCTTCATCTTCAACGAGATGGGCGTGCAGGGCGGCATCATGCAGGCGATCTCGCACGGCTTCGTGTCGGGCGCGATGTTCCTCTGCATCGGCGTGCTGTACGACCGCGTTCACTCGCGTGAAATCGCCGACTACGGCGGCGTCGTCAACACGATGCCGAAGTTCGCCGCCTTCGCCGTGCTGTTCTCGATGGCCAACGCCGGCCTGCCGGCCACCTCGGGCTTCATCGGCGAATTCATGGTGATCCTGGCCGCCGTGCAGTTCAACTTCTGGACCGGCCTGCTGGCAGGCACCGCCCTGATCCTGGGCGCCGCCTACTCGCTGTGGATGGTCAAGCGCGTGGTCTTCGGCCCGATCGGCAACAAGCACGTCGCCGAACTTGCCGATCTTAACAAGCGCGAGTTCGCCATCCTGGCGGTCCTGGCCATCGCCACGCTGTACATGGGCCTGTACCCGGCGCCGATCGCCGACACCCTGCAGACCTCGGTGTCCGACCTGCTGCAACACGTGTCCGTGAGCAAGCTCCCGCAGCTGCCTCAATAAATCGATATGAACGAGATGACCAACACTTTGCTACCGGCAGTCGACACCAACCTGGTGCCGGTCTACGCCGAAATCTTCCTGCTGATCGCGGCTTCCGCGATCCTGCTGATCGACTTGTACCTGAAGGGGTCGCGCCGTAACGTGACCTACTACCTGTCGCTGCTGACCCTGGTCGGCTGCGCAGTGTTCAGCTGGGCCGACTTCAACAGCGGCGCCACCGTGTACACCTTCAACCACATGTTCGTGTCGGACCCGATGTCGAACCTGCTGAAGCTGTTCACCTACCTGGCGGTCGGCATCACGCTGGTGTACTCGCGCCAGTACGTGGGCGAGCGCGGCATGCTCTCGGGTAACCTGGGCGGCGAGTTCTACGTGCTCGCGCTGTTCTCGACGCTGGGCCAGATGATCATGATCTCGGGTAACAGCATGCTGTCGATCTACCTGGGCGTGGAACTGATGTCGCTGTCGCTGTACGCCCTGGTGGCGCTGCGCCGCGACCACGCGGTCTCGACCGAAGCGGCGATGAAGTACTTCGTCCTCGGCGCACTGGCCTCGGGCTTCATGCTCTACGGTATCTCGATGATCTACGGCGCCACCGGTTCGCTGGACGTGAACGAGATCGCCGCGCGCAGCGTGGACGGCGCCAACACCACCATCCTGGTGTTCGGCCTGGTGTTCCTGGTCGCGGGCATGGCCTTCAAGCTCGGCGCGGTGCCGTTCCACATGTGGGCGCCGGACGTCTACCAGGGCGCGCCGACCGCGGTGACCCTGCTGCTGGGCGGCGCACCGAAGCTGGCCGCGTTCGCGATGCTGATGCGCATCCTGGTCGAAGGCCTGCCGGCCATGGCCAAGGACTGGCAGCAGATGCTGCTGGTGCTGGCCGTGCTGTCGCTGGCCATCGGCAACCTGACCGCGATCGCCCAGACCAACATCAAGCGCATGCTGGCCTACTCGTCGATCGCCCAGATGGGCTACGTGCTGCTGGCCATGATGGCCGGCGTCGTCGGCGACAGCACCGCCAACATGGCGACCGCCTACAGCGCCGCGATGTACTCGTCGATCACCTACGTCCTGACCACCCTGGGCAGCTTCGGCGTCGTCATGATGCTGGCGCGCGCCGGCTTCGAAGCCGACCTGCTGGCCGACTTCAAGGGCCTGGGCAAGCGCAGCCCGTGGTTCGCCGTCGTGATGACCATCCTGATGTTCTCGCTGGCCGGCGTGCCGCCGATGATGGGCTTCATGGCCAAGTGGGCAGTGCTGCAGGCGGTCGCCAGCGCCGGCCTGGTCTGGCTGGCCGTGATCGCGGTGCTGTTCTCGCTGATCGGCGCGTTCTACTACCTGCGCGTCGTCAAGCTGATGTGGTTCGACGAAGCCGCCGACACCAGCCCGATCGCCACCCCGGCCGACATGCGCGTCGCGCTGTCGCTGAACGGCATCATGGTCCTGGTCCTCGGCGTGATCCCGGGCGCACTGCTGGGCACCTGCCTGCAGGCGATCCGCGCCACCCTGGCGTCCTGATCCTTGGACGTCTCGCTGGCAGCTTGGCTGGTGCTGGCGGTCGCAATCGCGGCCGCCAACCTGCCGTTCGCGAACGAGCGCCTGTTCGGCTTCATCCCTCTGCCGCAGGGCAGGGGGGCGAAGGCCCCGCCGCCGGGCGTCACCTCCGCTTCCTCCTCTTCCTCTTCTCCAGCCGCAGCGGCACGCACGAAGTCCTTCTTCGCGCGCCTGCTCGAGCTGCTTGTCTTATACTTCATCGTCGGCGCACTGGCCTACGCATTGGAAGCCGGCATTGGCAACGTGTTTGCCCAGGGCTGGGAGTTCTATGCGATCACTGGCTGCCTGTTCGTCGTGCTGGCGTTTCCAGGCTTCGTCCTGCGTTACCTGCGCAAGCGCCGCTAGAGCGCCATTGGGCTTTCCCAGGCGCTCTGGATATCTCCACAATCCAACCTGGGAGCGTAATGGATTCTCATCTCAAAGAAGTACGCCTCGACGGCGAGGTCGCCTACGACGGCAATTTCCTGAAAGTCTCGCGTGACCGTATCCAGCTGCCTGACGGCAAAGTGACGCACCGCGAATACATCCGCCATCCGGGCGCGGTCGTGATCCTGCCCCTGTTCGATGACGGCCGCGTGCTGCTCGAACGCCAGTTCCGCTACCCGAACGACCGCGTCTTCGTCGAATTCCCCGCCGGGAAGATCGATCCGGGCGAAGAGCACCTGGCCTGCGCCCGGCGCGAGCTCGAGGAGGAAACCGGCTACACCGCGACCGACTGGCGCTACGTCTGCACCATCCACAACGCGATCGCCTATTCCGACGAGCACCTCGAGCTGTTCCTGGCGCGCGGCCTCACCGCCGGGACGCCGAAACTGGACGAGGGCGAGTTCCTGGAAACCTTCACCGCCACCGTGCCCGAGCTGCTCGAGATGGTGAAAAGCGGCCAGGTGACCGATGTGAAGACCATCATCGGCGCTTTCTGGCTCGACAAGATTACCAGCGGGACCTGGACGCCGGCCTGAGGCGCCACGATGAAACTGCCGTTCGCGCTGGCCATGCTGGCGTGCTGCGCACCCGGCATGGCGGCTGAACGGACTGCGTTTCAGGCGCGCTGCGAGGACACCATCGGCGAGAGCATCTCGGTGCTGTCCTCGCGCCAGAACGGCTACCGCGTCGACAATACCTATTCCTTCCACGGCCTGACGCGCATGAAGGGCAACCGCGCGCCGGGCAGCTACGTGCTCGGCCTGACGCGCGCCGAGAGCCGGGTCGCCATCGCGGTGCACGGGCGCATGCTGCAGGACCCCGCCACCGGCTACGAATGCGTGGCGCCGCGCCTCGAGGTAAACCTCTACTACCTCCCGATCGTTGTCTACGTGGGACGCGAGTTCGCGCCCGGCAGCTGCGCCTACCGGGAGATCCTGGCGCACGAGATGCGCCACCTCGAGGTCTACCGGGACTTCCTGCCGCGCGCCGAAAAGATCGTGAGCGAGGCGCTGGCGCGGCGTTTCCAGGGCAAGCCCTTGTATGCGCCGGCCGGCCAGGCGCGCAGTTTGTTGCAGCGCGAGATCGACAGCGGTTGGATGCCTTTCATCAAGAAGGAAATGGCGAAAGTCGAGATCCTGCAGGCAGCGATTGATACTCCGCAGGAATACGCGCGTCTCGGCAAAGTTTGTGCAGGTGAGGTACAGTCTCTTATTAGACCGGCAAAACGTAAGAAAACGACATGAATTCACAAGCTCCACGCTATTTCGCCTTGATCCCCGCTGCCGGCGTCGGGGCGCGCATGGCCGCCAGCGGTCCCAAGCAGTACCTGAAAATCGGCGGCAAGCCGATGCTGCGCCACGCCATCGACGCCTTCCTGTTCAGCGAACTGATCGCCCACACCTACGTCGTCGTCAGCCCCGACGACCCGATCATCGACAGCGTCGTGCCCAGCCACGGTGTCACCGTGCTCAGATGTGGCGGCGCAACACGGATGGAGTCGGTCCGGAACGGCCTGGCGGCCCTGAACGGCACCCTGCGCGAAAACGACTGGGTGCTGGTGCACGACGCCGCGCGCCCTGGCCTGGACGACGGCCTGATCGAAAAGCTGATCACCAACACCGGCGAACACCCGGTCGGGGGCGTGCTCGCGCTGCCGGTGGTCGACACCGTCAAGCGCTGCATCGCGGGCGAGGTTGGCACCGTCTCGCGCGAGGGCATGTGGCTGGCGCAGACGCCCCAGATGTTCCGCTATAAACTGCTGCGCGACGCCCTGGCCGCTGCGCGCGATCCGCACCAGGTCACCGACGACGCTTCCGCCGTCGAGGCGCTGGGCCTGTCGCCGAAACTGGTCGAAGGCCATCCGCGCAATTTGAAAGTCACGCTGCCGGGCGACGTCCGCATCGCCGAGATGTACCTGGCAACGACCCAACCCGAACTACTGTAACCGAACCATGGCACTTGCATCCTACAATCCGACCCCGCCGTTCCGCATCGGTACCGGCTATGACTGTCACCGCCTGGTCGAGGGCCGCAAGCTGATCGTCGGCGGCGTGACCATCCCGCACCGGCTCGGCCTGTTCGGTCATTCCGACGCCGACGTGCTGCTGCACGCGATCATCGACGCGCTCTTCGGCGCCGCCGCGCTGGGCGACATCGGCAAGCATTTCCCCGACACCGATCCGATGTTCGCAGGCGCGGACTCGCGCACGTTATTGCGCGAGGCGGCGACGCGTGTCCTTGCCACCGGCTACACCATCGGCAACGTCGACGCGACCATCATCGCCCAGCAGCCGAAGATGGCCCCCCACATCCCGCAGATGGTCTCGCGCATCGCCGAAGACCTGGGCGTCTCGCCGCAGCAGGTCAACATCAAGGCCAAGACCAACGAGAAGCTGGGTTACCTCGGCCGCGAGGAAGGCATGGCCGCCGAAGCGGTGGCGATGCTGATCCGCGCCGGCGCGTAAGCCCCGGCTCGCTCGCCTTGTACCGGGTGGGTTCGAGAACCCACCCTACGAAAACCAGGACGCCATTATCATCGACGAGCGTGGACGTAGGGTGGGGACTTGTCCCCACGCGGTGATACGCGACGTCTCCGTCCCACCAACCGCACCGGCGGTGAGAACGACGTTTCCCCATCCGCCCGCCGCGCCGACAAAAACAAACCCCGGCCAGCACACCCTCGACATCGTTGCTAAAATCCCATCCCTGATCCACGCCCACGCGTCCGAACCGGGAAACCAATGACCACGAATAACGAGATGTCGCCGCGCGCCGCCTGGCTGCTGATCCTGGCCGCCAGCGCCATCCTGATGATCACGATGGGCGCGCGCCTGACCACCGGCCTGTTCCTCTCGCCGCTGAACACCTCGACCGGCCTGGGCGTGGCCACGATCAGCTTCGCGATGGCGGTCGGCCAGTTCATGTGGGGCGCCTCGCAACCGGTGTTCGGCGCGGTGGCCGACAAGTACGGCCCGGCGCGCGTCATCGTTCTCGGCGCCGTGCTGCTGGCCGGCGGCCTGGCCGCCACGCCTTTCGTCAGCTCCGAGTGGGGCCTGCTGGTCACCCTCGGCGTGCTGTCGGCGGCCGGCGCCGGCGCGGGCAGCTTCTCGATCCTGATCGGCGCCACCGCCCAGCGCTTGCCGGCCGCGCGCCGCCCCTTCGCGTCCGGCTTCATCAACGCCGGCGGCTCCTTCGGGCAGTTCGTGTTCTCGCCTTTGACGCAGGTCCTGATCGCCGGCCCGGGCTGGATCGTCGCGATGCTGGCCATGGCCGCGACGACCCTGCTGACCATCCCGCTGGCCTGGTTCATGCGCGGCAAGGGCCCGGACGCGAAGACGAGCGCCGACACGGTCGCCGCCGCCGGCCCGGCCCCCATCGCCGGCATCGGCCTCACCGAACAGCTGCGCCAGGCCCTGCGCGACCGCAGCTACCTGTGCCTGCACGCCGGCTTCTTCACCTGCGGCTTCCACATCGCCTTCCTGGTCACCCACCTGCCGGGCGAGGTCGCGCTGTGCGGCCTGCCGGTCGGCGTCGCCGGCACCGCCCTCGGGCTGATCGGCCTGTTCAACATCGCCGGCAGCCTGTGCGCCGGCGCGCTGTCGACGCGCTACCGCATGAAGAACCTGCTGGCCCTGATGTACGCCAGCCGGGCGCTGATCATCGTGATCTACCTGCTGGCGCCGAAGACGGCGCTGACCTTCTACCTGTTCGCCGCCGCGCTCGGCTTCACCTGGCTGGCCACCGTGCCGCCGACCGCCGGCCTGGTCGGCAAGCTGTTCGGCACGCGCTACCTGGCCACGCTGTTCGGCCTGACCCTGTTGTCGCACCAGGTCGGCGGCTTCTTCGGCGCCTGGCTGGGCGGCCTGGCGTTCGTCCGCTTCGGCGACTACAGCTGGATGTGGTACGCCGACATCCTCCTGGCCCTCCTGGCCGCCCTGGTCAACCTGCCGATCCGCGAGGCGCCGCCGGCGCGCGCGGGCCTGCTGCCGGCGGCGAAGGCCTAGGCGATGGCGCGCGACACCTGGGCCTACCGCGAAGTGGCCGTGCATTCCGTGCGCGATGGGCGCAGCAGCAGGCTGCGCATCGTGCCGATGCCCGGCCAGGCCTTCGCCCCGACCATGCGCGTGCAGTGCGCGGCCGCCCTGCGCGACCCGGAACGCTATCCCGAGGGCACGCGCTTCCTGCTGCAGGCCAAGCTCACCGACCGCCTGGGCGGCGAGCCTTACCTGTATGCCTGGCATGGCGATCCGGTCCAGGTGCTGACCGCCTCGCAGGCGAAGAAATTCCTTGCCGCCTTCCGCCGCGGACGCATTTGAAGGCGGGCCGCGCACGCACTGCCGCAAAAATGGTTAACATCTGGTCTTTGCAACTAAACATGAAGGGGGAGAAATGGCAACGAAGAAAATCGCCGTCGTCGTCGGCAGCCTGCGCAAAGAGTCGTTCAGTCGCAAGATCGCCCAGACCATGATCAAGCTGGCCGAGGGCAAGCTCGACATGGAAATCGTCGAGATCCGCGACCTGCCGATGTATAACGAGGACGACGAAACGGCGACCCCGCCGCACGCCTTCACCGAGTTCCGCAACCGCATCCGCGCGGCCGACGGCGTGCTCTTCATCACCCCCGAATACAACCGCTCGGTGCCCGCGGCCCTGAAGAACGCGATCGACGTCGGCTCGCGCCCCTACGGCAAGGCCGCCTGGACCGCCAAGCCCTGCGCCATCGTCAGCCAGTCGCCGGGCGCGCTGGGCGGATTCGGCGCCAACCACCACCTGCGCCAGATGCTGCCGTTCCTGAACATGCCGGCCATGCCGGCGCCGGAAGCCTACCTCGGCGGCATCGCCGCCAAGTTCGAAGGCGACACGCTGACCGACGACTCGCTGCGCGGCTTCCTGCAGACCTTCGTCGACAGCTTCGCCGGCTGGGTGGACAAGCATGCAGGCTGATGCAGGAAACAGGACGGCCGAGGGCCTGGCCGTGCCGCCGATCGCGATCCGCGAGATCGACCACGTGGTGCTGCGCGTGGTCGACCTGGAGCGCGTCGAGCGCTTCTACCGTGAAGTGCTCGGTTGCACGGTGGCGCGCCGCCAGGAGGCAATCGGCCTGATCCAGTTGCGCGCCGGCAGCTCGCTGGTCGACCTGGTGCCCGTCGACGGCAAGCTCGGCCGCATGGGCGGGGCCGCCCCCGGCAGGGAAGGGCGCAACGTCGACCACGTGTGCTTCCGCGTCGAGCCCTTCGACGAGACGGCGATCCGCGCCCACCTGGCGGCGCACGGCGTCGAGGCCGGCCCCCTTGATTCCCGTTTCGGCGCCGAAGGCGACGGCCCCTCGATCTACCTGCAGGATCCCGAGGGCAACACGATCGAGCTGAAAGGGCCGCCTTCGGCATGACCGACGAGCGGCGCAACCTGGCCCGGCGCGCGCCGGCTTCCTATGGCAAGCCAGCCGGCGAGGGCCTGCGCGCGCGCCTGTTCGAGATCATCTTCGAGTCCGACACGCCGGCCGGGCGCCGCTTCGACAAGGCGCTGATCGTCGTCATCCTGCTAAGCATCCTGGTCGTCGTCCTCGAAAGCGTGCCCTCGATCGGCGCCCGCTACGCCGCCACCATGCACGTGCTGGAGTGGGGCTTTACCCTGCTGTTCACGGCCGAATACATCGCGCGCCTGGCCTGCGTGCGCCGGCCGCTGCGCTACGCTACCAGCTTCTTCGGCGTGGTCGACCTGGTCTCGGTGCTGCCGACCTATGTCTCGCTGCTGGTGCCGGGCAGCGCGGTGCTGCTCGACATCCGCATCCTGCGCCTGCTGCGCGTGTTCCGCATCTTCAAGCTGACCCTGTACGTCGAGGAATACACGCGCCTGGGCCATGCGCTGGCCGCGAGCCGGCGCAAGATCATGGTGTTCCTGTCGGTGGTCCTGATGGCCATCGTCGTGCTCGGCACGCTGATGTACGTGGTCGAGGGCCCGGAGAACGGCTTCACCAGCATCCCGATGGCGATGTACTGGGCCACCGTCACCATGACCACGGTCGGCTATGGCGACATCACGCCCCACACCCACCTCGGCAAGGCCATCGCCTCGTGCATGATGCTGCTCGGCTGGGGCATCCTGGCAGTGCCCACGGGCATCGTCACCGCCGAGATGACCTCGCAGCGCCTGGGCCGCCGCGGCCCGCGCACGCCCGAGCGCGGCTGCCCCGGCTGCGGCAGTACGGGCCACGACCCGCGCGCACGTTTCTGCAAGGATTGCGGGGCCGCCCTGTCGCCGCCGTCCGACCCCGCGGCCTGAAGCACGTTTGAGCGGCCGCAAGCGCCCGACACCTCGCTCCCCTAGTCTTGAGGCTCCTGTGAAAGACGGCCAGGCAACCGCGCCAGGCCGTGCTTCCGCCGGATCCACGCGCGCCGCCCTGTGCGGCGCCGGGAACGTATCGACACAAACCACAACCATTTCACGAGGCGACGCATGTACCCATTTTCCCAATCGGTGAACCCGGCGGTACGCACCCACCTGGATGCGCAGACCGCTTTCATGAACGACATGTCCAAATCGTTTTTCCAGTCCATCCAGCAGATGTGCGACCTGAACATCCAGCTGGTGCAGACCATGCTCGAGGAAACCGCCCTGACCGGCCAGCAATTGCTGACCGCCGACCGCCAGAGCGAACTGATCAGCGCAGCCGCTTCGCGCGCCCAGCCGGCCAGCGAAAAGCTGCGCGCCTACCAGCAGCACATCTCGCGCCTGGCCGCCGACGCCCAGGTCGAGCTGGCGCGCGTGACCGAACAGCACGTGCAGAACACGTCCCGCACCGCCCGCGCGCTGGCCGACGAGGTGGCGCGCACCGCCTCCGAGGAAACCGAGCGCGGCCTGCGCAAGCAGCAGGAAACCGTGCAGCGCTTCGTCGATCCTTTCGTTCGTTCCGGCTACAGCGGTAACGGCGAAGCCCGCTCGCAAACCAACGCCAGCGCCGGCGCGCATACCGCGCAGGGCCAGAGCATGCAGCGCGGCGACGGCAACATGGCCGGGAAGAGCGCGCACAGCGCCTGAGCATTCACCTGAGCTGCCCGGTCCGTCCTGACGGGCAGGCCTGCTACCCGGCCTGCTGCCCGGCCCGTTCTTGGACCTGTTCTTTGGCCTGTCCTTCGGCCTGATGTCCGGCCCGTTATTCGTCCTGTCACTCGTCCGCCAGTCTCGAACCGGCTGGCGGCGGGTTTCCGGGCCAGCTCCCGCCGGCGCCGTCCCGGTCTAGGCTCCTGCGTCCGCTTTCGCGTTGGTGCTCATTTCCACCTTCGTCTCCACCTTCGTCTCCGGCGTCGTCTTCCTTCTCAACGGCAGCCCGAACAGCGGGCGCAGCAGCCCGACGCGGCGCACCGCCTCGAAGATGGCGAAGCTGAGCGTCAAGGTCAGCACCGTCAGCAATATGCCTTCGATGCCGGGCGCCAGCCTGGCCGGCTTGAACCAATGGGCGAGGGTGACGATCAAGGTCTGGTGCACGATGTACGCGGGGAAAACGGCTTCGACCAGGTAACGCCGGGCCGGGCCGTCGCGCTCCAGGTGGCGCGCGCCGAAGCCGCAGGCGGCGGCGATGGCGCTCCACGCCGTCGTCGCATACACCGCCGCCATCGGCGCGAACATGGCCTCGAAGTCGATCCCGGGCGCATCGGCCTTCCACAGCGCGCGCCAGGTCACGATGGCGGCCCAGCCGGTCAGCGCCAGCGCCAAGGCATGCCAGCGCAGGGCGACGAAGCGCGGCCAGCAGTGCGGAGTGTGGGCGAACAGGGCGCCGAGCAGGAACAGGAACAGGTAGGTCGCGTGGTTGAACCAATCGTTGACGAACATGTGGGTTTCGCCGAATTCCCGCAGCAGGCTCACGCGCGCCAGCGCCAGGCAGGCGGCCGGGAGCACGATCAGCTTCCAGCCGTGCAGTTGCGCCGCGGCCGCGTTTGCCCAACGCGGCAGGCGCGCGCCGGCGCCGCCGGCCAGCAGGGCCAGCACCACGCCGTAGGCCCACAGGTAGGGCAGGAACCACAGGTGGTTCCAGGTCGGCAGGAACAGGCAGCCGTCGCCGTCGCAGAAGTCCTGGTAGCCCTGCAGGTACAGGGCCATGAAGCGCAGGTAGCCGCCGTCGAAACCGAGGGCCTCGACCACCTCGACATACGATTGCGGCGGCACCACGACCAGCATGCCGAACAGCAGCGGCAGCAGCAGGCGCAGGCTGCGCCGGCGCAGGAAGGCGCGGCCTCCCAGGCGCCGCAGGGACATGGCGGCGGCCGCGCCGCCGACCAGGAACAGCAGGCCCAGGCGCCATGGCGAGGACAGCAGCATGAAGGGCTCGGGGCCGGGGCCGGCGAGCGCGCTTTTCACGTGCCAGTCCCAGCTGACGTAGTACATGCCCACGTGGTAGAGAACGAGGATGAAGAAGGCGATGATGCGCAGCCAGTCGAGGAACAGCAGGCGCGGCGCCGGGGAGGAAGTGTGCATGGCCGGGACGATGGATGGAAAACGCCCAGCGTAGATCCGCGGCGCGCGCGGTGCGAGCGCTATGTGGCCAGCCGCGTGCGGGATGGGGTGAAGCGCAGCGGATCAGTCCCGCGCTGCGGATCAGCCCGGCGTCGCGGAACAGCCCAGTGCCGCCATCACGCCGGCGCGATGCTGCCGGCTGCAGGGCACCATGGCCCCGCCGCGCAGTTGCAGCGAGCAGTCGCCGTGCGGCCGCGCCAGCACGCGCTCGATCCAGGCCACCTGGACCGCCGCGCGCCGGTGGCAGCGCACGAAGCCGGGACCGAGCTCGGCCAGCAGCGCCGCCAGGGTCCTGCGCAGCAGCGGCTGGGCGTCGCGGGTATGGAGGATCACGTAGTTGTCGGCGGTTTCGACCCAGCCGATGTCGGACACCGGCACGATCGCGGTGCCGCCGCGGCCGGGCACCAGCAGGTGGGCCGGCTGCGCGGCTGGCGGCTGCGGGGGCGCCTGCGCCGCCAGCCGCGCGCGCACCCGCTCGAGCGCCCGGCGCAGGCGCGCGCCGTCGAAGGGCTTGAGCAGGTAGTCCGCCGCGCCGGTGTCGAAGGCCGCCACGGCATAGGCGTCGAAGGCGGTGGTGAAGACCACCTGGGGCCTGGGCGGCGCCAGGCTGGCCGCCAGCTCCATGCCCGAGCTGCCCGGCATTCGGATGTCGAGGAACACCACGTCCGGCATGCCGGCGGCGAGCCGCGTCCGCGCCTCGGCCGCGTCGCAGGCCTCCAGCACCTCGGCCACGCCTTCCAGCTGGAGCAGGCGCCGCAGCCGCGCCCGCGCCGGCGCTTCGTCGTCGACGATCAGGGCGCGCATGGCAGCCGCATCTCGGCCCGCACGCCGGCGGGCGCCAGCTGCGACAGGGTGAGTGTTGCGCCGGGGCCGTACAGGTTGTCCAGGCGCGCGCGCAGGTTGGCAAGCCCGACCCCGCCCGGCCGCGCGCCGTCCTCGGGACCGGCCAACCTACCGGCGTCGTCCTCGACCCGCACCAGCAGGTCGGCGCCGTCGCGCAGCGCCGATACCGCGATGCTGGTCGGCGCCTGGCGCTGCTCGACCGTATGCTTGAAGACGTTTTCGAGCAGGGGCTGCAGGCTGAGCGTGGGCAGGCGCAGCGGCAACAGCGCGTCGCCCACCCGCCAGTCCAGCCGTACCCGCGTGCCGAAGCGGGCGCTCATCACCTCGGCATAGGCGCGGGCCAGGCCAAGCTCGGCCGCCAGCGAGGACTGCGCCTGCTCGCCGGCCCGCAGGGTCGCGCGCAGCAGCTCGCACAGCCGTACCAGGGTCGCGTCCGCCTTGTCGACGTCGGTATGCATCAGCGAGGAAACCGTGTTCAGCGCGTTGAACAGGAAATGCGGCTGCACCTGCTGCGCCAGGCGCTGCAGCTCGGCCTGGCGCAGCAGGGCGGTGGCGCGCTCCAGGCGCAGGCGCTCCTCCAGCAGGCGGCGCCAGGACAGCAGCCCGAAGGCGATCACGGTGAACAGGCAGACGAACAGCGAGACCTTGGAGATTTCATAGACGAACAGTTGCGGCCAGGGATCGTGGCGGTAGACCTCGCCCGCCATCGCATACACGGCATGGCGGATGCCGAACGCCAGCGGCACGAAGGCGAGCCAGTACATGGGCAGCCAGGCAGCCTGCAGCGCGAACCAGCGCCAGGGCCGGTCGAGCAGGCCGGCGTGGCGCGCGCTGGCGCGCCGCTGCACCAGCCAGAGCAGGCTGATGACCAGCGCCGACGAGCCTTCCCACAGCAGCGGCTGCCACAGGGCGCTGCCGCCGCCCCGCCGGTAGTCCTGGACGGCGATCAGGGTCATCAGCGCCCAGAACAGGCACCAGGCGCAGACGATGACCCGCGTATTGCGTGTGGATGGCACGATGAACCCTTGAACCCTGTCGAGATGCCGGGATCATCATTTATTTTTAACAAGGTGTCAAAGCGTCACGGCGCCGGCGCATGCGCGCGCGGCTCCTCCTCGTCGGCCCGTTCCCGGTCGAGCCTGGCTTTCATTCCCGCCACGTCGTCCATGAACTCGTCCACCGTGGCGTCGGGCGTGGCGCGCATGTCGGGCGGCAGCAGCACCGACATGTAGAGCTCATCGGCCAGGCGGCCGTTGCGCTGTTCGTTGCTGATCAGGACCAGTCCCGAGCCGAGCACGGCCAGCGCCGCGCAGCTGATGGCGAAGCGCCGCCGCGGCTGCGGCGTCACCGTCGTCAGGTGGAAGTAGATCATGCCGGCCACCAGCGCGATCGCCACGTGCGAGCCGTAGCGCGTGAACAGCTCGATCGAATACGCGTAGCCGAGCGCGCTCGAGGCCAGCCGGAAGGCCATCAGCACCGCGACGCCGCAGCCGAAGATGAACAGGTGGCGCCCGAGGCGGGCGTGGCGCCCGAACAGGCGGTTGCCCAAGGCCCATAGACCGGCCCAGACCAGGCCGGCCCCCAGCCCGTAGGCCAGCGCCTGCAGGTAGCGGAACAGGCGGAACGGCTGGGTGTCGGCCAGCCACATGGTAAACAGGGCCACCAGCGCGATGAGGAAGGCGCCGGCCAGGCCGGGCAGGGCGCCTTCCCAGCCGTGCATGGTACGGTCCAGCAGTTCGGCCGGCACCGGGAAGTCGGCCGCGCGCACCCGCAGCGTCGTGTGGCCCAGGCGCACCACGGTGTTGCCGCCCAGCGGCAGCGTCTTGATGCGCTTGCCCGCGTGGACCATGCCGTTCCTGGTGCCGAGGTCGCGCAGCACCAGGCCGCCGTTGCCGTCGCTGTCCACCCGGGCATGGCGCGCGGCGGCATGGGCATCGTCAAGGATGTAGTCGTTGTCGTAGCCGCGCCCGATGCGGATCGGCAGCGTGTCGACGCGGTGGCGGTGCAGCACGTCGCCGTTGCGCGCGAGGGTTTCGATGAACCACGGGCCCGTCATAGCTGCCCGCTGCGCCCGAGCGCGGCCAGGAAAGCGCGCGTCACGCGCATGCCGTTGTCGTAGGAAACGCCGGCCACGTCGAGGCGGCTTTGCAGGCTGGCCTGCGGGTTGTCGGTGCTGGCGGTCAGCAGCGTGAAGTTGTACAGGCCAGGAAACTTGCGGTAGGCGCGCACGCACACCACCGCGCGCAGCGGCAGCGTGTTCGAATGCACGAAGCGCTCGCTGCACAGGGGGCCGGTCAGGCGCGTGTCGCGCGTGCTGCCCAGGCGGTCGACGCGGAACTGGCTGCTCGCCAGCGCGGCGAAGCGCAGCGGGTGCAGGTTCGGCGAGCGCAGGTACTGGTGGGTCATCGACACGTGCCCGGTCTGCTGGGTGTCGGAGACGTAGATCGCCGACTCCATCGCGCAGCTCATGGTGTCGGCGCTGTAGGAGGTCTCGGCCTTCACGTTCGAGCGGCCCCAGCAGCGCACCTGGCCGGACTCGCGCACCGGCACCCGGTACGGCCCCATGTTCTTGATCGAGAGCGGCGCGTCGAGCAGGCGCGCCACCATCGCGCGCTGGTGCGCCAGCAGCTGGGCCGCGATCAGGGGATTGAAGTCCTTCGGCGGGGCGCCCTGGAGGGAAACCTGGCGCAGCAGTTCCTGCGCGTACTTGACCGGCACCAAAAAGCTGACCGCCTCGCCGTCGCGCCGTTTCGAGACGTTGATGCCGGCCACGGTGCCGCCGGCCGTCACGCTGGGGCCGCCGCTCATGCCCGAATTGATCGGTCCGCTGAAGATCAGCTGGTCGTAGAAGCTGCGGCTGACGACGCCGTTGTAGGCGCCTTCCGAGATGGCGAAGCCGAGGTCGAGGGGATTGCCGAGCGAATACAGCGGCTGGCCCTGGGTCAGCTTCACCGGCTGGTCCGGCACCAGGAAGAAGCCGCTGCCCTTGCGGTTCACGCGCACCACCGCCAGGTCGTGCAGCACGTCGACCGCCATCAATTCGATCGGGCCGCGCCTGCCGTCGGTGTCGACGTATTCGCCGGTGTAGACGTCGGGGTCGAGCGCCATTTGAGAGACGACGTGGTAATTGGTGAGGACCAGGTTGCTGTCGCCGACCAGGAAGCCCGAGCCCACCGTCGACTGGGTGCGGCCGTTGCGCAGCAGCATGCGGATCTGCAGCAGGTCGGCCTGGGCCGAGGAATACAGTTCCTGGGCGGCCGACGAAGGCGGCGGCAGGGTGGTGGTCTCGTCGGTTTCGCCGGGGCCGGGCGCCTGCGGCGTGGCGGCGGGCGGCGTGGCGGGAGGGGTGACGAGGGGCGGGGCCGGCGGCGCCTGTTTCGATGACGCAGGCGGCGCGGCGGTGCGCTTGACGGGCGCGGCCGGCTTGTCGCCGGTCGCGGCCATGGATACGCTCAGGCAGAACAACAGGGCAAGGCTGGCGGCTCGTCGCATGGTTCGTCGCTTCGGGCAACGGCGCCGTGCGGGGGCCGCTGCCCGCGCTTATCGAAAAGGGTGGCGGACAGCGATTATCTTGCCACCAGATCAGCCAACGTGCAGAACCTTACAGTTCGCCATCTTGCGCCACGACTTCGGCGGGCGTCATCATGTGGCCGAGCTTGGCTTGCTTGGTGTTCAGGTAGCTGTTGTTGAAGGCGTTGCGGTTGACCAGCAGCGGCACGCGCTCGGTCACCTCGATGCCGAGGCGGGACAGGGCATCGATCTTGCGCGGGTTGTTGGTCATCAGCTTGACCTGCCTGATGCCGAACTGTTCCAGCATCGGGCGGCACAGCTCGTAGTTGCGGGCGTCGGCATGGAAGCCCAGCTGCAGGTTGGCCTCGACCGTGTCGGCGCCGGCTTCCTGCAGGCGGTAGGCGCGGATCTTGTTCACCAGGCCGATGCCGCGGCCTTCCTGGCGCAGGTAGAGCAGCACGCCGCGGCCTTCGGCGGCGATGCGCTTCAGGGCGCCCTCGAGCTGGGCGCCGCAGTCGCAGCGTTGCGAGAACAGCACGTCGCCGGTCAGGCATTCCGAGTGCACGCGCGCCAGCACCGGCTCGCCGTTGCCGATGTCGCCCAGCGCCATCGCCAGGTGTTCCTTGCCGGTGGCATGTTCGACGAAGGCGTGCAGCGTGAACTGGGCCCAGGGCGTGGGCAGGGCGCAGGACGTGACGTAGTCGAGCAGGTTTTCGGTGGCAGGCGCTGAGGCGGTCGTAGTGTTGGACATGCTGGTCTTGGGACAAATGGCTGTAGCCGGTAAGTATAAAAGAAATCGGCCTTCCCCGTGCGGCCGGCGGCCGCGGCCGCTCCTGGCTGCTGGCTTGCGGCCGCCGCGGCGTGGTACGCTTGCGCTTCAGTCAACACGTAAGCAATATGGACCAGGCAAGCAACGATACCCCGGGATCGCGCCCGCGGCAGGGCAGGCGCCGCTCGCTGGGAGGCTGGCTGGCGCTGGCGTTTTCCTTGCTGTCGATCGTCCTGACCCTGCTGCTGGTCGAGGTCGTCGACATCGCCGCCACCGGCCAGGTCGAGACCAGCATCGGCCAGGGCCTGCGCGAACTCGCCCTGCAGACCGCCGACAAGCTCGACCGCGGCATGTTCGAGCGCTACCGCGAAGTGCGCCTGCTGGCCCAGCGGCGCGACCTGGCGCCCGGCAATGCCAGCCAGGCCGAGCGCCGCGCCGTGCTCGACAGCATCCAGGACACCTATGGCTACTACGACTGGGTCGGCATGGCCGGCCTCGACGGCCGGGTCCAGGTCGCCGGCCGCGGCCTGCTCGAAGGCGCGGACGTCTCGCAGCGGCCCTGGTTCCGCAACGCGCTGCGCGGGGTGAACGTCGGCGACGTGCACGAGGCCGTGCTGCTGGCGCGCCTGCTGCCGCAACAGGACGGCGAGCCGCGCCGCTTCGTCGACGTCGCCTTTCCCTATGTCGACCGCGACGGCAAGAACCTCGGCGTGCTCGGCATCCACCTGTCCTGGCAGTGGGCGCGCGCGGTCGAGCGTTCGGTGATCGCGCCGATCGCCGCGCGCGGCGGCCGGGTCGACGCCCTGATCCTCGGCAGCAACGGCACCGTCCTGCTCGGGCCGCAAGGCCTGCAGGGCAAGCCGCTCGACCTGCCCAGCTTCCAGGCCGCCCACAACGAGGACGCCGGCTTCGTCGTCGAGCGCTGGCCCGACGGCCAGTCCTACCTGGTCGGCTACGCGCGCAGCAAGGGGTTCGATAGTTATCCCGGCCTGGGCTGGACCGTGCTGGTGCGCCAGGCCGTCGACGACGCGTATGCGCCGGCGCTGGCCCTGCGCCAGCGCGCCATCTGGAGCGGCATCGCGCTGGCGGCCCTGTTCTCGGTGGTCGGCGTGCTGGTGGCGGGCCGCATCACCCGGCCGCTCGGCCAGCTGGTGCGCGACGCCGGCCGCATCCGGCGCGGCGAAAACGTGCAACTCGACACGCAAGGCCGCACCTACGTCGAGGTCGAGCGCCTGTCGGACACCCTGAATGCCCTGGTGGGCGACCTGGTGCGCGGCCGCGCCGAGCTGCAGGGCCTGAACGCGACGCTGGAGCAGCGGGTCGAAGCGCGCACGGCCGAGCTGGAGCGGGCATTGGCGGCGGTGCAGGCCAGCGAGCAGCGCGTCGGCGCCATCATCGAAGCGGCCCAGGACGCCTTCGTCGCGGTCGACCTGCGCGGCATGATCACCGACTGGAACAGCGCGGCCGAGCGCATGTTCGGCTGGAAGCGCAGCGAGGTGCTGGGCTGGCCGATGGGCGAGATCCTGGTGCCGCAGCGCTTCCGTCCCAGCACGGCGCGCGCCTTCGACCAGTTCCGCGCCACGGGACACAGCGTCCTGCTCGAGCGCCGCACCGAGCGCATCGTGATCAACCGCCAGGGCGACGAATTCCCGATCGAGATGACGGCCAGTCTCGCCAGCGGCAGCGAAGGCGTCTTCTTCGCCGTCTTCCTGCACGATATTTCCGAGCGCAAGAAGGTCGAGCGCATGAAGAGCGAATTCGTCGCCACCGTCTCGCACGAATTGCGCACCCCGCTGACCTCGATCCGCGCCTCGCTGGCCATGCTGGACGAGGGCATGGCCGGCGAACTGCCGCCGGACGTGGCGCGCCTGGTGACCGTCGCCTTCGAGAGCAGCGAGCGCCTGGTGCGCATGGTGAACGACGTGCTCGACCTGCAGAAGATCGAGGCCGGCGTCATGCACTTCGAACGCCGCGCCCAGCCGCTCCTGCCGGTGGCCGAGCACGCCCTGGAGGCAATGCAGGGCTACGCGAAACAGCTGGGCGTCACGCTGCGCCTCGAATGCCGCGAGCCGGCGCGCAAGCTCGCCGCCACCATCGACCGCGACCGCCTGGTGCAGGTGCTGACCAACCTGCTGTCGAACGCGATCAAGTTCTCGCCGCGCGGCGGCCTGGTCACCCTGGTGCTGGCCGAGTACGAAGGCTGCGCGCGGCTGTCGGTGTGCGACCAGGGCGCCGGCATCCCACCGCAATTCCAGCCGCGCGTGTTCCAGCGCTTCGCCCAGGCCGATGGGGCGGACACGCGCCAGCAGGGCGGGACCGGGCTGGGGCTGAGCATCACCAAGAGCCTGGTCGAGGAGCATGGAGGCCGGATCGGGTTCGAGACGGCGGCGGGGCAGGGGACCACGTTCAGGGTCGATTTGCCGCTGGCGCGGGAGTGAGGGGCCTCGACAGCTCCCCATAGTCGCACCCGCAAGTGTCGATGCCGCAGCAGCGCGTGCCGGAAAGTGGACGGCAAGCCACGGGTTTATCTGAACATTGGCGACACTCGGCGGTCGAACATGGGTCTTCAGTTTGGCGGAAGGTCGAACCATGCTGCTTACCGCACCCGATGAGACGCAAGTGATTGCCCGCGAACCATGGATACCGCGGCGCGCCGCTGTGTGCCTGCTCATTTGTTTCTGCCTGACCTGGTTCTACACGCTGGGCGCGCGCACGCTGGTGCCGAGCGACGAGGGGCGGTATGCGGAAATCGCCCGCGAAATGGCCGCCACAGGCGATTTCCTCACGCCCCACCTCAACGGCATCAAGTATTTCGGCAAGCCGCCGCTGCAGGCGTGGGCGACCGCGCTGGTCTTTTCCGTGTTCGGACTCGGGGAGTGGCAGGCACGTCTCTGGACGGGGCTGTGCGGACTGGCCGGCATCGCCATGGTCTACCTCGCCGGCAGCCGTTTGTACGGCAAGGGCACCGGCGTCACGGCGGCGCTGGTCCTGGGATCGAGTTTTTTCTGGGCCGGGGCAGCCCACGTCGCCTCCTACGACATGGGCCTGAGCGCGATGCTGACCTGCGCCTTGTGCGCGATGCTCATCGCGCAGCGCCCGGCCGCTTCCCCGCGCGCGCGGCGCAACTGGATGCTCGGCTACTGGGCCGCGATGGCGCTGGCGGTGCTGACAAAAGGCCTGGCCGGCGTCGTCCTGCCGGGCATGGTGCTGGTCCTGTACACGCTGGTGTCGCGCGACTGGCGCACTTGGCGGCGCCTGCACATCGCGCCCGGCCTGGCGCTGTTCCTGGCGATCGCCGCGCCGTGGTTCGTGTTGGTCTCGCTCGCCAATCCGGAGTTCCCGGCTTTCTTCTTCATCCGCGAGCACGTCGGCCGCTTCACCAGCGACGTACACAGCAGGGAAGCGCCCTGGCACTATTTCCTGCCCCTGCTGATCGTGGGCATAACGCCCTGGTTCGGCGTGCTCGCGCAAAGCCTGCGCCACGGCGTGCGCGTTCGCGCCGCCGGGTTCGACCCCGGCCGCTTCCTGGTGGTCTGGGCCGTAGCGATCTTCGTCTTCTTCAGCCTCTCGAACGCCAAGCTGCCGGCTTACATCCTGCCGATGTTTCCGGCGCTGGCGTTGCTGGTTGCCCGCTATCTCGACAGCGCGTCGCCCAGGGCGACGATCGTCGCCGCGGCGCCGGTCGCATTGCTGGGCGCGGCCGCCCTTGTTGTCCTGTGGTTCGCTCCCGCATGGATCGACAACGCGCCTGCATCGACGCCGGTGCGACGCGGGCAGGTGTACTGGATCACCGGGGCCGCCGTACTGCTCGCCTTGGGCGGCGCCGCCGCCGCATGGCTGGCGCGGCGCGCCCGCACATGGGCGTTGACGGTGCTCGCCGCGGCAGGCTTCCTGGCCGGCCAAGCGCTGATGCTCGGACATGAATCCCTGGGACGGGACAAGGCGGGCGTCGCCTACCTTGCGGCCATCCGCTCGGAAATCACGCCGCAAACGCCGATCTACGCAGTGGGACAATACGAATACGCGCTGCCGTTCTACCTCGGGCGCACATTGACCATGGTGCACAGGGCGGAAGACGCCATGCTGCTCGACCTGGAGCGGCGCCCGCATTTGTGGATAGCCAGGCTCGACACGTTTGTCGCGACATGGGAAGCCCAGCGCGCGCGCGGCATCAAGGCCATCGCCTTCGTGCGCCCGGACATCCATGCCGATCTGCAGCGGCGCGGGGTGCCGATGCGCGTGATCGGACAAGACGCGCGGCGCGTGATCGTCACGAACGATGTGACGGCGCAGCGGCCTTGAGGGCGGCTCAACGCCAGCCGTGCAATGCAATCCCGGCAAACCCCGCCCAGGCGCCAAGATCGCGCTCCAGCTCAGGCAGCAGCTTGCGCAGCTTGTCCTTGTCGCCATAAAAGCTGGTGGCGCTGCCATCGAGGATGCGCTCGCTGCTGAACCGGAACAGCGTCCCGGCCGCCGCTTTCGCCGGCTGGCGCAGCAGCACCAGCACCGGCGTTTCGCCGGCCTGGGCCAGCAGCAGTTCCCCGGCTTCGCCCGCGTCGGCCCGCACGTAGCGGCGCTGGCGCTCGGCGCCCACTTTTCCGGCTTCGAGCGCGATGTGCACGCGTTTATGGTGCACCGCCGCCCAGTCGAGGAAGGGCAGGGCGAAGCGGACAATCTCGTCGGGCGCGGTGCGGTAGTCCATCACCGCCAGGCCATCCGCGACGTTCGCCAGTCCTTCGAGCAGTTCGGACTTGTCCCACCACCAGAACGGCACGACGAATTCGAGCGGCATGTCGCCGGCCGCTTCGCGCAGGGCGCGCGCCATCGCCAGGTATTCCTGGTCGCGTTCGTTCGGGGGCAGCACCGCATCCGGCAGCAGGTAGGGTTCGACGTCGAACTGCATCGCGCGCAGGCGTTCTTCAGGCGCCGACGCGCGGTTGTAGGCGGCGAAGGCGCGGGCGCGGTCGGCGGTGGCGGCGCGGTGGTTCGGCAAGGCCATGTGCGGGTCGCCTTCGACGCTGGTGACCGCGATGCCGGCGGCGCTTGCCTTGCGCACGAAGGCGCGCAGTTGCTGCGGGTCGCGCACCCGGGGGCCGTCGAGCGTGACGACGATGAACAGTTCGCCGATGTTCTCACCCTTGGCCCAGGCCAGCAGGGCGTCGCCCTTGTCCATCCACTCGCCGCGGTCCCAGATCCAGGTCGAGCGTGGCGCCGGTTTGGCCGGCGCGACTGGTTCGAGCCGCAGCGCGTGCAGGTCCAGGGTAGCCGCCGTGGAAGGGCAGAGCAGCACGAACTGGCGCCAGTTTGCCCGGTCCAGCTGCGCCGGCAGGGGCAGGGCCACGCTGCGCGGCGTCTTCGTGGCCGCGAGGTCGCCGACCGTGTACGACGACTCGCGCGCGCTCGATGCGGCATCGGCGGCTTGCAGCGCGAAGTTGCCGTTGCCGGAAAAATCGGCGCCCAGTGCGAATGCACCGAGCGCGAGCTTCCACGGGCCGTCCAGCAGCACGCCCGCGGGCCGCGTGCCGGCGCGGCATTGCAGGCGCACTTCGCCGTCTCGCCGTTCGATGCTGACGCGCTCCTCGATCCCGAAGGGGCGCAGCTTCGCATCCGGCAGCAGGTTGGCACGCAGCGGCATCGTCGCGCGCCGCGGCGCGGCATTCGCGGGATCGGGCTGGGGGAGGTCGTGGCTGCCCGGCACGAAGCGCTTCTGGTCCGCCGGCCCGTAGAGCAGGATGGTGCGCGCCGGGCGTTCCCCCAGCGGCAGCGGGTACAGGGCGTCGACCTGGCTGGCGTCGACGCCGAGCGGCGTGGCGCTGCAGCCGGGCAGCGCCGGTTGCGCGCTGGCGACCACGACCAGGTCGCCCGGACCGGGCAGGGCGGCGCGCGGCGCGTCGGCCGGCGCCTGGGAAGCGGGACAGACCTGCAGCGAGGCCTCGTGCGTGGCAGTCATGGTCAGGAGCAGGGAGGCGAACAGCAGGGCTTTCATGAGGCGCTGCCCGGCGGCCGGGTGGAGCTCGTCTCGCCCGGCGGGCCGGCTGGCGGTGCGGCCTGGGCATGCGCATCCACCCCTACGCCCTTGCGCTTCATCGCGCCCCAGCTCGCTTCCTTCTGCACTGCCCAGCGCCACAGGCCGACCAGGCGCCACCAGGTGTTGAGCTGGCGGTAGCCAAGGTTCTCCAGGATCACGACCAGGCCCAGCAGCATCAGTTGCTTGCCCCGCGGGTAGAGGTGGAAGGACATCTCTTCCAGCATCAGGCCGGACGCCGACAGCAAAATGCCCAGGCCGAGGGCGACGAACAGGAAGGCGCCGAAGGCTGTCCAGGAAATCAGGCCGGTGAGGAAGGCATAGGCCATGAAGAGGTAGCCGCCCAGCTCGATCACCGGTCCCAGCCACTCGAAGAAGAGCATGAAGGGGAAGGCGATCCAGCCGGGGACGCCGCCGTTCTTCGAGAACATCAGGCCCCAGTTGGCGCTCAGGCTCTCGGCCAGGCCGCGCTGCCAGCGCACGCGCTGGTTCTTCAGCGTGGCCAGGTCTTCGGGGGCCTCGGTCCAGCAGACCGGATCGGGCACGAATTCGATGCGGTAGGGCTGGCGTTTGGCGCGCAGCGTGCGGTGCATGCGCACCACGAGTTCCATGTCTTCGCCGATGGTGTTGGGGCGGTAGCCGCCGGCCAGGACCACCGCGTCCTTGCGGAAGATGCCGAAGGCGCCGGAAATGATCAGCATGCCGTTCAGGGCCGACCAGCCGAGGCGGCCGAACAGGAAGGCGCGCAGGTATTCGACCACCTGGAACAGGGCGAGGGGGCTCTTCGGCAGGCCGACTTTCGTCAGGAAGCCGCCGCTGATCTCGCAGCCGTTGGCCACGCGCACGGTGCCGCCGGTGGCGACCACGGTGGGGTCGCGCAGGAATGGTTCGGTCACCTTAGCCAGGCTGTCGCGCTGCAGCACCGAGTCGGCGTCGACCCCGCAGAACAGTGGATAGCGCGAGGCGTTGATGCCGGCGTTGAGCGAGTCGGCCTTGCCGCCGTTGACCTTGTCGATCACGCGCACGTTCGGGTAGCGCGTCGAGCGGTAGATCTGGCGCACCTCCTTGGTCGGGATCTGGCGCCGGTACGCCTCGGGGAAGGGCAGCAGGGCGAATTCGCGCCGCAGCACCTCGAGCGTGCCGTCCTTCGAGCCGTCGTTGATGACGATGATCTCGAACTCGGCATAGGTCAGCTGCAGCATCGAGCGGATCGAGGCGGCGATCGTGGCCTCCTCGTTATACGCCGGCACCAGGATGCTGACCGGCGGCTCCAGGCCGGAATAGGCGCGCGGCAGCTCGCCGATGAAGGCTTCCTGGCCCTTGCGGTGGAGCGCGCGCAGCGAGAACAGGTTCAGCAGCAGGTAGCCGCCGTTGAGCAGCACGAAGAAGGCCAGCACGAACCAGGTGATGAAGGCGACCAGCAGGTTGTCGGTATTCATGCGGCCCCGCTTTCGGCCATCGCCTGCGACAGCATGTCGGCCGCGAAGCGGTCGGTGAGTCCGGCGCGCAGGCTTTCCAGTTCGGCGCGCGGCAGCGCCGGCAGTTCCAATAGCGCCTGGGCGGCGCGGTAGCGCACCCACCATTCGCGGTCGCCCAGCAGGGCGACCAGGCGCTCGGCGTCGGCCCGTTCGCCGACCCGGCCCAGGGCGCGCGCGGCCTGCACCCGCACCTGCCAGTCCGGATGCGCAAGCAGGGCGCGCACCTCGGCGATGGTTTCGGGCGTGCGCACGCTGCGCAGGGCGGCGATCACGACCGGCATCGCCTCGCTGCGCAGCGCCGCCGCCAGCAGGCCCGCCGGCAGCGCGGCGTTCAGGGCCTCGGCGATGCGCAGGCCGCGCGGCAGGCGCGCAGCGTCGAGACGGGGCAGGTGTTGCGCCAGCGCTTCGCCGGCCGCTTCGCCGGCCTGCTGCAGGATGCCGGCCGCCAGCGACAGCGCCCAGTCCTCGCGCGCGATGAAGAGCGGCACCATGTAGTCGCTGGCGGCCCGCGGATCGACCCGCACCAGCGCCCACAGCGCGGTCAGCGACATCGTGTCGTCGGGCAGCTCGGCCATGCGCATCAGGCCGTCCCAGGCCTGGCGGTCGCGCAAGTGGCCCAGCACCAGCGCCGCCAGCAGGCGCGCGGGGCGGGCGCCGCGGCCCAGCAGGGTGCGCGCGTAGGCGTCGATGCCGGCGCGGCGCGCGACCTCGTTCAGGGCCTCGCTGGCCTCCCCCCGCAGCGAGCCCTGCAGGTGCGCCCAGAGGCGCAGGAAGGGCAGGCGTTCGCTGGCGCGCAGCGGCGGCAGCGCGGCCGGGATCTCGCCGACGATGGCGGCGTTCAGCACCGGGCGCCAGCGCGCCAGCGCGCGCGCGTCGATGCGTTTGCGCCGGCGCAGGCTCATGCGCATCGCGATGATCTGCAGGCCGAGCAGCGCGGTCAGGAGCAGGGCGGCGAAACCGGTCCAGAGCGCGGCGGTGATGAAGACGTCGGCATGGGCGGCGCCGGCTGCGGGCAGGGCCTGCATGCTAGCTGCCCTCCGCGTGCCGGGGCATGCTCATGCGCCGGTCCTCAGGAAGCGGCGTACGCGGGCCAGCAGTTCCTGGGGCTGGAAGGGCTTGATGACGAAGTCGCTGGCGCCGGCGTCGAGCGCGCGCACGGTGTCGCGCTCGGTGTTCTTGGCGGTCAGCATCAGCACCGGCACGTCGCGCCAGGCCGGGCGCGAGCGGATCAGGCCGACGATCTCGAAGCCGTCGACATAGGGCAGCATCACGTCGAGCAGCACCAGGCCCGGCGCTTCGGCGGCGGCGATGTGGGCGCTGGCGGCGCGGCCATCGGCCAGGTGCACGACCCGGTAGCCCTGGCGCTCGAGCATGAAGCGCAGGACTTCGGCGATGTGTTGGTCGTCCTCCACAACGAGGACGGTCGGAGCGGCGGGCACGGTATTTTGCATGCGTTTAGGAAAGCGTAAAGACCGCTGCCATTATAGCGAAGCGTGCACCGCCAGGGGCCGGAGCGGCTGACAAAAGCCCATGGCGGCGTTGCATCGTCTCGCCCTACGCTCGTACTGTCTTCGACGATGCGCCTTGCCCTGGGACTTTATTCAGGCGCTCCTGGGTCGGCGCAGGGGATCGAGCAGCCCGCGCAGGGCGTTGTGGTCGAGCTCGTACATCAGGGCCAGCAGCTCGCCCAGTTCGCCGCGCGGAAATCCTTCGCGCGCGAACCAGCCCAGGTAGTGGCCGGGGAGGTCGGCGATCTTGTGGCCTTTGTATTTACCGTAGGGCATTTCGTGCGTCAGGAGCAGGGGCAGGTGTTCGGGTTTCATCGTGGACGCCACTTTAGCAAATCCGGGGAACGCGGTAGCATGAAGACGAAGTACTCGCTGGGAGAATGCCATGGACAAGGATTTCGACCTGGACCGCTTCGTCGCCGCGCAGGACCCGCTGTACTCCGACGTACTGGCCGAACTGCGCACCGGCCGCAAGCGCACGCACTGGATGTGGTTCGTCTTTCCGCAACTGCTGGGGCTGGGAAGCAGCGAAATGTCGCGCAAGTACGCGATCCGATCGAGCGACGAGGCCGCCGCCTATCTCGCCCATCCGGTGCTGGGGCCGCGCCTGCGCGAATGCGCGCGCCTGGTCGCCACCCATCCCGACATCGAGGTCAAGCAGATCTTCGACAGCCCCGACGACCGCAAATTCCATTCCTCGATGACGCTGTTCGCCGACGTCGCGCCCGACGAGGCCGTGTTCCAGACCTGCCTCGACATCTTCTTCGACGGCGAGTCGGACCCGGCGACGCTGGCGCGTTTGTAGGACGGACGGGGCCTCAGGAATTGAAGTCGATCCGTACCGGCATGCGCGGCGCCTGCCAGCGGTAGCGCGCGTCGAACACGTCCTGGCCCGGCTGGTCGCCCTGCCACTCGATCCCGAGCAGGTTGGTCAGGCTGTGGGCCAGCCAGTCGCCGCGCACCGGCAGGCTCAGGCTCGATCCGGGCGCGGTGTCCTGGTAGGAGCTCCAGACCATCAGCGGGATGCGGTAGCCGTCCGGCGTGGTGGCGCTGTGGCCGGCGCGGTCGATCGTGTGGCCGACTTCCTGGCCGTGGTCCGACAGGTAGACCCAGGTCTGCCTGCCCGGCGCATGGCGGCTCATGTCGAGCGTGGCGGCGACCGTCTGGTCGTGGTAGCGCACCGCCGAATCGTAGTCGTTGCGCAGTTCGCGCAGCCAGCCGGGGCGGCCTTCGCTGCGCAGGCGGGCGTCGACCAGGTCGGCCGCGTGGGCGAAGGGCTGCATGCCGGCCGGATGGCGCATGACGTAGTTCGGATGCAGGCCCAGCATGTGCAGCACGATCAGCTTGCGCGGGGCGCGGTCCGCCAGGGCCTTGCGCATCGCCGGCAGCAATTGCTCGTCGAGCGCCTCGGACGAGCGGCCCGGCTTGCGGTTCATGATCTCGACGGTGTCGGCCAGCAGCGCGTGTTCCTGCTCGATCGCCAGGTCGTTGTGGTTGCTGATCCACCAGGTGCGGTAGCCGGCCGCGCGCGCCAGCGCCAGCAGGTGCACGCGCTCGCGGTCGTCGGGCTTGCCGAAATAGAAAAGGTTGCGCAGGGCCGGCACGGTCGAGGCGTTCACCGACCAGGCGTGGCGGAACACTTCCATGCGCTCGCCCAGCTCGTGCTGGCGCGCGAACAGGGCCGGCGAGGTCGGGCGCGCGTAGCCGTAATTGCTCAGGTTGTTGCGGTTCACGCTTTCGCTGATCACCAGCACCAGGGTGTCCGGGCTGTCCTCGGCCAGGGTCGGGGCGAGCCCCTTCGCCGCGGCCAGCAGGCGCTGGCGCTGCTGGCCCAGTTCGCCCCATTGGCGGCGCAGGTCGCCGATATCCTGTACCCATTGGGCCCAGAACACGGCCGGATGGTGGCGCCGCCAGGGCTTGCTCACGAAAGCGCCCAGGATCAGGGCCAGCATCAGCACCGCGATCGCGATGCGCCAGCCGCGCGGCTCGGGCAGCTTCGGCGGCGCCTGCCACCACAGGCGGATGCCGGCCACCAGCACGGCCCCGCACAGGAAGGCGAACAGCGACCATTCGACCAGGTCGCGCCAGTACATGGCGACGAATTCGCGCGATTCGCCCGGGGTCGTGTTGGCGACGGCGCTGAGGACCATCGAGCTGTTCGGCAGCGCGTCGTAGGCGGACAACAGGAAGCCGCGCACCGCGCCGTCGAGCACGAAGGCGAGGCCCAGCGCCAGGCAGGCCAGGCCCTGGATGCGGCGCCGGCGCGCGCTGCGCATCGGCCACCACAGCCAGAACCAGCCGGGCAGGGCCAGCACCAGCACCTGCCAGGCGCGCGAGCCGGCATGGCCGGCGTGGATGGCGGCCAGCACGGCGAGGAAGGGCAGCAGCAGGGGCAGCGCCCGCCGCAGGCGGGCGGCAAGGCGCGACGCGCGTGTTACGCGCGGAATGCGGTCATCGACGCAGGATGTCATCGCCTGGAAGGAATCGTGGAAAAGGAGGAGGCGGCTGCTTCAAACCGGCGCTTGCGCCCGGAAAGGCGGGCAAGCGGCGGTATGGCTCAAGCGGAGTGCGACATGTTTCGAGTGTTTCATGCGGGCTCTTACCTCAGAAGTTCAACTGCGTGCGGTTCTACGACGTGCGTTTCTACTACGTACCGGGTCCGCGCCAGGCATCCTGCGCGCCGCAAGTGTATACCGTCGAGGCCGGCTTGTGCGTTCTGATCGGAAAATTTTTATGGCCGTGGTCAGCTTGTCATGCGCGCAGGCAGCACGCATGTTGTGCGTATAATCCGCGGGTAATCTGTCCACTCATTAAGAAACCAACAATTCATGGCTTCATCTTCCGATAACATCAGCATGGCGGTGTTTTGCGACTTCGAGAACGTCGCACTCGGCGTGCGCGATGCGAACTACGAGAAATTCGATATCAAGCCCGTCCTCGAACGGCTCCTGCTCAAGGGCAGCATCGTCGTCAAGAAAGCCTATTGCGACTGGGACCGCTACAAGGGGTTCAAGTCCACCATGCACGAAGCCAATTTCGAGCTGATCGAGATTCCCCACGTGCGCCAGTCCGGCAAGAACTCGGCCGACATCCGCCTGGTCGTCGACGCGCTCGACCTGTGCTATACGAAGTCGCACGTGAACACCTTCGTCATCATCAGCGGCGACTCCGATTTTTCGCCCCTGGTGTCGAAGCTGCGCGAGAACGCCAAGCAAGTGATCGGCGTCGGCGTGAAGCAGTCCACCTCCGACCTGCTGGTGGCAAATTGCGACGAATTCATCTTTTATGACGACCTGGTGCGCGAAGTGCGCCGCGCGGCCGCCAAGCGCAAGGAAGAACTCGATGCGCGCAAGGCCCAGCCGCAATCGAAGCGACCCAGCAACGACAAGCGCAAGGAAGAGCTGGAAGCGCGCAAGGTGCAGGCCCTGGAAATGGTGGTCGAGACCTTCGACGCCCTGGTCTCCGAACGCGGCGACACCGGCAAGATCTGGGCCTCGCTGCTGAAGGACACCCTCAAGCGCCGCCGTCCGGAATTCTCCGAGGTGTATTACGGTTTCCGCACCTTCGGCAACCTGCTCGAGGAAGCGCAGGTGCGCGGCCTGTTCGAATTCGGCCGCGACGAGAAGTCCGGCACCTATGTCTACCGCAGCGCCGCCCCGGCCGTGCTGGCGGAACCGGCGCCGCTCGAGACCGCGCTGCTGGACGCCTCGGCTGCCGAGCCGGCCGAAGCGCAGGCGGCGCCGGCGCTCGAAGAAGGCCGTGCCGAGGGCCGCCGCCGTGGCGGCCGCGGCCGCAAGGGAACGCAGCGCGCCGAGACGCCGGTCGTGGCCGTGACCCCGGACGAGCTGGGCGAGATGGAAGCGGCCGTGCCGCAGGCCCTGGATGCCCAGGCCCAGCCGTCGGCCGAGGCGGCGCCCGAGGACGGCGCGGCGGCGGCCGACGCCGTGGCCGCCGTGGTGGAGAATGCGCCCGCCGATGCCGCCGCGCCCGAGGCGCCGCCGGCGCCGCAGAAGGAACGCCGCCGCACGCCGCGCAAGCCGGCCGCCAAGAAAGCCGCTGCCGTTGCCCAGGGCGACGCCGCCGCCGCCGAACTGGCGCCGCTCGGCGCTCCGGCCGAGGCTGCTGCTCCTGCCGCTCCTGCCGCTCCCGCCGCGCTGCCGCCCGCCGAGGGTGCCGCCGCCGAAGCACTGGGCGCACTGGTGCCGGAAGCAGGTTTCCCGCCAATCGGCGAAAATGAGGACAACGCTGCCGACGAGGGCGCGACTGGCGAGCCGGGCGACGACAAGCCCGCGCGCAAGAAGACCGCCAAGCCCGCCCACAAGGCGCCGGCACGCAAGCCGGCCGCGCGCAGCCGCCGTCCGGCCAAGCCGAAGACTGCGGACAACGCGTAAGGCGGCAGTAGCAGGACAGCAGCAGTCGTACAGCAGCAGGGCGCCAGGGCCGGCGTCCCGGCGCCGCAGCCCTCGGGCTGCGCGCGCCGGGCAGCTGGCCGCGGCCGGCGAATGCGCCGGTCCCTGTGCGGCCGGCAGTGCTCAACCGTTGTGAAAGGAAAGCCATGCGTGTCCTTGCCGGTGTGCTCGTCTCCTTCCTCGTGGCCGCCCCCTGCGCCTCGGCTGCGCCACCGGCGCCGGCCTCCAACCATCCCATCCTCGGCATCTGGAAGCTGTCGCTGCCCGACCTGCGCTGCTCCGAGGTCTACCGCTTCCGCGGCGACGGCACCACCCTCGTCACCAGCGCGGAAGAGGTGTCCGAGAGCGAATTCAGCATTCCCGACAAGCCCAGCGCGAAGGGCTTCTACAAGCTCGAGGACCGCATCGTCAAGGACAACGGCAAGAAGGATTGCGCCGGCGCGATCATGAAGGTCGGCACGCGCGCGACCAATTTCGTGCGCTTCCATCCCTCGGGGGAATTGTTCCTGATGTGCAGCGACGAGTCGATGGAGGCGTGCATCGGGCCGTTCGAGCGGGTGGAGGGCGAGGAGGCTTGACGCTTTTGTAGGGTAGGTTCTCGAACCCACGCGGTATCATCGCTTGCGTGTACGCGGCGTCGAATTCAATTCGTCATGCCCGTCGCTCTTCTTTGCTTGCGTCGCCGCTGATCAACCGCTCTACCGCGTGGGTTCGAGAACCCACCCTACGAAAGGAAAGGCGCAGCACCACCTTCCGAAAGGCGCAGCACCACCTTCCACGCCGTCAATACGGCCAATCCTTTGGTGACCTGCCGTCCGTTCTCAGTTATATTGCTGGGCGAAACGACAACACCTCGGATTTTGCATGTCACCGGTTCTTCTGTTCTGCATCCTCATCGGCTATTTCGCGCTCCTGCTCGGCGTGGCCTGGGCCACCTCCCGCAACGCCAACAACGACAGCTTCTTCATCGGCAACAAAAGCAGCAACTGGATGCTGGTCGCCTTCGGCATGGTCGGCACCACGCTCTCGGGCGCGACCTTCATCAGCGTGCCGGGCAACGTCGGCGCCGACGCCTTCGGCTACGGCCAGATCCTGATCGGCTACGTGATCGGCTACATCGCCGTTGCCTACATCCTGCTGCCGCTGTACTACCGCCTGCAACTGACCTCGATCTACCACTACCTGGACGTGCGCCTGGGACGGCGCGCCTACCAGAGCGGCGCCGGGTTCTTCATCGTCTCGCGCCTGCTCGGCTCGACCGCGCGGCTCTACCTGGTCGTGAACATCCTGCAGGCGATCATCCTCGACAGCCTGGGCATCCCGTTCTGGCTGACCACCCTGGTCATCCTCGGCATGATCCTGATGTACACCTACCAGGGCGGCGTGAAGACCATCGTCTGGACCGATACCCTGCAGACCACCTGCATGCTGTTCGGCCTGTTCGCCTGCGTCTGGTTCCTGCTCGACCAGATGGGCATGTCGATGACGGAAAGCCTGAACGCGATGCAGTCGCAGGGCCTGGCGCGCATCTTCACGATGGACGTCGACAGCCCGAATTTCTGGCTCAAGCAGATCGTCGCCGGCATCTTCATCGTGCTGACCATGACCGGCATGGACCAGGAAATGATGCAGAAGACGATCTCGGTGAAGACCCTGAAGGATTCGCAGAAGAACCTGCTGAGCCTGACCGCGGTGCTGGTGGTCGTCCTGTCCGCCTTCCTGTTCCTGGGCGGCCTGCTGTACCTGTACGCGCCGACGGTCGGCGTCGCGGCCACCGGCGACAAGATCTTCCCGGCGGTCGTCATGGGCCATTTGCCGGCAGCGGTACAGATCATCTTTTTGATTGCCCTGGTCTCGGCGCTGTTCCCGAGCGCGGACGGCGCGATCACGGCGCTCACCTCCACCTTCTGCATCGACATCCTCGGCATCAAGCGTCGCGCCGACCTGTCCGTCGAAGCGCAGGAAAAGCTGCGCCGCCGCGTGCACCTCGGCTTCGCCGGCCTGTTCCTGCTGCTGGTGATGGGCTTCAAGTGGATCGACGAACCGAGCATGATCGTCATCATCCTGAAGCTGGCCGCGTATACCTATGGCCCGCTGCTCGGCCTGTTCGCCTTCGGCATGCTGACCAAACGTACCCTGGCGGACCGCCTGGTGCCCTACGTGACCATCGGCGCCCCGATTCTTTGTGCGCTTCTTGAGCACTATCAACAGTATCTGTTGGGCAATTATCGCCTTGGCCTTGAACTGTTGATCCTCAATGGCATACTCGTATTCGCCGGCCTGTTCGCGATCTCCCGCCGGGAGACCGTGGACAAGGTGGCGGTCACGGCCTGACGTCCCGAGCGCATCACGTTCCAACCTTTTAGCGGAGTTCCGATGTCCTTCAAGCCCTTGTCTTCCCTGCGCCGCGGTATCGGCATGCTCTGGCGCGGCCTCGACGCCACCCGCCGCTTCGTGCTGAACATGTTGTTCCTGCTGATCCTGATCGTGTTCCTGGTGGCGCTGTTCGGCGGCGGCGCCAAGCCTTTGCAGGACAAGACGGCGCTGGTGCTGGAACTGCGCGGCGACCTGGCCGAGCAGACCACCGGCAGTGTCGGCGACCAGCTGTTGTCGAACATCGGCGGCGAAACGCGCCGCACCATCCAGCTGCGCGACCTCCTGACCGTGCTCGACGCCGCCGCCAAGGACGAGAAGATCGGCAGCGTGGTGCTGATGCTCGACGAGCTCGACGGCGGCGGCCTGGCCATGCTGCGCGAGGTCGGCGCCGCCATCGACCGCGTGAAGGCGGCCGGCAAGCGCGTGGTGGCCTGGGGCGGCATGTACGACCAGAAGCGCTACCTGCTGGCCTCGCACGCCAACGAAATCTACGTGCACCCGATGGGCATGGTGCTGATCGAAGGTTTCGGACGCAACCGCAACTACTACCGCGACGCCCTCGACAAGCTGGGCGTGACCGTCAACCTGATCAAGGTCGGCACTTACAAGAGCGCGGCCGAGCCCTTCATCGCGAACGGTCCTTCGCAGGCGGCGCTCGAGGCGGACGCCTACCTGTACGGCGCGCTGTGGCAGAACTACACCGCGATGGTCGAGAAGAACCGCAAGCTGGAAGCCGGCGCCGTGGCGCGCGGCATCGAGCAGCTGCCGCAGTTGATGGAAGCGGCCGGCGGCAGCGCCGCCCAGGTCGCGCGCAACCTGAAGCTGGTCGACGGCATCAAGACCAAGGACGAAGTGCGCGCGATGATGATCCAGCGCGGCGCCTTCGACGCGTCGATCGAATCCTTCCGCCAGGTGTCCTACCATGATTACCTGCAGCGCCATCCGCAGAAACCCTTCGGCGACGCGGTCGGCGTGATCGTCGCGGCCGGCGAGATCACCGACGGGCAGGGCGGCCCGGGCGTGATCGGCGGCGTCTCGACCGCCAACCAGATCCGCCGCGCGCGCGAGGACGACCAGATCAAGGCCGTGGTGCTGCGCGTCGATTCCCCCGGCGGCAGCGCCTACGGCTCCGAGCTGATCCGGCGCGAACTGGAACTGACGCGCGCCGCCGGCAAGCCGGTCGTGGTCTCGATGGGCAACGTGGCCGCCTCGGGCGGCTACTGGATGTCGATGGCGGCCGACGAAGTCATCGCCGATCCGGCCACCATCACCGGCTCGATCGGCGTGTTCGCCATCCTGCCGACCGCCGACCGCGTGGCCGACAAGATCGGCGTGCGCACCGGCGGCTACACCACCACCTGGCTGGCCGACGCCTACAACCCGCTGCGCCCGATGGACCCGCGCTTCGGCCAGCTGGTCCAGGCCAGCATCAACAACGTCTACAGGGAGTTCACCACCAAGGCGGCGGTCGCGCGCAAGACCACCGCGGCGAAGATCGACGAGGTGGGCCAGGGCCGCGTCTGGACCGGCGCCCAGGCCAAGGAGCGCGGCCTGGTCGATACCCTCGGCAGCTACGGCGACGCGCTGCGTTCGGCCGCGAAGCGCGCCAAGCTGGGCGAGGACTTCCGCGTCGCCTACATCGAGCGTCCCGGCTCGAAGTTCGAGCGCTTCCTGGAATTGATGGGCGCCTCGACCCAGACCGCCGTCAACATCCAGGTCAAGCTGGGCATGCTGCCGGACGCGCTGCCCGGGGGCGCGGTGGCCGGCGTGGCCAAGGACCTGGGCTGGCTGAACGAGCTGGCCGACGGCAAGAAGCCGTTCGCCGCCGTCACCCACTGCCTGTGCGAACTGCCGTGATGACGCCGGCACGGGCTTGAGCATGGTGTGAATTTGTAACCGCTGTTACATACCAAGGAACGGGCGCTGGGCAACCAGCGCCCGTTTTTCTTTTACTTATTTCTCTAACTGCGGCTAAGTTCTTCCTATGGTGTAAATCGATGTAAAGGGGAGGCCGCGACGCAGGTTGGCGGCGTATTTCTGGACCCGGCGCTATGTACGTTACGAAACATATCTGGCCGCTGCCCCATGTTACATTCCGAGCTGATTACTTGTGCATTTGTCAGCAGTTCAGTTCGGTCAACAAGGATGAGCATGGATTCTCCCGTATCCCCCAACAAGACTTCCACCACCCCGCCGCGGACCAGGCGCGGCCGGATCGTCGGCAGCATCGTCGCGGTCCTGGCCATGGCGGCGCTGGGCGCGCTGGCCTGGTACCTGACGCACCGCGCGCCGGCAGGCGCGGGCGGTCCGGGCGCGGCGGGCGCGGCGGGCGGCAGGCCGGGCGCCGCAGCCGGTTCCGCCGCGGGCGGGCCGGGCAGGGGAGGCGGGCGCGGTATGCCGGCCACCACGGTGGGCGTGGCCACCGCCGAACAGGCCGACATCCCGGTCATGTTCGACGCGCTCGGCACAGTGGTGCCGGCGGCGGTCGCCACCGTGCGCCCCCAGGTCTCGGGCGTGCTGCAGAAGATCCACTTCACCGAAGGCCAGCAGGTGAAGGCCGGCCAGGTGCTGGCCACCATCGATCCGCGCACCTTCGAGATCTCGGTGCTCCAGGCCACCGGCCAGCGCCAGCGCGACGAAGCCCAGCTGGAAAGCGCGCGCCTGACCCTGTCGCGCTACCGGACCCTGCTGGAGCAGGACTCGATCGCGCGCCAGGAAGTCGACACCCAGGCGGCCCTGGTCAAGCAACTGGAAGGCACGGTCACCACCGACCGCGCGGCCGAGAACCAGGCGCGCCTGAACCTGAGCTACACCCAGGTCAAGGCGCCGATCGCCGGCCGCGTCGGCCTGCGCACGGTCGACATCGGCAACCTGGTGGGCAGCGGCGACGCCAACGGCATCGCCGTCATCACTCAGTTCTCGCCGATCGACGTCGAATTCGCGGTGCCTCAGGACCAGGTGCCGGAACTGCAGCGCCGCATCGCCCAGAACGCGACGCTGCCGGCCACGGCGCTCGACCGCACCCGCAGCAACGAACTGGCGCAGGGCCGCTTCGCCGCGCTCGACAACCAGGTCGACGTCCAGACCGGCACGGTGCGCGCCAAGGCGCGTTTCGAGAACGCCGACAGCAAACTCTTCCCGAGCCAGTTCGTGAACCTGCGCCTGCGGGTGCGCACCATCGAGGACGCGGTCGTGGTCCCGGTGAACGCCCTGCGCCACGGCGCCGACGGCGACTTCGTGTTCGTGCTGAACGAGCAGCAGAAGACGGTGTCGATGCGCCCCGTGAAGCGCGGCCAGGCGACGGTGGACCGGGTCCAGGTAACCGAGGGCCTCAAGCCCGGCGAGCGCGTGATCACCGAAGGCGCGGACCGCCTGAAGGATGGGGCGAAGGTGACGCTGCCGGGCGAGCGGCCGCAGGGCGCGCAGGGCGCACAAGGCCAGCGTCGCCAGCGTGAAGGAAGCGCGCAATGAGGATCGTCGTAGGGTGGGCGGCTTCGCCGCCCACGCGTTCAACGAACGTGTGCGCGAACGGATGCGTATGTGTGCAGGCGACGTTTGTTAATGATGTAGCGCCCGTATTCGCCACAGCGTTGTCCCGCGTCCAATCGATCGCCGGTTGGACGCGTGGGCGGGATACCCGCCCACCCTACGAGGTGCTGCCATGAGCCCGTCCGGCCCCTTCATCCGCCGTCCGGTCGCCACGGCCCTCTTGATGCTGGCGATCGTGCTGGCCGGCATGGTCGGCTACCGCTTCCTGCCGCTGTCGGCGCTGCCGCAGGTCGATTTCCCGACCATCCAGGTGCAGACCCTGTATCCAGGCGCCAGCCCGGAGGTGATGTCGCGCACCGTGACCGCGCCGCTGGAGCGCCAGTTCGGCCAGATGGCCGGATTGACGCGCATGAGTTCGACCAGCGCCGCCGGGGTCTCGGTGATCACGCTGCAGTTCGGCCTCGGGCAGACGCTGGACGTCGCCGAGCAGGAAGTGCAGGCGGCGATCAATGCCGGCGGCTCGCTGCTGCCGGCCGACCTGCCGGCGCCGCCGGTCTACGCCAAGGTCAACCCGGCCGACGCGCCGGTGCTGACGCTGGCGATCACCTCCGATACGATTCCCCTGACCGAGGTCCAGAACCTGGTCAACACGCGCCTGGCGCTGAAGATCAGCCAGGTCTCGGGCGTGGGCCTGGTCACGCTCTCGGGCGGCCAGCGCCCCGCCGTGCGCATCCAGGCCGACACCGAAGCCCTGGCCTCCTACGGCCTGGGCCTGGATTCGCTGCGCACCGCGATCACGGCCGCCAACGCCAACAGCGCCAAGGGCAGCTTCGACGGCCCGACGCGCGCCTATGCGATCAACGCCAACGACCAGTTGCTCACTGTCCCCGATTACAAGAACCTGATCGTCGCCTATCGCAATGGTGCGCCCGTGCGCCTCGAGAACGTGGCGAAAGTGGTCGACAGCGCCGAGAACGTGCGCCTGGGCGCCTGGGCCAACCTGAAGCCGGCGATCATCCTGAACGTGCAGCGCCAGCCGGGCGCCAACGTGATCGCCACGGTCGATGCGATCAAGGAGCGCCTGCCCGAGCTGCAGGCGAGCCTGCCGGCCTCGCTGCAGCTGACCGTGCTGAGCGACCGCACCACCGGCATCCGCGCCTCGGTCGAGCACGTGCAGATCGAGCTGCTGCTGGCCGTGGTGCTGGTGGTGCTGGTGATCTTCGCCTTCCTGCACAGCGTGCGCGCCACCGTGATCGCCAGCCTCGCCGTGCCGATCTCGCTGATCGGATCGTTTGGCGTGATGTACCTGCTCGGGTACAGCCTGAATAATCTTTCGCTGATGGCGCTGACGATTGCCACCGGCTTCGTGGTCGACGACGCCATCGTCATGATCGAGAACATCGCCCGCTACATCGAGGAGGGCGAAAAGCCGATGGCGGCGGCGATCAAGGGCGCGGCCCAGATCGGCTTCACCATCATCTCGCTGACGGTCTCGCTGATCGCGGTGCTGATCCCGCTGCTGTTCATGGGCGACGTGGTCGGCCGCCTGTTCCGCGAGTTCGCGGTGACGCTTGCCATCACCATCCTGATCTCGGGCGTGGTGTCGCTGACCCTGGTGCCGATGATGTCGGCGCGCTGGCTGCGCAGCCACGAAGAGGAAAAGCCGGGCAAGTTCGCGCGCAAGACCCAGGCCTTTTTCGACCGCGTGATCGCCAAGTACGACCGCGGCCTGGACTGGGTGCTGGCGCGCCAGGGGCTGACGCTGATTGTCGCGCTGGCCACGCTCGCGCTCACGGCCCTGCTGTGGGTGGTGATCCCAAAAGGCCTGTTCCCGACCCAGGACACGGGCCAGCTCCAGGCGCGGGTGGAAGCGCGCCAGGCGATTTCCTACAGCGCCATGGCCGAGCTGCAGCAACGGGCCGCCAAGGCCATCCTCGAGGATCCGGACGTGGCGTCGTTGGCCTCCAATGTCGGCGTCGATGCGGCCAACAACACCATGCTCCATACCGGCACCATGCTGATCAACCTGAAGCGCGACCGCAGCTCCGATCCGGACGAGCTGATGCAGCGCCTGAGGAACCGCGTCGCCCAGGTGCCCGGCGTGACGCTCTACCTGCAGCCGACCCAGGACCTGACCATCGACGCCGAGACCGGCCCGACCCAGTACCGCGTCTCGCTCGAAGGCGCCGACAACGCCACTGTCGTCGAGTGGGCGAAGAAGCTGGTCGCCCGCATGCAGCAGCAGAAGCAGCTGCGCAACGTGACCACCGACGCCGGCGCGGTCGGCGCGGCGGCCGTGGTCCACATCGACCGCGACACCGCCTCGCGCCTGAACATCACCGCCTCCGCCATCGACGACGCCCTGTACAGCGCCTTTGGCCAGCGCATCGTCTCGACCATCTTCACCGAGACCAACCAGTACCGCGTGATCCTGGAAGCGCAGCAGGACGAGGCGATGTCGCTGGCGGCGCTCGGCCGCCTGCAGCTGCGCACCGGTTCCGGCGAGCCGACCCCGCTGTCGGCGGTGGCCACCATCCGCGAGGAAGAGGCGCCGCTGCAGGTCACCCACGTGGCGCAGTACCCTGCGACCACCATCGGCTTCGACACGGCGGCCGGCACCTCGCTCGGCCAGGCAGTCGACGCGATCCGCGCCGCCGCCGAGGACATCAAGCTGCCGGCCTCGGTGACCCTGACCTTCCTCGGCGCGTCCGGCGCGTATGAAAACTCGCTGTCGAACCAGCTGTGGCTGATCCTGGCGGCGGTGGTCTGCGTCTACATCGTCCTGGGCGTGCTCTACGAGAGCTACATCCATCCGCTGACGATCCTGTCGACGCTGCCCTCGGCCGGCGTCGGCGCGCTGCTGGCGCTGTGGATCACCGGGCAGGGCCTGGGCGTGATCGGCATCATCGGCATCATCCTCCTGATCGGCATCGTGAAAAAGAACGCGATCATGATGATCGACTTCGCGATCGAGGCCGAGCGCGACGAAGGCAAGACCCCGCTCGAGGCGATCCGCCAGGCCGCGCTGCTGCGCTTCCGTCCGATCCTGATGACGACCCTGGCCGCGCTGTTCGCCGCCGTCCCGCTGATGTTCGGCTGGGGCGAGGGCGCCGAGCTGCGGCGGCCGCTGGGCCTGGCCATCTTCGGCGGCCTGATCGTCAGCCAGCTGCTGACCCTGTTCACCACGCCGGTGATCTACCTGGCATTCGACCGCACGGCGCGCCGCTGGAGCGGGAAGGCGCCGTCGAAACCGAAAGAGGCGGGCGCATGAACTTGTCGAAGCCCTTCGTCCAGCGCCCGATCGCGACCGTCCTGCTGACGCTCGGGCTGGCGCTGGCGGGGATTGCCGCCTTCTTCGTGCTGCCGGTCTCGCCGCTGCCGCAGGTCGACTTCCCCGCGATCTCGGTGTCGGCATCCTTGCCGGGCGCGAGCCCCGAGACCATGGCCAGCAGCGTCGCCACGCCGCTCGAGCGGCGCCTGGGCGTGATCGCGGGCGTCAACGAGATGACCTCGAACTCAGGCAACGGTTCGGCGCGCATCAACCTGCAGTTCGAGCTGAACCGCAAGATCGACTCGGCCGCGCGCGAGGTGCAGGCCGCCATCAACGCCGCGCGCGCCGACCTGCCGGCCACGCTGCGCAGCAACCCGACCTACCGCAAGGTCAATCCCTCCGACGCGCCTGTGATCATCCTGGCGCTCACCTCGAAAACGAGGACGCCCGGCCAGATCTACGACGCGGTCTCGAACATCGTCCAGCAGCGCCTGGCCCAGGTGCCGGGCGTGGGCGAGGTCGAGATCGGCGGCGGCTCGCTTCCGGCGGTGCGCGTCGAACTCAATCCCTACGCGCTGAACCGCCTTGGCGTTTCGGCCGAGGACGTGCGCGCGGCGATCCAGTCGAGCAACCCGAACCGCCCGAAAGGCGTCATCGAGGGCGGCGGCAAGCGCCTGCAGATCTATTCGCAGGCCGACACGCCGACGGATGGCCGCACGGCCGCCGACTACCGCGGCCTGGTGGTGGCCTGGCGTAACGGCGCGGCGGTGCGCCTCTCCGATGTGGCAGACGTCATCGACGGCCCGGAGAACATCAATACCCTGGGCCTGTTCAACGGCGAGCCGGCGGTGATCGTGCTGATCACGCGCCAGCCGGCGGCGAACGTGATCGAGACGGTCGACGGCGTGCGCGCGCTGCTGCCCTCGCTGCAGGCCCAGCTGCCGGGCGACATCACCCTGCAGGTGGCGTCGGACCGCACCAATTCGATCCGCTCGTCGCTGCACGAGATCGAGTTCACGCTCCTTGTTTCGATCCTGCTGGTGGTGCTGGTGGTCAGCGTGTTCCTGCGTAGCGTGCGCGCCACCGTGATCCCGGCGGTGGCGACCGTGGTCTCGCTGCTGGGCACCTTCGGCGTCATGTGGCTGCTCGGCTTCAGCCTGAACAACCTGTCGCTGATGGCGCTGACGGTGGCCACCGGCTTCGTGGTCGACGACGCAATCGTGGTGCTGGAAAACACCGCGCGCCACGTCGAGAAGGGCATGGACCGCATGGAGGCCGCGCTGCTCGGCGCGCGCGAAGTCGGCTTCACCGTGCTCTCCATCAGCCTGTCGCTGGTGGCGGTGTTCATTCCGCTGCTGTTCATGGGCGGGCAGGTCGGGCGCCTGTTCCGCGAGTTCGCGGTCACGCTGTCCGCGGCGGTGATGATCTCGCTGGTGATCTCGCTCACCACCACGCCCATGATGTGCGCCTGGCTGCTCAAGAAAGGCCACACCATCGAGCGCCCCCAGGGCCGGTTGTCGCGCTGGGCCGAGGGCGGCTTCGACTGGCTGCTGCGCGTCTACGAGCGCGCGCTCGACTGGGCGCTGGCCAGCCGCGCGCTGGTGATGCTGATCCTGGTGTTCGTGATCGGCCTGAACGTCTACCTGTTTTCCGCGGCGCCGAAAGGCTTCTTCCCGCAGCAGGACACGGGCCAGATCAGCGGCGGCATCCGCGCCGACCAGAGCATCTCCTTCCAGGCCATGCAGGCCAAGATGCGCCAGCTGGTGAACATCATCAAGGACGATCCGGCGGTCGACACCGTGGTCGGCTTTACCGGCGGCGGGCGCGCCGGCGGCGGCTTCATGTTCATCAACCTGAAGCCGGCGTCCGAACGGACGGACAAGGGCCAGGCGGTGATTGCGCGCCTGCGTCCGCAGCTGGCGAAGGTCACCGGCGTGTCGCTGTTCCTGAACCCGGTGCAGGACCTGCGCATGGGCGGGCGCTCCAGCAACTCCACTTACCAGTACACGCTGAAAAGCGACAGCAGCCAGGACCTGAAGGAGTGGGCGTCGAAACTGGCCGACGCCATGAAACGCCAGCCGGCCCTGGTCGACGTCGACACCGACCAGGCCGAGAACGGCGTCGAGATGTTCGTCACCATCGACAAGCAAAGCGCGGCGCGCCTGGGGATCAGCACGCGCGACGTCGACAATGCGCTGTACAACAACTTCGGCCAGCGCCAGGTCGCCAACATCTACGACGAGTTGAACCAGTACCACGTGATCATGGGCGTGGCCCAGCGCTATGCGCAGTCGCCGCAAGCGCTGAACGACGTGTACGTGCCGGCGCGCGCCGGCGGCGGCTCCGGCGCCACCGGCGCCACCGCTTCGGCCGGCACGACGACGTCGACCGCCGCCGGCGCCGCCATGACCGGCAACGGCGCCCCGGCCCCGGCTTCCACGCTCAGCGCCACGCGCGACGCTTCCAGCGGTGCGGCCCTGTCCACCAGCGCGTCGACCATGGTGCCGCTGTCGGCGATTGCCAGCTTCGCCGAGAGCGCGACGCCCACGTCCGTCAACCACCAGGACGGCGAGCTGGCGACCACGGTGTCCTTCAACCTGGCCGAAGGCTACAACCTGTCCGACGGCCAGGCCGCCGTGCGCCAGGCCGAGGCCGACATCGCCATGCCGGCCAACGTGCGCGGCAGCTTCGAAGGCACGGCGCGCGCCGCCCAGGAATCGAACAAGGAGCAGCCGCTCCTGATCCTGGCGGCCATCGTCGTGATCTACATCGTGCTCGGCATCCTATACGAAAGCCTGGTGCACCCGATCACCGTGCTCTCGACCCTGCCGTCGGCCGGCGTCGGCGCGGTGCTGGCCCTGCTGCTGTTCAACATGGAGTTTTCGATCATCGCCCTGATTGGCGTCTTCCTCCTGATCGGCATCGTCAAGAAGAACGCGATCCTGATCATCGACTTCGCGCTGGAGGCGGAGCGGGCGCACGGCTGGACCGCGGTGGAAGCGGTGCGCGAAGCCTGCCTGCTGCGCTTCCGCCCGATCCTGATGACCACCCTGGCCGCCGCGCTCGGCGCGCTGCCGCTGGCGATCGGCTTCGGCGAGGGTTCCGAGCTGCGCCAGCCGCTGGGCATCGCCATCATCGGCGGCCTGATCGCGAGCCAGTTGCTGACCTTGCTCACCACGCCGGTGGTCTACGTCCTGATGGACAAGCTGCGCCGCCGCACGCCCGGCGAGCGCGAGCTGAGCCGCCACGCGCTCGAGGACGATCAGGCCGTCCCGTCACCATCGAAATGAGAGTGTTTATGTATGCAACGACGCCAATCCGACTGACCCTGCTTGCCTTGGCTGCGGCCCTTGCCGGCTGCAGCGTCGCTCCCGCCTACCAGGTGCCCACCACGCCGCAACCGGCGGCGTTCAAGGAATTGGCCGGCTGGGTGCCCGCCGCGCCAGGCGACGCGCTCGAACGGGGTCCGTGGTGGCAGCTGTTCGACGACCCCGTCCTGAACGAACTGGCGAGCGCGGTCGAGGTCTCGAACCAGAACGTGGCCCAAGCGGCCGCCAACTACGCCCAGGCGCGCGCCCTGGTGCGGCAGGAACGCGCGGCCCTGTTCCCCTCGCTGAACCTGCAGCTGAGCGCCGACCGCGCCGGGGTGCGCGGGCAGGGCGCGCAGAATGCGTATCGCCTGAACCTGGGCGGCAGCTGGGAGTCCGACGTCTGGGGCCGCCTGCGCGCCGGCGTCACCAGCGCCCAGGCCAATGCCGAGGCCAGCGCGGCGGACCTCGCCAGCGCGCGCCTGTCGGCCCAGGGCGAGCTGGCCGCCAACTATTTCGCGGTGCGCCAGCTCGACATCGCGCGCAAGCTGCTGGCGGACACCATCGCCGGCTACGAGCGGGTGTTCACGATCACGCAGAACCGCTTCAAGGTCGGCATTGTCGCCCGCACCGACGTGCTGCAGGCCCAGACCCAGCTGGCGAACGCCCGCAACGACGAACTGGGCCTAGTGCGCCAGCGCGCCCAGTTCGAGCACGCCATCGCCATCCTGCTCGGCAAGGCGCCCAGCGACTTCGCGCTGGCGCCGCAGCCGCAGTGGCGCCCGACCGTGCCCGAGGTGCCGGTGGGCGTGCCGTCCACCCTGCTGCAGCGCCGCCCCGACATCGCCGCCGCCGAACGCGACGTGGCCGCCGCGAACGCGGAAATCGGCATCGCGCGCTCGGCCTATTTCCCGAACATCGGCCTGTCGGCATCCGGCGCCACGGCCGGCGCCAGTTTCTCCGATTTGTTCTCGGTGTCGAACGCGGCCTGGTCCTTCGGCCTGTCGGCCGCGCAGTCGATCTTCAATGCCGGCGCCACCCGCGCCAGCGTCGCCGGCGCCGAGGCGCGCCACCAGGCGGCGGTGGCGCGCTATCGCCAGACCGTGCTGAACGCCTTCGCCGACGTCGAGGACCAGCTGGTCGCCACCCGCGTGCTGGCCGAACAGCAGGCCCTGCGCCGCGAAGCGTCGGAAGCGGCCGACCTGGTCGAGCAGCAGATCCTGAACCGCTACAAGGCGGGGCAGGTGAGCTATACGGAAGTGGTGCAGGCCCAGGTCACGGCCCTGAATGCGCGCCGCTCCCTGGTGCAGTCGCAGTCCGACCGCCAGACGGTGGCGGTGGCGCTGATCCAGGCCATGGGTGGCGGCTGGCACGCGGGTGGGCAGACGGCCCAGCCTTGAAAGAGGGGACTTTGTTCCCACCTTGAGTTGTCATTCACTCAAGGTGGGTTCGCCATGTTCAATTTCCGTCATCCGAAGCCGGTCGTGGATGGCCGCGCCGTCGCGGTGCAGGTCGTGCAGCAGAAGGCCGCGACGCCGCGGACGCCGGTGCTGGTCGCCGAGCATGCGCCGCCCGCGCCGCTGAAAACACGGGAGGGGGACGGCGGCGAGCTTGCGGGCGAAACTCAGTAGGACTGTTCGCGCTCGCGGCGGCGCAGCAACTGCCAGCCGAGCACCCCGATGGCAAGTCCCGCGCCGACCATCAGCGCGGTGTTGCGCTGCCCGCCAGGCTGGCGCTGGCCGCTGTGGATGCCATCCGCTCCGCCTTGCGGTTCGTAGAGCGCGCCGGTGGTGTCGCTCGTGCGGTCGGCCCGTTTGGCCCAGGCGTCCATGAAGCGGCCCAGCAGCATGGCGGGCAGGGGCGCCGCCAGCTCGCTGATCTTCATCAGGGCCAGCGGCGCGCCGATCACCGTGGTGTCGCGCGGCTGCTCGGCCAGTGCGACGATGGCGTCGGCGACCTTTTCCGGCTCCACCGTGCCGGGCGGGTAGGACAGCTTGGCGCCGGTGTAGTTGGCCGCGTGCCTGAAGCCGGGCGTATCGACGAAGGTCGGGTAGACGTCGCAGATGTGGATCTGGGGATGCTCGCGCAACTCGGCGCGCAGCGCCTCGCTGAAGCCGCGCAGGCCGAACTTGCTGGCGGCGTAGGCGGCTGAGTAGGGCGAAGCGACGAAGCCGCCGAAGGAAATCATGTTGACCCAGATGCCGTGGCCCTGCTCCAGGAAGACCGGCAGCACGGCGTGCGCGTCGTGCATGTGGCCGAGCAGGTTGGCCTCCACCACGCGCCGGTGGTCTTCCAGCGGCACCTCGGGGTACTTGCCGACCACGCCGATGCCGACGTCGCTGAACCACAGGTCGATCTCGCCGAGGATGTCGCGCGCCTCGCGCGCGAAGGCGGCGACGGCATCAGCGTCGGTCACGTCGACAGTGCGCACCTCGGCGCTGCCGCCGGCATCGCGGCATTGGCGCGCGACGTCGTCGAGGCCCTCCTGGCCGCGTGCGCCCAGGACCAGCATGGCGCCGTCCCTGGCGAAAGCGATGGCCGTGGCGGCGCCGATGCCGCTCGATGCGCCGGTGATGACGACGCGGGTGTTTGCTGGATTCATTCTGCTCGCCTTTCTCCGGGTTGTCGTGTGCGGCCGCGTGGGCCGGCATCCCGACGCTTCGGGCGGCGGCGCAGGCGGCGCGCATGGCCAGCCCTTGCCGGCCGGCGCGATGTCATGATGCCTTAATTGCACCATTCCCGGTCGCACGACTCGCAAGAGCGCCGGCGAGGGCGCGCGGCTTTTCCGCGCTTCTTATTCGCTGCCGTCGTCCTGCTGCACCGGCGCGACGCGGATGCCGCGCCGCGCCAGCGCTTCGCGCAGCAGGAAATCGATCTCGGCGTTCACGCTGCGCAGGTCGTTGGCGGCCAGCCGCTGCAACTGCTCCCACAGGGCGGGATCGATGCGTAGCGGGTAGGACTTTTTTCCAGGACTTGCCAATTCGTGTGGCCTCGTTTGTCTCGTTGATCAGTTATACAGGGTGCCGGCGTTGACGATGGGCTGCGTCTCGCGGTCCGAGCACAATACCACCAGCAGGTTGCTGACCATGGACGCCTTGCGTTCCGCGTCCAGTTCGACGATCTCGCGCTCCGCCAGTCCTTTCAGGGCTTCCTCCACCATGCCGACCGCGCCGCGCACGATCTGGGCCCGGGCGCTGATGATCGCCTGCGCCTGCTGGCGGCGCAGCATGACCTGCGCGATCTCGGGCGCGTAGGCCAGGTGGGTCAGCTTGGCGTCCACCGTCTCCACGCCCGCCGCCTCGAAACGGTCGGTGAGTTCGCTCCGAAGCGCCGCCGCCACCTCGGCCGCGCCGCCGCGCAGGGTCAGTTCGCCCGGCGCCAGGTCTTCGCCTTCGTCGTAGGCGTATTGCGCGGCCAGGTGGCGCAGGGCTGCTTCCGCCTGCACGCTCACGTAGCGCTCGAAGCTGTCGACCTCGAACATCGCCTGCGCCGTATCGCGCACCCGCCAGACGACAGCCGCCGCGATCTCGACCGGATTGCCGCGTTTGTCGTTCACCTTCAGCGTCTGGATGTTCAGGTTGCGCGCGCGGACGCTCAAACGGTGCTTGCGGTACAGCGGGAAGGCCCAGCGCAGGCCCTCGCTGCGGTCGGTGCCGACGTAGCGGCCGAACAGGGTCAGCACGGCCGTTTCGTTCGGCTGCAGCATGTACAGGCCGCTGAAGGCGAGGATGCCCAGCACGACCAGCAGGACGCCCGGCAGTACCGCGCCGCCGCGCAGCAGCATGGCGCCGACGGCGATGGCGAGCAGGCCGGCGCCGGCGCCCAAGTAACCGTTCATCGACGAAAGCGGGGTTTCGTGCCGTTTGTTCATGGTCATTGCTGGTCTCCGAAGTGATCTAAAAGTGATATCACTTTAAGATCTAACTTTCTGCTCGTCAAGAAAATAATTGAACAGCCAACGCGGCCCGCCGGCGTCTCCATGCGCTGTGCATATCCCTCGAAAAACGTCATCCATTCCCGGATTTCTGCAGCCTGTCACAAACGGCTGACATTGCTTTTCATCAAAGATACATTAACAAGGAGGAAATAATATCCGTCGATCCGCCCCGGCAGCACGAGGCATCGAATCATCATAACTAGGGAGAAACAACGATGTTATCGATCAAGCAGCTCAACAAGACCTACGCCAACGGCGTCAAGGCCATCAACAATGTCAGCCTCGAGATCCCGAACGGCATGTTCGGGCTGCTCGGGCCGAACGGCGCCGGCAAGTCCTCGCTCATGCGGACCATCGCGACGCTGCAGGACCCCGACAGCGGCAGCATCCATTTCGACGGCCTCGACGTCCTGAAGGACAAGGAAGGGCTGCTGCGCCAGCTCGGCTACCTGCCGCAGGACTTCGGCGTCTACCCGAAGGTCAGCGCGGAGCGCCTGCTGAACCACTTCGCCGTCCTGAAGGGCCTGACCGGCAAGGGCGAGCGCAAGGAAGCGGTCGAGGCGCTGCTGCACCAGACCAACCTGTGGGAGGCGCGCAAGCGCGCCCTCGGCACCTATTCGGGCGGCATGCGCCAGCGCTTCGGCATCGCCCAGGCGCTGCTCGGCGCGCCGCGCCTGGTGATCGTCGACGAGCCGACCGCCGGCCTCGACCCGGACGAGCGCAACCGCTTCCTGAACCTGCTGGCCAAGATCGGCGAGCAGGTGGTCGTCATCCTGTCGACCCACATCGTCGAGGACGTGACCGACCTCTGCCCGCGCATGGCGATGATCGCCAAGGGCACGGTGCTGCTGCAGGGCGAGCCCCAGGCCGCGATCGACACCCTCAAGAACCGCGTCTGGCGCCGCACGATCAGCCAGGAAGCGCTGGCCGAATACCAGGAGCGCTTCAACGTGCTGTCGACCCGCCTGGTGGCCGGGCGCCCGCAGATCAACGTCTACGCCGAGTCGCAGCCGGACGACGGTTTCGTCAGCGTCGAGCCGGACCTGGAAGACGTCTACTTCCTCCAGATCCGCAACGCCGGCCGCCCCGCTCAGACGGCTACCCCGGCCGCATCGGCTGACCACACGCCGGCGATGGCATAAGGGGCGGCCATGCTGAGAGAATTCTTCAAGTTCGAACTCGCCACCCAGTTGCGCCAGCCCCTGCTGTGGGTCTGCGCGCTGCTGTTCGGCGCACTGGCCTTCGGGGCCACCACCACCGACGCGATCCAGGTCGGCGGCGCCATCGGCAACGTCAACCGCAACGCGCCGCTGGTCGTGGCCCAGCTGCTCGGCTCCTTCAGCCTGATATCGATGTTCGTGGTGACCATCTTCATCGCCGGCACCGTGCTGCGCGACAGCGAGGTCGGCATTTCCGACATGCTGTTCGCCACGCCGATGAAGAAGCACGACTACCTGATCGGCCGCTTCGCCGCCGGCCTGGTGGCCTGCCTGTTCATCTTCGCCCTGATCGTCGCCGGCTCGATGCTCGGCCCGCTGATGCCCTGGGTCGATGCCCAGCGCGTCGGCCCCTTCCCGGGCAGCGCCTACCTGTGGTCCCTCGGCGTCATCGTGGTGCCCAACCTGTTCTTCATCGGCGCCGTGCTGATGCTGCTGGCCTCGACCACGCGTTCGATCATGCTGGTCTACGTCGGCGTGCTGGCCTTCTTCGTCCTGTGGATCGTCGCCGGCCGCTTCACCACGAACATCGACAACGAGTGGATCGCCGTCCTGACTGACCCCTTCGGCATCCGCGCGCTGGGCCGCGCCACCCGCTACTTCTCCACCGCCGAGGCGAACGCCGGCCTGCCGGACTTCGCCGGCTACATCCTGGCCAACCGCGTCCTCTGGTCCGGCGTCGCGCTGGCGCTGTTCGGCCTGACCCTGGTCCTGTTCAAGCCGCAGCGCGCCGGCACCGGCAAGCGCCTGTTCGGCAAGGCCAAGGCACTGGCGCCAGTGGCGCCCGTTGCTGCTACGCGTCCGCTGCCGCGCATCGCACCGCGCTTCGGGGCCGCCACGCGCTGGACCCAGTGCTGGCATATCTTCGCCTTCGACGCCACGGCTGTCTTCAAGAGCGTGCCTTTCCTCGTCATGCTGCTCTTCGGCGTGCTGAACATGGTGGGCTCAGCGTCCCAGATGGGCCGGATGTTCGGCACCGATGTCTATCCGATGACCCACCTGATGATGGAACTGCTGAACGGCAGCTTCAACTTCATGCTGATCATCATCGTGACCTTCTATGCCGGCGAACTGATCTTCAAGGAACGCCAGGCCAGGATCGCCGACGTCGTCGATGCGATGCCGACCCCGAACTGGGCGCCGCTGGTGGCCAAGAGCATGGCCCTGGTCGGCGTCGTGCTGGCCTTCATGTTCACCGGCGTCCTGACCGCGATCGCGATCCAGCTGGTCAAGGGCGGCGCGCCGGTCGAGCTGGCGCTCTACGTCAAGGGCATGCTGGTCTCGAGCGTTCCCTTCATCTTCATGGGCCTGATCGCCATCGTCCTGCAGGTGGTCACGAACAACAAGTTCGCCGGCTACGCCCTGATGATCGTCCTCATCGTGTCGCAGGTCGTCGCCGCCGTCATGCACTTCGACCATAACCTGTACAACATCGGCGGCCTGCCGCGCACGCCGTACTCGGACATGAACGGCTACGGCCACTTCATCGCGGGCTGGGCCTGGTTCGCGCTGTACTGGACGCTGTTCACCGTGGGCGCCCTGATCCTGGCGCAGGCGTTCTGGGTGCGCGGCCTGTCGGTCGAGTGGCGTACCCGCGTGCGCACCGCCGGCCAGCGCCTGAAGGGGCCGTCCGGCGCGGCGCTGGCGGCCTGCGGCATTGCATTCGCCGGGGTCGGCGCGTGGATCTTCCATAATACGAACACGCTGGCGCGCTACGAGGCCGGCGACGTGGCGATGGACAAGCAGGCCGAGTACGAAAAGACCTACCGCAAGTACAAGGACCTGCCGCACGCGAAGATCGTCGACGTACGCGCGAACGTGGATATCTATCCGGAACAACGCCGGGTAGCGATCAAGGGCCATTACGTCCTGGAGAACAAGACGAGCCAGCCGCTCGATACCCTGCGCCTGCAGCTCAACCCGGATGTGTCGACCACCCTGTCCGGGCTGCCCGCGCACAAGGTCGAGCTGGACGATAAAAAGTTCGGCTTCACCATCATCAAGCTCGACCAGGCGCTGGCGCCGGGCGAGCGCCTGCCGCTCGACTTCTCGGTCGACGTGCGGCGTCCCGGTTTCACCAACGGGGGAACGGCCGACACCATCAACCTGAACGGGACTTTCTTCAACAACCGCGCGTTCTTCCCGATGATCGGCTACCAGTCCGACGCCGAGCTGAGCGACCGCAACGAGCGCCGCAAGCGCGGCCTGGGCGAACCCGAGCGCATGGCCAAGCTGGAAGACAAGGCGGCGCGCGCCAACACCATGTTCGGCCAGGATGCGGACTGGATCGATTTCGAGACCGTGGTCTCGACCAGCGGCGACCAGACCGCGCTGGCGCCGGGCTACCTGCAGAAGTCGTGGAAGGAAAACGGCCGCAACTACTTCCAGTACAAGATGGACCAGAAGATGATGCCGTTCTTCGCCTACCTGTCGGCCGACTGGCAGGTGAAGAAGGGCGAGTGGAAGGGCATCCCGATCGAGATCTACCACGACAGGAAGCACGCCTACAACGTCGACCGGATGATCGCGGGCACGCAGAAGTCGCTGGACTATTTCACGACCCAGTTCACGCCTTACCAGCACAAGCAGGTGCGCATCCTGGAGTTCCCGAACTACCAGAGCTTCGCCCAGTCCTTCGCCAACACGATCCCGTTCTCGGAGGCGATCGGCTTCATCGCCGACCTGCGCGACAAGGAAGCCATCGACTACGTGTTCTACGTGACGGCCCACGAAATGGCGCACCAGTGGTGGGGCCACCAGGTGACCGCCGCCAACGTGCAGGGCGCGACCATGCTGATCGAATCGCTGTCGCAGTACTCGGCGCTGATGGTGATGGAGAAGGAGTACGGCCGCCAGCAGATGCGCCGCTTCCTGCGCTACGAACTCGATCGCTACCTGAGTTCGCGCGGCGGCGAGCTGATCGAGGAACTGCCGCTGGTGCGCGTGGAGAACCAGGCCTACATCCACTACCGCAAGGGCAGCCTGGTCTTCTATCGCCTGCGCGACGAGATCGGCGAGGAAGCCCTGAACCGCGCGTTGAAGCGCTTCTTGCAGGACAAGGGCTACCAGGAGTCGCCGTTCGCCACCTCGAGCGAACTGGTCGACTACATCCGCGCCGAAGCCCCGCCATCGAAGCAGGCCCTGATCACCGACCTGTTCGAGAAGATCGTCTTCTACGATAACCGCGTGCTCGAAGCGAGCGCGAAGAAGCGCAGCGACGGCCAGTGGGACGTGACGATGAAGCTGCACCTGGCCAAGATGGAAGCCGACGGCAAGGGCAAGGAAACGCCCCGCGCCTACGACGAGCCGGTGGAAGTCGGCGTCTTCGCCCGCGCCAAGGGCGCCAAGGAAGCGGACGAGAAGGTGCTGCTGCTGGAGAAGCGGGCGTTGTCCGCCGCCAACCCGGTGCTGACCGTGACGGTCAAGGAGCAGCCGTTCGAGGTCGGCGTCGATCCTTACAACAAGATGATCGACCGGGTCTCGCGCGACAACCGCAAGGAGGTCAGCATCGAGTAAGAGGACGGAAGAGGGGGCAGGGTGGACGGCGATTGCTGACCCTAAGGTCAGCAATCGTGCGCGTTGTTAATATGACATTGGCGATAATAAAAGTGTTGTCGCGCCAGACAGAGTCTGGCGGACATTTATGAATAACACTTTTTATTGGAGTAACGATGTCCAACCCAGCCACGCGCGCCGTCCGCCCCTCCCTGAACAAGATCGTCGTCAATGCCGTCAAGGGCGCCATCCTGCTGGGCGCCGCCATGGCCGGCATCGCCCAGGCCCAGCAATCGCCGGCCCTCGACCGCGTCAGTATTTCCGCCGGCGCCTTCTATGCCAAACCCGAGATCCACCTCGGCGGCGACACCCGCTACGGCCGCGTCGACACGCCCGACGAAAAGATCGGCCACGAGACCCTGCCGCGCGCCAAGGCCGAGCTGCTGTTCGGCGACAGCCACGGCCTGTCCTTCGACTATTTCCGCTTCAGCAAAGGCTACGGCGCCACGCTCGACGGCGACACCGTGTACGAAGGCCGTCCGGTAAGCGGCAGCATCGACGCCGATGCCAAGCTGCGCCTGGAGATGGCGCGCCTGGCCTACAAGCTGTGGTTCGGCAAGGAAAAGAGCGTGTTCGGCGTGGGCCTGGGCGCGGCCTACCTGCGCGCCAAGATTTCCGGTTCGGCCGATGCGCGGCTGAGCGCATCGAACCCGCCCGAGACCTATACCTGGAGCGGCAGCGGCTCGTCCAGCGACGGCGTCTGGGCGCCGACGGTCGAACTGGCCTGGCGCCATGCCCTGAACGACAAGGTGCGCCTGTACGCCGAAGCCGGCGGTGTCAAGAAGAACGGCGGCACGGTCGAGGGCCACGTCTACAACGGCGCCGCCGGCGTCGAATGGCTGGCGGCCCGCAACGTCGCGCTGGTGCTCGACTACGGCATCCAGAAGATCGACCTGCACCGCAACGGCGAGCGCACCGCCGATCTCGACCTGAAGCTGACCGGCCCGTCGGCCTTCGTCAAGGTCCGCTTCTGATCCGGACGCCGACCAGGTCGAGGCAGGCCCTGGCTTGACGCCGGCAGGCTAGCTGACGTCGGCGGGCACCGCCTCGACCGGTTCGTCGCGCCGCGCCCACTTCTGCGCCAGCACCGCGCACACCATCAGCTGGATCTGGTGGAACAGCATCACCGGCAGGATGATCATGCCCAGCGCCGATGGCGCGAACAGCACCTTGGCCATCGGCACGCCGGTGGCCAGGCTCTTCTTCGAGCCGCAGAACACGATCGTGATCTCGTCCTCTTTCGAGAAGCCCAGGCGGCGGCTGGTCCAGGTGGCCAGGCCCAGGGCAATGGCCAGCATCAGGCAGCTCACGCCGATCAGCGCGAACAGGGTCCAGCCCGAGATGTGCTGCCACAGGCCCTCGGTCACCGATTCCGAGAACGCCGTATAGACCACCAGCAGGATCGAGCCCTGGTCGACGTAGCGCAGCATCGGTTTGTGGCGGTCGATGAAGGCGCCGATCCAGGGGCGCAGCAGCTGGCCGGCGAGGAAGGGCAGCAGCAGTTGTTCGACGATGCTCAGCACCTGCGACCAGCCCGAGCCGGCGCCGGCCGCGCTGCCGCCGCTGACGATCAGCGCACTGACCAGCATCGGCGTCAGGAAGATGCCGAGGAAGTTCGAAGCCGAGGCGCTGCAGACGGCCGCCGCCACGTTCCCGCGCGCCATGGCGGTAAAGGCGATCGAGGATTGCACGGTCGAGGGCAGCACGCACAGGAACAGGATGCCGAGATACAGGTCCGGCGTGAGCAGGCCCAGGGCCAGCGGCTTCATGGCCAGGCCCATCAGCGGGAACATGACGAAGGTCGAGGCCAGCACCACCAGGTGCAGGCGCCAGTGCATCAGGCCGACGACGATGGCTTCGCGCGAGAGCTTGGCGCCGTGCAGGAAGAACAGCAGGCCGATGGCGACCGTGGTGACGTCGCCCAGCGCGACGGCCACCTGGCCGCTGGCGGGCAGGAAGCTCGCCAGCACGACCATGCCGAGCAGCGCCACGGTATAGGCGTCGAGCGCGAGCTTGTGCGCAATGTTGGAGAGGAGGGTAGTGAAGCGTCCCATGTCGTCCCTTCGAAATGCAGGCCCGGCGGGCAATCCTCCATTCTAGCCAGAATGCACGAGTTGCGGGGCACGGAGCACGCTTCATGCAGCCTGTATGGACGCCAAAAAACCATGTTGGGCCTGCGACAACCGGCTATACTCCCCGCTTGTTTTTACTCATCCGGGGTCCTACCTTGTTCAAATCCATCGTCCTGCGGGCCGTAGTTATGCCTGCTATTTTGTTGGGCGTCGCGGCCAATGCCGTCGCCGACGAAGGCCAGTGGCAACCGCACCAGCTGCCGCAGCTGAAATCCGAACTGAAACGCATCGGCATCACGATGCCGGCCGAGAAGCTGGCCGACCTGTCGAAGCATCCGATGAGCGCGATCGTCTCGCTGGGCGGCTGCTCGGCCTCCTTCGTCTCGCCGGACGGCCTGGTGGTCACCAACCACCACTGCGCCTACGGCGCCATCCAGCGCAATTCGACCGCGGAAAAGAACTACATCGTCGACGGCTTCCTGGCCAAGACCCGCGCCGAGGAACTGCCGGGCGGCCCGAACACCCTGGTGTACGTGACCGAGAAGGTCGAGAACGTGACAAGCGGCGTGCTGAACGGCCTGGGCGCCGGCATGAGCGGCCGCGAGCGCAGCGAGGCGATCTCGGCGCGCGTCAAGGCCCTGATCGCCGAATGCGAGAGCGACAAGGCCTACCGCTGCTCGGTGCCGGCCTTCCACCGCGGTCTCGAGTACTACCGCATCAAGCAGCTGATGATCCGCGACGTGCGCCTGGTGCACGCGCCGTCGGACAAGATCGGCAACTTCGGCGGCGACATCGACAACTACGAGTGGCCGCGCCAGACCGGCGACTACAGCTTCCTGCGTGCCTACGTCGGCCCCGACGGCCGTCCGGCCGACCCGTCGCCGAACAACGTGCCCTACAAGTCGAAGGACTTCCTGGTCGTATCCGCCGAAGGCCTGAAGAACGGCGACCCGATCCTGCTGGCCGGCTACCCGGGCCGCACCAGCCGCTACAAGCTGCCGTCGGAAATCCGTTTCGCGCGCGAGGTCGACTACCCGGCCAAGGTCGCGACCATCACCGCCGACCTGGACGTGATCGCCGCCGCTACCAAAGGTAACGCCGCCTGGGACGTGCGCTACGCCAGCGTCGCCAAGAGCCTGAACAACGTGCTGAAGAAGACCCAGGGCCTGCTGGACGGCTTCGCGCGCAAGGACATCGCCGCCATCAAGGACGTGCAGGACGCCGAATTCCGCGCCTGGTACGGCAAGAACGGCAGCGCGGGCAAGGGCAACCTGCTGGCCGACCTGGACGCCGTGATCGCATCGGACATCGCGCTGTCGCGCGAGGAAGCAGCCTATTCGGAAGCCACCCACAGCGACCTGCTCAAGAGCGCGCGCACCCTGTACCGCCTGGCCCAGGAACGCCAGAAGCCGGACGCCCAGCGCGACGCCGGCTACCAGGAACGCGACCTGTCCTTCATCAAGGCGCGCCTGACCCGCCTCGAGCAGTCCTTCGTGCCCGCCGTCGACCAGGCCCGCTGGGCCGCCGCGCTCGGCCGTTACGCCAAGCTCGATGCGAAGCTGCGCCCGCAGGGCCTGGACGCCCTGGCGCCGAACGCCGCCAATCTGGACGCCTACTACAAGGGCACCGAGCTGGCCGACACCGCCAAGCGCCTGGCCTGGATGAACGCCGACGTCGACGCCTTCCGCAAGTCGAACGACCCCTTCATCCAGCTCGCCGTGCGCCTGAATGAGGTCGCCGACGCGCTCGAGAACCGCCGCAAGGACATCGACGGCAACCTGGACCGCACCATCCCGCAGTACATGAGCGCCGTCATCGCCTGGAAGAAGTCGCAGGGCAAGCCGGTCTACCCGGACGCGAACTCGACCCTGCGCGTGACCTACGGCACCGTGTCGCCGTACGCGCCGCGCGACGGCCTGGTCAAGGGTCCGTTCACGACCGTCGAGGGGATCCTCGAGAAGGAAACCGACAAGGACCCGTTCCTGGTGCCCGCAACGCTGAAGAAAGCGGTGCTGGAGAAGCGCTATGGCGTGTTCAAGGATCCGGTGCTGGGCACCGTGCCGGTCAACTTCCTGTCGAGCGCCGACACCACCGGCGGCAACTCGGGTTCGGCGGTGATGAACAAGCGCGGCGAACTGGTCGGCCTGAACTTCGACTCGACCTACGAGTCGATCACCAAGGACTGGTACTTCGACACCGCGATCACGCGCGCGATCCACGTCGACATCCGCTACATGCTGTGGGTGATGAAGGAAGTCGACGGCGCCGACAACCTGCTGAAGGAAATGACGATCAAGTACCCGAAACAGTAATCCGTTCGGATCGATCGAAGAACCGCGGCCGGAGCGATCCGGCCGCGGTTTTTTTATTGGCGCCGAAATGCGCCCTGCGCTATCGTCGGACCCGTAGGGTGGACGGCTCCGCCGTCCACGCGGTGATCGTTATCGGCGCCGGCGTCGTGCCCGGCGCTCTCGCCGCCAACGATCGACGCGTGGACGGGAAACCCGTCCACCCTACGGGTCAACGGGGAACTTGATCTCGAACCGCGTTTCGCCTTGCCCGGTCGAGGCCAGTGAATACGCGAACCCGTGCCGCAGCAAGACCTCGCGCACGAACATCAGGCCGATCCCCTGGCCGCCCTGCTTGGTGCTGAAAAAGGGCGTGAACAGCCGGCGCGGCGGCACCTCGCCGAGCAGGTCGGCCGAGTCGAGCACCGCCAGCACGGCCTCGCCGCCCTCGGCTTCCAGCGACAACGCCACATAACCGCCGTCCACACCCGCCGCCTGGCGCGCCGCCACCGCCTCGATCGCATTCTTGACGATGTTGAGGAGCGCGCCTTCCATCAGTTGCGCGTCGAGCGCCACGGGGGCTACCTGATCGCAGCGGCGCCAGCCGAGCCGGATGCCGCGGCTCGCGCAGTGCTCGCGGTTGAGCCAGAGGATGTCGTCGACCATGTCCTTCAGCTCGACCCGGCGCGGCTCCGGCGCCGGCATCTTGACCACGCGCGTGAAGCGGTCGATGAATTCGCCCAGGCTGACGTTGCGCCGCTTGACGGCATCGATCGCGGTCGCGAAGTCGGCGCCGTCCTGGGCCGCCAGCTGGCCGCGGTAGAACAGCAGCGAATCGAGCACCGAGCGGGTCGCCGCCACCGTGTTGTTGACCTCGTGGGCCAGCACCCGCACCAGCCGGGCGTAGGTGGCGCGTTCGGAATCCTCGAGCTCGGCGGTGAGTTCTTCCACCATCAGGAAGTGGCGCGCGAAGCCGCGGTCGTAGAACTGGCCGCGCTGGGCGCGGTAGCGGCGGTTGGCGGTGTCGGTCAACAGGCGGCTCTCGCCCTGGGGCAGGGCGTCGAGCTGGGCGATCAGGTCCAGGCTGCGTTCGCGCGCGCGCGCGTCCAGGCCGGATGCCAGCGGCGCCGCGCCGGCCAGCCAGGCGGCGAGCGGCCGGCCCTGGGGCTGTTCGATGCCGAGCAGGGCCAGGGCGCTGGCGTTGACCAGGCTGACCGCGCCGTCGAAATCGAAGACCAGCACCGCGCTCGGCGTGGCTTCCAGCAGGCGGTCGAGGAAGCCCTGCTGCTCGCCGGCGGCCAGGCGCTCGCGGTGCAGGGCGGCCAGCATGGTATTGAACATGGCGACCAGCTCCTCGAGCTCGCGCGACGCGGGCGCCGCCAGGCGGTTGGCGTAGTGCTGGTCCTGCAGCAGGTCGTGGAAGCGGCGCGTGTAGCCGAGCGGTTCCAGCGCCTGGCGCAGCAGGACGAAACCGAGCGCAAGACTGGCCAGCAAAAGCGCCTCGACGGCCACGAACAGCAACGCCTGTTCGATCAGGAGCAGGGCGGCGGCGGCGAACAGCAGCAGGTGCAGGACGACCAGATACACGCCCAGGCGCAGGCGCAGCTTCATTCGGCCTCGCCGCCGCCCGGTTCGGCCAGGCCATGGCGTTCCAGGCGGCGGTACAGGGCGCTGCGCGACAAGCCCAGGCTCCTCGCCACGCGCGTGATGTTGCCGCCGTGCTGGTCGAGCGCCTGCGCGATCATGCGCCGTTCGACCTGTTCCAGCGTCATGCCGTCCACGCCCAGGCGCGTGCCGCCGCCTGTTCCCGTGTCGTCGTCCTGGCCGGCGGCGAAGTCGGCCTGGGTCAACTGGGACTTGCCGGCCAACAGCAGGGTGCGCTCGAGCGTCTGCTTCAGCTGGCGGATGTTGCCCGGCCAGGGCTGGGCAGACAGCCATTCCAGCGCGCCGCTGTTCAAGCCGACCTCGCCCAGGCCGTAGCTGTCGGCCACCGTGGCGGCGATGTGGCGCGCCAGCAGCGGGATGTCGCTGCGCCGTTCGCGCAGCGGCGGCAGGCGGATCGTGATCAGGTTCAGGCGGTAGAACAGGTCTTCGCGGAACTCGCCGCCGGCCACCAGTTCGGCCAGCTCGCGGTTGGTGGCGGACACCACGCGGATGTCGGCCTGCTCGCTGCGGCTGGCGCCCACCGGTTGGTAGCGCCCGTCCTGCAGGACGCGCAGCAATTTGACCTGGTCGCCGCGGTTCAGCTCCCCGATCTCGTCGAGGAACAGGGTGCCGCCCTCGGCGCTGGCGACGTGGCCCTTGCGATCGCTGCGCGCGTCGGTGAAGGCGCCGCGCACGTGGCCGAACATCTCGCTCTCGAACAGGGTCGGCGTGATCGCGCCCATGTTGATCTTGACGATGGGGCAGGCCGCGCGCGGGCTGTTGCGGTGGATGGCGTCGGCCACCAGCTCCTTGCCGGTGCCACTTTCGCCGAGGATCAGTACCGGCGCGCGCGTGCGCGCCACCTGGCCGATGGTGGCCAGCACCCGCAGCAGCTTCGGATGCTCGCCGACGATGCCGGCGAAGTCGAACTGGCTGTCGAGCGCCTTGCGGGTCGGGCCGCCGCCTGGCGCGCCGGCCAGCTCCAGCGTGGCGCGCACCAGTTCGACCAGCTGGGCGTTGTCCCAGGGCTTGGTGAAGAAGTTGGCGGCGCCGGCCTTGATGCCGGCAACCGCCAGCGCGATCGAACCCCATGCTGTCATCAGGAGCACCGGCAGGGCCGGATGCCGCTCGCGGACCTGCGCCAGCAGCGCCAGCCCTTCGGCGCCGCTGGTCTGCAGCGAGAAGTTCATGTCCTGCAGGACCAGGTCGAAGGGTTCGCGCGCCAGCATGGCCAATGCCTGTGCGGGCCCGTCGCAACAGGCGGCGTCGAAACCGGACTGCTTGAGCAGCAGGGCCAGCGAAACCTGGACCGCGCCGTCGTCGTCGACGACCAGGATGCGCGGGGTGCGTGATGCTTCCATCGTGGATGTGTCTCTTTTCTTCTATTCGTAATGCAGCGCTTCGGTCGGCTGGAGGCGGCTGGCGCGCCAGCCCGGGTACAGGGCGCACAGCAAGGATAGCAGATAGATCGTGGCCATCGACAGGGCCGCCGCCAGCGCGAAGACGGTCCAGTTCAGGCTTGCGCCGAGCACGCCGGTGAGCGGCAACTGCACCAGCAGGGCCAGGCCGAGGACGATCGCGATCGAACTCAACATGAACTGTTCGGCCACGATCTGGCGGTAGATCTGGCCGGCGCTGGCGCCGATCGCGCGCCGCAGGCCGATTTCGGGAATGCGCGCCGTGGTGTTCTGCCACAGGGCGCCGAACAGGCCGAAGGCGACCATCAGCAGCATGAAGGCGGCGATCACGCCGACCACGGCCAGCGGCGTGGCCTGGGTCCGCAGCATGGTCTTGCGCGCGGTGGAGAGCGGCGCGATCTGGTAGGTCCAGTCGTTGCGGATCAGTTTCAGGCGCCGGTTCAGGCGCGTCTCGAAGTCGCGCCCGGTGCCGGGCTTCACCTTCAGCAGGATGGTGCGCAGGTCGCTCTCGCTCCTGCCGGCTTCGAAGCGGATGAAGGCGAAATTCACGGGCGCATCCAGTTCGCCCTTGGCGCGGAATGCATCGACCACGCCGACCACGCGGTAGCTTGTTGCCGGCTTGCCGCCTTCGCCGTCGATGAACTGCTGGCCGAGCGCGCGCTCGCCCGGGAACATGGCCTCGGCCATGCGGCGGTTGATCACCACCGGGCGCGCCGCGCTGCCGTTGTCGACCTCCGAGAACCAGCGCCCCTCGCTCAACGCCAGGCCAAGCACCTGCGCCAGGCCGTCGTCGGCGGCGATCAGCGCCGTATCCACGTCGCCTGCCTTGCCGTCGCGCCTGAAGTCGGAGGTATAGGTCGACATCGAATACGGCTCGAAGCTGGCGAAGCCGACCGCGCTCACTTCCGGCAGCTCGCGCAGGCCGCGCCGCAAGCCGTCGTAGACGGCGGCGTCGAAGCGCCCCTTGCCGTTGTCGCCGGCCTGGATCGTCACCGACCAGACGTCGCGGCTCTCGAAGCCGAGCGGCATGCGGTACAGCTGCCAGTAGCGCACCCCGAAGGCGGCCACCGCGAACACGACGGCGAAGGCGATCAGGATCTCGAGGCTGAGCATCAGGTTCCTGGACTTGCGCTTCCAGGTCAGTTTCAACAAATGGCGGAACATCAGGCGGCTCCCTTCAGGGCGTGGACGGGATCGAGGCGCGACATCTTCCAGGCGGGCAGCACGCCGGAGACGAGGCCGAAGACGGTGGCGATCAGCATGCCCCAGCCGAACACGGCCAGGTTCAGGTCGACCTTCAGGTAGGAGATCAGCTGCGCGCTCTCCAGCCAGGCCAGCACGCCGGCGGTGGCGGCCAGCGCGACCAGGCCGCCGGCCAGGCACAGCAGCACGTTCTCGACCACCAGCTGCACCGCCAGCTGGGTGCTGGTGGCGCCGAAGGCCTTGCGCACGCCGATCTCGGCGCGGCGTTCCATGATGCGGCCGGTGTTCAGGTTGACCAGGTTCAGGGCCGGCAGCAGCATGAAGACCAGCATCGCGGTCGCGATCATGGCCAGCAGCTTGCCGGCGCCGGAGTCGGGCACCTCGTCGCTGCCGACCGTCAGGCGCGCGAACAGGTCGAGCTTGCTGTCGGCCCAGAAGCGGATCCTCGTCCATTCCTTCGGGTCGTCGTGCACCACGCCTTGCGCGATCTGCTCGACCTGGCGCCGTATGCGCGGCAGGTCGGCCGCGCGCTCGGCCAGGATCAGCGCGACGAACATGCCGGTCAGCTCGTTGCGGTAGTCGGAAGAGGCGAAGGTGCTGATCGGCGCCCAGATGTCGGCATAGGCGTTCAGGTGCATCGCGTCCTCGACCACGCCGACGACCTCGAAGTGCTGGCCGCCGACGTCGATGCGCTGGCCGATGGCGGCCGCCGGCGCGCCCGGGAACAGGCGGCGCGCCGTGCTGGCGTTGAGCACCGCGATCATGCGGCCCGCGGCATCGTCGGCGGCAGTCGGCAGGCGGCCCGCCAGCAGGCGGAAGTCGAGCACCTTCCAGTAGTCGGCGTCGGCGCGGCGCATCTGCAGCTCGCTCACGCGATCGCCCTGGTAGACCGAGACTCCGCCGGGCAGGGTGACGGCGGCGACGCGCTCGACCCCGGGCATGGGTTTCAGGTATTTGTCGATCAGCTTGTAGCCGAGCGGCGTATTGCTGCGGCGCCCGGCCTCCGGGTTATCCATGCGCATCATGAACACCTGCAGGAAGCGGTCGCTCCTGCCCTCGACGCCGGACGGGCGGAAGGCGGTTTCCAGCAGCGAGGCGATCACCATCAGCACCACCAGGGTGAGCACGATGCACAGCAGGTTGATCGCCGTGAACAGCTTGCGGCGCATGAAGACCTTCCACGCGGTGAGAAGATAGTTGCGGAGCATGGCCTCTCCTTATGCGACCAGCTGGCCGTCGAACACGCGCACGATGCGGCTGGTGCGGCGCGCCTCCTGCTCGTCGTGGGTGACCATGACCACTGTCGTGCCATCAAGGTTCAGCTTGAGCAGGATGTCCATCACCTCGGCGCCCATCTTGCTGTCGAGGTTACCGGTCGGCTCGTCGGCCAGCAGCACCTGCGGCCGGCCGACGATCGCGCGCGCGATCGCCACGCGCTGCTGCTGGCCGCCCGAGAGCTGGTTCGGGAAGTGGTCCATGCGCGCGCCCAGGCCGACCTTTTCCAGGGCTTCCTGCGCCAGGCGGCGCCGCTCGCCGGCCGCCATGCTGCGGTAGAGCAGGGGCAGCTCGACGTTGTCGATCACGCGCAGGTCGGGAATCAGGTGGAAGCTCTGGAAGATGAAGCCGAAGGTCGCGTTGCGCAGTTGCGCCAGCTGCTTGTCGCGGTAGCGCGTGATCGGCATGCCTTCGACCTCGATGCTGCCCTGGCCGGGCCGGTCGAGCAGGCCGATGAGATTGAGCAGCGTGCTCTTGCCGCAGCCGCTGGGGCCCATCATGGCGACGAATTCGCCCTTCGCGACGTGCAGGTCGATGTCCTTCACGGCCAGCGTTTCCACCTTGTCGGTGCGGTAGGTCTTGCTGACCTTGTTCAGTCTGATCATGCTTGTCTCTTTCTTGTCGTTAGTTGGTGATGCGGATGCTGTCCAAGTCCTTGAATGCACGGGTATTCGAGACGATGAAGCGCTCGCCCGGGCGCGCGCCCGATACCACCTCGACCAGCTTGCCGTCGCTGCCGCCCAGCTGCAGGGTGGTCTTGCGCGCGACGCCGTCCTGCACGGCGAAGGCGTCCTGACGCCCGCTGCCGTTGAAGGCTTCGCCGCCGTCCAGCACCAGCACGCCGTTCTTCTGGTCGGTGACGATGTTGACGTCGACCCGCATCTTGTTGCGCAGCAGTGGGTGGTGGGGCTGATCCAGGTCGACCAGCAGCTTGACGGTGCCGTTCTGGATCTCGGGCAGGATGGTGTGCACGCGCCCGGCAAGGCGCTCGCCGTTCTGCTCGACGCGCACGATCTGGCCCGGCGCCAGCAGGCGCGCGTGGAAATCCGACAGGGTCGCCTCGACGCGGTAGTTGTTCAGTTCCGACACGCGCGCCAGCAACTGGCCGGCGGCGACGCTGGCGCCTTCCTCCTGCACCAGCGACGTGAGCATGCCGGCAAAGGGCGCGGCGACCTTCGCCTGGGCCAGCAGGCGCTCCTGCTGGGCGATCTGCTTCTGCAGGATGTTCTTCTGCAGGTTGGCGGCGTCGACGCTGCCGGCGGTGGCGCGGCGGCTGTCGGCGATCTGCTCGCGCTGCTGGCGCAGCTGGATCTCGGTGCGCTTCACGTTCAGCTCCCCCGCCAGCAGGTCTTCGCCGGACACCAGGCCGCTCTGGCGCAGTTTCAGGTTGCGCTCGTGCCGCGCGCGCGCCGACAGCAGGTCGAGTTCGAGCAGCTCAATGCTGCTGGCGAGCTGCTTGTGCTTCTGTTCCAGTTCCACCTTCAGCGCCGCGATGCGGTTCTCCTGCTGCGCCAGCTGCTCCTGCAGGGCGTCGAGCGCCAGGCGGATCTCGCGGTCGTCCAATTCCAGCAGCAGCTCGCCGGCCTTTACCTGCTGGCCCGGCCTGGCGTGGACCCGCGCAATGCGGCTGACGGCCGGGCTGGCCACGACTTCCTCGTGCACGGGGATGACGACGCCGGCGGCGTTGACGGTGTTGGCGACGTCGCCGCGGCGCACGGTCGAGACGACGATGTCGGCGGCGTCGAGGCTGGGCCGCAGCACGCGGTTGACGCCCCAGCAGGCGGCGGCGATGCCGGCGCACAGGAGAATGCCTGCGGCGATGCGGATGCGCTTGCGGCGACGGAGGAAAGCGGGATCGAGAGCCTGGTCCATGATGCGTTCGTGGTTGTTCCTGTTCTCTTCATTGCAAGCCTCGTGCCAGCACGTTTTGCCCTGCGCAGCGGGGGTTTCGAAGCCTGGAGCTGCCCGGCCGCGAACAGGGGTGTCCGGAACCGGACGGTTCGGCTTGCGCAATCGGTCGCCAGCTCGCATAATCGCCTGCTGACCTGCCGCCGCCACGCGGTACCGAATTGCAGCAGCCTTGATCCCGTCCGCGCACGGCCCCGCCTTTCCGTCGAATCGCCCGAATGAACGAAACACTCGCCGTCCTCGGTTTCAGCACCACACCCCTCGAACTGATCTCGTTTGCCCTGGCGGTGACGACCGTGCTGCTCAACGTCCGCCAGAACCACTGGGCCTGGCTGTTCTCGATCACGTCTTCCGCCACCTATGCGGTGGTGTTCTTCGACGCGCGCCTGTACGGCGACAGCGGCCTGCAGCTGGTGTTCATCGCGGCCTCGGTATGGGGCTGGTACCAGTGGCTGCACGGTGCGGGAGAGACGCGCCTGGTGGTGACGCGCCTCGGGACCGCCGGCTGGGCCTGGGCCGTGGCGGCGTGGGGACTGGGATTCCTCGTGCTGTCCTGGTTCCTGAAGAACTACACGAACACCGACGTGCCGCACATCGACGGCTTCCTCACCGCCGGCAGCCTGGTCGGCCAGCTCCTGCTGGCGCGGAAAAAAGTCGAGAACTGGCACGTCTGGATCGTGGTCGACGTGCTCTACGTCGGCCTCTACCTGTACAAGGACCTGCACGTGACGGCCGTGCTGTACGCGGTGTTCGTGCTGCTGGCGGCGCGCGGGCTGCGCGCCTGGAGCAATATCGCGCGGGTGGAACGATGAGTGCGGGTTTGATGAGCGCACCCTTGCGCATTGCCGTCCTCGGCGCCGAGTCGAGCGGCAAGTCGACCCTGTGCGAGGCGCTGGCCCGGCGCTACGCTAGCGTCTGGGTGCCGGAATACCTGCGCGAATTCGTCGATACGATGGGGCGGGTGCCGTTCGAGGACGACCAGTTCGGCATCGCGCGCACCCAGCGCGCGCGCGAGGACGCCGCCGTGGCGCAGGCAGGGCGCTACCTGTTCTGCGACACCACGCCGCTGATGACGGCCCTCTACAGCCGCGTCTACTGGGGCCGGGTGGATGCGCAATTGGCGGAACTGGCGCGCAGCCACGATTACGCGCTGACCCTGGTGACCGCCACGGATACCCCATGGACGCCGGACGGGCTGCAGCGCGAGTCGGAGGAGGTGCGCGAGATGGTGCACCGGATGGTGCTGGCCGAGCTGAACGAACGGAAGATCCCGTTCCTGCTGGTGCAGGGAGACCTGCCGCAGCGTATGCGGCAGGTCGAACAAGCGCTGGCGGCGCTCGCTCCGTCCTAGATCAGAAGTCGAACTGCGCCGACACGCGCAAGGTGCGCGGCGCGCCCGGCAGCAGGTAGCCGCCCAGTTGCTGGGTGACGTCGCGCCAGTAGAACTTGTCGAACAGGTTGTCGACGCGGGCGCGCAGGGTCACGGCCGTCGTCCCCATCTTCAGGCCGTAGGACGCGCCCAGGCCGAACACGTGGTAGCCCGGCACATCAACCGTGTTCTCGGGATCGAAGAACTTCTTGCCGGCGTACTGCCACTGGCCGCTGACCTTCAGGCCCGGCACCGCCGGCACCGCATAGTCGGCCCACAGGGTCGTCTTCAGTTCCGGGACGTTGGTGGCGCGCTTGCCGTCGTAGCGGGCGTCGCCCGTGCCTTCCTGCTTCGCGCGCAGCGCCATCAGGGTGGCGCCGTAGGTCAGGTCGCCGCTGCCGCGCTGGGCCGCCAGTTCGAAGCCGCGGTGCTGCTGGTCGCCGTTGCGGACAAAGGTGTCCGCCGCGTTCGTGTACTCCAGGCCGGTCGTGATCTGGAACAGCGCGGCGCTCAAGGCGACGTCGCCGAACTGGCCCTTGGTGCCGAGCTCGAACTGCTTCGAGCGGTTCGGGCCGAGGTCCTCGTTCTCGTTGGTCGTACCCATCTCGGCCACGCCGCCCGACTGCAGGCCGTGGGCGACGGTGCCGTAGAGGTTCCAGTTCGGCGTCAGGCCGTAGACCAGCGACACGCTCGGCAGCACATAACTGGCCTTGCTCGACGTCCAGCCCAGCTCCGGTTCCGGCAACTGGCTGCTGGCGATCTTCGTGTAGCGCAGGCCGGCATGCAGGGTCAGTTCCGGCGTGAGGGTCACGATGTCCTGCACGAACAGCGAACGTTCGCGCTCGGTGAAGCGTTCGCCGACCGGGCCGGTGCGCGGATTGCCCGGGGCCGGATCGACGACCAGGTTGTTGTAGATGTTGCTGTAGCCGGCGTAGTCGTAGACGTAGTCGCCGTAGCTGTTGTGGCGCTCGGCGTAGCCGAGGCCGGCGGTGAGCACGTGGCGCAGGCCGCCCAGCGCGAAGCGGCCCTGGACCTGAGCCTGGACGCCGAACGGGGTCTTGCGCTCGCCGGTGCTCTGGTAGTCGTAGACGTCGTAGTCGCCGTTCGAGCAGAAGCCCGGATAGTAGCCGTCGCCCTCGTTGCTGCAGCCGTAGGGGAAGGCGGTGTAGTCGTCGCGCTTGAACCAGTGCTTGTTGGCGGTAACGAGCGCGCGCCAGTCGGCGTTGAGGCGGTAGTCGAAGCGCGCACCAAAATTGGCGCTGTCGGTGTCGACCGGTTTGGTCCAGGGCTGGGCATTGAGCAGGGTCTTGGCCGAGACGCCGCGCGGGAGTTCGACGCCGCGGATCAGCTGGTAGCCCGGCGCGGTGACCTGTTCCTTGTGCTGGAAGTCGGCGTCGAACTGGAGCAGCGCATCGGGACTGATCTGCCAGTCGAAGGCGCCGGAGACGAACTGGCGTTCGCCGTCGGCCCCTTTGATGTAGGAGCGCAGGCGTTCTGCGGCGGCGTTCACGCGGTAGCCGAAGCGCTTGTCTTCGAAGCGGCCACCGAGGTCGACGGCGCCGTACAGGGTGCCGCGCTCGCGTACCTCGACCGTCGCCGAGCGCAGGTCGTTGTTGGTCGGGCGCTTGGTGACGAAGTTCAGGATGCCGCCCGGCGCCGCCAGCCCGGACTGCATGCCGGCCACGCCCTTGAGCAGTTCCAGGCGCTCCTTGTTCTCCAGCGGGATCTGAGTGTCGGCGGGAATGGCGATGCCGTCCTTGCGGTAGCCCGAGTTATTGTTCAGCATGAAGCCGCGCACCGAGAACTGCTCGGCGTAGCCGACCGCGTTGTAGGCATCGCCGACCGAGGCGTCGTAGGCGAGGGCGTCGGTGGCGCTGCGGATAGCCAGGTCCTGCATCCGCTCGCGGCCGAAGGCGCTGACCGAGGCCGGGGTGTCGATGATCGGCATGTCGGCGAAGCCGCCGACGCTGGCGCGGTCGCTGACCGTCCACTTGCTGCCGGAGACGACCACCGAGGGGATGGCCTGCTCGTTTTCCACGGTCTCGCTTGATGCGATGGCGGAACCGGAAGCGGCGAACGCCTGCGCGACGGCGCAGGCGAGGAGGGAATGCTTGAATACAGGTTTCATGGGTTTGCTCGTTTTCGCGCGCCGCGTCGGCGGCGCACTGCTTTCAAAAAAGCCGGAGCCAACGTGGGGGAAGGGCAAACAAGAATGTCGAACTGCGTTGCGCTTTCCTTCGCTGGCATTATCCAGATCAGGTACGAAGGGTATCTCTCACCCGGAACGCGAATTCCAGGACCCCTAGCGAAGGCGCGAGTGTACCACGGGCTTGTCGCGCTGTGGTGGTTCTGTCAATGGATGGGTCGGGACCTGGGTCCACGGGCGCCGATGATCCGTCGGCATGCGACGACGGATGCGGTACGTAGGGTGGGCTCTCGAGCCCACGCGGTCTCACGGCTTGCGCAGACGATAATTCGAGCTGAGCCGAGCTGCTTGGGCAAGCCTGTAGGGTGGACACCTGTGTCTACGCGGTCTCAAAGCTTGACCAAACGCGGCCAGGTTCTCGATGTCGACGCTTGCGCGACGGGCGTTCCGGTTGCGTTGCGGTATGCAAGAGCACGACCGCGTGGGTTCAAGAACCCACCCTACGACATCAAGCTCACGCTTCCGCCGCTTCCCGCAACGGCGCCGCATGCTCGGAGTGCGAGCGCGCATGCAGCAGGTGGCGCTGCAGCGTGGCGCGCGCGGCGTCGCCGATCGTGCGCCAGTATTCGCGGCGCTGGGCGGCGCGCTTGCGGTGCTTGGACGGCATGTCG
>NZ_DAMCPG010000018.1:68268-88367 GCF_032106685.1 Massilia sp.
GCGCCAGTATTCGCGGCGCTGGGCGGCGCGCTTGCGGTGCTTGGACGGCATGTCGGCCAGCGGCTTCAGGTAGAAGGGAAGCGTGATGCGCCAGGTGTCGCCCGGCAGCTCGGTCCCGCCCAGGATCTTCCAGAACCCGTCGTAGGCGTTCGCGAAGTGCTTCACTTCCATCGGGTCGTAGGCGATGTGCGCGGTGCACTTGACCGCCGCCACCTGCTCCATGCCCAGGGCTTGCGCCACGCCCTGCATCGCGGCGAAGCAGAAGAAGCTCGGGGAATTGTTCGGGAAGGCGTTCTCGAAGGCCTCGAAGGCCGCGCCGGAGTCAAGCCAGCGCCCCTGGTTGCGGGCGATGAAGGGCAGCACGCCGCTCGGCAGCCCGGCAATGGCGCCGTCGACCCAGGAGAAGGACAGGCGGTGCAGCACCTTGCCGTCGGCGACCAGGGCGATGGTGAGATCGCCCTCGGCATTCATGCGCGAGGCCATCTCCAGGCGGATCAGGAAGCGGCTGCCGTTCGCCTCGTGCTGCCAGAGCGCCAGGCCACCGCTCGCGTACACGGCCTGCTTGTAGGCGGCATCGAAACTGGTCTCCTCGAAGCGGTAGTGCGACAGCACGCACTGCACGCGCTGGCGCGCGCTCAAACCCTTGACCAGGTAATCGCGGTGGCTCAGGTGGTGGAACAGGTCGTCGCCCGCGCTTGCGGCAAGGTGGTTGCGCACCACGTCGAGCCGGCACAGCGCGGCGTGCTCGCGCCAGTACAGCAGCACGCGTGCACTGCGCAGGATCGGCAGCAGGCGCGAGGAGAGGGGCAGCTGGCCGCGGCGGGCCAGCCAGTGCTTGGTCAGGTGAGCGAAAATCATGGTGGCGCTCCGTCAAAGGCGGTGGTCAGGCAGGGATATGGTGACCTGACCGCCGGGCACGGGCGGTGATATTGCTCAACGGAAATAAATACTTTGAGGCAATCTTTTCGACGCTTCGAGCACGCATCGACCATCCTGGGGCTCCTCCTGGTGTGCTTGTTCTTGTCGAACGCTAAGGTTCGTTTCTTGCCAGAATAGCACGCGCCGCGCGCGGCCCTGCCGATTTTTGTCCGGTAGGTTCGTCCCATATGCACCGTCCGAGGCCGAGCCAGACTGGCGAGAAGAACAAATAGCGTGGCCCTCGTGATCGACACTTGAACGATAGAAGCGGCATCAATGGGGATACCGTGAGTAAGGAAAGCCGTCTCGAACGTCCGCCTACGGACATCGATTCCTGGTTGGAGATGAGTGGAATGGGCAAGGCAGTCCCGGCACTGTCGCGAAAGCGAATACGGTTGATAAAAACCGGATCCATGATATGCGCCTAAGCTGCAGAAGTGTTGCACACCAGACACAAAGTTGCTTTGTGCCACAATTTTTTGTTGGTTCTTGTGTTGTTTTTATATTATCGTGCAGTACGGTGTAAATAAATCGCTTCATCGCACCGTCCAACGAATAATTAAACTAGGGTTTCAAATGAAAAAGCACATTTCTCTTTGTGGCGCAGTCATCGTCGCTTTGGCACTCACCGGCTGCGCAAGCACCGGAAACGAGTCGTTACGTCGTGAAACTGAAAGTTCGGTTGCGCAGAAGATCATCCAGGGTAAAACAACCAAATCGGAAATTCGCGCCATGTTTGGTTCGCCTACAAAAACGACGTTCACCGACGGCGGACTCGAAATTTGGAACTATGACTTCTCGAACGTCTCTGCCGACGCTATCAGCTACGTTCCCATTGTGAGTATGTTCGGCGGAAGTTCCAGCGGCAAAAAGAAGGAACTCGTCGTTATGTACGATAACGCTGACATCGTAAAACGCTTTTCCATGAGCGAAGCAGACGTTAAAACCAAGACCGGTCTCTTCAACAACTAATTTCACTGTGTATGTCCGCTGCCGCCTGCACGACGGCAGCTCTTTCTCGGATATGAAGTCTGGTCGTTACCGAAATGACGATTCTTCGACGGTGTCGACGTAAGCGCCCGAGCCTGAACCGTTGACACCTGCTGGGAAGACCTCGAAAAACGCCGCAGGCGTTTTTCTATCTATCCCGCCCCAAAGTCGCGTCGACAAGCCGTTCGTCCTCGTGACTTCTTTCCTCCACGATATGGCCACCAGATAACGAGGTCCGGATTTCCGCACCAGTTCCTGTGCGGCTCCTGGTTGGTCAACAATATTTTGCTTATTCATCAGGCAATACTCCTTGACGGTGAGTGATGTAAGCTGATGTCGCATGTACAGCGACCGACAGGGAGGATTTCATGGTGCAATCGTACGAGCTGTTCTACTGGCCCAGCATCCAGGGCCGCGGCGAATTCGTCCGGCTGGCGTTGGAGGAAGCGGGCGTCGACTATGTGGATGTGGCGCGTGGCCCGAAGGGCGTCGAGAAACTGATGGCGGCGCTGAAGGAGGACGCGACGCCGGCCTTCGCGCCGCCTTTCCTGCGTGCCGAGGGAATGACGATCGGCCAGACGGCGGCAATCCTGATGTTCCTCGGCGAGCGCCACGGCCTGGCGCCGGAAGACCCGGCAGGCCGGATCTGGACCCAGCAGCTGCAACTGACGATCGCCGACCTGGTCGCCGAGGCGCACGAGACCCACCATCCGGTCGGCGCCTCGCTCTACTACGAGGACCAGAAACCCGAGGCCTTGCGCCGTGCCCGGGAATTCACGGCGCAGCGCATCCCCAAGTTCCTCGGCTATTTCGCGCGCGTGCTGGGAAAGCAGGACTACCTGCTGGGACGGGATGCGACCTATGCCGATCTGTCGCTGTTCCAGGCGATCGAGGGCCTGGACTACGCGTTTCCGAAGGCAACGGCGAAGGAGCTGAAGCGCCACCCGCAGCTGGATGAACTGCGGCGGCGCGTCGCGGCCCGGCCGCGCATCGCCGCCTACCTGGCCTCGGACAGGCGCATCCCCTTCAACGAAGACGGGATTTTCCGGCGCTATCCGGAGCTCGATAGTTAGATCAGTCCCACGCCGGCGCGAAGTCCGGGCTGACCAGGCGCTCGCCGCGCTCGAGGGCATCGATGGCGGCGATGGCGTCCGCATCGAGCTTCAGGCTGGTTGCGGCCAGGTTGCTCTCGAGGTTGGCGCGCCGGGTCGAGGAGGGGATCACGGCATAACCCTTCGCCAGCAGCCAGGCCAGCGTCACCTGGGCCGGCGTCGCGTCCAGGCGTTCGGCGATGGCCTGGATCGCCGGATCGTTCAGGACCTTGCCATAGGCGAGCGGCATGTAGGCCGTGACATGGATCCCGTTTTCGCGCGCGAACGCCGCCACCGCGCGGTTCTGCAGGTAGGGGTGCAGTTCGACCTGGTTGGTGGCGATGCTCTGCGCGCCGACCGCGTCGATGGCTTCGCGCATCAGCGGGATCGTGAAGTTCGAGATGCCGATGGCGCGCGTCAGGCCGCGCTCGCGCGCCGTCATCAGTGCGCGCATCGATTCGGCCACCGAGGCCGCCGCGCCGGGCGAGGGCCAGTGGATCAGGGTCAGGTCGACCGTGTCCGTGCGCAGCTTGCGCAGGCTTTCTTCCAGGCTCGGGATCAGGGCGTCGGCCGCCAGGTGTTCGGTCCAGATCTTGGTGGTGACGAAAACCTCGCCGCGCGCCACGCCGCTCTCCGCAAGAGCCTGGCCGACCTCGCTCTCGTTGCCGTAGATCTGGGCGGTGTCGATGTGGCGGTAGCCGAGGTCGAGGGCGTTGGCGACGCTGTCGATGGCCTGCCGGCCTTGCAGGCGGAAAGTGCCTGCGCCGATGTGGGGCATCTTCATGTGCGTTTGCTTGTTCATGTGGTTTCTTTTGGTGTAATTAAACGAGTTCCGTGGCCCGCTCGGACTGCGAGCGGATGCTGCGGGCGGCATCGCGCCGGTCGAGGCGTCCGGCCAGCGTCGTGAGCGCCAGGGCGCCGGCCACGACCGCGGCGCCGATCGGCGGCGTCGCCATCAGGCCGAGGTGCTCGACGATCAGGCCGCCGCCCCAGGCGCCGAGCGCGATGCCGAGGTTGAAGGCGGCGATGTTCAGGCCGGAGGCCATGTCCAGCGCCTGCGGCGCATCCTTCTCGGCGCGCTGCACCACGTAGAGCTGCAGGCCCGGCACGTTGCCGAAGGCGACCGCGCCCCAGGCCAGCACGGTGGCGACAACCAGCACCGGATGCGGCGCGGTGAAGGTCAACACGGCCAGGACAAGCGCGAGCAGGGCGAACACGATCTGCAGCGCGCGCACCGGCCCCTTGCGGTCGGCCAGGCGCCCGCCCCAGATATTGCCGGCGGCGACAGAGACGCCATAGACCAGCATTACCAGGCCGACGCTCGGGGCGGCGAAGCCGGCCACGTCCTGCAGGATCGGGGCGAGATAGGTAAAGGCGACGAAGGAGCCGCCATAGCCGAGCGTGGTGATGGCGTACACCAGCAGCAGACGCGGTTTCTTCAGCACCGCGAACTGGGCCGCGAGGCTGGTTGGCCTGGCGCCGCCAATCGAGGACGGCACCAGGATCGCGCTGCCGATCATCGCGATCACGCCGAGCAGGGCCACCGCCAGGAAGGTCGACTGCCAGCCGAACTGCTGGCCGATCCAGGTGCCGAGCGGCACGCCGGTCACCAGCGCGACCGTCAGTCCGGTGAACATCAGGGCGATGGCGCGCGCGGCTTTTTCCTTCGGCACCAGGCTGGTGGCGATGGTCGAGCCGATCGAGAAGAAGACACCGTGCGCCAGGCCGGTCAACACGCGCGCCGCCATCAGGGCCGCGTAGCCGGGAGCGACGGAAGCAACGAGGTTGCCGGCGGTGAACAGCAGCATCAGGCCGATCAGCAGGCGCTTGCGCGGCACGCGCGCGGTGAGGGCGGTGAGCACCGGCGCGCCGACCGCGACGCCGAGCGCATACAGGCTGACCAGGAGGCCGGCCGAAGGTAATGACACGCCGAGGCTGGCGGCGACGTCGGGAATCAGGCCGACGATCACGAATTCCGTCGTCCCGATGGCGAAAGCGCTCAAGGTGAGCGCCCAGAGTGCGAGTGGCATGTTGCTCTCTCTATGTGAAAAGAAAGAGCGCAGTGTGATGGATTCGTTCTTCGCGAAAAATCCTTTGCCCTACAATACACTTTTGACTGGGAGTCACGAATGATCGATGTAGAGGCCTTGATTGCATTTTCCGCCGTCATGGATGCGGGGTCGTTCACCAAGGCCGCCGAGCGCCTCGGCCAGACGCCGTCCGGCGTCTCGCGCACCATCGCGCGGCTCGAAGCCCACCTGGGCCTGACCCTCCTGCACCGCACCACGCGCCGCCTGCAGCTCACCGACGAAGGCGCCTGGCTGCTTGAACGCGCCCGAACCTTGCTCGCCGACCTGGCCAACACCGAGGCGGAGGCGGCCGCGCGCCGTTCCCAGCCCGCGGGCCTGGTGCGGGTGAATGCGGCCACGCCCGCCTTCGATCACCTGCTCGCGCCCCTGGTGCCGGCATTTCTGGATGCGTATCCGCTGGTGCAGCTGGAGCTGACCAGCGGCGAAACCGTGGTCGACCTGATCGAGGAGCGGGCGGACATGGCGATCCGCATCGGTCAGTTGCCCGATTCGACGTTGAACGCGCGCCGCCTGGGCAGCAGCCGCATCCGCGTGCTGGCCGCGCCGTCCTACCTGGCGCGCCACGGGAACCCGGCCAGCGTGGCCGAGCTGGCGCGCCATCGCCTGCTGGGCTTTTCGGCCCCGGCCTCGCTAAACACCTGGCCGCTGGTCCACGACGGCGCCGAGGGCTACACGATCGCGCCGGCCGTCAGCGCATCGAGCGGCGAGACGGTGCGCCACCTGGCCTTGAACGGCGCCGGCATCGCCTCGCTGTCGGATTTCATGACCCGCGCCGATGTCGCCGCCGGACGCCTAGTGCCGGTCCTGGCGGAGGCCGCGCTGCCGTGGTCGCAGCCGGTGTGGGCGGTGTTCTACAAGCAGGGCGCGCTCGCGCCGCGGGTGGCGGCGCTGGTCGAGTTCCTGGCGCGCGAGCTGGCGGCGGTGCTGGACGAGTAAGAGGTGTGGCGCCTCTGGCGCACCGCAACATCGAGATCGGTTGCACGAACTTCAGGAGCCAGCTAGGCTCAATAGAGCAGTAGCAGAAGCCACCGCAGTGGTCACCCATCCTGAAAGGAACGCACCATGAGTTCGGAAGTCAAGCCGGTCGAAGAAGGCATGCACACCATCACCCCGCACCTGGTCTGTGCGAACTGCCGCGAGGCCATCGAGTTCTATAAAAAGGCCTTCGGGGCCGAGGAGGTCATGGCGATGCCCATGCCCGACGGGAAGATCGGCCACGCCATGCTGCGCATCGGCGACTCGCCCCTGTTCCTGGCGGACGAGTTTCCCGACTATGGTTCCTTCGGTCCGCTGGCCCTGAAAGGCACGCCGGTCACGATTCACCTGTCGGTGCCGAACGTCGATGCCGTGTGGGACAGCGCGGTGGCGGCCGGCGCCAAGGTGCGCATGCAGCTGGCCGACCAGTTCTGGGGCGACCGCTATGGCCAGCTCGACGATCCCTTCGGGCACCGCTGGTCGCTGGCCCAGCACATCCGCGACGTCTCGCCCGAGGAAATGGAAGAGGCGATGAAGCGCGAGTGCGCCTGAGGCGCGGTTCAGGCCGCGCGGGAATGGGCAGGCCCGGGCCGCGCCGGTAAACGGCGCAGCCCGGGCAGGGCTGCTTGAAGCGCTTCGCGCCCGCGGCTTCCATGGCGCCCGCCGCCCGCCGCCCGCCGCCCGCCGACGGCTGCCCGCCGCCTGCCTCAGACCGGCGCCGCGCTCAGGTGCTGGTAGAGAATGGTGCTGCCGATCACGATCAGGACTACGCCGCCGGCCAGTTCCGCACGCTTACCGGCCAGCGCGCCCAGGCCGCGGCCCAGCATCACGCCGAGCGTCACCATGAGGAAGGTGGCGAAGCCGATCGCGGCCGAGACGACCAGGATGTCCGCATCCACGAAGGCCAGGCCGGCGCCGACGATCAGGGCGTCGATGCTGGTGGCGACGCCGGTGACCGCCAGGCGCAGGAAGGAGTGGCTCGCAGGCTTCTCATCCTCGACATCGGGCGCGCTGAGGCCTTCGCGGATCATGCGCAGGCCGAGCACGGCCAGCAGCACGAAGGCGATCCAGTGGTCCCAGGCCTGCACATAGGGCGCGGCGGCCTGGCCGAGCGCCCAGCCGAGCAGGGGCGTGAGACCCTCGATCACGCCGAAGATCAGGCCGGTACGTAGGGCCTCGCGCAGCTGCGGACGTTGCAATGCGGCGCCCTTGCCGACGGCGGCGGCGAAAGCATCGGTGGACATGGCGAAGGCGAGGGAGGCGGTTGCTGCAAGATTCATCGGGGTCTCGTTGCCGGGCGAACACAAAGGCAAGGCCGCGCGGCCCGGACAACGCACGCGGTCTTGCCAAAGGTCTTGCCAACCGAAAGGCATGCGCACGCCGGACACGCGGTTCCGGAGGCGACGTCGGCTGCCCGTGCCACGGCGATTGATGTTTACTGGCCGAGTATGTTGACACGGGAACTTCCTGGAAGGAAGCAGGCTACTCCCCAATGGGTGCGGGCATTATAACCGAAGGGGCGCTGCCTCTTAGCAATAAATATGTGAACATTTGCACAAGAACGCCGGGCCACGTAGACTGTGTCGCTCACCGCGCGATGCGCATCTCGTCGTGGCGGCGGAGCACATTCACCCGCCGGCCGCGCGCCGGCCAGCCCAGGGAGGCCAGCTTGGATACCATCGATCACGACAGCGGCATGCACGACATCGAGATTGTCGTCGTACCGCCCACGCACGACCTCGGCGACGGCTTCAAGGTGCGCCGCGCGCTGCCCAGCCGCCAGCGCCGCATGGTCGGTCCCTTCGTCTTCCTCGACCAGATGGGCCCGCACGTGTTCCAGCCGGGCCAGGGACTGGACGTGCGGCCGCACCCGCATGTCTGCCTGGCCACCGTGACTTACCTGTTCAGCGGCGAGATCCTGCACCGCGACAGCCTGGGCAGCGTGCAGCCGATCAAGCCGGGCGAAGTCAACTGGATGACGGCCGGGCGCGGCATCGTCCATTCCGAGCGCACCGCCAGCGAACGCCGCAGCCAGGGCTCCGACCTGTTCGGCCTGCAATGCTGGGTGGCCCTGCCGCGCGCGACCGAGGAAAGCGATCCGGACTTCGCCCACATCGGCGCCGCGGAACTGCCCTTCATCGAGGATGGCGGCGTCAGCGCGCGCGTGGTGGCTGGCAGCTACTGGGGCAAGAAGGCGCCTGTGCCCACCCACTCGGACATGTTCTATGTCGACCTGACCCTGCAGGCCGGCGCGCGCATCGCGATGCCGGCGGAATACCACGAACAGGCGCTGTACATCGTCGAAGGCCGGCTCGACCTGGGCCGCGACGGCGTGTTCGAGGCCGGGCAACTGGTCGTGCTCAAGCCGAAGACCGAGGTGATCCTGTCCGCGCCCGGTCCCGGACCGACCCGCGCCATGCTGCTTGGTGGCGAACCGATGGACGGCCCGCGCTACCTGTCGTGGAACTTCGTCGCCAGCTCGGAGGACCGCATCGAGCAGGCCCGCCAGGACTGGCGCAACGGCGCCTTCCCGCAGGTGCCGGGCGAAACCGAATTCATTCCGCTGCCGGAGACGCCGGGCCGCCCGGTTCGCTATCCGTGAGCGCGGCCGCGTGCCTGTCGGCGCTGCGCTCAGGCCGTGGCTAAATAAATAATAAATTTCCAAAAGGAAACATGCAATTGCAATATCTTGTCAATACCGGTCATGCCTTGGCTGGCCACGCCGCCGGAGGCCGTACATGACGACTGCCGACGTCCAACGCATCGCTGCTTTCTCCGATGGCAACGAAGGCGGCAACCCGGCCGGCGTCTGGATCGGCGCCGCCCATCCGCCCGAAGCCGAGATGCAGCGCATCGCCCACGAGATCGGCTATTCCGAGACCGCGTTTGCCGCGCAGCTGGAGGAGGGCGGGGAAGAAGGCTATCGGGTACGTTATTTCTCTCCCGAAGCCGAGGTGCCGTTCTGCGGCCACGCGACCATCGCTCTCGGCGCCGCGCTGGCGGCGAGCCGGGGCGACGGCGTCTTCCCGCTGACCCTGAACGGCGCGCGCATCACGGTCGAGGGCAGGCGCGGCGGCGGTGAGGCGGCGCAACTGGTATCTGCCGCCTTGCAGTCGCCGCCCACGCGCAGCGCGCCGGCGCCGGCCGATGCCGTCGCTGGCGCGCTGGCGCTGTTCGGCTACCGCGAGCAAGACCTCGATCCGCGCATCCCGCCTGCGCTGGCCCATGGCGGCGCCGACCACCTGGTGCTGGCGCTGAAGAGCCGCGCGCTGCTGGCGGCGATGCGCTACGACCTCGACGCGGGGCGGCGCTTCATGCGCGAACTCGGCATCGTCACCGTGGTGCTGGCCTGGGCCGAGTCCGGTTCGCTGTTCCATACCAGGAATCCCTTCGCCGCCGGCGGCGTCTACGAGGACCCGGCGACCGGCGCCGGCACCGCCGCTCTGGCGGGCTACCTGCGCGACCTGGGCTGGCCCCATGGCGGGCACATCGAGGTGGTGCAGGGCGAGGACATGGGGATGCGTTCGCGCCTGCGCGCCGACATCGATCCGGCGCCCGGCAGCGCGATCCGCGTCTCGGGTACGGCGCGCCTTCTGTGAGTCACGCGTAATTAATAACTGACTCGCGGGTTTTGTCAATTTGGAACTAAAGGGTAAAAGCGCCTTTGCTCAAAGTATAAATATTTCCTCAGGGATTGATAATTATCAGGAAACAAGAAATCTTTCCTCACTTAATTTCAATTTCTAGGAGTAACCGTTCATGGAGCTGTGCCAAGCAAACCTCACCACCCAAGCGAACGCTGACGCGATCCGCCCATTCGGTGGTCAGCAGGCCGTGCACCAGGCGGTCGAGCGTCTTCCGTTCACGATCCGCCGCGTCGAGACCGAAGACGAGCTGCTCAAGGCCGTACGCATCCGCCACGCCGCTTACGCACGCCACGTGCCGGACTTCGCGCGTGCGCTGGCGCTGCCCGAGGCGGCCGATTACGAAAGCGATACCATCGTCCTGCTGGCCGAATCCAAGCTCGACGGCACGCCGCTGGGCAGCACCCGCATCCGTACCAACCTGTTCCGTCCGCTGGACGTGGAGCAGTCGGTCGAGCTGCCGGAGTGGCTGCAAGGCTGCCGCCTGGTCGAGGCGACCCGCCTGGGCGTGGACGATGGCCGCGCCGGCCGCCTGGTCAAGATGGCCCTGATCAAGGCCTGCTTCATGTACTGCCAGCAGAACGATATCGAATGGTCGGTCGCCAGCGGCCGCGCGACGGTCGCGCGCCAGTACGAGCAACTGATGTTCGTCGACGTGTTCCCGGGCCAGGGCCTGATTCCGCTGCGTCATGCCGGCAACATTGAGCACCGCGTGATGGCCTTCGAGCTGGCCAGTTTCGAAGCGCGCTGGGCCGCCGCGCGCCATCCGATGTTCAACTTCTTCCTCGGCACCCGCCATCCGGACATCGACGTCGGTCCGCGCGCCGCGCCGCGTATCGCCCGCGTGCGCGTCCCGCAGGGCGCGCCGGCGGCGGGAGCGGCCCATGCCGCACGCCAGCTGGCCTTCGCCTGACCAGATATTGCATGACGGCATCAACCTAAAGCTGTATCCTTGCGTCTGAGCGGCAGCGGATGTTTCGCAGCCGCTGCCGCCCGCATGTGATACCGCTTATGCCAAACATCTCGCCACCGAAACCCAGCACCTCGTCCTTCACAGCCCACGGCCTGATGGAAAAGGTGCTCGCCGTCTTCGCGTACTACCTGATTCCCATCGGGATCGGGCTGTTTTCAGTCGTCGCGCTGGCGTTCTGGCACAACCAGTACAGCGTGAGCGAGCCCGCCACGCTGCCGCTGCGGGTGCTGGTCCAGCAGGAAGCGGAGCCGGCGCCGCCGACCCTGGCCGCCGTGCTCGCGGGCTTGCAGGGGCGTCCGGCCGTCTCGCGCTACGATACCCATCTGTCCGAGCGCCCGGTCTGGTTCGGTTTTTCGCCGATGGCCGCCTCGGTCGACCGTGACGTGATCGAGTTTCCCTCTCGCCATAGCCAGTCGATTCGTTGTTGGGATGCGACAAGCCAGGCGCTGCTTGGCGAAGCGACGCGCGACCACTCGACCGGCGCGCTCGACGCCGTCAAGGCCGGCTTCGCCTTGCGCCTGGCGCGCCTGCCGGCCCAGGTCGTCTGCGTCGCCGATTTTGCCGGCCCCGCGCGGCTGAGCGTGGAACAATGGGCGGCCGACGAGTTCGAATTGTCGATCGAGCAATATCACCGCAAGTCGGGGCTGCTCGATGGCGGGATGATCGTGCTGGCGCTGTTCGTGCTGCTGACGGCCTTCATCAACCGCCAGCGGCTGTACGTCCTGTTCGCAGGCTGGCTGATCCTGAACCTGCGCGTGGGCGCGCTGTCCGCCGGCTGGGACATCCAGTGGCTGGGGCAGTCGCTTCCGGCCGACTGGTTGCTGCTGAGCCGGACGGTGACCATCACGCTGTACGGCATCGCCACCCTGACGCTGTACCAGTACCTGTTGCGCGAAAGCCTGGACGACCTGCGCTACTCGGCGCCGATGCGCATCATGCAATGGTTGTGCGTGCCGATGCTGGTGGCGGCGATCGTGGTCCCGTTCCGGGTCTTCCTGCCGATGTTGTGGGTGATCTGCACCTGCTGTCTGTCGTTGATGACGGTCGGCCTGTTCAAGATCATGGTCGAATCGCGCAACCGCGTCGCCTCATGGTTCGCCGCCTCGTTCGCACTGACCTTCCTGGCCTCGCTGGCGGAGATCGTCGCGGCCGCGCTCGGCGTGCGCGAAGTGGTCGGGGTCATCAACAGCGTCACGGCCGCGCTGGCCTCCAGCCTGCTGGCGGCGCTGGCGGTGGCCGAGCAGATGCGCCTGGAAACGCAGAAGCGGGTCGCGGCCCAGGCCGAGCTCGAACATGCCTACGAGGCGATGCCGGTCGGCCTGTTCACGCTCGACCTGCACGGCGCCTTCCTGTCGGCCAACCCGGCCCTGTGCCGCATGCTGGCCTGCGAGACGCCGGTCTCCAGCCGCACCCTGTGGCAGCAGTTCTTCGACGAGGGGACCTGGTTCGGCCTGCGCGAGCAGGTGCACCAGCAGACCAACGTCGAGATGGAGATCGCCAGCCGCGAAGGCGAGCGCCGCTTCCTGGTGCGCGCGACGCTGGCCCATGGCCGCATCGAGGGCGTGCTGGAAGACATCACCGAAAAGACCAAGGCCACCGAACAGTTGAAGTTCATGGCCAACAACGATCCGCTGACCCGCGTCTTCAACCGCCGCGGCATCGAGAAGGCCTTCGAGAACGCGGCCGTGTCGCTGGCGGCGGGCAAGCCGCTGGCCGTCGCCTACATCGACCTCGACCGCTTCAAGCTGATCAACGACCTGTTCGGCCATGCCGCCGGCGACGAGGTGCTCAAGCAGGTGTGCGAGCGGATGGCGATGATGCTGGCCGGCGGCCAGCAGATCGGCCGCGTCGGCGGCGACGAATTCGTGATCGTGATGCCGGACACCGCGATCCCGCTGGCCTCGCTGATCTGCCGCGGCATCGTCGAGCGCATCGGCGGCACGCCCTACCGGGTCGGCGACAAGGCCTTCCACGTGCGCGGCTCGGTCGGCCTGATCGAGGTGTCGAACGGCATGCCGATGAAGGACGCGATCTCGACCGCCGACCGCGCCTGCCGCGAAGCGAAGGAGGCGAGCGATGGCCTGGTGGTGTACGAACGCAACGCGCGCGCCTTCCACGAGCGCGAGGCCGAGCTGAACCTGGTGGCCAAGCTGCAGGGACCGCTCGCGACCGAGGGCCTGTTCATCGAGATGCAACCGATCATGTCGCTCAAGTCGCCGCACGAGTCGCTCAACTTCGAGGTGCTGCTGCGCATGCGCGGGGCCGACGGGAAGGTAATGCCGGCCGGCCCGCTGATCGGGGCGGCGGAGAAGTGCGGCCGCGCCGGCGTGATCGACCGCTGGGTGCTGGCCACCACGCTCGGCTGGATCGCCGAGAACGCCGGCCGCCTGCCGAATACGCGCTTCGTCTGCATGAACCTGTCGGGCGCCTCCCTCAACGACGAGCGCTTCGTCCAGGACACGCTCGAGGTCCTGGCGCGCCACGTGCACGTCGCCAGCCGCCTGTGCATGGAGATCACCGAGAGCGTGGCCCTGCACGACCTCGACAACACGCGACGCTTCATCGACCAGGTGCGCAACTTCGGCGTCAAGGTGGCGCTGGACGACTTCGGCGCCGGCTATACCTCCTTCTCCTACCTGAAGGAACTGCCGGCCGACGTGCTGAAGATCGACGGTAATTTCATCGTCAACATCAACGCGCACCCGGCCAACGTCGCCATCGTCGAAGCCATCGTCAACCTCGCGGTCAACCTCGGCATGAAGACGATCGCGGAATGGGCCGAGGATGCGGCCACCGTGCAGACCCTGGCCGAGATCGGCGTCGACTACGTACAGGGCTGGGCCGTGGCGCGCTCGCAGGCGCCCGAGAAGATCCTGAGCGCGGCCTCGTCGGCCAGCTTCATCGACGACGCAGTCCTGCTCGAGATGCTGCCCTCGCTGGGCAACGCCGCGGCGCTCGATTTGCGCGGGTTCATGCGCTCGTACTAGCGAAAGGGGCAAGGCGGCAGACGGCGCGGACACTGCGCCGGCGCCGCCCGACGGCCATTCGAATAGCGTCAGTCCGCCAGCGCGGTTCCGTCGATTTCCTGGTCGGTTGAGAGGTATCAGCAAGCATCCCTGCTGTTTCCACTCTGCCTGGATCGGCTCCCCATCCGTACTACACTGCAAGGATTGCGCGACCCGGACGCTCGCCAAGCGGCGCCGGCCCGACGCGTTCGCAGCTTGGCAGCGATGGGAGGCCAGCCATGACGTGCCAGCATCAAACTTGCCAACACCAGACTCGCCAGCATCAAACGAAGCGCAGCCACGCACTGTCCCGGGGACTGTTGTTGTGCGCGGCGCTCGCGCCGTCCCTGGCGGCGGCCGACGAAGCCGACGCCAAACGGCTGCTCAAGGCGATGTCGGACTACCTGGCGGCGCAGAAGGCGATTTCCTTCGATTTCGATTCCAGCCTCGACCTCGTCAGCGCCCAGCAGCAGAAGATGACGCTGGCCGCCTCCGGCAGCGTGGTCATGAACCGGCCGGACAAGCTGCGCGTCAGCCGCCGCGGCGGCTTTGCCAACATGGAGATGAGCTTCGACGGCAAGACCGTGACCCTGCTCGGCAAGAACTCCAACATGGTTGCCCAGGTCGAGGCGGCCGGCAGCATCGACCAATTGGTCGACGTGTTGCGCGACAAATACCACCGGCCGGTGCCGGGCGCGGACTTGCTGATGTCCGATCCCTACAAGGAACTGATGCTTGAAGTGACCGAGATCAAGGACCTCGGCAGCGGCGTCATCCGCGGGGTGGAATGCGACCATCTCGCCTTCCGCGCGCGCGAGGTCGACTGGCAGATCTGGATCGCCCAGGGCGCGGCGCCGTATCCCTGCCGCTACGCCATCACCAGCAAGAAGGTTGCGGGCGCGCCGGAATACCGCATCGACATCCGCGACTGGAAAACCGGGGCCAAGGTGCCCGCCAATACGTTCAAGCTGGCGATCCCGGCCGGCGCCCAGAAGCTGACGCCGGACAAGGTGCAGGAACTGAGCGACATCCCGGCCATCTTCAAGGCCACCGATGCGGCGAAAGGAAAGCCATGAACATCCTGAAACGGTGCGGGCCCGGCCTGCTGGCGCTGCTGGCGCTGGGACTGGCCCTCGAGGCGGCCGAGCTCGCCGGCGTGCCGAATGTCCCGAGTGTCGTGGTCCCGGCCCAGGCGGTCGTCGGACGCCCGCTGACGCCGGTCAGCTATGCAGGCGTGGCGCGGCGGACGGCAAGGCGGTGTGCGGCCGGCGTCTATTATTGCTAGGGGCAGCGTCGACCGCGGCAAGATCGGCGGGCGCGACGGCTTCGGCGCTAGCGATCACCGCGTGGGCGGCGGCCACGTCACCTCGACGCCAGCCGTTCGGTTGAGTGGCAAGATCAACGAGCGCGGCGGCTTCGCCAGCAGCGATCACCGCGTGGGCGGCGCTGGCGCAGCGTCGGTGCCACTTGCCCGGTAGAGCCGCCCACCCTACTGGAGAGTGGCCAGTTGCGGTTGTTGCTGGCGGTCGGCGTCGAGCAGCAGCAGTTGGGCGCGCGCGGCCTTCAGCGTGGCGACATCGCGCGCCAGCGGGCGGTCGCGTGCGGGCAGGCGCGGGCGCCAGCCGTGCTGCTGCTGCATTCTCGGGGTGGCGGCGTAGCGCTGCAGGGGCGCCGCCTGCGGTTCCATGCCCGGTCCGCTGGCGGTTGCCGACGTGTTGCCCGTCCCGCCCTGGGACGTGGATTCGGACGATGCGCCGAACGACATGCGCGTCACGCGCGCCGCGCCTTCGCAGGGCTGGTCGGTCAAGGTCACGCGGCCGGCGTTGTCCACGCATTTCAGTACTTCGGTGCCCGCCAGCGCGGCGGAGGCGGCCGCGACGGCCGCAAGCATCAGGCAGAGTTGAGAGGCCAGGCGTTTCATGGTTGGCTCCTTGTTCGATGGAGCCATTCTCCGGGCCGAGGCTGCCAGCCTCTGTTCGTTGCCTCACCCTGCGCGGTGCATTGTCAAAAAAACACCTGTTCAGTTAGCCCGGCCTTGGCCGGCACTGGCGCGGGCGACTGGATGACTTGCGTCAGGCGCCGACCAGCTGGGCGAAGCGCGACAGGTCGACGTTGCCGCCGCTGACCAGGACGCCGACGCGCTTGCCGACGACAGGGTGGACGCCGTGCAGGGCCGCCGCGGCGCCCAGGCAGCCGGTCGGCTCGACCACCATCTTCATGCGCTCGGCGAAGAATTTCATGGTCTCGACCAGCTGGGCGTCGCTGACGGTGACGATGTCGTCGACGCGGCGCCGGATCACCTCGAAATTGTGTACGCCGACGTGGGTCACCATGGCGCCGTCGGCGATGGTGTCGGGCACGCCGATGTGGACGATCTCGCCCTTGCGCAGCGATTGCTGGCCGTCGTTGCCGGCTTCCGGCTCGACGCCGATCACCTTGCACGCGGGCGACAGGCCCATGGACGCCAGCGCGCTGCCGGCCAGCAGGCCGCCGCCGCCGAGCGGCACCAGCAGCACGTCGAGTTCGCCGGCCTCTTCGAACAGTTCCTTCGCGGCCGTGCCCTGGCCGCAGATCACGTCCGGGTGGTCGTAGGGCGGAATCAGGGTCATGCCGCGCTCCTCGGCCAGGCGGCGGCCGATTTCCTCGCGGTTCTCAGTATAGCGGTCGTAGAAGATCACTTCGCCGCCGTATTCTTTCGTCGCCTGGACCTTCAGGGCCGGCGCGTCCTTCGGCATGATGATGGTGGCGCGGATGCCGGCCAGGCGCGCCGACAGGGCGATCGCCTGGGCGTGGTTACCCGAGGAGAAGGTCAGCACGCCGGCGGCGCGCTGGGCATCGGTGAAGCGCGCGATCGCGTTGTAGGCGCCGCGGAACTTGAAGGCGCCCATGCGCTGGTAGTTCTCGCACTTGAAGAATACCCGGGCGTCGGCGCGCGCGTCGAAAGTGGAAGAGGTGAGCACCGGCGTGCGGTGGGCGGCGCCTTCGATGCGCGCGGCCGCCTGTTCGACGTCGCCGTATTGCAGGGGTGTGGTCATGGCAATGAGGATGAAAAAAGAATCAGGAAGCGAGCGGCAGCGCCAGCTGCACCAGCAGGCCGCCGCCTTCGCGGTTGCGCACCGTGAGCTCGGCGTTGTGGCGGGTCACCACGCGCTCGACGATGGCCAGGCCCAGGCCCGCGCCATTGGCCTGGCCGCGCGCCGTGTCCAGGCGCGTGAAGGGCTTCAGGAGCTGGTTGATCTGGTCGGGCGGCACGCCGGGGCCGTGGTCGCCGATCTCGACGACGGCGCGCCGGCCATGGGCCGTGGTGCGCACGTGGCAGGAGAACTCGATCTCGGTAAGGTCCTTGCCGGGCGTGCGCGCGTAGCGGCGCGCGTTCTCGACGACGTTGTTGATCACGCGCCGCAGGTCGGTCTCGTTGCCCATGACGCGGATGCCTTCGGTGATCTCGGTGCTGGTGCGCACGTCGGGCATGCGCGCGGCGTGCATGGCGCTGTCGGCGATCAGGCCGGACAGATCGACCGGCACGAAGGTCGCGGCCTCGGTTGGCTTGGCGTAGTCGAGGAACTGGCCGATGATCGCGTCCATCTGCGCGATGTCCGACTGCATGCCTTCGCGCGCCTCCACCGGCAGGTTCGCCATCTCGACTTCGAGCTGCATGCGCGCCAGCGGCGTGCGCAGGTCGTGCGAGATGCCGGCCAGGATCACGGCGCGGTCCTTCTCGACCTGGGCCAGGTCCTCGACCATCTGGTTGAAGCTGCGGTTGGCCTCGATGATCTCCTGCGGCCCCTTCTCGGGCAGGGGCGCCGGGCGCTCGCCCTTGGCAAAGGCGCGCGTGGCCGCGGTCAGGCGCGCCAGCGGCAGGTTGATCAGGCTCGAGATGAACGCCGCGCCGAGCAGCGACAGCACGCCCACCACGCTGGCCCAGCCCAGCCACTGGATGCGCGTCAGACCGGCCAGGCGCTCGCGCTCGAGCATCAGCCAGTACTGGTCGTCCTCGATGTTAAAGCTGATCCAGAAACCGGCCATGCCGTTCACGCGGCTGGAAAAGCGGGTCTGCTGGCCGAGCTTTTCGCGCACGGCGGCGGCGATGTCGGGCATCAGGGCGTTGTCGGGCGGCGGGGCGACTTCGTCGGTGGGCTCGAGGGTGAAAATGCGGATGCCTTCGTTCGAGACCAGCTCGATCAGGAGTTCGAGCCGCGCTTCTGGCGCCGAGTGGGTGAGGGCGGCCTTGGTGAGCGTCACCACCGACACCACCAGCTCGGCCGTCTGCTGCACCTGCGGGCCGCGCTGGAACACGTTCAGCATGCCGATCCACGAGCCCATCGACAGCGTCGTGAGCAGGGACATCAGGAAGAAGGTGCGCCAGAACAGGCCGCTGCGCAACCAGAGCTTGCGGCCGGGACGGGACGTCAGGAACGATGCGGGCACTAGCGCGGCTGTCCTTCAGGGATGAAGACGTAGCCCAGGCCCCAGACGGTCTGGATGTACAGCGGGCTGGACGGGTCCGGTTCGATGAGCTTGCGCAGGCGCGAGATCTGGACGTCGAGCGAGCGGTCGAACACTTCGTATTCGCGACCACGGGCCAGTTCCATCAGCTTCTCGCGCGAGAGCGGCTGACGCGCGTGGCGCGCGAACACCTTCAATACCGAGAATTCGCCGGTGGTCAGGGGCACGGTCTCGCCGTTCTTCTTCAGCGTGCGGGTGCCCAGGTCCAGCACGAACTGGCCGAACTCGAAGGTCTGCGGGGTTTCCGACGGCGCGCCGGGGATTTCGTCCGGGCCCTTGCGGCGCAGGACGGCGCCGATGCGCGCCACCAGTTCGCGCGGGTTGAAGGGCTTCGGCAGGTAGTCGTCGGCGCCCATTTCCAGGCCGACGATGCGGTCGACGTCTTCGCCCTTCGCGGTCAGCATGATGATCGGGGTCTGGTCGCCGGCGCCGCGCAGGCGGCGGCAGATCGACAGGCCGTCTTCGCCCGGCAGCATCAGGTCCAGCACCAGAAGGTCGTAGCGCTCGCGCAGCCAGAGCTTGTTCATGGCCGGCGCGCTTTCGGCGGTGACCACCTGGAAGCCCTGTTCGGTGAGGTAGCGGCGCAGCAGGTCGCGCAGGCGGACGTCGTCGTCGACCACCATGATCTTCGCGTTATGGCCGCCCGTGCTGCCCGTTGCGCTGGCCGAGTTCAAGTTGGAAGATGTATTCATATGCTGTCAATTTGTCAGATTCATGTCGCTATGGTAACTTCTCTGCGCTTTAAATAAGGGCCATTCGCGTAGGGCATTACATTGTGTTACAAACTTTACCCAATTGGTCTTATACCCCAACTGCATTCCACATACACTGGAAACCATTGAAGTACGGTTTATTCGTACTGTTTTTATCCAGTACAGCTTATCTGTTTATCCGGCATCGCGGAAGAGGAACACTATGAAAGACGCGCTCACCAACACCTATGCAGCAGCCCAGGCCCCGGGCCCGAGGCTTGCCCGCCTGGCGCGCCGTGGTCTCGCCGTCTGCATGCTCGCCTGCGTCGGCCTCGGCGCCGCGCAAGCACAGAACCACGGCCGCCGCGACGACGTCCAGCTGCCCCCACCGCCCTCGATGCGCGGCGACCGCTTCGCGCCGCCGCCGCCGCAGATCGAGCAGCCGCGCGAGCAGCGCGTCTACGAGCAGCAGCAGCGTGCGATGGATGAGCAGCAGCGCCGCCAGGCCGCCCAGCTGCAGTACGAGCAGAGTGCGCGCGATGGCCGCCGCGGCGGACGCCTGACCCCGGACGAGCGGCGCGATCTGCGCCGCCAGATCAACGAGGCGGGAGTGGATATCTATCCGAATGCGCAGCGCCGTTGATGGCCGGGCAGGGCGCCTGCCAGGATCGAAGGAAGCCGGGTTCGCCCTCATGCCAGTCAGGTAAACTGACTGGCATTTTTCATTGAAACGCTGATCCGCTTGGGAGGCATCAAGCGGGCAGCATAATTCCTGGTTGTCGACAGCGACCAGCCCGCTTTCGCAGCACAAATAGCCATCCGACGCGCAAGTCAGCGCCGTTGATTTTTCGCAATAATTCGTTTCCGCACTCCCGCACCATTCCAGTGGTTAACACCATCGACTGCTTCGATGGCGAACTCCCGCTGCCACTGGAATCCATCATGCGTTCTCCACACGTCCATGCACTGCATCGGGAACTCACCGATGCGGACCGTCCGATTCGCCTGCGCCTGTCGTTCGAAGACGGGCCGCTTGCCGCCCGGCTGCTGGTCAAGCCGCTCGTTGCGATGGCGGCCGAACTTCAGTTCGTGACCCACCACGGCGGCATCCGGGCGATTGCCCATCACGGCAAGTTCCTGCTGCAGAGCCAGCATGACGACACCGACGAACAGTAAGGAGGCAGGACATGCTGTATCCACGGGAACCCTATTGCA
>NZ_DAMCPG010000019.1:0-86418 GCF_032106685.1 Massilia sp.
ACTTGTCCACCGCCTTCATCAGGCCGATGTTGCCTTCCTGGATCAGGTCGAGGAATTGCAGGCCGCGATTCGTGTACTTCTTGGCGATCGAGATCACGAGACGCAGGTTGGCCTCGGTCATCTCGCGCTTGGCCTTGCGCGCCTTCATTTCACCGGCCGCCATCTGGCGGTTAATGTTGCGCAAGTCCGGCAACGGCAGCACGACACGGGCCTGCAGGTCGATCAAACGCTGCTGCAGTTCCTTGATCGTCGGGATATTGCGGCCGAGGATGGCGCTGTAGGCGTGGCCGGCGTTGACTTCGCCATCGACCCATTCCAGGTTCGTCTCGTTGCCCGGGAAGACCTTGATGAAGTGGGCGCGCGGCATGCCGCAGCGGTTCACGGCGACGTCGAGGATCTGCTTTTCGATGTGGCGCACTTCGTCGACCTGGCCGCGCAGGGTGTCGCACAGCTTTTCGACGACTTTCGCCGTGAAGCGGATGCCCAGCAGTTCGTTCGAGATGGCTTCCTGGGCCTTGACGTAGGCTTTCGAGTTGTAGCCGTCCTTCTCGAAGGCCTTGCGCATCTTGTCGAACTGCTGCTCGATCTGGTGGAACTTGTCGAGGGCGGCGGCCTTCAGCGCTTCGAGCTGCTCGGCGGAGTAGCCGGCGGCGCCGGGGCTGGCGGCGGGCTCTTCTTCCTCTTCCTCTTCCTCGTCGCCGCCTTCCTCGTCTTCATCCTCGTCGCTGTCGCCCGAGGACGGGCCGACGGCGCTCGGCGAGGTTTCTTCCGATTCTTCCGGGTCGACCATACCGTCGACGATCTCGTCGATTTTGATCTCGTCGTTCTCGATGCGCTGGGCGGCCGAAATGATTTCGGCGATCGTCACCGGGCACGCCGAGATGGCCTGGATCATGTCGCGCAGGCCGTCCTCGATGCGCTTGGCGATCTCGATCTCGCCTTCGCGGGTCAGCAGCTCGACCGAGCCCATTTCGCGCATGTACATGCGGACCGGGTCGGTGGTGCGGCCGAAGTCGGAGTCGACGGTCGACAGCGCGGCCTCGGCGGCGGCCTCGGCTTCATCGTCGCTCGTGACGTTCGGGACGTTATCGGACAGCAGCAGCGTTTCGGCATCGGGGGCATGCTCGTACACGGCGATGCCCATGTCGTTGAAGGTGCCGATGATGCCTTCGATCGCTTCCGGATCGACGATGTTGTCGGGCAGGTGGTCGTTGATTTCCGAGTAGGTCAGGAAGCCACGCTCTTTACCGGACTTGATCAGCGCTTTGAGTTTCTGGCGCCGGATCTCGAGCTCTTCTTCGCTCGCTTCGGTATCGGAGGAGAACGCGTCTTTCAGCAGGGCTTTTTCTTTTGCCTTGCGGTCCTTGGCCTTGGCCTTGTCGACGGCTTTCATTTCGGCGCGTTCGACGGCGTTCAGCGCGGCGACTTCGTCGTTCTCGGGCGTGAATTCCTTCGGTTTACGCCCACGGCGTCCCGGGACCTTCACGGTCGGCAGCACGTAGCCCGACGTATCGATGGCGGCCAGGGCGGCGGCATCGGTGGTCTGGCTGACGACAGGCGCGGCGCTCGTGCGAACTTCGGCCTTGTCTTGCGCTTTGTCCGCCTTGGCGGACGCTCTGGTGGATTTGGCAGCCACTTTGGGTTCGGGTTTCTTGGTTGGCACAGGCGCTTTCGATGTCACAACGACTAACTTTACGATGGTTAAAGATAAAGTTTTGTTACCTTACATCACCCTGCAGACAGCGTACAACACTGCCTCGCTAACTGAAACTCCACGCCGCTTTTGACACGAAAATCGTTTCAAAGGTTGCAATAGTTAGCGTTTTATTATAGCACGCACCCCTTTTTTTTCCAGAACCAAACCGTGCCATAGAGGCAACAGTCCCCCGCGCTCAGCGCGGCGTCATCATTGCAGCTGCTTCCTGATCCAAAAGGTCCTGCTGTGCTTTGATTTCACGATAGCGAGTACTCACCTGATCTGGGGGCAGGCCAGAGGAAAACAACTGGTTCAACTCCTGTTTCAGTGCATCGGTCTTGATTTGCCTCACAGCACTAGCTAAAACGATACGTTCGGCCTCCGGGTCGGATTCAGGCTCGGATGCGATCTTGGCAATGAGGTTGTTGTAGGCATCGCTGCCCTCTTTCAACTGTTCGGCCAGGGCAGCAAAGTTGCCGTATTCGCCAAGCGCTTGCGCCATCCCGACCAGGTAGCGCACATTGTCGGCCGACTCCTGTCCGAAGTAATCAAATGCCTGCAGCGCCGTATCGTCGAGGGTCAGCGACAGCGCTGGATGCGCGACCAGGATTTCCTCGATCTGCGCTTGCAGCCCGACCGGTTCTGGCCGGCCCTGGCGCGGCGGCGCCTTTTTCGCAACCGATACCGGCTTGGACAGCTCGAACAGGCCTTCGATCTCGGCCGGCGTCGATTCCGTCAGGCTGGCCAGCATGCGCACGATCTGCAGGCGCAAGGCGGAGGGCGTCATCGCCTGCAACAGCGGCTTGGCATCGAACTGGGTCTTGGCGCGCCCTTCCGGCGTCGACAGGTCGTGTTCGCCCGTCACTTCGCGGATCAGGAATTGCGACAGCGGCATGGCTTCCGCCACTTCCTGGGCGAAGGCCTCGGCGCCGAATGCGCGCACGTAGCTGTCCGGGTCGTGCTCTTGCGGCAGGAACAGGAACTGGATGGTCTTGTTGTCGCTGACTTGCGGCAAACACGCCTCCAGCGCGCGCCGGGCGGCGCGGCGGCCGGCCTTGTCGCCGTCGAAGCTGAAGATGACGTTGTCGGTCTGGCGCAGCAGCTTTTGCACGTGGGTACTGGTGCAGGCAGTGCCGAGCGTGGCGACGGCTTGCGGGAAGCCGAGCTGGGCCAGGGCGACGACGTCCATGTAGCCTTCCGTCACCAGTACGTAGCCGGCGTCGCGGATCGCCTGGCGCGCCTCGAACAGGCCGTACAGTTCCAGGCCTTTCTGGAACAGCGGCGTTTCCGGCGAGTTCAGGTATTTCGGCTCCCCGCCGTCGAGCACGCGGCCGCCGAAGCCGATCACCTGCCCTTTCGTGTTACGGATCGGGAACATGATGCGCTCGCGGAAGCGGTCGTAGCGTTTCTTGTTGCCGCCGTCCTCGTCGACCTTGTCGATGACCAGGCCGGACTCGACCAGGGCCAGCGCATCGTAATCCTTGAATACCGAGCGCAGGTTGTCCCAGCCGGAAGGGGCATAGCCCATGCCGAAGCGGGCGGCGATCTCGCCGGTCAGGCCACGGTTCTTCAGGTAGTTGATCGCGTTCGGCGCCTGGCGCAGTTGCGCGCGGTAATAGTCGCAGGCCTGGGACAGGGCGTCGGTCATCGCCAGCGACTGCGCCTGCTGGGCGGCGCGCTGCTGGGGCGGGATCTTGTCGTCGGCCTCGGGCACGATCATGCCGACGTTCTGGGCCAGGTCCTTGACGGCGTCGACGAAGCCCATGCCCGAGTATTCGATCAGGAAGCCGATCGCGGTGCCGTGGGCGCCGCAGCCGAAGCAGTGATAGAACTGTTTGGTGGGACTGACGGTGAAACTGGGGGACTTTTCGCTATGGAAAGGACACAGGCCCATGTAATTGGCCCCGCCCTTTTTCAGCTGAACGTAGCGCCCAACGACGTCGACGATGTCGACGCGGTTGAGCAGATCGGTAATGAATGATTGCGGAATCACTTGGCTTACACAGTGTTTGTCTCAGGTCAGACTATACCGCAGGGCTCGCTGGAAATTGATTTACAACAAGGAGGGCCCGGAAGAGGCTTCCTTGTTGCATTTGCGGTCCATTACGCGCCCGACAGCGCCTTCTTGACGAGGTTCGATACAACGGTCATGTCGGCGCGGCCAGCCAGTTTCGGCTTGACGATGCCCATGACCTTGCCCATATCCTGCGGGCCGGCGGCGCCGGACGCGGCAACGGCGGCGGCGACTTCGGCGGCGATCTCTTCATCCGACAGGCCGGCCGGCATGTAGGCAACCAGCACGTCGAGCTCGGCCTTTTCGATCTCGGCCAGGTCCGGACGGTTGCCGGCTTCGAACTGGGTGATCGAATCCTTGCGCTGCTTGATCATCTTTTCGACGATGGCGATGGTCTGCTGGTCGTTCACTTCGATCTGCTCGTCGACTTCCTTGCGCTTGATCTCGGCCAGCAGCAGGCGGATGGTGGCCAGCTTGCCGGCTTCCTTGGCACGCATGGCGGCTTTCATGTCGTTGGAGATTTGTTCTTTCAGGCTCATGGCGTCCTCGAGGGTAGATGGGTGCAAACAACAAAACCCGCCGCGGTCACAACCAGGGCGGGTTCAAGAGACTTCTAGCAGCTACCGGGAACGGGCGTACGCCCGCGATCACCGGATTGTGGCCGGCTGGACAGTCTTAGTACAGTTTCTTCGGCAGTTGCTGGCTGCGGATGCGCTTGTAGTGGCGCTTCACGGCAGCGGCCAGCTTGCGCTTGCGCTCTGCAGTTGGCTTTTCGTAGAACTCGCGAGCACGCAGTTCAGTCAGCAGACCGGTTTTTTCGATAGTGCGCTTGAAGCGACGCATAGCGACTTCGAACGGCTCGTTTTCTTTAAGGCGGATAGTGGTCATGTAAAAATCAAACCGTTGGATTTAGGGAAGAACGAAATTCTAGCAGCTTTTGACAAGTAGTGGAAGAGTTTACTGAGATGTGCTGAATTAGCCACAGGGGGCGGGTAGGCGAGCAGTGGTGGGGCTGTTGCCTGCTCTGTTATTGCTGCGTTTCGTCCGCGTGGGCTCGAGAGCCCACCCTACGGGAGGTGCTGCGGACTCGGATCAGGAAAAGCGTGTTCGGCCCTTACACGCTCTGGCCGGCGGCGAAGCCGGAGGCCCAGGCCCACTGGAAGTTGTAGCCGCCGAGCCAGCCGGTGACGTCGACGGTTTCGCCGATGAAATACAGGCCAGGAACTTTATTCGCCATCAACGTCTGCTGGGACAGTTCGCGGGTGTCGACGCCGCCCAGGGTCACTTCGGCCTTGCGGTAGCCTTCCGAACCGGTCGGGACGATGGCCCAGCGGTTGATGGCGTCGCCCAGCTTGCGCAGCTTGGCGTCGGGCATGTCGGCCAGGCGGGCATCGGGCGCGAAACCGTTGGCGAGCAGCAAACCTTCGGCCAGGCGCGCCGGCAGCCATTGCGCCAGCACATTGCCCAGTTGCTTCTTGACCGTCGTCTTCGCGCCGATCAGTTCCTCGGCCACGTCCATTTCCGGCAGCAGGTCGAGCATGATCGGGGTGCCGGGCTGCCAGTAGCTGGAAATCTGCAGGATCGCCGGACCGGACAGGCCGCGGTGGGTGAACAGCAGGTCTTCGCGGAAATAGCCTTTCTTGGCGCCTTTCCCCTTGCCGGAGCCGGTCGAGACGTCGACCTCCAGTGCGATGCCGGCCAGCGGCGCGAACGGCGCCCAGCTCGGGCCGTCGAAGGTCAGCGGCACCAGGCCCGGGCGCGGTTCGATCACGTTCAAACCGAATTGGGTGGCAATGCGATAGCCGAAGTCGGTCGCGCCGATCTTCGGGATCGACAGGCCGCCGCTGGCGATCACCACGCTGGCGGCGGCGATCTCGCCGTGGTCGGTGGCGATGACGAAGCCTTCCTCCCGTTTGTCGATCGATTCGACCTTGCACGGCATGCGCCAGCTGACCTCGCCCTTCAGGCACTCCGACTTCAGCATCTCGATGATCTGCTCGGCCGAGTCGTCGCAGAACAGCTGGCCGCGGTGCTTCTCGTGCCAGCCGATGCGGTACTTTTTAACCAGCGCCAGGAAATCCTGGGCCGTGTAGCGCGACAGCGCGCTCTTGCAGAAGTGCGGGTTCTCGGACAGGTAGTTCTGGTGGGTGGCGCCGATGTTGGTGAAGTTGCACCTTCCGCCGCCGGAGATGCGGATCTTTTCCGCCAGCTTGCCGGCATGGTCGATCAGCACCACGCGCTTGCCGCGCTGGCCGGCCACGGCCGCGCACATCATCCCGGCCGCGCCCGCGCCGATTACCGCCACATCGAATTGTTTTGCCATGCCTGCCGCCCTGCCCTCGCAGGTTCCCGTGAATCGCCGAACCCGCCATTGTAAACGCTTGCGGCGGCCGTGTCCGCTCGCATTCGCATCGGCCGGCGCCTGAAACTTAGGTATCGGTCGCGCGGCGCACCTCGAGATCGCGGCCGTTGAGGATCGTGCCCTCGGGCCCGATCGTGACCGCCTGCCCGGCGCTCTCGACCAGGCCGAGGCGGGCAAGCTGCTCGGGGTCGACCCGCAGCCGGTATTGCCCGGGGAAGACGCCGGTCAGGACGTAATAACCGTCGGCGCCGCTGCCGATGGTGGCGGCGACCTTCCCGCCGGCGTCGACCAGCTGCAGCCGCAGGTCGCCGATGGGACGGCGCGCGCCGCCGGCGGACAGATAGGTCGTGCCGTCCACCTCGCCGGTCAGGCTGACCGCGAACTCGACCTGGCTTACCTTGCCCGGGCGCGGCACGATGCGCACGCCGCGCCGTTGCGGCTGCCACTGCGGGTCTTCGAGCGTATCGGGGTCGAGCCCGATGTCGGTGTGGCGGTTGGCCGGCAGGCGCGCCAGCCAGGCCAGGCCGGCCCCGTCCGTGCGCGCGCCGTAGCGGGCGCCGTTGACGGTGAAGCCGGCGCCCTTGATCGCCTCCTCGTCCTCGTCCATGACGCCATTCTGGTTGGCGTCGACGAACACGCGCAGCGAGGCCGCGCCCATCCCGGCCATCGGCTGGGCCTCGCGCAGCAGGCGCGCCCGGCGCGGCTCCAGCCCCATGGCCATGAACAGCTGCACGCCGAGGCCGTAGGCGCCGCGGTTCGCATAAAAGGCGTTCACGCCCAGGCCGACACTGCCCAGGCTCTTGTTCAGCGCCGCCGCCCACTGCAGCTCGCGCTCCCGGAACAGGCGCGTCACGCCCAGGTTCAGCAGGACGCTCTGGCCGAGGCGCCAGTCGGCCGAGACGGCCGCGCTGGCCAGCTGCCTTTCCGGCGCCAGCGTGTAATGCAGTTGGCCGGTGACGCCGACGCCGGCCATCCTGCGGCTGAGCTGGAACTGGCCATCGGCCCGCTCCGTGCCGGCCGGCGCCGCGCCGTCCAGCGCCGCGGCCTTCAGCGACTGCCAGCGCAGCGCATTGCTCAGCGCCGTGCCGTCGCGATAGGCCGACAGCCGGGCCTGGACGTCGCGCTGCTCGGCGCCGGAAGCGAGCAAGTCGCGCCGCAGCTGCAGCGACAGCGGGAAGACGTTGGCGGCGCCCAGCGCCAGCACGCCTTCGGCGCGTACTTCGTCGCGGAGGCGCACCGGGTCGCTCGCCGGCCTGAAGACTTCGCTGCTGAAGCCGTCCAGCCGGGCGCGGCTGGCCGTCAGCGCGATGCGGCCGATGCGGGTCTTCAGCCCCAGCTGGGCCAGCCTGCCGCCGTCGTCGGCGCGCACCGCGTCGGCGGTCAGGATCAAGGTGTTCCAGTAGCTGCGCAGGCCCAGGCTGGTATAGCTGCGCATGGCGTCGGCCAGCGGCAGGCGCTGCCAGCCGGCGGCAAGGTTCAGGTGCGCGCCCGCGCCCCACTCGACCCTGGCCAGGGCGCGCGCCTGGCCGTCGGCGCCGCGGTGGGCGGCCAGGTCGTAGAACAGCGCGCCGCGCGGCAGCGCGGTCTGCTCCAGCAGGAAGGAACGGCGCTCGACCCGCGTCTGGCCGAGCGGCCCGTGGAATACCAGGCGGAAGTCGTTCGGGCCATAGGCCAGCGGCTGGTCCACGAAGCTGTACATGCCGCTCGGCCCCGACTGCTGCAGGCCGACCAGCGCGTCGTTGTAGTACAGCTCGACGTCCCAGCCCGGCGGCAGGCCGCCCTGCAGCGTGTGGCGGTCGAAGCTGGCCGGCTGGTCCAGCGGCCGATTGCCGAGCGCGATGCCGTCGCCGGCCGCGCTGGTGAGCGAGACGTTGGCCACGCCGGGCACCGGCACGCTGCCGACCAGGACGCTGCGCGCCCGCAGGGGCCCGAGCAGGGCGCCGTCCGGGTCCTTGCGCCCGAGCGTCAGGCGCAGCCCGGCCGAGGGGGCGCGGCGGTTGCGGTTGAGGTACAGCGCCGCCTCCATCCCCAGCAGGTCGGCGGTCAGGTAGGTGGTGGACGAGACGTCGGTGCTGCGCGCGTCGGTACCGTGCTGCTGCCCGCGCCGGTCGAGCGTGAACCCGAGCGTCTGGTCGACGAAGGGAAGGTCGGCCAGGCGATAGGGCGTGTCCAGGCGCGGATAGCCGGGGTCGACATACCCGCCCGGCATGCCCGGCAAGCTGCCGTGGCGGCGCCGCGCCAGGCGCGCCTGCAAGGGCAGCTGTTCGCGCGGGCGCACCTTCAGGAGCAGGCTCGACATGTCGAGGTCGAGGTCGACCGGCAGCCAACGTGCCAGCAGACGGCTCGCCACGTAGATGTCCTCGTCCTGCACCAGGAACTGCGCGGGGTCGAGCTCCTCGCGCCGTCCCGCCAGGTCGGCCGCGCGGCCCGGCAGGTCGAGGCTGAAATGGCGTTCCTCGGCCAGGATGTAGCCGCTGGCCCTGCCCTCTTCCGGCGCCACCCGGATCGCCAGGGTCAGCAGGCGCGCCATTTCTCCCAGCGGCAGGTAGATGTCGCGCCCGTTTTCGTAGGCGCTGACCGCGTCGGACAACTGCTCGCTGCCGAGGCGCACCTCGAGCAGGACCAGGGCCGCCTCGCTCTTCTGCACCGGCGCGCCCGCGCCCGGGGGCGCCGCGCGCAGCGGCGCCGGCAGCGCGGCCAGCAGCGCCAGCGCCGTCAGCGCAACTGCGGCAAGGCCGGTTCGAGACGCTTGCATGGCCGGGAGTGCGGCCCGTCGCGGCGCGCCGGCCGCCGCCGCACCCTGCTTTTCAAGGAAGAGCCAGGCTGGCCTGCGCCAGCAGCTTGCCGCCGGCCTCGGGCCGCTCGCGGTAACTGACCTCGATCGTGCCGCCCGCCAGCGCCACCCCGGCCGGCACCTCCAGCGGCAACGCCGCCTTGCGCAGGCGGTTCGGCGTGTACACGGCGATGCCGCTCACCTGGCCCAGGCTGTGCGGCTTGCCGTTCTTCGGCGTGAAGATCACCTGGATGTCGCCATACACCGAGCTGGCGCCCTCGCGCTCGAAGCGCAGGGCCAGCAGTGGGTGCCTGCCCTCGCCCGGCTGCAAGGCCAGCCCGGCCAGATGCACGCTGGCGCCGCCACCGCCATGGCGGACGATCACCGGCACCGAGGCGCCCACCAGGGCGTTCATCACCACGCCGATCCCCTTCGCGCTCGCCGCCTGGTTCTCGATGCTGGCATTGGCGGCGACCTCGGGCAGTTTCTCGAACTGCAGGTGCGAACGGTATTCGCCCTCGGCCAGCTCGGCGGGTTTGCGCAGCATCACGCGCACGGTCTGGGCCATGCCCGGCTGCAGGGTGACCTGGCGCGGCGAGAAGCGCAGCATCTCGTCGGCGAAACGTTCGCCGTCCTGCGCCCGCTCGGCCGGCTCGAACTGGCCGGTCTCAGTCATGCGGCGGTTCACCAGCGCGATGCGGTAGCTGGCCGGCTTGCTGCCGGTATTAATCAGTTCGATTTGCGCGGCGCGCGCGTTTTTTTCGAACACGATCCGGGTCGGGTGCAGCATCAACTCGGCGCGGGCGGGCAGGAACAGCGCGAACAGCAGGCAGGCCAGCGCGCTGCGCGTCCAGCGCAGGCGAAGCAGGCAAACGGATGCGGACGCGAGATACACCATGACGAAGTCCTTTCGCTGCGGGCACATGGCGCCGCAGATCATTGGTAGTTGACGATCAGGGAAAAGCTGCCCGCGTAATTGCCGGGCGCCTGGTTCGGCGCCACCGTCAGCGTCGCGCCCACCGCCAGCGTCGTGCCGCCGGCCGGGATCGCCGACAACTCGGCGGGCGTGTGGACGAAGCCGTCGACCGCCATGCTGTGGGCGCCGCTGAAGAGACGGGTGGCGCCGTTGGGCGGCAGCGAGACGATGACGGCCAGGCCGGCGTCCTCGCCCCTGCGTCCGAGGCTGAACGCCGCCTGCCCCGCATCCGGGGAGTTGAGCAGGACCACGCCGCCCGTGCGCGAACGCAGGCCGCCGGGACTGACGACCACGGCGCCGCCGCTGCCGGCGACGAAACGGCCGAAATCGAGGCCGCGGATGTTCACCAGATTGACGTCCTGCTGCTGCGCGCACGCGGAACGAGCAACGACCGCGAGCAGCGCCAGGCAGGCGATGCGCGCGGTCGCGAGGAAGCGATGGCGGCGTGGCGGCATGGTCAGGAGCGGCGCTGCCGCTCCCCACCCTAGTTGTACTCGACGGTTGCCGAGACGCTGCCGGTATAGGTGCCGGCCGCCTGTGCGGCGCCCACCACCAGCTCGCCGCCGACATGAATGCTCTGGGTGCCGGCGGTCAGCACGCCGCTGGTGACATTGCCCGAGGTGATGGCGCCGCCGACCAGGTCGCTCACCGTGGTGAAGGCCATCGTATCCGTGCCCGAGCTCAGCTCGGTGGAGCCGCCCAGCGTGATCGAATAGGTCGCGCCGGCGCGCCTTCGACGTCGAACCTGGCCGCGGTGACCGTCCCGCCCATCAGCACCGCACCGCCGCCCGCGGCGCGGGCGCCGTTCGGGCTGACCGTCACGGTGCCTGGGACGGAGCCGCCCGCGAAGGTGCCGAACGACAGGTCCGCCCCCTTGGTGATCTTGAGCGGGGCGACGACGATGCTGGTCGAGTCGGCGGAAACAGTGGCGGCGATGGCGCTGCCGGCGCCGGCGACAGCCAGCGCCAGTGCGGCGAGACGCAAACCATTGGAAATCGGGAAAGTCTTGTTCATGCTGGTCATCCTTCGGGTTGGAGGGCCGGCGCGTGGGTGCCGTGCCTGTGGAAGCGAGACCGAACGCGATCGTGTCGAAGGGGTCGAACGAATTGCCTTACGGTATCGTTTTTCTATACTGCAAGAAAACAGGCGCGACGTTTTTGCCGCAGATCATCTAACGGCTGATCTGCGGGCAGCGTAGGGTGGGCAGGTTTCCTGCCCACGCGTTCAAACCGTGCATCCCGGCCCGCTCCGTGGTTTGCACACGTGCGTTGAACGCGTGGGCGGAGACTCCGCCCACCCTACGTGTATGTGTAGGTTGGAACTAGGCGCGCAGGGCGCGCGCCGCCCGCACGCATTCGGCCACCTGGACCAGGATCGGGCGCGGCACCGGCGCCTCGCCGCGCAGGGCGGCGCCGATCCAGGCCGCGGTGGCGGTGGCGTCACGGGCGCCGGGCACCTCGGCCAGCGCGTCGGTGGGCGCGTCGCGCTCGACCAGCACGGTGCGCGTGCCGGCATGGAACCAGTCGATCTGGGGCGCGCGGTGCGGATTGGCCACCGTCTCGCCCTCGGTGCCGCGCATCAGGAAGGCGTCGCCGCGTGCGCCTGGCGCGGCCGTGGTGAAGTATTCGCCCAGGGTTTCCAGGTATTCCGGATGGGTGTAGGAGACCAGGCGCAGGGCCGCGCCCTCGAAGGGTTGCAGGATCTTGACCAGCGTATGCGTGGAATTGCGCACGCCGAGGATGCGGCGCAACGACAGCTGATGAGCGAGCGCCGGCGCCAGCGTCTCGATCGGCATGAAGGCCGGGCGGTGCGCGGCGAAGGCGTCCTGCAGTTCGGCGCTGGAACCGGCTTCGGCCAGGCCCATCTCGAACAGGATCTCGGCCGTGGTGACGCGCCCCGGGTCGCTGCGCACGCCATGCACCAGGACCGGCACGCCCTCGCGCGCCAGCAGCAGCGCGAGCAGGGGCGTCAGGTTGGCCAGCTTGCGCGCGCCGTTGTAGCTGGGGATGAGCACCGGCGCGAACTCGCCCGGCGGACTCGGAAGCGGCGCGAAGGAGCGCTCGGCGGCGTCCATGAAGCCGGCCAGCTCCTCGACGGATTCGCCCTTGATGCGCATGGCGAGCAGGATCGCGCCCAGCTCGAGATCGGAGACGCGGCCCTCGAGCATGGCGCCGTACAGCAGGGCGGCGTCCTCGCGCGTCATGCTGCGGGCGCCCTTGACGCCGCGGCCGATCTCCTTGATGAAGCGGGCGGCGGCGAATGGTCGATGATCGGTATGCATGGCGCTAGCTTACACCGTTGCGACGCGGTGTCGCTTCCCCGTTGCTTTTGACCTGTCCGCTGCAAATATGCATTTTTGGCGCTACACTGGCCCATCCGACTTGCCTCACAGACGCACCATGCTGATTACACCAGATATCGAAAATACCAACGTCACCTCGTTCGGGCGCATGCCGACCCCGACCGAACTGCACGCCAAGCTGCCGCTGACCGAGCGCGCCTTTACCACCGTCATGCAGGGCCGCGCCGCGCTGCGCGACATCCTCGACCGCAAGGACAAGCGCCTGTTCGTGGTCGTCGGCCCCTGCTCGATCCACGATCCGGAAGCGGGCCTGGACTATGCGCGCCGCCTGAAGAAGCTGCAGGAAGAAGTGGCGGAAACGATGCTGCTGGTGATGCGGGTGTACTTCGAAAAGCCGCGCACCACCACCGGCTGGAAGGGCTACATCAACGATCCGTTCATGGACGACTCGTTCCAGGTCGACGTCGGCATGGAACGCGCGCGCCGCTTCCTGCTCGACGTCTGCGAGCTGGGCCTGCCCACCGCGACCGAGGCGCTGGACCCGATTTCGCCGCAGTACCTGGGCGACCTGATCGCCTGGACCGCCATCGGCGCCCGCACCACCGAATCGCAGACCCACCGCGAGATGTCGTCCGGCCTGTCGACCCCGGTCGGCTTCAAGAACGGCACCGACGGCGACGTGAGCATCGCGATCAACGCCGTGCTGTCCTCGGCCAATCCGCACGCCTTCCTGGGCATCAACGACAAGGGCGTCGCGGCGATCGTGCGCACCCGCGGCAACGCCTACGGCCACGTGGTGCTGCGCGGCGGCGGCGACCGTCCGAACTACGATTCGGTCTCGGTCACCATCGCCGAGCAGGCCCTGAAGAAGGCCGGGCTGCCGGCCAACCTGGTGGTCGACTGCTCGCACGCGAACAGCTACAAGAAGCCGGAACTGCAGCCGCTGGTGATGTCGGACGTGATCCAGCAGATCCGCCACGGCAACCGCTCGCTGGTGGGCGTGATGATCGAGTCGAACATCGTCGCCGGCAACCAGCCGATCCCGGCCGACCTGAGCCAGCTGAAGTACGGCTGCTCGGTGACCGACGGCTGCATCGGCTGGGAGGATACGGTGGAGATGCTGCAGCGGGCGCACAAGGAGCTGCTGCAGCGTCCGTGAGGTTCTCGTAGGGTGGGCGCGGCCGGCGTAGGCTCTTGAGCCCACGCGGTCTCATCGTTTGCATCGTCGCGGCATGGCCGCAGGCACGCGACCGGTGAGACAGCGTGGACACAGGTGTCCACCCTACCAACCCTGCATACAACACCATCGCCGGTATTCATCGACCGGCCACAGCACCGCGCGCCCGCGTGCTTTACAATGTCGAATTCCGCTTTCCCCTTCCGTCTGTTCCCATGATTGTTCTCGGCGTCGAATCCTCCTGCGATGAAACCGGCCTGGCTCTGTACGATACCGAGCGCGGCCTGCTGTCCCATGCCCTGCATTCGCAGGTCGCCATGCACGAGGAGTACGGCGGCGTGGTGCCGGAACTGGCCTCGCGCGACCACATCCGGCGCGCCCTGCCCCTGCTCGAACAGACGCTCGACAAGGCCGGCATCGCGAAAAACGACATCGACGCCATCGCCTACACCCAGGGGCCGGGCCTGGCCGGCGCGCTGCTGGTCGGCTCCTCGGTCGCCTGCAGCCTGGGCCTGGCGCTCGACAAGCCGGTGCTCGGCGTGCACCACCTCGAGGGCCACCTGCTGTCGCCGCTGTTGGCCAGCGAGCGCCCCGACTTTCCCTTCCTCGCGCTCCTGGTCTCGGGCGGGCATACCCAGCTGATGCGCGTCGACGGCGTCGGCCGCTACACCCTGCTCGGCGAGACCCTGGACGACGCCGCCGGCGAAGCCTTCGACAAGTCGGCCAAGCTGCTCGGCCTGGGTTACCCGGGCGGGCCGGCGATCTCGCGCCTGGCCGAATTCGGCGACCCGGCTGCCTATACCCTGCCGCGCCCGATGCTGCACTCGAAGGACTTCAACTTCAGCTTCTCGGGCCTGAAGACGGCGGTGCTCACGGTGGTGAAGAACCACGAAGAGAAAGTCATCGCCAACATCTGCGAACAGGACAAGGCCAACATCGCGCGCGGGTTCGTCGATGCGATCGTCGACGTGCTGACCGCGAAATGCGTCAACGCGCTGCGCCACACTGGCCTGAAGCGCCTGGTGATCGCCGGCGGCGTCGGCGCCAACAAGCAGCTGCGCGCCTCGCTGGACGCGGCAGCGGCCAAGCGCAAGTTCCGCGTCTACTATCCGGAGCTGGAGTTCTGCACCGACAACGGCGCCATGATCGCCTTTGCCGGCGCCATGCGCCTGGAGCGGAACCCGGCGCTGGCGACGCGCGATTACGCCTTCAACGTGCGGCCGCGCTGGCCATTGGACGAGCTGGAAGCCGCCTGATCGCGGCCTGATCGCGGCCGTTTGATGCCGCGTCGGCGGTGAACTTGCAACGCCGACATCGATCCTACCGTGTGACCGCGCCATGCCAAAGAATGGCACTATCTGGCGGTTCAGTTTTCGGAGGTCCTACATGCGCGTTGTAAGTTGGAACATCCATTGGGGCTGTGGGAGAGACGGGCGCATTCGTATCCACGCAATCATCGATGTGCTGCGCAAGCTCAATCCCGACGTCATCTGTCTGCAGGAAGTGGCAGCCAATCACCCCGAGCTCGAAGGCAGCGCCAGCGCCAACCAGTTCAAGCAACTGGCCGGCGCCTTCGGCGGCTACCACGCGGTCGAGTACGCCCCGAGCGAAATCTACCGCAACAATGTTCCCCGCCTGTTCGGCAACCTGATCCTGTCCAAATTCCGCATCACCCAGGCCCACCGCCACCTGCTGCCCTGGCCGGCCGACCCGGCGCATTCGCCGGGCATGCCGCGCGGGGCGATCGAAGTCGTGCTCGACACGCCGCGCTCCAAGCTGCGGCTGGTGACCACCCACCTGGAATACCATTCCCAGCTGCAAAGAAGCGCCCAGGTGCGCCGGCTGCGCGAGCTGCATGCCCAGGCCTGCGCGCGGGCCCGTGTATTCCAGCCGAATCCCGACATGGACGCGCCCTACCAGCTCGGGCTGCTGCCCGACTCGGCGATTTATTGTGGGGATTTCAACCTGCAGCCGGCCTCGCCGGAATATGCCGCCCTGATTGCGCCGCCGGCCGAGGGCGAGCTGGCGCTGGTCGACGCCTGGCGCGCGCGCCATCCGGACCACGCGCGTGCGCCGACGGCCGGGCTGCATGGCTTTGCCTGGCCCGAGAAGCCGGATTGCTACGATTATTTCTTCGTGACGGAAGACCTGGTGCCGCGCATCGCGGAAATCGAGGTGCAGTCGGAGACCTCGGCGTCGGATCACCAGCCGGTCGTGCTGGATCTGGTTTGAGGTTCGTGGCTGGTCTGTTGAAGCGCTGGCGGTTTGCCGGCCGTGCGGCTGGGCGCCGCGCTGGCGTCATGCGGGCGTTCGCGTGGGCACGGGTGCCCACCCTACGGTTTGCTGGCCTTGCGGCCGGGCGCTGCGTCGAGTTTGCGGACTGACTGCCGCGGAGTCGGCGCAGAAGCGCCGTCTCCACAGATCACCCCAGCTGCGCCTCGCCCTGCGCCGCGATCTCGCGCAGCGCGCGCTCGAACACTTCCGGCGGCTGTCCGCCCGAGATCAGGTGGCGCTGGTTGATGACGATGGCCGGCACCGAGCGGATGCCCGCGCGCTGGAAGAAGTACTCGGCCTCGCGCACCTCGTCGGCGAATTCGCCGGACTCCAGGACGCGCCGGGCCTCGGTGGTGTCCAGTCCGACCTGGCCCGCCACGCGCACCAGCAGCTCGCGCGAGCTCGGGTCTTCGCAATGGGTGAAATAGGCTTCGAACAGGGCCAGCTTGAGCGCGTGCTGGCGGCCCTGGGACTCGGCCCAGTGCAGCAGGCGGTGAGCGTCGAAGGTGTTGTAGATGCGGCCGCGGCGCGCCATGTCGAAGGTGAAGCCGACCGCTTCGCCGCGCTGGCGGATGGTCTCGCGCGACTGCACCTGCTGCTCGAGCGTGGCGCCGTATTTCTCGGTGATGTGCTCGACGATGTCCTGGCCCTCGGGCCCCATGTCCTGGTTCAGTTCGAACGGCTGGAAATGCAGGTCGACGGTGACCTCGGGCGCGACGCGCTCGATCGCCTGCTCCAGCGACTTGAGGCCGATCGCGCACCATGGGCACGACACGTCCGACACGAAATCTATCCTTAATTGCTTGCTCACGCTACACCGCCTTCCTGAAATGAATACCGGCGCACAACGCGCCGGTCTCCGCCCCATATGGGCCTGCTTGCGGAACTATCAAGCTACTTTTTCTTGGCGCCCGCCGCCTTGCTGCCGATGCGCGACTCCTTGCCGGCGATCAGGTTGCCGATGTTCTTGCCGTGACGGAAGATCAGCAGCGCGCTCATCGCGGCCACGGCGAACAGGATCTCGTTCACGCCGAACAGCAGGCCATAATAGAAAGGCGCGAAGATCGAGGCGATCAGCGCCGCCAGCGAGGAATAACGGAAGGCGTAGGCCACGACCAGCCAGGTCACCAGGGTCGCCAGGCCCAGCCAGACGTTCAGGCCCAGCAGCACGCCGAGCGCGGTCGCCACGCCCTTGCCGCCCACGAAACGGAAGAACACCGGCCACAGGTGGCCCAGGAAGACCGCGATCGCCACCAGCGCGACGCCGCCGCGCTCGATGCCGTATTGCTCGCCGAACTGCACCGCCAGCCACACGGCCAGCCAGCCCTTGGCGGCATCGCCGACCAGGGTGGCGATCGCCGCCTTCTTGCTGCCGCTGCGCAGCACGTTGGTGGCGCCCGGGTTCTTCGACCCGTAGGTGCGCGGGTCGGACAGGCCGAACAGGCGGCTCATCACGACGGCGAAGGAAACGGAGCCGAGCAGGTAGGCGGCAACGACGGCGATCAAGGTAGTCATGTAATCTCTCTATTATTTCCCGTATGGAACGGGCTCGTGAATATACACCAGCCCGCAGCGCCGCGATAGTCAGTCGGCCAGCGCGCACTGCACCGGTTGCGCGCCCAGCACGTCGACCAGCACGCCCGGCGCCATGCCGACCAGGTAGCCGCGCCGCCCGCCGTTGATGTAGATCTTTTCCAGCGCGAGGACGCTTTCCTCGACGTAGACCGGCATCGCCTTGCGCGTGCCGAAGGGCGAGGTGCCGCCCACCAGGTAGCCCGAATGACGCTGCGCCACCTCCGGCTTGCACGGCTCGACCGACTTGCAGCCGATGGCGCGCGCCAGGTTCTTGGTCGAGACCTTGCAATCGCCATGCATGAGCACGATCAAGGGGCGCGCCGCCTCGTCCTGCATCACCAGGGTCTTGATGACGTCGTGTTCGGGCACGCCCAGTTCGCGCGAGGACACGGCCGTGCCGCCATGCTCCTCGTACGCGTAGGGATGCTCGGAAAAAGTCACCGCATGCTTGCGCAGGAACCCGGTGGCGGGCGTTTCTGATACGTGCTCTTTCTTGGCCATGCGTGATACGCTAAACACTGGAATAAGGGGTTTCTATTATGCAGCAAGAAATACGTTTTGCGACCTTCAACGTCTGCAACCTGGCGCCGCCGGGCGTGAAGCTCTACGACAACTTGCTGCCCACGACACCCGAGGAGTACGAGGCCAAGCTGAACTGGACGGCGCGCCAGATCGACCTGCTCGACGCCGACGTGATCGGCTTCCAGGAGATCTTTTCACAGGCGACGCTCAGGGAAGTGCTGGCGCGCAGCCGGCGCTACCGCGAAGCCTTCCACGCCGGTTTCGACCCCGACCCGGCCGCGATGCGCCTGACCCCGAGCGTCGCCCTGGTTTCGCGCCTGCCGCTGGTCTCGCCTGTTCCCCTGGCCGAATTCCCGCGCGGGATCGAGCTGCCGCCGGGCAGCCGCGATGCCGCCCGTTTCACCCGCGCGCCGCTGCACGCCGTGGTCCAGGCAACGCCCGACGTGGCGGTCGACGTGGTGGTGGTGCATTTGAAATCGCGCCGGCCCGACTACCGCACCGGCGACACCGGCGAAGATCCCGCCCTGTATGCGCTGGCCTGCCTGCGCTCCCTGATCCGGCGCGGCACCGAAGCCGCGGCCCTGCGCGTGCTGCTCACCGAGATGGGCCGCGCCAATCGCCGTCCACGCGTGGTGCTGGGCGACTTCAACGACGTCGCCGATTCGGTCACCACCAGCATCGTGCTCGGCGCCGGCACGCCGATGGCCGACCGCCTGTACGACGCCAGCCAGGTGCAGCGCCGCGTCGACCATGCGCGCCACCTGGGCTTTTCGAGCGTGCACGAGGGCCACTACTCGACCATCGACCATATATTGGTGTCGGAAGAATTCAATGCCGCGCTGCCGAACGCGATCGGCGAAGTGCTCGACGTGCTCTACCTGAACGACCACCTCGACCTGGAATTGCCGGAAGCCTCGGACCACGGCCAGGTGCTGGCGCGCATCCGCCTGTTCGACGAAAGCCACGGCCTCATGGACGCGGGGATGTGAAGGGTGGCGTGAGCGGAGGCGTGCCGCTCGCCGTCGCGGCGTAATGTCCCTGGTATTCGTCGCAGCCGTGCTGGCGCAGGTAGTGCAGCTGCTCGATCGTTTCCACGCCTTCCGCGACCACCCGCAATCTGAGGCTGCGCGCCACCGCGATGATGGCCGGGATCATGACGGCATGGTCGGGCGCGCGCGTGATCTCGTCGACGAAGCTGCGGTCGATCTTCAGTTTCGATAGCGGCAGCAGGCGCAGGCTGGTCAGGCTCGAAAAGCCGGTGCCGAAGTCGTCGATGGTCAGTTGCACCCCGCGCCCGCGCAATGCGTCGATGGTCTCGCGCGTGGCCGAGCCGCTGTTCATCACCACCGCTTCCGTGATTTCCAGGTCCAGGTATTCCGGCGCCAGGCCGGAGCCTTGCAGCGCCTCGTCCACGTAGTGGACCAGGTTGTTGTGGATGAACTGCACGTTCGACAGGTTGACCGCCACCACCATCGGATACCCCTGGTCGCGCCACTGGCGCGCCTGGCGGCAGGCTTCGCGCAGCACCCATTGGCCGATCGGCACGATCAGGCCGGATTCCTCGGCCGCATGGATGAACTGCTCGGGCAGCAGCAGGCCGCGTTCCGGGTCGCGCCAGCGGATCAGGGCCTCGACGCCGACCGTGCGTCCGCTGGCGATGTCGATCTCGGGCAGGTAGTCGAGCACGAACTCGTCGTTGGCGAGCGCGCGCCGCAGGCGGTTTTCCATCTGCACCCGCTCGTGCACGTGAGCATTCATGGCCGGGCTGAAGAAGCAGAACTCGTTGCGCCCGTTCTGCTTGGCGTGGTACATCGCCACGTCGGCATGGCGCAGCAGGGTCTTGGCGTCCTGGCCGTCGCTGGGACAGAGCGCGATGCCGATCGACACCGACAGGCTGATCTCGCGTCCGCTTGTCGCCACTGGCCGCGCCACCGACTGCATGACGGTGGCGGCCACGTGCGCGGCCTGGTCGGCGCCGCCGATGTCGGTCAGCAGCACCACGAATTCGTCGCCGCCCAGGCGGCTGACGGTATCGACCCCGCGCACGCAGCGCGTCAGGCGCAGCGCCACTTCCTGCAGGACGGCGTCGCCGGCCTCGTGGCCATGGGTGTCGTTGATGGCCTTGAAATGGTCGAGGTCGAGGAACATCAGGGCGAACTCGGCGTGCTGGCGGCGGTTGCCGGCCAGCGCCTGGGCCAGCCGGTCCATGAACAGCACCCGGTTGGGCAGGCTGGTGAGCGGGTCATGGTGGGCCAGGCGCCGGGCCTCCTCTTCCATGCGCTTGCGGTCGGTGATGTCGGACAGCAGCGCCATGTAACTGGTGACCGCGCCTTGCGCATCGCGGATCGCCGACAGCGAGGCGCGGATCGGGAAGGTGGCGCCGTCGCTGCGCACGCTCCACAATTCGCCCTCCCAGTGATCGTGCCGGTCCATGTGGCGCAGGATGCGGTCGTAGAAGGTCTGGTCGTGCACGCCCAGGCGCAGGCTGGGCAGGCTGGCGCCGATGATCTCGTGCGCCTGGAAGCCCGTCATGGTCGTGTATGCGCGGTTGACCGCCAGCACGTGGTAATTGCCGTCCATGACCAGGATGGCGTCGCGCGAATTGTCGAACACCAGCGCGGCCTGCTGCAGCGTGCCTTCCATCTCCTTGCGTGCGCTGATGTCCATTTCCATACAGAACACCTGCTGCGTCCCGCCCGCTTCCATTACCGGAAAATGGCTGGAGTGCAGCCACAGGCGGCGCCCATCCGGCCGCTCCACGTGCCACTCGCGCGCGGGCGGCGCCTGCAGGCTGGACCAGATGGCCGCGAGGGTGCGGTCGAATTCGTCCTGCTGCTCGAGGTGCGACACCAGGCTGGCGAAAGGCTGGCCGAGCGCCTGCTGCGCCGGTACGCCGAACAGTTCGGCGCAGGCGCGGTTCCAGAAGCGCACGATGCCGCCGCGGTCCTGGCTGTGCACGGCCACTGCGGGCGTCAGCTCGATCGCCGCCACGAAGCGGTAGAGCGCGTCGAGCGCGTCCCGGCCCTGGCCGTCGGGCAAGGCCAGCGGCGGTGGCGGCGGTCCCGGCGCGTCGTCGTTCACAAGAAGCCTTTCTATAGGAAAACCTGGCGGCCGTGCCGCCCACATCTCCCCATTCTTGTCCAGGCACCGTATCAGGCTTTTGCGGGCACGCAAAGGCCCACAAAAGCCGCGGCCGCTTCCCGGCGCCCGGGGTTTGCCAACGTCTGGTCCGCTTTTTCTGCACTTCAGCGTCCGGAAACGCCTGCTTGTCGCATTCCGTTGGCGCTGCAAGTTGCCATTTTCTATAGTCCTCACAATGCGCACGGAGCTCCGCCTTGCACACAAAGCGGAGCACGGGCGCGCCCTTCCGCCTTTCCCAACAATACAAACAACGGCCGCCATGAAAATCGAAACCTTGCCGCTTGCTAATGCGACTCCCCTCTCAACCCGGCGCCGCTGGCGCAAGCCGGCCATCGCGCTGGTACTGGCGCTGCTTGCCGCCGGCGGCTGGTATGCGTTCGCCGGCAAGGGCCAGCCGGCCCCGGCCGCATCCGCGGCGAAGGCGGCGCCGAAGACGCCCGTGTTCGAACTGGCCCACAACGACGTGGTGACGGTCGAGTCGCGCGAGCTGGCGCTGCGCCTGCCGCTGTCGGGTGCGCTCTCGCCGCTGGCCCAGGCCACGGTGAAATCGAAGGTCTCGGGCGTCGTGCTGGAGACCACCGTGCGCGAAGGCATGAACGTGCAGGCCGGCCAGGTCATCGCGCGCCTGGACGACGCCGACGCGCGCGCCCGCGTGGCGCAGCAGCAGGCGGCGCTGAAGGAAGCCAACGCACGCCTGGCGCTGGCCACCAAGAACGAAGCCAACAGCCAGGCCCTGCTGGCGCAGAAGTACATTTCGCAGAACGCCTTCGACACCACGCGCAACAGCGTCGAGCTGGCGCAAGCCGCGGTGGACGCCGCGCGCGCCCAGCTCGACCTGGCCCGCATCGCGATGAACGACACCGTGATCCGCGCCCCGCTTTCCGGCGTGGTCAGCAAGCGCTTCGTGCAGGCCGGCGAAAAGCTCTCGCCGGACAGCCCGGTGATGGCGATCGTGGATCTGGCGCACCTGACGCTCGACGCCCAGGTGCCGGCCTCCGACATCCCGCGCGTGCAGGTCGGCCAGGACGTGCGCTTCAAGGTCGACGGCTTCGATGCGCGTGAATTTTCAGGCAAGGTGGCGCGCATCAACCCGGCGGCCGAAGCCGGTTCGCGCGCCATGCTGGTGTATATCAGCGTCGCCAACGACGACGGGCTGCTCCGCGCCGGCATGTTCGCGAAGGGCCAGATCACCACCGAGAAATCCAGCGCGCGTCCGATCGTGCCGCTGGCGGCCCTGCGCAAGGATGGCGCGCGCGACGTGGTCTACCGCGTCGACGGCGGCAAGGTCGTGGCCCAGCCGGTCGAGCTGGGCATGCGCAACGACGACGAGGGCCTGGCCGAGGTGACCGGCGGGCTCGACGCCGGCGCGGTGCTGCTGGCGGTGCCGCTCGACGGCGTCAAGCCGGGCACGCAGGTGAAGCTGGCCGGGACCGCGCCGGCGAAACCGGCTGCCAAGCCGGACGCCAAGGCCGAGGCGGTCATCGTCGCGAAAAAGGACTGAGCCATGTGGATCACCAAAGTCAGCATCCGCCACCCCGTCTTCGCGACCATGGTCATGGTCGGCCTGATGGTGCTCGGCCTGTTCTCCTACCGCTCGCTGGGCGTGGAGAGCATGCCGAACGTCGATATTCCGTTTGCCTGGGTCGAGACCCAGTATCCGGGCGCCTCGCCGGAGCAGGTCGAGAACGACGTCACGCGCCCGATCGAGGAAGTCGTCAACACCGTCAGCGGCATCAAGAACATCCGCAGCAATTCCTGGGAAGGCCGCAGCGGCGTCTCGGTCGAGTTCCACATCGCCACCAACATGGACAAGGCGATGCAGGACCTGCGCGACAAGATCGCGCGCGTGCGTCCCGGCTTCCCGAAGGAGGTGAAGGAACCCTTCGTCATCCGCGCCGACGGCGAGAACCAGCAGCCGGTGGTGCGCCTGTCGGTGACCTCCAACGAACGCGACATGCGCGCCCTGTCGACGCTGGCCGAGCAGGTCATCGTCAAGCGCCTGCAGAGCGTGGCCGGCGTGGGCGAAGTGCGCACCGGCGGCGTGGCGACGCGCCAGATCCTGGTGCACGTGAAGCCCGAGCAGCTGCGCAGCCAGAACATCGGCATCGACGAGGTGTTGCGCGCGATCCAGGCGACCAACGCCAACCTCCCGGCCGGCAACCTGCAGTACGGCGCCGCGGAACGCCTGGTGCGCGTGGAAGGCAAGATGCGCGAGGCGCGCGAGTTCAACAACATCATCGTCGCGCGCCGCGCCAGCGGTCCGGTCTACCTGTCGCAGGTGGCCGACGTGGTCGACGGCGAACGCGAGGAAACCTCGATCTCGCGCGTCAACGGCGTGCGGGCGATTTCGCTCGACGTTACCAAGGTGCAGGATGCGAACACCGTGCAGGTCGGCACCGGCGTGATCAAGATGGTCGAGGAGATGCGCAAGACCCTGCCCGCCGACGTGCATTTCCGTATCATGGACGACCAGTCGACCACGGTGCAGCAGCAGCTCGACAACGTGAAGCGCACCATCATCGAAGGCGCCATCCTCACCATGGTGATCGTGTTCCTGTTCCTGCATTCCTGGCGCAGCACGGTGATCACCGGCCTGACGCTGCCGATCTCGGTGCTGGCCTCCTTCATCGCCATGCGCTACTTCGGCTTCACGCTGAACTTCCTGACCCTGATGGCGCTGTCGCTGTGCATCGGCCTCCTGATCGACGACGCGATCGTGGTGCGCGAGAACATCGTGCGCCACCTCGGCATGGGCAAGTCCCACATGCGCGCCGCCGAGGACGGCACCAACGAGATCGGCCTGGCCGTGATGGCGACCACCTTCGCCATCGTCGCCGTGTTCGTGCCCATCGCCTTCATGGACGGCATCATCGGCCGCTTCTTCCTGCAGTTCGGCGTGACCGTGGCGGTGGCGGTGCTGGTGTCTCTTTTTGTGAGCTTCACGCTCGACCCGATGCTGTCCTCGGTGTGGCCGGACCCGGTCAAGGACCGCTTCAAGTACCTGCCGTGGCTGGGCCGCCTCATGGCGAAGACCGAGCACGGCATCGAGCGCGTCCACGTCTGGTACGGCCGTGTGCTGGCGCTGGCCCTGCGTTGGAGGAAATCGACCCTGGCGCTGGCGCTGGCGGTGTTCGTCGGCAGCCTGGCGCTGGTGCCGATGATCGGCGGCGAATTCGCGCCGAAGACCGACAACGGCTTCATCGAGATGCGCTTCAAGACCCCGGTCGGCTCCAGCCTGGCCTACACCGACGGCAAAGTCAAACAGGTCGAGGACATCCTGCGCGAGTACAAGGAAATCGACGCGATCAGCAGCGCGATCGGCATGTACGAAGGCCACAACAGCGCCCAGGTGACCCTGAAGCTCACCGACGTGAAAAAGACCAAGCGCCGCTCGCAGGAAGAGATGGAGTCCGTCATCCGCGAACGCCTGTCCTCGATCGCCGGCATCACGATGTCGGTCGGTAACAAGCCGATCTTCATCGCGATCCTCGGCCGCGACGAGGCCAAGCTCGACGCCGTCGCCCACAAGCTGATGGACAAGATGCGCGCGATCCAGGGCGTGGCCGACATCGAGTACAGCCAGGAAGGCGCGAACCCGGCGACCGTCATCCGCATCAACAACGAGCTGGCCAGCGACCTGGGCCTGTCGGTGCAGCAGGTCGGCGCGGCGCTGCGCCCGTTTGTCGCCGGCGACGAGATCAGCCAGTGGCTGGCGCCGGACGGCCAGAACTACCAGGTCAACGTCCAGCTGCCGCGCAGCGGGCGCCAGAAGGTGGCCGATCTTGCCGACCTGTCGCTGGCCTCCTCGCGCGTCGATGCGAGCGGCAACCCGATCATGGTGCCGCTGCGCCAGGTGGTCGAGTTCGTGCCTTCGTTCAGCCCGCAGGTGCTCAAGCGCCAGGCGCTGGAACGCCGGGTCGCGATCTACGCCGGCGTCGAGGGCCGCCCGTCGGGCGACGTGAACGCCGACATCGACAAGGCCATGAAGTCGATCGAACTGCCGGAAGGCGTGCGCTTCGACGTCGGCGGCGACGCCCAGCAGATGGCCGAGACCATGGCCAACTTCGGCTCGGCGCTGGTGATCGCGATCATCTTCATCTACCTGGTGCTGGCCTCGCAGTTCGGCAGCTTCCTGCAGCCGATCGCGATCATGATGTCGCTGCCGATGTCGCTGATCGGCGTGCTGGTGGCGCTCCTGGTGACGGGCAGCACCCTGAACGTGTTCTCGGTGATCGGCGTGGTGATGCTGATGGGCCTGGTGACCAAGAACGCGATCCTGCTGGTGGACTTCGCGAACCACGGCCAGCGCGAGGGCAAGGGCCAGTTCGCGGCGATCCTGGAAGCCGGCCAGGTGCGCCTGCGCCCGATCCTGATGACGACGCTGGCGATGATCTTCGGCATGCTGCCGATGGCGATCGGCGCCGGCGACGGCGGCGAAACGCAAGCGCCGATGGGCCGCGCGGTGATCGGCGGCGTGATCACCTCGACCCTGCTGACGCTGGTGGTGGTGCCGGTGGCCTACAGCTACCTCGACAACCTCGGCAAGCGCGCCAAGCGCTGGTTCGCCAAGGGGCACGAGGAAGTGGCGGACGAGGTGCCGGTCATTGCCAAGGAAGGCGTATAAAACAGATGTAGAGAGACCCGTAGGGTGGGCGGCTCCACCTTACCGGCCATGATGATGTGACATTTGCGCCGCCCACGCGTTCAAGCGGCAGGAAATCCGCCGCGGCATCTCATACGATCGTTGAACGCGTGGGCGGCGTTATGGCCGCCATGACGCACGCACCGGGGTGGAGCCGTCCACCCTACGATTGCTCCTGCGGCTCGGCCGTTTCCTCGCTTCCGGCCTCCACCTGCACCCCCTCCGCCGGCTTCGGACTGGTCTTCGCCTCCAGCTTGCGCCGCGCTTTTTCCTCTGCCTTGCGCTTCTTTTCCAGTTCCCGTTGCCGCTTTTCGTATTGGAAGTTGGTCTTTGCCATGATTTCCTCGTGTGCAAGCTGACATGAAAGGATGATGCCGAACTCGAACTATTATGCGCCAGTTATGCTTCCAGGATTTGAATTAACCACGTGGGTGGTGACGTGCATGCAGGTGCTTAAGGCGCTCGCGCGCAACATGGGTATAAATCTGTGTGGTTGAAATATCGGAGTGGCCCAGCAGCAATTGCACCACGCGCAGGTCGGCGCCGTGGTTCAGCAGATGGGTGGCGAAGGCATGGCGCAGGGTGTGCGGCGACAGCGGCGCGCGGATGCCCGCCCGCAGCGCGTGTTTCTTGATGAGGATCCAGAACATCTGGCGCGTCATCGGTCCCCCGCGCCCCGTGACGAACAGCGCGTCGTCGACCTGGCCGTTGAGGATGATGCCGCGCGCGTCCTTCAGGTAGCGCTCGATCCAGTTCCTGGCCTCGGCCCCGAAGGGGACGAGGCGCGTTTTACTGCCCTTGCCGGTGATGCGCAGCACGCCATCGTTCAGGCTCAGTTCGACCAGTTTCAGGGCCACCAGCTCCGACACCCGCAGGCCGCTCGCATACATCAGCTCGAGCATGGTGCGCTCGCGCAGCCCGAGCGGGGTCGACACGTCGGGCGCCGCGAGCAGCGCCTCGACCTGTTCTTCCGTGAGCGTGTGCACGAAGCGCTGCGGCTGGCGCGCGGTGGCCATCTTCAGGCAGGGATCCTCCGCCACCTGGTTGCGGCGCAGCGCCAGCTGATAAAAGCGCTTCAGGACCGACAGGCGCCGGTTCGCGGTGCTCGGCTTGGTGTCGGCATGGCGTTCGGCGAAGTAGCCGGCCAGGTCCTCGGGGCCGGCCGCGAGCAGGCCGCGTCCCGGCCGCTTCGTCTCCAGCCAGCCGGCGAACAGGCGCAGGTCGCGCCGGTAGGCGTCGAGCGAGTTCTTCGCCAGGCCGTGTTCCAGCCACAGCGTGTCGCAGAACTCGTCGATCAGTCCCAGATCGACTGCTGCTGCCATGGGGATGCGGTGGCGCCCTCGTGGCGCAGGAGCCAGCGCTTGACCGAGAGGTGGAAGCCGTTCTCGTCGTCGTTGCTGGCGAAGCCGCCCAGGCCGCGCGCGGCGGTCACGCGGTGGCAGGGAATGACGAGCGGGAACCAGTTGGCGCCGCAGGCCTGGCCGACCGCGCGCGGCGCCGAACCGAGCTCCTTGGCGAGGATGCCGTAGGTGCGCACGGTCCCGCGCGGGATCGCACTAATCGCTTCCCAGACGCGGCGCTGGAAGACGCTGCCGGCTTCCATCAGCGACAGGTCGAAGGCGAAATCGGGGTCCGCCAGGTAACGCTCGACCTGGCGCGCGGCCAGTTCGGCCGTCGGATTTTCCGGCGCCTTGTCGCCGAAACGCGGTTGCAGGTAGACCAGTTCGCGCACGCGCTCGGCCTCGGTGCGGATGCCGATCGCGCCGAAAGGCGCCGGCACGATGGCGGAAAACAGCTCGCTGCCTTGTGGTGTATTCATGGTGCGCAGTTTACTCCTGGCGCCGTCCATCCACCACTGTTTTTCGCTGAAGCAATTGCCCGTCCGTGGCGTCCCATCCATGGGAAAACGACTATCCTGTCATCAAACATCGACACGGACCATATGCCGCGCGCACTCTGCCTCCTGGTTTTCGTTTCGCTGCTTGGCTTGCTGGGCCAGGCCGGCGCCCAAACGCCCGCGCCGTTGCGGGTCGGTGTCTACGCCAACGCACCCAAGGTGTTCATGAACGAGGACGACCAGCCGGCCGGCATCCTGGTCGAGCTGCTGCGCGAGATGGCCAGCGCCGAACGCTGGACGCTCGAGTTCGTACCCTGCGAATGGCAGGACTGCCTCGACCTGCTCGCCGCCGGGCGCATCGACCTGCTGCCCGACGTCGCCTGGTCCGAGGGACGCTCGCGCGCCTTCGCCTTCCACCGCATCCCCGCCCTGCACAGCTGGTCGCAGATCTACGCCCCGCCCGGCAACGCGATCCGCTCGCTGCCGGCCCTGAAGGGCAAGCGCGTGGCGGTGCTGGCCGGCTCGGTCCAGGCCCAGAACCTGCCCGCCGTGCTCGAAGGGTACGATGCCGGCGTGATCGTGCTGCCGGTCTCCTCGCTCGAGCGCGCATTCACGATGGCCGCGCGAGGCGAGGCCGACGCGGTCGCCGCGAACCACTTCTTCGGCGACCTGCAGGCCGCGCGCCACGGGCTCGATGCGACCGCGGTCGTGTTCAATCCGGCGCGCCTGTACTACGCCGCCACGCCGGGACGGCACCAGGCGGTGCTCGACGCCATCGACCGCCACCTGGCGGCCTGGCGCGCCGACCCGGATTCGGTGTACTTCGCCACCCTGCGCCGCTGGCAGGCCGCCGACACGACGCAAGCCGCGCCCTCGCGCCTGTGGTGGGCGCTGGCGGTGGCGGTCGGCCTGCTGCTCTCGAGCCTGGCGCTGGCGAGCTGGCTGCGCAGCCAGGTCGCGGTGCGCACGCGCGAACTGCGCGAGAACGAGGAAAAGCTCAACACCATCCTCGACAGCGTCGACAGCCTCATCTACATCAAGGACACCCAGTCGCGCTACCGGTACGTCAACGGCGAGATGTGCCGCCTGCTGAACCGCCCGGCCAGCACCATCATCGGCCAGGGCGACGAAGTGCTGTTCGGCCCGGCGCTGGCGCGCATGACGCGCGAGAGCGACCGCGTCACGCTTACCGAGCAGCGGCGCCACGTGGTCGAGGAACGCATCGGCGAGAAGATCTACCTGACCACCAAGGTGCCGCTGGCGCGCGACGGCGAGCTGTATGGACTGTGCGGCATCACCACCGACATCACGCCCAACAAGCAGGCCGAGGAATCGCTGCGCATCGCCGCCACCGTGTTCCAGTCGGGCGAAGGCATGTGCGTGCTCAGCCCCGAAGCGACGATGGTCGAGGCCAACGAAGCCTGGGGCCTGCTGGTCGGCTGCCCGGCCGCCGAACTGCCCGGCACGCCCTTTCCCCCGTTCTCGCTGGAGCAGGACGGCGACGACTACCGCGAACGGATGTGGGCCACGGTGCGGCGCGCGCACACCTGGCAGGGCGAAGTCTGGACCCGGCGCCGCAACGGCCAGCCCTACCCGGCCTGGCTGACGGTCAGCGCGGTGCGCAACGCCGACGGCGAGCTGACCAATTTCGTGTGCACCCAGTCCGACATCAGCGCGCGCAAGCAGGCCGACGAGAAGATCGTCCAGCTGGCCTACTACGACTCGCTGACCGGACTGCCGAACCGGCGCCTGCTGTACGAGCGCCTGCACCACTGCATCGGCCAGCACGGGCGCAACCGCCGCGTCGGCGCCCTGCTGTTCCTCGACATGGACAACTTCAAGGACCTCAACGACAGCCGCGGCCACGTGGTCGGCGACCACCTGCTGCAGCAGGTGGCGGCGCGCCTGCTGCTGTGCGCGCGCGAGAGCGATACCGTGGCGCGCCTGGGCGGCGACGAATTCGTGATCCTGCTCGAGGCGCTCGGCGCCAGCGAGGAGGAGGCGACGCGCCATGCCGAGGCGGTCGGCCACAAGATCCTGGCGGCGCTGCGCGAGCCGTTCGAGGTCGGCGGCGCCGCCCACCACGCCAGCTGCAGCATCGGGGTCACGCTGTGCACCGGCCACGAACAGCAGCTCGACGACCTGATGCGGCGCGGCGACCTCGCCATGTACGAGGCCAAGCGCCAGGGCCGCAACACGCTGCGTTTCTTCCACGGCTCGATGGAGCTGGAGGTGACCTACCGCACCGCGATCGAGACCGAGCTGCGCGAAGCGCTGCGCCAGTCGCAGTTCGTGCTGCACTACCAGGGGCAGGTCGATGGCGACGGCGTGCTGACCGGGGCCGAGGCCCTGGTGCGCTGGCAGCATCCGCAGCGTGGCCTGATCGGACCGGCCGGCTTCATCGCGATCGCCGAGACCTCCGGGCTGATCGTGCCGCTCGGGCGCTGGGTGCTGCGCACGGCCTGCGAGCAGCTGGCCCTGTGGGCCGCCACACCGGCCACCGCCCACCTGACGCTGGCGGTCAATGTCAGCGTGCGCCAGTTCCTGCAGGGCGACTTCGTCGAGGAGACGCTGGCGATCGTGCGCGCCAGCGGCGCCGACCCGGCGCGCCTGAAGCTGGAACTGACCGAGACCCTGATGATCGAGGGCGTCGAAGAGACGATCGACAAGATGCGCGCGCTGCGCGAACACGGCATCGGCTTTTCGCTGGACGACTTCGGCACCGGCTACTCGTCGCTGAGCTACCTGAAGCGCCTGCCGCTGGACCAGCTGAAGATCGACCAGAGTTTCGTGCGCGACGTGCTCGACGACCCGAACGACGCCTCGATCGCGCGCAGCGTGGTCGCGCTCGGCAAATCGCTGGGGCTGGGCATCATCGCCGAAGGGGTGGAAACCGAGGCCCAGCGCTGTTTCCTGGCCGAGATCGGCTGCGATGCCTGGCAGGGCTTCCTGTTCAGCCGGCCGGTGGATGCGCGGACGCTGGAGGAGCTGGCGGCGTGATCGTGGGCTGTGGCCGCGGCAGGCTTTGCGGGCGATGGGCCGCCGCCGCTGTCCGCCGGATGGCCGCGTAACGCGTGGGCACGGGGTGCCCACCCTACGAAAACGCGGCGTCTCAGGTGCGCAATTTGAGGATACAGCGCTCCCCGTAGGGTGGGCACGTGTGCCCACGCGGTCCAGGCTCATCCGCGAGCCCGCGACAGCGAGACATCGCCCGCAGCTGCATCCGCCAGCCGCGCAAAAAAAAAAGCGCACCAGGTGCGCTTTTGAATCATGGTCACGTCCCGGCCGCTAGGCGTACCCGCAGCTTCTGTCGAACGTGTGTCTCCTCACATGATCTCCGGTATGGACTACCGTGCTTTTCTCTCACTCCCCAAGACTTGTGTCCGGTTTGCCCGCACCACTCTGGTGCCGACAGCGCTCAATCATAACGCAACTGTGCCGGCGAAGAATAGTTTTTTATATACGATTTTCGAGAATCAACCATAGACGAGGTTAGGCAGCCACAACGAGATCGCCGGCACGTAGGTCACCAGGAGCAGGAAGCCGAGCATGGTCAGCAGCCAGGGCATGACTGCCACCGTCAGCTCGGAAATGCCCATCTTGGTGATGCCCGAGGCCACGTACAGGTTCAGGCCGACGGGAGGGTGGCACATGCCCACTTCCATGTTGACCACGATCAGGATGCCGAAGTGGATCGGGTCGATCCCCAGCTGCACCGCGACCGGGAACAGGATCGGCGCCATGATCAGCACGATCGAGGACGGCTCCATCACGTTGCCCGCAAGCAAGAGCAGCACGTTCACCACCAGCAGGAAGCCGACCACGCCCAAGCCCTGGCCGGTGAGCCAGGCCGCCATTTGCTGAGGGATGTTTTCGCTGGTCATCAGGAACGAGAACAGCACGGCGTTCGTGATGATGTAGAGCAGCATCGCCGACAACGAGGCCGAGTCCAGCAGCACCCTGCCGACCTGTTCCAGGCGCAGGTCCTTGTAGACGAACACCGAGATCACGAAGGCATACACGGCGGCGATCGCGGCGGCCTCGGTCGGCGTGAACACGCCCGAATAAATGCCGCCCATGACGATCACGATCAGGAACAGGCCCCAGGCGCTCTTGCGGAAGGCATGCCAGCGTTCGCCCCAGCTGGCCTTGTCCATGCGCGGGTAGCCGCGCTTCTTGGCCAGCACCCAGGTGGTCAGGCCGAGCAGGAAAGCCAGCATCAGCCCCGGCACCACGCCGGCCATGAACAGCGCGCCGACCGAGGTGTTGGTGGTCACCGAATACATCACCATCACGATCGAGGGCGGGATCAGGATGCCGAGCGCGCCCGAGGTGGTGATCACGCCGGCGCCGAAACGCTTCGGATAGCCCTGCTTGACCATGGCCGGCAGGATGATCGAGCCGATCGCCACCACGGTCGCCGGGCTCGAACCCGACACCGCCGCGAACAGGGCGCACGCCACCACGCCGGCCAGGGCCAGGCCGCCGTGCCAGTGGCCGACCATCGAGGTGGCGAAGCGGATCATGCGCCGCGCCACGCCGCCATGGGTGAGGAAGTTACCGGCCAGGATGAAGAAGGGAATGGCCATGATCTCGAACTTCTCGATGCCGGTGAACAGCTTCAGCGCGACCGACTCGATCGGCACCGTGGTCATCGTGAACAGGAAGGTCAATACCGTCAGGCCGAGCGAGATCGAGATCGGCATCCCGGTCAGCATCAGGAGCAGCAGCAGGATGAAGATGATGGCGGCGTTCATGCGGCACCTTTCGAGATCGGCAGGTCGTCGTCGTCCAGGCCCTCGACCTGGGCCGGGTCATGGTGCGGCACTTCGCCGGTGCGGATGAAGTTCACCATCACCTGCAGGAAGCGGAAGCACATCAGATAGGAGCCGAGCGGCACCGCCAGGTAGACGATCCACATCGGCCATTCGAGGTCGGCCGAGGTCTGGTCGGTTTCCGACATGTGCCAGACGAAGTTGGCGCCCAGGGTGCCGACGATGCCGGTGAAGACGGCCCCGGCCAGCAGGCCGAAGACGATGAAGCCGGCGCGCCAGCGCGGGTTCAGGCGGTTCACCAGCACGTCGACGCCGACGTGGATGCCGGTGCGCACGCCATAGGCTGCGCCGAACTTGGCCATCCACACGAACATGTAGATGCACAGTTCCTGGGCCCAGCTGGTGTTGATCTGGATGAGGTAGTCCTGCAGCGCCGGAATCGGCAGCCCGGACAGGTAGCGATGCACCACCGCGATGAAGATGACGACGGTCGCCGCCGCCATCAGGGTCGCGATGATCCACTCTTCGAGTCGATCGAGGAATTTCATGGATGTCTTTCAGGAGGCAAGGGAGCGCGCGGCCAGCGACGTGCACGCGCACCGCAGCTGCGGTACGCGTGCGTCGTGACGTCTCTTCGGCTTGCTTGGGCGGCTTGCTGCGCCGGCTTACTTCTTCGCGGTCTCGCGGCTGATCGCCTGGATCAGGTCCTTGCCGATCCGGCCTTCCATCTGCTTGTGCACCGGCAGCAGGGCCTGGCGCCACTGCGCCTGTTCGGCCGGCGTCAGGTTGTAGATGGTGGTCTTGCCGGCCTTGCGGATGGCTTCCAGCGCCAGGTCGTTGTCGCGCTGGGCGATCGCTTTTTCGAAGGTGGTGGCGTCGCGCATGGCCTGCTCGAGCTGGGCGCGGATATCGGCCGGCAGGCCGTCCCAGAACTTCTTGTTGACGATGACGGCGTAGCCCAGGTAGCCGTGGTTCGACACCGTCAGGTGCTTCTGCACCTCGTGCATCTTCTGGGTGTACATGTTCGACGGCGGGTTCTCGGTGCCGTCCACCACGCCGGTCTGCAGGGCCTGGTAGACCTCGGAGAAGGCCAGCACCTGCGGGTTGGCGCCGAGGGCGCGCATCTGGGCGTCGAGCACTTTCGAGGACTGGATGCGCATCTTCTGGCCGCGGAAGTCGGCCGGCACGTGCAGCGGCTTGTTGGCCGACATGATCTTGAAGCCGTTATCCCAGTAGGCCAGGCCGGTGATGCCCTTCGGTTCGAGCTTCTTCAAGAGCCCCTTGCCGATCGGGCCCTCGGTCACCGCGTACAGCGCGGCCTTCGACGGGAAGATGTAAGGCAGGTCGAAGGCTTCGAATTCCTTCACGCCGAGCGGGCCGAACTTGGCCAGCGAGGGCGCCAGCATCTGCACCGCGCCCAGTTGCAGGGCTTCGAGCTCTTCCTTGTCCTTGTAGAGCTGGCTGTTCGGATACACTTCGACCTTCACGCGCCCCTTCGTCAGCTTTTCGGCCTGCTCCTTGAAGCGTTCGGCGGCCTGCCCCTTCGGGGTGTCGGTCGCCACCACGTGGCTGAACTTGATGACGATCGGCGCCTGGGCCCAGGCGGCGTTCATGGAAAGGACGACGGCAAAGGCCGCGACCAGGGTTTTGATCTGCATGATGTCTCCTTGGTGTATCGAATTATTGTATTTACCAGCACCGAACAGTCTGCTCACCATCATTTTGCCTTGCAATTGTGGATTTCCACAATAACATCGGAAACAGGAATGTTCCACGGTATCGCATGAAAAATCCTTTCCGGCTGCCGCGCCGCGCCAGCCTCTCGCGTCCCTGGCGCTGGCTGGTGCCGGTGCTGCTGGTGCTGCTGTTCCTGGCGGTGCTGATCTGGCTTCCCTGGCAGGCGCGCCAGATGGAAGCCAACGAGCGCCAGGAACAGCTGATCGCCGATACGCTCTGGGTCGAGCAGACCCTGCGCTTCGAGCTGGCGCGCAGCGAGGAGGCGCTGGCCGTCCTCGGCGCCGACCTGGTGTCCAAGCCACCCACGCCGGAGCAGCTGCAGGCGCGCTTTGTGCAGATGTTCAAGAACGGCCACGAACTGCGCCGCGTGCTCTGGCTCGGCGCCGACGGCGCCGTGCTGGCCCAGCACGGCCTGGAACTGCCGCCCGGCGGGCCGGCGCAAGTGGGCAAGGAAACCCTGGAGATGGCGCGCCTGACGCGCGCCGGCCGCTACACCGAGCCGTATGGCGCCAGCACCCATGCGCCGGGCATGATCGACTACTACCTGCCGCTGTTCAAGCGCGGCGAATACGCCGGCAGCCTGGTCGCCAGCTACAGCCTGAAGGTGCTGCTGGACGAGACCGTGCCCTGGTGGTTCGCCAAGGACAACGACCTTGCCCTGCTCGACCGCGACGACCATCCGGTCGCCGAGCGCGCCGACGGCGGCCCCGGGCGCGGCATCTACACCCACCGGCGCGCGCTCGACCTGCCGGGCAGCGCGATCGTGCTCGCCACCGACAGCGTGAAGGGCGCGCCGCGCCTGCTGCCGAATTTGCTGGTCGGTTCGGTGATCGTGCTGGCGCTCGGCCTGCTGCTCAGCCTCATGACGCTGTGGCGCCACATCTCGCGCACGCTGGCGGCGGAAGCCGCACTGCGCCAGCAGATGGCCTTTCGCACCGCGATGGAGAATTCGCTGCTGACCGGCCTGCGCGCGCGCGACCTGGAGGGGCGCGTCACCTACGTCAACAAGGCCTTCTGCCAGATGGTCGGGCTGTCGGCCGAGGAACTGGTCGGCAAGAAACCGCCGATGCCCTACTGGGCGCCGGAAGCGATGATGGAATACGAGGAACGCTTTGCCGGCGTGCTGGCCGGGACCATCACGCCGCAGTTCGAGACCGTGTTCCAGCGCTCGGACGGGGTGCGGGTACCGGTGCTGGTGTTCGAGGCGCCGCTGGTGGACAGCCGCGGCAAGCAGACCGGCTGGATGAGTTCGATCCTCGACATCACCGACCGCAAGCGGGCCGAGGAACTCAACCGCCAGCAGCAGGAAAAGCTGGAAGCGAGCGCGCGCCTGGCCACCATGGGCGAGATCTCGTCGATGCTGGCGCACGAGCTGAACCAGCCGCTGGCAGCGATTTCCAGTTACACGGCAGGCGCCCTGAACGTGCTCGAGCGCGCCGACAGCGGCGTGCCGGTCGAGCCGACCCTGCTGCGCCGCGCGCTCGAGCAGGCGCGCCAGCAGGCCCAGCGCGCCGGCCAGATCATCAAGAGCGTGCACGAGTTCGTCAAGAAGAGCGAACCGCGGCGCGAGGAAGTGGCGATCAGGAGCGTGGTCGACGGCGTGCGCGCCCTGATCGACCTGCAGGCGCGCAAGGCCTACGTGTCGCTGCAGTTCGAGCTGCCGCCCACCTTGCCCACCGTGCTGGCCGACCGCGTGATGCTCGAGCAGGTACTGCTCAACCTTACGCGCAACGGCATCGAGGCGATGGTCGACGTGCCGCCCGCGCGGCGCATCCTGCGCATCGCCGCCGCGGCCGACGCGGCCCAGGTCTCGGTCTCGGTGATCGACAACGGCCACGGCATCGCGCCCGACGTGGCCGAGCGCCTGTTCTCGCCCTTCTTCTCGACCAAGGCCGAGGGCATGGGCATGGGCCTGTCGATCTGCCGCACGGCGATCGAGTTCCACGGCGGCACCCTGACCCACGCGCCGAACCCGGCCGGCGGCACCGTGTTCACCTTCAGCCTGCCGCGCCAGGATGCGGCGGCGGCATCGCCTGAGCTAAAATAGCGCACCGAGGAGAAACCGCATGCTGCACATCGTCGACGACGAAGAAGTGATCCGTGACGCCCTCGCGTGGCTGGCACAGTCGCGCGGGCTGGCGGCGCGCGGCCATGCCGGCGGCCAGGCCTTCCTCGACAGCGTCGGCGAACCCGATCCCGGCGGCGACTGCGTGCTGCTCGACGTGCGCATGCCCGACATGAACGGCGTGGCGGTGTTCGACCAGCTGATCGGACGCGGCCTGCTGCCGCGCCTGCCCGTGATCTTCCTGACCGGCCACGGCGACGTGCCGATGGCGGTCGATTCGCTCAAGCGCGGCGCCTTCGATTTCTTCGAAAAGCCCTTCAACGACAACCAGCTGATGGACCGCGTCGACCAGGCCCTGGCCGCCTCGCGCGCCGCCGCCGCATCCGACCAGGTGCGCGCGCGCCTGGCCACGCTGTCGGCGCGCGAACGCGAAGTGCTCGACCTGATCCTGGCCGGCAAGATGAACAAGGTCGTCGCCGACGAGCTGGGCATCAGCATGCGGACCGTCGAGGTGCACCGGGCGCATATCTTCGACAAGATGCAGGTCAAGACGGCGGTGGAGTTGGCGGGGTTGTTGAAGTAATTCTTTGCGGCGTTTGTGGCGCTGTTGCGTGATCCGTTATTGGTCTTGTTAATCCGCGTGGGCACAGGTGCCCACCCTACGGGACGCGTTAACAATCAGGGTTGGCGTGCGCTCGCAACTGGCGGTGACCGTAGGGTGGGCACCTGTGCCCACGCGGATGCAGCGCACCGATAACGCCCCAGGCAACAGCCCCACGACACCAACACGCCCCTTGCGCTGGCTCAATCCGCCCCTACCTGAAAGTTATCCCCGCTCCTCGCCCCTCCCCACCAACCGCTCGCCGCAAGCCGCGCCAGCTCAGCCATGACTTTTGGTTTCAGGAGGGCGCGCACAGGACGTGCCAAAGGCCGTCCATTTCGGGGATCGCTTGTAAAATCAATTTGAACGCGTCGCCGCGCGCGCGCCGCGCGACGCCAACTTCTTTAGGGAAAGCAGATGAACGAAAAGACAGTTGCAGACAGAATGTTTTTGCGGAATGCGAAGTCGATGCAGGTGCTCAATGGCGGCGTCCACCCCACGGTGGTGTCGCAATTGCCGCAGGAGCTGATCAAGGAAGGCGATGGCCCCTTCGACGTCATCATGGCCTTTTGCATGAACCGCAAGGACCTCGAGCAATACGTGCCCGTCGCGAAAGAACGCCTGGGCGACAAGGGCTCGCTGTGGATCGCCTACCTGAAACAGACCGCCTCGAAGGCAACCGACATCAACCGCGATTCGATCAATGCCTATTTGAAGGAACAGGGCATCACGGCCGTGGCGATGATCTCCATTGACGGCGACTGGTCGGCGCTGCGGGCCAAGCGCATCGAGCTCTAACCCTACCGGAGCGTTCAAATGTGGCGTGCGAGCGCCCAGGCCACGTGCTCGCGCACCAGCTCCGACGGGTGTTCGGCACGGGCTCGCAAGGCGGCCACGATGAGCGGATCGCCAGCACGTCCTTCAGCGGCATTGCCCAGCCCCACCGCCAGGTTGCGCAGCCAGCGCTCGTGGCCGATGCGCCGGATCGGACTGCCTTCGGTCCGGCGGTTGAATTCCTCTTCTTCCCACCCGAACAATTCCACCAGGCCTGCCGCGCCGAAGCCGTTGCGCTCGTCGAAGTCGGGCAGCGCCGCGCGCTGCGCGAACTTGTTCCACGGACAGGCCAGCTGGCAATCGTCGCAGCCGTAGATGCGGTTGCCGATCAGCGGGCGCAGTTCCAGCGGGATGCTGCCCTTCAGTTCGATGGTCAAATAGGAAATGCAGCGCCGCGCATCGAGCCGTCCCGGTCCCAGGATGGCGCCGGTCGGGCACAGGTCGATGCAGTTGCTGCACTGGCCGCAGTGGCCGGTAGTCGAGGCGTCGACCGGGAGCGGCAGGTCGACCAGGATCTCGCCGATGAAAAAGGTCGAGCCTGCCTCGCGCGAGAGCAGCAGCGTATGCTTGCCGCGCCAGCCCAGGCCCGCCTTTTCCGCCAGCGGCAGCTCCATCACCGGCGCCGAATCGGTGAACACGCGGTAGCCATACTCGCCGATCTCGGTTTTCACGCGCTCGGCCAGCTGGGCCAGGCGGTTGCGCAGCACCTTGTGATAGTCGCGGCCGCGCGCGTACACCGAGACCACGGCCGCGCCGGGGTCGCGCTGGCGCGCCGCCTCGCGCGCGCGCCAGTCGCCGGCGTCCCGCGGCAGGTAATCCATGCGCGCCACGATCGCGCGCACCGTGCCCGGCACCAGCTCGGCGGGCCGGGCGCGCTTCATGCCGTGGCTTGCCATATAATCCATCTCGCCATGGTGGCCCGCCGCCAGCCAGGCGCGCAGCCCTTCCTCGGCGTGCGCGAGGTCGACGTCGGCGATGCGCACGTCGGCAAAGCCGAGCGCCGCGCCCCATGCCTTGATGGCGCGCGCTAGTTCGTTCAGGTCGGGGGAGTCGAGGGACATGGCAAAGACGACAATCGCGGCGACATCGCGCCGCCAAACATGACATTCTAATTGATGCAGCACTTCACAGCCTACCTGCCGGACGAAACGGCGACCGCCGCCTTCGGCGCCGCGCTGGCGCGCGCCCTGGCGCCCGGCCTGGTCATCTACCTGCATGGCGACCTCGGCGCCGGCAAGACCGCGCTCACGCGCGCCCTGCTGCGCGCGGCCGGCCATCAGGGCACGGTCAAGAGCCCGACTTATACCCTGTCGGAACCCTATCGCGTGCAGCTGGACGGCCAGCCGGTCAACGTCATCCACTACGACCTCTACCGCATGTCCAGCCCGGAAGAATTCCTCGACGCCGGCTTTCGCGAGGACTTCGACGGCCGCAACATTTGCATCGTCGAATGGCCGGAAAAGGGCGAACCGGTGTTGCCATTGCCCGACGTTAAAGTCTTGCTTAAGGTCAGCGGCCTCGGCCGTGAGGTAGAATTGCAGGCGTTGTCCGAATTAGGCCTGCTATGCCTCGACCGCCTCTCCTACGCTCCTCCCCCCTGACGTCCGGCGCGCGGCGCCGCACCCTGCTCAAGGCCGGCGGCACGCTGCTGTTGTCGGTCCTGTCTCCGTTGCCCGCGCGCGCGGCCCAGATCCTGGCCGTGCGCGTCTGGCCGGCCGACGACTACACCCGCGTGACGCTGGAAAACGACAGCGACCTCAAGACCGACCATTTCCTGCTGGCCGATCCGCCGCGCCTGGTGGTCGACATCGACGGCCTGGACCTGAACAACACCCTGAAAAGCCTGGTGGCGAAGGTCGAGGCGAACGATCCCTACATCAAGCAGGTGCGCGTCGGCCAGAACCGCCCGCGCGTGGTGCGCCTGGTGTTCGACCTGAAGGAAGAAATCAAGCCGCAGGTGTTTACGCTGGTGCCGGTGGGTACCTATAAACACCGCCTGATCTTCGACCTGTATCCGGTGCACGAGCCGGACCCGATCCTGGCGCTGATCGAAAAGGGCGAATGGTCGCCCGGCGACGGCACCCCGACCGCGGTCCCGGCCGAGCCGACGCCGATCCAGCCGCCCGTTCCCGATCCGGTCGCGCGCATCGAGGCGGAGATCGCCGCGATCGACGGCAGGACGCCGCCGGGTCCGGTGCAGGCGCCGCCCACGCCGGGCAAGCCGGCCGTCAAGCCGCCCGCTCCGCCCGCCAACAACGTGGTGCGCATGGTGACCATCGCGCTCGACCCCGGCCATGGCGGCGAGGACCCGGGCGCGATCGGCGCCACCGGCACCCGCGAGAAGGACATCGTGCTGGCCGTGGCCAAGCGCCTGAAGGCCAAGCTGGAAGCGCTGCCGAACACGCGCGTGATGCTCACCCGCGACGGCGACTATTTCGTCCCGCTCGGCAAGCGTGTGGAAAAGGCGCGCAAGGTGCAGGCCGACCTGTTCGTCTCGATCCACGCCGACGCCTTCACCGAACCGCGCGCGCGCGGCTCCTCGGTGTTCGTGCTGTCGGAAAAAGGCGCGACCTCGACCGCCGCGCGCTGGCTGGCGAACGACCAGAACAAGGCCGACATGATCGGCGGCGTGAACCTGGCGCGCCACGACAGGCAGCTCGCCAGCGTGCTGTTCGACCTCTCGACCACGGCCCAGATCAACGACAGCCTGAAGCTCGGCAAGGCGGTGCTGGGCGAGATCGGCGGCATCAACCGGCTGCACAAGGCCGCCGTCGAGCAGGCCGGCTTCGCCGTACTGAAGGCGCCGGACATTCCCTCGATCCTGGTCGAGACGGCCTTCATCTCGAACCCCGAGGAAGAAGCCAAGCTCAAGGACGACGGCTACCAGGAACAGCTGGCCAACGCCATCACCAAGGGCATCAAGCGTTATTTCTCGGCCAATCCGCCGATGGCGAAGAGCCGCACGACCTGAGGCCCCTACCCCCCGGCCAGCCCGCTGGCGCTGGCCGGCACGCGGTTGACCAGCTCCTCGCCGCGCTCGAAGGCCGTGATGCTGTCGATGGTCGTTTGCATGATCTGCCCGATCGCTTCGACAGTAAAAAAGGCCTGGTGACCGGTGACGATCACGTTGGGAAACGACACCAGCCGCTGGATGACGTCGTCGGCGATGATCGTGGAAGACAGGTCCTGGAAAAACAGGTTGGCTTCCTGCTCATAGACGTCGATCGCCAGGCCGCCCAGTTGCCCGGACTTCAGCGCACGAATGGCGGCGTCCGTGTCGACCAGGCCGCCCCGGCTGGTGTTGACGAGGATGCAACCGCGTTTGGCGCAGGCCAGGGTTTGCGCATTGACCAGGTGGGTGGTCTCCTTGGTCAAAGGGCAATGCAGCGACACCACGTCGCTTGAGGAAAGCAGCTCGTCGACCGACACGTAACGTCCGCCGGCCGCTTCGAACGCGGGATTGACGTAGGGATCGGCGCCGACCACGTGGCAGCCGAATCCGGCCATGATCCTGGCAAAGATCACGCCGATCTTGCCGGTGCCGATGACGCCGACCGTCTTCCCGTGCAGGTCCACGCCCATCAAGCCGTCCAGGTCGAAATTGCCGTCGCGCGTGCGGGCGCTGGCGCGGGCGATCTTGCGGTTCACGGCAAGCAGCAGTCCGACCGCGAATTCGGCGACCGAATAAGGCGAATAGTCGGTGACCCGCACCACGGCGATGCCATGCCGCTCCGCCGCGGCGGTATCGATGTGGTTATAGCCGGTGGAGCGCGTCGCCACCAGGCGCGTGCCCTGCTCGGCCAGGACGGCAAGCACCTGGGCATCGACCGCATCGTTGACGAACACGCAGACGGCCTCGCAGCCGGCGGCAAGGTTGGCGGTCTCGGTTGTCAGGCGATCGTCGAAAAAGCGCAACTGGTGACCGGCGCCGCCGTTGGCGCGCTCGAGCATTGTCTTGTCGTAGCGGCGCGCACTGAACACTGCTGTCTTCATGTTTCCCCCTCGTCTGGCCCTGGATCGATGCGGGCGGCTGCCGACCAGTGTAAAAGAAAGCATGCCTTCCGCGAGCCCGATAGCGCACGACGGTGCGCCCCGGCGCGCATGGCATACTACGCGGTCCCGAACGACCCGTTATCGACATGACGAACATGGACGCCGCCATTTCCACCACCTACGGCCAGCTCCCGGCCATCCTGCTGAGCGCGCCCGACGGCGCGCAAGCCACCATCACCCTCTACGGCGCGCACCTGATCTCCTGGCGCGGCGCCGACGGCCGCGAACGCATGTTCTGCAGCGCCCGGTCGGCGCTCGACGGCAGCCGCGCGATCCGTGGCGGCGTGCCGGTGATCTTCCCCCAGTTCGCCGAGCGCGGCAGCGGCATGCGCCACGGCTTCGCGCGCGTGAGCACCTGGCGCGTGCTGGAAAGCGGCGTCGAGGATGGCTGGGCCTTCGCCGTGTTCGGCCTCGATGCGGCCGACCTGGATCCGAAGCACGCCCAGGCCTGGCCGCACGGTTTCGAACTGGCGCTGCGGGTGGCGATCCACGCCAACGAACTGGCGATGCGCTTCGAGGTGCGCAATACGGGCGGCAGCGCCTTCCCGTTCGCGGCGGCGCTGCACACCTATCACCTGGTCGACGACATCGCGACCGTGCGTATCGACGGGGTGGAGCGCGAGGAGCTGGTCATCGCGGATAAGTTCGACCGCGTCTACGAAGGCGTCGCCCCGCCGCTGGCGCTGGTCGACGGCGGCATCGTGCTGACGCTGCGCCAGGAAGGCTTCACGGATGCGGTGGTCTGGAATCCGGGCGCGGCCGACGCCGCGGCGCTGGCCGACATGGCCGACGACGAATACCGGCGCTTCGTGTGCATCGAGCCGGCGCTGCTGGATGGGCCGACGCTGCAGCCGGGCGAGCGCTGGGTGGGCGAGTACCACGTCAGCTGAGCGCATCAATAACGTGCGCGGCGGGACGTAGGGTGGACGGGTCTTCCCGTCCACGCGTTCACACAGTGCCTGCGGTTCAGATAAGCGTTTCGAAGCGCATACGTGCGTTGAACGCGTGGACGGCGAAGCCGTCCACCCTACGGATCAATTCGATTCCTTGACCATCCGTCCCTCGCCCGCCTGCAGCGGCCGCGCATTGAGGGGGTACAGGCGCGAGAACAGCGCCATCTGCGCCGGCGAGGCCGTCATCGGCTGCTTCATCACCAGCCACAGGACGTTTTCCTGGCACGGCGGCGTGGTCTGCGAGCCCATGTAGGTGTAGTATTCGCGGCGTTCCGGCAGCAGTTCGTAGGGATCGATCTCGATGCCGGGCGCCACCGCCTGCTGCTTCTCGAGCGGGATGTGGTTCCACACGGTCTGGATCGCCTCGTTGGCCTGGCCGCGTTCGAGCAGCACGGCGACGATGGCCAGCTTGCCGTCCGGGCCGCGGTGCTCCAGGTGGACCACCATCTCGGTGCCCTTGCCGTTGATTTTCTCTTCCGACGGGCGGTGGAAGTGAAACTGCACCAGCTCGTAGCTCTGGTTGCCGATGGTGATGAAGTTGCCGGCGGCGACATTCACCTGCACGGTCTTGCCGTTGTCGATCTCGGTGAAGGGCGAGGGACGGTAGTTGAAATCGATCTCGGCCAGGTCGACCTTCATGCCGTCGCGGATGTCGATCGGCGACTGGCGCTTGCCGCTGCCGCACTGCGACCAGGCCGGATTGATCCTGCCCCAGTTCTCGGGGCCGAATTCGCCTTCGTAGTCCCAGTGATTGCTGATCTTCGGCGCCGCCGCCAGCGCCGCTTCCTTCTTGCGTTTCGCCTCGGCCGCCTTCTTCGACCGGGCCGCGGCGGCGATCCGCGCGGCCTGCTTGGCGCGCATCTCGGCCAGGCGCTCGGCGATCTTCACCGACAGCGCGACCTGCGCATCTTCCTCGCCCTGCGCGGAGATGCTCGACGCCACGCGGTCGGCGGTGGCGGCGCTCGCCCTGGCAGGCGCGGCGGCTTTGTCCGCCTGCACTTCCTTGTCGGCCGCCGCGGCGAGCGCCGCCATCGACGCCTTCTCGACCGGTTTGGCGCTGGCCGGTTTCGACAGCTCGGCCGCGAGCTTCCTGGCCGCCTCCGCGTCCGGCTTGGCGGCGGGGACAGGCGATTCGTTGGCGCTTGCGTGATGCATGACGATACTGCAAGCGAACAGGGCAATGAGCTTACGCATGGGGTTCGGGGAAGTGGCTTACCATGCTTTAACGACGCTTTCGCCCATAAACTTGAGAGAAACTTCCTCGTCAACGACAAAACGCCGGATGACTCCGGCGTTTTGTCGTTCGAACAAAGGACTTATCGGCTCAACATGCGGCGCCCGACTTTGTACAGGCCGCCCAGCATGAGCGGCACGAGCGCCACGCTGACGCCGACCAGCACGATCTCGGTCAGGTGGTTGCGCACGATCGGGATATTGCCGAAGAAGTAGCCTGCAGTAACCAGGCTGGCCACCCAGAACACGGCGCCGGTGATGTTGTAGAGCTGGAAGCGCCAGTGGGTCATGTCCGACACGCCGGCAACGAAAGGCGCGAAGGTGCGCACCACCGGGATGAAACGCGCCAGGATGATGGTCTTGCCACCATGTTTTTCGAAGAAGTCGTGGGTGCGGCGCAACGCGTCCTTGTTGAGCCAGCGGTAATCGTTGGTGAACATGCGCTGGCCGACGGCCTCGCCTATGTAGTAATTCAATGTATTACCAGTGACGGCGGCGACGATCAGGAGCGCCATCAGCAGCGGATAGCTCATTTCGCCAGTGGCGCAGAAGGCGCCGGCGATGAACAGCAAGGTGTCGCCCGGGAAGAAAAACAGGACCACGAGGCCGGTTTCGCAGAAGATGATCGCGAACAGGACGATATAGACATATACGCCATACTCAGCCAGCAGGACGCCCAACGTTTTATCGACATGGAGAATCATGTCGAAAAATTGCATCAGATCCATAATTTTCCTAAACGGTAACGACGCATCATACCACCAGTCAGCCTGCCCAAACCTTTGACCAGACTGAGCCTTTTGGGCTGTTTAAGGGTGCATTAAGGAAGCACCGATTTATTCATGGCGGCGGCCTCGGCCACGAGAAAATGCGTCCTGCTGCGTTGTAAATCCTCGCGATACCCCGGTATCGCTCCGGTTGACGCCTTGCCGGCCACATTGTTCGTGCCCGGTTCCTGCGCGCCAGAATAAATCAGTGCTTCCTTCAGTTTCCAAAACGCTTGCCGGGATGCTGAGTTTCACGTCTACAATTACCTCACATTAACAACAACCGGGAGCGGAGATGATGGCAAGGATCATGGGATGGAGGGCCGGTGTTGCGCTGGCGCTGGCGGGCAGCCTGGCGCAGGCGGCCGAACCGAAGCCGTTGCCGCCGAAACCGAGCGTCGGCGAGATCGTCAAGGCCTCGAGCGCGGCCGACTGGCGCCCCCTCGACCTGGACAACACCCTCTACATGGAGTTGCCGGGCGGGCGCGTGGTCATCGAACTGGCCCCGCCTTTCGCGCCGAACCACGTCGCCAACATCAAGGCCCTGGCGCGCGAGCATTACTTCGACGGCCTTGTCATCCTGCGCTCGCAGGACAACTTCGTGGTCCAGTGGGGCGACCCGGACGAGAAGAACCCGCGTCCCGTGAAGAACGCGAAAATGAAGCTAAAGGCCGAGTTCACCGTACCGATGAAAAACGACAAGCACTTCACGCGCCTGAAGGATGTCGATGGCTATGCGCCCCAGGTCGGGCATTCGAGCGGCTTCCCGGCCGGGCGCGACCCGAAGAAGGGCGAGACCTGGCTGGCGCACTGCTACGCGATGGTCGGCGTCGGCCGCGACAACGAGGCCGACAGCGGCGGCGGCACCGCGCTGTACGTCGTCACCGGCCAGTCGCCGCGCCACCTGGACCGCAACATCACCGTGGTCGGGCGCGTCGTGTCCGGCATGCCGCTGTTGTCGAGCATGCCGCGCGGTCCGGCGCCGATGGGTTTCTACGACAAGCCGGAGATGCGGGTGCCGATCGGGTCCTTCCGTGTCGCCGCCGACGTGCCGAAAGAAGAGCGCAGCAACTTCGAGGTAATGCGCACCGACAGCGCGACTTACCAGAAGGTGGTCGAGGCCCAGCGCAACCGCGGCGGCCCGTGGAACGTGGTGGCGGCCGGCCACGTCGACCTGTGCAATGCGCCGATTCCGGTTCGTGAAAAAGGCGGCGAGCAAAAATAAGACAGGAAGGGGGCGCCGGTGCGTTCGTCGATTTATCGACGGGTATAATCGGGGAGATGAACGCGCCCGTCCCCACCCATCGTCCCATCCAGCAACTGCCCGACCAGCTGATCTCGCAGATCGCGGCCGGCGAGGTCGTCGAACGCCCTTCCGCCGTCGTCAAGGAACTGCTGGAAAACGCGCTGGACGCCGGCGCCACCCAGATCACGGTCCGCCTCGAGGAAGGCGGCGTCAAGCGCATCGCGATCACCGACAACGGCCGCGGCATCGAGCCGGACCAGATGCCGCTGGCCCTGGCGCGCCATGCGACCTCGAAAATCGCCTCGCTGACCGACCTCGAGAACGTGTCGACCCTGGGCTTCCGGGGCGAGGCGCTGGCCTCGATCGCCTCGGTGGCGGCGGTGTCGATCACCTCGCGCACCAAGGATGCCCCGCACGCCTGGGAAATCGTCGGCTCGCACCTGGGCCAGGTCGTGCCCTCCTCCGGCCCGCTCGGCACCACGATCGACGTCCAGGACCTGTATTTCAACACGCCGGCGCGCCGCAAGTTCCTGAAATCCGAGCAGACCGAATACGGCCACTGCGCCGAGGTCGTGCGCCGCATCGCGCTGGCGCGCCCGGACGTGGCCTTCAGCCTGACCCACAACGGCCGCACCATCGACCACTGGAACGTGTGCGAGATGGCGAGACGCAGCAGCCAGATCCTGGGCAGCGATTTCGCCGAGGCGCGGCTGCAGCTCGACGAGTCGGCCGGCCCGCTGCGCCTGCACGGCTACGTCGGCCTGCCGACCGCCTCCAAGGCGCGCGCCGACGGCCAGTTCTTCTACGTGAACGGCCGTTTTGTCCGCGACAAGCTGCTGGTGCACGCGGTGCGCGCCGCCTACCAGGACGTGCTGCACGGCGACCGCTTCCCCTCGTATGTGCTGGCGCTCGAACTCGATCCGGCGCTGGTCGACGTCAACGTGCACCCATCCAAAATTGAAGTGCGCTTCCGCGACAGCCGCGCGGTGCACCAGTTCGTGTTCCACGCGGTGCAGCGCACGCTGGCGCAGACCTCGGCCACCGCCCACGGCAGCGTGCCGGCGCCGCTCACCGCCGCCGAGATCGCGCCCTCGCCTTCGCTGTCGAACTGGCGCCGCCCGCACGAGCAGACTTCGTTCGGGTCGCAGCTGTCGCCGACCTTCTCGCCTTCGCCCTATCCGCCGGGCAGCCGCTGGGATGCGCCGGCCACGCAAGGCGGCGTGGCCCAGAGCACCGCGAACTATGGCGCGCTGTTCGCCGGCGCGCCGGACCGCAGCGCACCCGGCAACGGCAGCGCTGCGGCAATGCCGGTCGCGCCGATGCCGGCAGCATCAAGCGCGCCGACCAACGACGACTTCCCGCTCGGCTTCGCGCTGGCCCAGCTGCACGGCATCTACATCCTGGCCCAGAACACGAAGGGCCTGGTGCTGGTCGACATGCACGCCGCCCACGAGCGCATCCTCTACGAGCAGCTGAAGAACGCGCTCGACGCCCAGGTCGAGGGCCAGGACATGCAGGTGCAGCAGCTCCTGATCCCGGTGACCTTCTTCGCCGACGCGATCGAGGTCGGCACCGCCGTCGAGAACCAGGAAACCCTGAAAGCGCTCGGCTTCGACATCGCCGCGATCTCGCCGACCACCCTGGCCGTGCGCGCGGTGCCGACGCTCCTGAAGAACGCCGACGCCCAGACCCTGGCGCGCGACGTGCTGCGCGACGTGCGCGAATTCGGCGGCTCGCGCGTGCTGATCGAGCGCCGCAACGAACTGCTCGGGACGCTCGCCTGCCACACGGCGGTGCGCGCGAACCGCATCCTCACCATCCCTGAAATGAACGCGCTGCTGCGCCAGATGGAAAGCACCGAGCGCGCCGACCAGTGCAACCACGGCCGTCCGACCTGGGTGCAGCTCGAGATCTCGGCCCTCGACAAACTGTTCCTCCGCGGGCAATAAGAAACATGCAACAGACATTCGATACCGCCCGGCCGCTGGCCGTGGCGATCATGGGCCCGACCGCTTCGGGCAAGACCGCGGCCGCGCTCGCCATTGCGCGCGAACGGCCGGTCGAGATCATCTCGGTCGACTCCGCCCTGGTCTACCGCGAGATGGACATCGGCACCGCGAAACCGACGCTTGAAGAACTGGCGGCCGTGCCGCACCACCTGATCGACATCATCGACCCGCTCGACGCCTATTCGGTGATGCAGTTCCGCAACGACACCCTGCGCCTGGTGGCCGAGATCGCCGCGCGCGGCAAGCTGCCGCTGCTGGTGGGCGGCACGATGATGTACTTCAAGGGCCTGACCGAGGGCCTGGACGACCTGCCGACCGCCGACGCCGCCGTGCGCGCCCGCATCGACGCCGAGGCGGCCCGCATCGGCTGGCCCGGCATGCACGCCAAGCTGCGTCTACTGGACCCGGTCACCGCCGAGCGCCTGGCGCCCGCCGACGCCCAGCGCATCAACCGCGCGCTCGAGATCATCGAACTGACCGGCAAGCCGATGTCCGAACTGCTGGCGCGCCGCGAAAAGCCCGCGCTGCCGTTCGAGCTGGTGTCGTTTGCGCTGGAAACACCGGACCGCAGCATCCTGCATCAACGGATCGCACTGCGGTTCGACCAGATGCTGGGCGACTCCGACGACGAAGGCATCGTGGCCGAAGTGGCGCGCCTGCGCGCGCGCGGCGACCTGACGCCGAACCTGCCCTCGATGCGCTGCGTCGGCTACCGCCAGAGCTGGGATTACCTGGACGGCAAGATCGACCGCGCGGCCCTGCGCGAAACCGGCATCATCGCCACGCGCCAGCTGGCCAAGCGCCAGCTGACCTGGCTGCGCTCGATGCCGGAGCGGATCGTCGTCGATTTCCTCGGCCGCGACCCGGCCGGCGAGATCCTGCGCTACCTCGATGGCTTGCCGGATTAGCACTGACAGTAAAAAAGGCGCTTGATTGCGGGCAGCAGCCTTGACAGCACAGCCGCCGCCTTGGATAATATCGTTCGCTTTGGTGATATAGCTCAGCTGGTTAGAGCACAGCACTCATAATGCTGGGGTCGGTGGTTCAAGTCCACCTATCACCACCAAAACATGTAGTACGAAAAAAGCCCGCCGTTTTGCGAGAACCGGCGGGCTTTTTGGTTTATGTTTCTGGCTCTAGTCCTGCCTGTATATCGCGTTCTCGTCGAGTTCGAACTCTCCTCGCCCGAAGGCCTCGATCACCGCTTGCGCCTGTTGCAGGTAGGTCGCCGGCACCAGGATACGTACCCCGCCCAGCGCCGGCGCCAGCAACAAATCGGTCTGCATCAAATGGGCATCGGCCAGCACGGCGGGAATGCCGGACGCTTCCAGGCAGCCCTGCATCAGCGCCGCTTCCATCGGCACGAGATAGCGCGCGACGATGAACAAATCGCGTCCCGGTATCGCCTCGATTTCCGGGTGCGCGGCGAGCCACGCGTCCAGCGCCTGTTCCATAGCTTTCTCCCGCGATTGATGGATGAGTCAATATTACTCCGTCCCCGGGTCGCATGACGCCGGATTGCGTCTTCACGACAACATGCCCGGCAGCGAGGACAGCAAATACAGCGTCACGCCGATCAGCCCGCCCACCACGGTGCCGTTGATGCGGATGAATTGCAGGTCCTTGCCGATATTCAGCTCGATCTGCTCCGACATCTCGCCGCTGTCCCAATTCTTGACCGTATCGGCAATATGCCGGGTCAGGAACACCGCGAATTCGGGCGCGGCCGCGCGCGAGGCCAGTTCCAGGTTCTCGTTCAGGGATTGGCGCAGTTGCGGGTCCTCGGCCAGCGTCTGCCCCAGCCAGGCGCCGGTCGCTTCGATTCGTCCGCGCAGCATCGACTGTTCGCTGTGCAGGTCCTGCTTGAACCAGTCGCGCAGGTCGTTCCAGAGCGAACCCAGGTAACTGTTCAGGGATTCGTCGTTGAGCAGGTAATGCTTGATCTCCTCGCTGCGCGCGGAAAATGCCGGGTCGGCTTTCAGGCGCTCGATGAATTCCTGCGTGAACACGTCGAAACGCTGGCGCAGCGGGTGCTGCGGGTCTTCGCTGACCTTGTTCAGGATGCCCGAGGCCAGGCGCACGGCGATATCGGCGCCTTTGCGGCCGATCAGGTCCGAAGGCAGCATGCGCTCGATGAAGGCGTACTCGTCGCGCAGCCAATCGACGATGCCCTGCGCAATATACGATTGCGTCTCTTCGTTGTTCAGCAGTGTCGCCAGCTGGTGGATGCCTTCGTTCAGCAATTCCTGGTGGCGTCCTCCCCGCGTCAGGCTTTCCAGGATGGTGCCGGCCGATTTCGACAGGTCGACGCTTTTCACCATCGAATGCACCGCCTTGCGCAGGAAATTCTGCACCGCCGCGTCATCGAGAAAGTCGAGCATCCAGGAAGCGAGCTTGACCAGGTATTGCCCCATGCGCCCGGTATTGGCCGGTTTCACCAGCCAGTCGGCGACCTTTTGCGCCGGGTCATGCTTGCGGATCAGGCCGACGATGGATTCGGTATCGAGGAATTTTTCGCGCACGAAGAGCGCGAGGTTCTCGGCGATCTTGACCTTGTTTTGCGGGATGATCTCGGTATGGCGCGAGACGATGGGAATCGGAATGCGCTTGAACAGCGCCACCACGGCGAACCAGTCCGCCAGGGCGCCGACCATGGCGGCCTCCGAAAAGGCTTTCAACAAGCCGGTCCACCAGTTCTGCGGCAGGAAAAAGCTGAGCACAAACAGCGCGGCCGCGCCGAAGAAAAACGACAGCGCCAGCCGCTTTGCTTGTTCGAGTTCGCGTTCTTTCGTCATCGGATCAGGTACGAGTTTCTACCCCGACAATCCTATATGACGCCGGCCTTTTCCAGCGTTTCGATTGCCGCGTTGCTCCAGCCCCAGTCGGCCAGCACGGCGGCGCTGTGCTGGCCGGGCGTGGCCGCCGCCGCGCCCGCTTCCGGGACGGTGCGCGAAAAGCGCGGCGCCGGCGCCGGCTGGGTCACGCCGTCGATCTCGACAAAGCTGCCGCGTGCATGGTTGTGCGGATGCAGCGGCGCTTCCGCCATGTCGAGCACCGGCGCGACGCAGGCGTCGGTGCCTTCAAGCAAGGAGCACCAGTCGTCGCGCGTGCGGGTGGCGAAGAGAAGCGCGAATTTTTCCTTCAGTTGCGGCCACCGCGACCGGCTCCACTGCTGCGTGAACTCCGGATCGCTCGCGCCCGTCAATTCCAGCAGCTGCGCATAGAACTGCGGCTCGATCGCGCCCACCGACAGGTATTTGCCGTCGCGGCAGGCATAGGTGTCGTAGAACGGCGCGCCGCCGTCGAGCATGTTGGCTTCGCGCTCGTCGCGCCAGGAACCGAAGGCGCGCAGGCCGTACATCATGGAGCCCAGCAGGGCCGAGCCGTCGGTCATGGCGGCGTCGACCACCTGGCCCTTGCCGGAAGTGCGCGCTTCCAGCGCCGCGCAGACCACGCCGAAGGCGAGCATCATGGCGCCGCCGCCGAAGTCGCCGACCAGGTTCAGGGGTGGGCTGGGCGGAGCATCCGCGCGGCCCATGGCGTGCAGCATGCCGGACAGGGCGATGTAGTTCAGGTCGTGGCCGGCGGCCTGCGCCAGCGGACCGGCCTGGCCCCAGCCGGTGATGCGGCCGTAGACGAGTGTCGGGTTGCGTTCCAGGCAGGCGTCGGGACCGAGGCCGAGGCGCTCCATCACGCCGGGGCGGAAGCCTTCGATCAGGATGTCGGCCTGCTCGACCAGTTGCAGGACCAGGTCCCGCGCCTGCGGATGCTTCAGGTCGAGGGCCAGGGAGCGGCGGCCGCGCGCCATGACGTCGTACTTCGTGCCGAGCATCGGGAAAGGATTGCCGGCGCCGGGTTTGGTCTTGCGGTCGATGCGGATCACCTCGGCGCCCATGTCGGCCAGCATCATGGCGGCGAAGGGACAGGGGCCGATGCCGACCATTTCGATGACTTTGATTCCTGATAGAGGGCCGGACATTGATGATTCCTCGGCTTATGCTGCGTTGTACCGCGTGGACTCGGGAGTCCACCCTACGAACTGCGAGACCCGTAGGGTGGACGGCTATACCTTGCACGAGGCGTTCCCGCGCCCCCTGCGCCGTCCACGCGTTCAGGCGCCGGATGAGACATCGCGACGTTCCCCCCGTCACAAGGAACGGGCGATGATTTCTTTCATGATCTCGTTGGCGCCGCCGTAGATGCGCTGGACGCGGGCGTCGACGTACATCTGGGCGATCGGGTATTCGAGCATGTAGCCGTAGCCGCCGAACAGCTGCACGCACTGGTCGACGACCTTGCACTGCAGGTCGGAGATCCAGTACTTCGCCATCGAGGCGCGCACGGTGTCCATGCGCCCCGCCAGCATGTCCTCGACGCAGCGGTCGATGAAGATGCGGGCGACAGTCGCCTCGGTCTTGATCTCGGCCAGCACGAAGCGGGTGTTCTGCATCTCGATCAGCGCCTGGCCGAAGGCGCGGCGCTCTTTCGCGTGTTCGACCGTCAGGCGCAGCGCGCGCTCGATGGCGGCGACGCCGGCCACGCCGATGATGGTGCGCTCGTAGGGCAGTTCCGTCATCAGCTGGGCGAAGCCCCTGCCCTCCTCGCCGCCCAGCACGTTCGCCGGCGGCACGTGGGCATCATCAAAAAACAGCTCGCAGGTGTCCTGCCCCTTCTGCCCGACCTTTTCCAGGATGCGCCCGACGCGAAAGCCCGGATTGTCGCGCGTCTCCAGCAGCATCAGCGAGATGCCCTTGGCGCCGGCGGCGGGGTCGGTCTTGGCCACGACCAGGATCAAATCGGCCAGGTAGCCGTTCGAGATGAAGGTCTTGGAGCCGTTCAGGCGGTAGCCGTCGCTGCCACGCAAGGCCGTGGTGCGGATGCCCTTCAGGTCCGAGCCGGCGCCCGGTTCCGACATGGCGATCGCCGCCACCATCTCGCCGCTGGCGAGCTTCGGCAGGTAATGGCGCTTCTGCTCCTCGGTGCCCTGGTTCAGCAGGTAGTGGGCGACGATGGCGTGCACGTGCAGGCCGAAGGCCATGTCGCCCGCATGGCCCAGCTCCTCGAATACCACCGCCATGTGGGCGAAGCTGCCGCCCGAGCCGCCGTATTCCTCGGGGATGTCGGCGGCCAGCAGGCCCATCTCGCCGGCCTTGTGCCAGAGGTCGCGGTCGACGTGCTGCTGCGCGCGCCAGCGTTCGCCGTGCGGGGCGATCTCGCTGGCGACGAAGCGGCGCACGGCGTCGCGGAAGGACTCCAGTTCCGGAGTGCTCCAGGAGGGCGTCATCGATTCCATCGGCGCCTCCTCAGGCCGCGCGGTACATCGTGACGACGCAGGCACCGCCCAGGCCCAGGTTGTGCTGCAGGGCCGTGCGCGCGCCCTCGACCTGGCGTGCGCCAGCCGTGCCGCGCAGCTGGTGGGTCAATTCGAAGCATTGCGCCAGGCCGGTCGCGCCCAGCGGGTGGCCTTTCGAGAGCAGCCCGCCGGACGGGTTGGTGACGACCTTGCCGCCATAGGTGTTGTCGCCGTCGAGGATGAATTTATCGGCGCCGCCCTCCGGGCACAGGCCCAGGGCCTCGTAGGTGATCAGTTCGTTGTGGGCGAAGCAGTCGTGCAGCTCGACGACGTCGAGCTCGTCGGGGCCGATGCCGGCCTGCTCGTAGACCTTCGCGGCGGCATCAACGCTCATGTCGTAGCCGACCAGGCGCATCATGTCGTTCGCCTCGAAGGTGCCGGGACGGTCGGTGGTCATCGCCTGGGCGGCGATGTGCACGTCGGCGCGCAGGCCGCGCCGCTTCGCGAAGTCTTCCGAAACCAGCACGGCGGCGGCCGCGCCGCAGGTCGGCGGGCAGGCCATCAGGCGCGTCATCACGCCCGGCCAGATCGCCGGCGCGTCCAGCACGTCCTGCGCCGAGACCTCCTTGCGGAACAGCGCCAGCGGGTTGTTCGCCGCGTGGCGGCTGGCCTTGGCGCGGATGCGGGCGAACGCTTCCAGGGGCGTGCCGTATTTTTCCATGTGCGCCAGGCCCGCGCCGCCGAAGTAGCGCAGCGCCAGCGGAATCTCGGGCTTGCCGACCAGGCGGTCGGTGACGGCGTCGAAGTCGTCGAACGGCGCCGGACGGTCGGTGAAGACCGAGCCGAGGGCGCCGGGGCTCATCTGCTCGAAGCCGAGCACCAGCACGCAGTCGACCGCACCGCTGGCCACCGCCTGGCGCGCCAGGAACAGGGCCGTCGAGCCGGTCGAGCAGTTGTTGTTGACGTTGACGATGGGGATGCCGGTCATGCCGACGCCGTACAGGGCCTTCTGGCCGCAGGTCGAGTCGCCGTAGACGTAGCCGGCATAGGCCTGCTCGATGTCCTCGTAGGCGAGGCCGGCGTCCTGCAGGGCGGCGCGGGCGGCATCGGCACCCATCTCGTGGTAGGGCGCGGACGCGCCGGGCTTGGCGAAAGGGATCATCCCGACGCCGGTAACGAATACCTTGCGGCTCATGTTGTCTCCTGTCTGGTTGGCGGCCGATGGCCTTTTTTGCGTTCGATTATAGACAGAGTCGGCCGCGCAGGACTGCCCGCGCCATCGAGGTTCGCCTCTATTTTTTCGACATCGTGGAAGCCCCGTCCTTTATACTGGATCGATTTACCTTCGATAAAGGGGATGTACTGCATGCACCATGAACTCAGTCTGATCACAACCATTGCCGCCGCGCTGGGCTTCGGCCTCATATTTGGCATGATCGCCATACGCCTGAAACTGCCCGCGCTGGTCGGCTATCTCGCCGCCGGTGTCCTGATCGGTCCCGCCACGCCAGGTTTCGTGGCAGACGTAGCGCTGGCATCGCAATTGGCAGAGATCGGTGTGATGTTGCTGATGTTCGGGGTGGGCCTGCATTTCTCGCTGAAGGACCTGCTCGACGTGCGCAGGATCGCCCTGCCCGGCGCGATCCTGCAGATCTCGGTGGCCACCGCGATGGGCATCGGCCTGACCCACCTGTGGGGCTGGAGCCTGGGCGCGGGGCTGGTGTTCGGCCTGGCGCTGTCGGTCGCCAGCACGGTGGTGCTGCTGCGCGCACTGGAAAGCCGCGGCGTGCTCGATTCGATGAACGGGCGCATCGCGGTCGGCTGGCTGGTGGTCGAGGACCTGGTGACCGTGCTGGTGCTGGTGCTGCTGCCGGCGCTGGCTGGCCCCCTCGGCGGCAAGGGCGCCGGCGGCGACGACTCGCTGTGGATGGCACTGGGCAAGACCCTGCTGCAGGTCAGCGCCTTCGTCGCCTTCATGCTGGTGGTCGGCCGCAAGATCTTCCCCTGGTTCCTGTGGCGCGTGGCCAAGACCAATTCGCGCGAGCTGTTCACGCTGTCCGTGATCGCCGCCGCGGTCGGCATCGCCTACGGTTCCTCGCACCTGTTCGGCGTGTCGTTCGCGCTGGGCGCCTTCTTCGCCGGCATGGTGCTGCGCGAATCGGAACTGTCGCACCGCGCCGCCGAGGAATCGCTGCCGCTGCGCGATGCGTTCTCGGTGCTGTTCTTCGTCTCGGTCGGCATGCTGTTCGACCCGATGGTGCTGGTCGAAGAGCCGCTGCACGTGCTGGCGGTGGTGGCGGTCATCATCTTCGGCAAGTCGATCGCCGCGATGGCGCTGGTGCTGGCGCTGCGCTATCCCTTGAATACCGCGATCACGGTTTCGGCCAGCCTGGCGCAGATCGGCGAGTTCTCGTTCATCCTGGCGGCGCTCGGCATTTCGCTCGGACTCATGCCGGAGGAAGGCCAGAGCCTGATCCTGGCCGGCGCGATCATCTCGATCGCCGTCAATCCGCTGCTGTTCGCGGCGATCGAGCCGCTGCAGCGCTGGCTGCGCAAGAATTCGGACCTGGTGCGCAAGCTCGAAAGCTCGCCCGACCCGCTGGCCGAGCTGCCGATGAGCGTGCCGCACGAGCGCCTGAGCGGCCAGGTGGTGCTGGTCGGCTACGGCCGCGTGGGCCGCCGCATCGCCGACGCGCTCACGGCGCAAGGCATCCACTACGTGGTCGCCGAGCAGAACCGCGAGATCGTCGATGCGCTGCGCAAGCGCGACCAGCCGGCCGTGGTCGGCAACGCCTCGGAACCGGCGGTGCTGATCCAGGCCCACATCGCGCGCGCGGCGGTGCTGGTGATCGCCACCCCCGATACCTTCCACGTGCGCACCATGATCGAGACGGCCAAGGCGCTCAACCCGGAAATTCGCTGCGTCGTGCGCACCCATAACGAGCAGGAAGCCGAACTGCTGCGCGAGGACACCGGCGGCAAGGTCTTCCTCGGCGAGCACGAGCTGGCCGGCAGCATGACGCGCTACGTGCTCGACACCCTGAAGGATGTCCAGTACGCGCACTGAGCAAGCTGCACGTCCCTCCATGCCCGCTGGCGCCCTGCGCCCAGCGGGCATTTTTCTTGGTGTTCTGGCCGGTGATACGGGTAGGAAAAATCCCATGCATGTTGCATGAGAGAAATTTTATTGACCTTTCTTTGTTGCAGCTCTAGTATTTATTTGCGGCTAACCATGGCGCGAATGCAATTCGTTCTTAACAAATGAAAGGAACGGGAAATGCAAAACCAACAGCAGACGACGCTGTTCGCTTTCCAGCTGGCACAGAAGCAGGAAGGAGAAACTGTGCAGCAAGCAGCCTGGAAAGTGCGCGACGGCGTTGCCGTTGCCGGCTGCTGCGGTTCGGACGCGTACGACAGCGACCGCGCGTCCTGCACCGGGGGCGGCGCCGACGCCGGCATCGACTGCTGAGTCCCTCCTTGAAGCCTTGCCGAGCGCAAGGCTTTTTATTTGGCTGTAGTAATTGTTTTGCATTCAGTTTCATCCCTTCATCAACCCAAGAAAGGATCGTGAAATGCAGAATCAAAAAGAAACCACACTCTTCGCCTTCAAGCTGGCCGGCCAGCGCGACCAGCCAACCCAGCCTGCGCAACAGTGGAAAGTGCGCGACGGCGTCGCCGTGGCGGGCTGCAGCTACATCGACAACGACCCCTTGATACAGCGTGCCACCAGCGAGTGGGGCGACGCCGACGGCGGCATCTACTGCTGATTTCACCCAGGGCAGTCCTCGCACAAGTTGTTCTCCATCGCATCAGAACATTTGGAAGGATCGTGAAATGCAGAACCAGAAACAGACCACACTGTTTGCCTTCAAGCTGGCCGGCCAACGCGAGCAGCAGGCCCAGTCGGCGCAACAGTGGAAAGTGCGCGACGGCGTTTCCGTGGCCGGTTGCACCTACCCCGACAGGAATTCCCTCGTGATGCGTGAAACCACCGAATTGGGCGGCAGGGACGCCGGCGTCTACTGCTGAGCTCACGTAGCGAACACCCCCGCATGGCGTTGTTCGCCCTTGCATCGCAACGTTTTGGAAGGATGTGAAATGCAGAATCAGAAACAAACGAAGCTGTTCGCTTTCAAATTGGCCGAAAAGCGCAACCAGGCGGCCAAGCCGGCGCAGCCATGGAAAGTGCGCGACGGCGTCTCCGTGGCCGGCTGCACGCTCCTCGATGAGGAAGGCACGCCCTCGCGCGAAAGCAACCGTTTCGAAGGCAGCGACAGCGGCGCCTACTGCTGAGCCACTTGAACGAAAAGCCTTGCCCTGCCTGGCTTTTCGACCCGCAGCACAACGCTTTTGACAAGGAAAGAACGATGCAAAACCAACAGCAATCGACCCTGTTCGCCTTCAAGCTGGCGGAAAAGCAACAGCAGGACGCCACGCCGGCGCAGCAATGGAAAGTGCGCGAAGGCGTCGCGGTGGCCGGCTGCACCGACGTCAACCCCGACCGCGGCCTGTACCGCGCTTCGACGACCTGGAGCGTCGACGGCGGCATCTACTGCTGAACCAGTCGAGCGACAAGTCCTGCACGTGCAGGACCTTCACCGGCTACACGACAAATATTAAAGGAGCGAGACATGCAAAACCAACAGCAATCGACCCTGTTCGCCTTCAAGCTGGCGGAAAAGCAACAGCAGGACGCCAAGCCTGCCCAGCAATGGAAAGTGCGCGAAGGCGTCTCCGTCGCCGGCTGCACGGACCCGGTTCCGGACAGCGGCCTGGTCCGCTACTCCACCACCCGCGCCGTCGACGGCGGCGTCTACTGCTAAGCACGCATCACGAAAGCCCTGCCCGGCAGGGCTTTTCCACCACCACTCCCCGACAACGGTGCCCCATGCGTCATTCGATCCTGATCGTCACCAACAGTGGCGACCTCCACGCGGACCTGGTCGTTCCGATCCTCGCCGCCAAGGGCCACCGCCCCTTCCGCATCGACCTCGATGCCTTCCCGCGCGACTACCAGTGCGTGCAGACATTCGACGCCGCGCAGGTGCGCCAGCGCATCCGCCGGCTGGACGACGAGCGCTGGCTCGACCTGGACCAGGTCGGCGCCGTCTGGCTGCGCAAGGCCGCCGAATTCGCCTACCGCAGCGAAGAGCTGGCGCCCCAGGAGCGCGCCTTCGCCAGGCTCGAGACCGAGCAGGCCCTGTTCAGCCTCCTGTACAACCTCGACTGCTACTGGATCAGCCACCCGCGCGTCCTGCGCGGCGCGCAATGGAAAGGCGAGCAGCTCAAGCGCGCCATGCGGCTCGGCTTTCGCGTGCCGGCCTCGATCGTCACCAATTCGGCGGACGAGGCCAGGCAATTCCTGCAGGCGCTCGACGGCCGCAAGATTTTCAAGACCATGTCCAGCCCGACCCTGGCCGCCGAGACGCTCGCGCCCGATGAGCGCATCGCCGGCGGCCTCGGCACCGTGCTGGTGGAGGACGCCATGCTGGCGCAGCTGGACGCGGTCGACGAGATGTTCTGCCACTTCCAGGAATACGTGCCGAAGCAGTACGAGCTGCGCGTCACCGTGATCGGCGAGCGCGTGTTCGCGGCCAGGATCGATTCCCAGCTCGACGCGCGCACCATGGTCGATTCGCGCGACATGTCCGCCGAGATCCCCTACACGGCGACGCGCCTGCCGCAAGACGTGGAGCAGCGCTGCATCGATTTCGTCCACAGCTACGGCCTCGAATACGGCGCGCTGGACCTGATCGTCACGCCCGAGGACGACTATGTCTTCCTCGAGAATAACCCGGTCGGCCAGTTTCTCTTCATCGAGCAGCTGATCCCGGAATTCAAGCTGCTCGACGCCATGGCCGACCAGCTGATCGCGGGGGCCGCATGCCGCCGCTGAATCCGTCCCTCGGCCCCGACCTGCTGCGCCATATCGCGCGCCTCGAACGCGCGCGCAACAGCACCGTGCTGGTGCTGGCGGCATCCCATCTCGATTTCGAGCTGCTGCCGGCCCTCTACGAACAATGCCGCGCCCTGGGCAAGGCCGAGCGCCTGGACGTGGTGCTGCACGGGCGCGGCGGCGTCGTCAACGCCGCGCGCCGCATTGCCCTGCTGCTGCGCGGCCATGCTGCGCGCCTGGGCTTCATCGTGCCTTACCACTGCCAGTCGGCGGCCACCCTGCTCACCCTGTGCGCTGACGAGATCGTCGCCGGCGAGCTGGCGCTGTTTTCGCCGATCGATCCGCTGCTGGGCGGCGCCGACGGCAGCACCTTCAGCGGCCTGGACATCAAGCAGTTCGGCGACATGGCGGCCAACTGGTTCGGGCTCGACCAGGAGCAGGCGCGCAGCGAGTCGCTCGCCCTCCTGTGCAACAGCATCTTCCCGCCCTCGCTGACCGCCTTCTACCGCAGCAACCTGGAAATCGAGCAGATCGCCCACGAGCTGCTGGCGACCCGCATCGATGCCGCCGGCCGCGACGACGCGCGCCTGGTGCGCCAGCTGATGGCAGGCTACCACTCGCACAACTATGCGATCACCGGGCTTGAACTGGCCGCGCTCGGCCTGCCGCTGCGGCGCGACGTCGAGGCCGAGGCCGTGGCGTGGGAGATCTCGACCCTGTTGCAGGACACGGTCGGCGGCGCCCAGCGCGCATCGGAAGACGCGCCCTGGTTCGATGCCCTGCTGGCGACCCGCGACGGCGTACAGCTGCGGCGCCGCCACGCGAGCGCGCTGGCGCCGGCCTGGGTGCCCGCGACAAGCGACGGAGCCGGGCCATGAGCGCGCAGCTGTTCGCCGCCGAGGTCCTGCGCTACTTCGTCGCCTGGTGGTGGCTGGCCGCCGTGCTGGGCAAGCTGCGCAGCTGGCCCGGCTTTCGCACCGAGCTGGGCGCCTCCTTCGGCGTCCCGTCCGCTGCGGCGGCGATCCTCGCGCCCCTGCTCATCCTGGCCGAGCTGCTGGCCGCCGCGCTGGTGCTGAGCCCGGCCAGCCGCGCCGGCATGCTGCTCTCGCTGGTGCTGATGTGCGCCTTTTCGGCCGTGCTGGGCTACCAGTTCCTGGCCCGCGGGATCGTCCGCTGCAGCTGCTTCGGCGAGTCGGTGCGGCCGCTGTCGGGCTACGACGTGCTGCGCAACCTGCTGGTGGCCGGGACGATGCTGGGCTGGCTGGCCCTGGCGCCGGCGGGCGGGCTGGCGCCCGGCGAAGCGCTGGTGGCGGCCGGCTTTGGCGCCTGGCTGTGCGTGGCCGCCGTTCATTTCCACGACCTGGTCGTGCTGGGGAAGACACGCTGATGGACCGCCAACTCCTGCTCCTGATCCTGGCCATGCTCGCCTTCGGGCTGGCCTTCAACCTCTACCTGAGCTTGAGCGTCCTGCGCCGCACGCGCATGGAACGCGACCCGGCGGCCGAGCCCGTGCCGATGCCGGGCGATGCCGCGCCGCGGCTGCCGGCGCGCCACATGGACACGCGCACACGCGCATCGCTGCTGCCCGAGGGCCGGGCCTGCGCCCTGCTGTTCCTGTCCACCCGCTGCGACAAGTGCCGCGAGCGCCTGCCGCAGGTGGCGGCCCTGCTGCCGGCCGCCGCCGCGGCCGGCCTGGCGCTGCGCATTCCCAGCGTCGAACCGGCGTTCCGCCTGCGCCGCTTCCTGCGCGGCACGCCGCTGGCGGGCGCCGTCTGGCAGCTGCGCACGGCCGACTACAAGCGCCTCAATCCACGCCTGGCCTCGCCCGCTTACCTGTTCGTCAACCACGAGGGCGGCATCGAGGCGGCCGGGCTGATCGGCGACGAGAACTGGCTCGGCCTGGTCGAGCAACTGTCCCAGGCCGAAGTAGCCACCATGGAAACGGCCGCCGCATGAAGCTCACGCCCCACCTCGACCGCCTGCGCCTGTTGCATCCGGTCCGCGGCCGCCTTGCCGCCGCCCTGCTCTGCATGGGCGCGGGCGTCCTGATCCAGCTCGGCTTTCCGCGCGCGATCGCCTGGTTCATCGACCACGCCGAGCAGCTGCGCGCCACCGGCATCCCGCCGCACCTGGTGCTGGCCATGCTCGGCGCGGCGATCCTGCTGGCCGTCGTGACCGCCCTGCGCTTCTACCTGTTCCAGTCGGCCAGCCAGCACATCGTGACCCGCCTGCGGCGCCAGCTGTTCGATGTCCTGATCCGCCAGCCGATCGGCTTCTTCGACCGCCACCACGTCGGCGAACTGACCAGCCGCCTGCAAAGCGACGTGATGGCACTGCACGAAAGCCTGACCATCGGCGCCGCCCACGTGCTGCGCTCGCTCTGCCTGTTCGTCGGCGGCGTGGCGATGCTGCTGTCGCTGTCGCCGCTGCTCAGCCTGCCGCTCGCGCTGTTCATCCCGGCCAGCCTGTACCTCGGCAAGCGCTCCGGCAACAGCTACCGCGAGCGCGCGCGCGAGGTGCAGTCCAGCCTGGCCGACAGCGGCAAGGTGGCGCAGGAGCATTTTGCCAACGTGCGCCTGGTGCACGCCTTCAACCAGCAGGCCGGCGCCAGCGCGCGCTACGGCGCGGCGACCGCCCGGGCGATGGGCGCGGCGCTGTCGAACGCGCGGCTGCTGTCGACCTACCAGGGCCTGATGTCGCTGCTGCTGTATTTCGCGCTGATCAGCATCCTGTGCTTCGGCGCCTGGCTGATCGGCCAGGGCCGGCTCTCGGTCGGCGAGCTGACCGCCTTCATTCTCTACGCCACCATGGTGACCGAGGCGGCCAACGCGCTGACCGAGTCCTGGGGCAGCTGGATGCGCACCCTGGGCGCCACCGACCGCATCTTCGAGCTGCTGCGCCTGGCGCCGCGCGCGGAGGGCGGTTTGCAGCCCGCGCGCCTGTCCGGGCGCATCGTGTTCGACGGGGTCGGCTTCCGTTATCCGCAGCGCCCAGCCCAGGCCGCGCTCGACGGCGTCAGCCTGAGCCTGGCCGCGGGCGAGACGGTGGCCCTGGTCGGCCCCTCGGGCGCGGGCAAGTCGACCATCGCCAACCTGCTGCTCGGCCATTACGCGCCCGCCGAGGGCCGCATCCTGTTCGACGGCGTCGACGCCGCCACCCTGGCGCCGGCGGCGCTGCGGCGCCACGTCGCGCTGGTCGAGCAGGAGCCCTCGCTGTTTTCCGGCACGATCGCCGACAACATCCGCTTCGCCGTGCCGGAACGCGAGGTGACGCAGGCCGAGATCGAAGCCGCCGCGCGGCATGCGCAGGCGCACGACTTCATCCTGGGCTTCCCGGACGGCTACGGCACGGTGGTCGGCGAACGCGGCGTGCAACTGTCGGGCGGGCAGAAACAGCGCATCGCGATCGCGCGCGCCATGCTGCGCGACCCGGCCATCCTGGTCCTCGACGAAGCCACCAGCGCGCTCGACGCCGCCAGCGAAACCCTGGTGCAGGCGGGCCTGGACAAGCTGATGGAGGGACGCACCACGATCGTCATCGCGCACCGCCTGTCGACCATCGTCAGCGCCGACCGCATCCTGGTGCTGGCCGGCGGCAGGATCCGCCAGCAGGGCAGCCACGCCGAACTGCTGCGCGAGAAGGACGGCCCGTACGCCGAGCTGATGCGCCACCAGCTGGCCCAGTACGGCAGGCTGGACGCGCCGCTGGCCGTGGCCTAGACAAAAAAACGCCGGGGACGCTTGCGCGCCGCGGCGTTTTTTACGCAGCCGGAGATGATCAGGCGGCGACCATCTCGCCGGTTTCCGCGCACAGCTTCAGGTTGGCGTGGCGCGGCGCGAACTGGAGCAGCTCCTTGCGCTCTTCCAGCAGCGCGAACACGGCATCCTTCGACAGCACGTACTGCTCGAGCAGCGTGTCCTTGATCGACTCCATCATCGCGCGGTAGTCGCGCATCGCGCCCAGGGTGTAGCTGTAGAGCTCATCGGCCTTTTCTTCCATCTGGCGCAGGGTGTGCTCGCCGCTGGCGTCGTTGGCAAGCTGGCTGTAGTCGATCTTCGAACGCGAGTACATCGACAGGCGGTTGACCATCAGGTTGAGCATCTTGGTGACCTTCTCGATGTCGTTCTGGGCGCCGACCGAGATGCCGCGGGCGCCGTAGAACAGCTCTTCGGCCGCCATGCCGCCGTACAGGCCGATCACGTCGCGCTCGAGTTCTTCCAGCGTGCGCAGCGACATGTCGTCGCCCGACTGCAGCACATAGCCCAGCGCGCCGATCTTCGACACGGCCTCGGTGCTGATCTTCAGCAGGTGCGACTTTTCCTTCACCTCGTCCAGGCTCAAGCCGGCGCGCAGGTACGGGTCGATCTGCATGAAGAAGTGGCCCAGTTCGTGCAGGGCGATGCGCTCGCGCTGCTTGTGCTTCTCGGCGGTGGTGGCGCGGTCGGTCAGGCCGATCGTGGCGCGCTCGTAGGCGCGGAACAGCAGGTCGGTATTGATGATCGCCTTTTCCTGGATCGAGATCATGGAGGCGCGCTCGACCACGGTTTCCAGCAGCGCCGGGCTCAGGTTCTGCGTGATTTCCGCGACCTGGTCGAGGTCCAGGTCGCTCCAGTCGACCAGGCCCTCTTTCTTACGCGACAGGAAGCTCTTCAGGAGTTCGCGGCGCTCGTTCTTGTTCGGCAGGCGGAAGTTGATTTTCACCGAGAAGCGGCGCAGCATCGCTTCGTCCATCTCGGTCGAGGCGTCGTCGAAGTTCGAGGCGACGACCCAGATCACGCCCTGGCCCTTGTCGCTCTTCACGCCGTCCAGCAGGCCCAGCAGGGTGTTGGCGGTGTCGTCTTCCCATTTCTTTTCGCTGCGGCCGCGCGGCATGAACAGGCTCTGGGCTTCGTCCAGGAAGATGATGCACTTGCCCTTGGCGCAGGCCTTGCGGTACAGGGCGTTGAGCGCCTTCGAGCCGCCGCCGACGTAGCCCGATTCCAGCGCCGAGCCCGAGGCCGAGATCAGCGGCATGTCGAGGCGCTTGGCGAGATAGCCCACCAGCTTGGTCTTGCCGGTGCCGGCAGGCCCGGTCAGCATCACGTTGAAGGGCTTGTCGATGTTGTGCGACTGGTATTCCTCGCGGTTGCGGATCATGTCTTCCAAATGCAGCACTTCCTGCTTGATGTCTTCCATGCCGATCAGGTCGTCCATGCTGCCCTTGAGCTTGTCCGGGGTGATCATGGTCGAACTCGCGCCCATGCCCGGGATGCCGAACTTCAGGCTGTAGACGATCAGGAGGATCAGGACGATCTCGAAAGCGTGGCGCTTGAGGAAGTCGCCGGTGTCGGCGGCGAAGCTGTTGCCTTCGTCGAGCACGGCCTTGTGCGTGGCCAGGAAGTCTTCCTTGGCGATCGAATACGGAATCGCGTTCTTGAGCAGGACTTCACGCTCCAGGCTCAGGTGCGAGGTGCTCGGCACCTTGACCACGTGCAGTTCGGGCGCGCCCTTGAACTTGAAGACGTAGCGCGGCGACTCGGACAGCGGCTTGGCCACCATCAGGTAATCGAGCTTGTCCTTCTGCGCGGCCAGGCGCGTGATTTCGGAAATGTCCTGCGAATGGACGACCGGGCTGGGATCCTGGGGCTTGTCGGCCGACCAGATCGCCACGCCAGCCATTGCGCCCAGCAAGACGGCGGCGGCAATGCGCACATAGACGTTCTTGAAGGCAATCTGGAGTCGGGCAAAGTTGGGCATTATCGGTACTCTACGAATGTATGGTGCGCGTGATGCAACAGTGCAAAAAACGGAGGCGTCCTTCCGGGTCGCGCTTGTCGGAATGGCGGCGGCTGGCAGGGCCGCGTGAAGTCGAACAAGTGCATGTTCGACATGAGTTTGATGCCCAAGGGCAATAGGGATAAGGAGACTATACCCGTAAAAAAAACGGAGAGGTATACGCCTGGCTTAAAATTTTTTGATCGGACGCATAGCTGGAAAAGTTGATAACCGAATTCGTTGCGAGGCTGTCAAATAAATCAGCATTCTGTCTAGCCAAATCGCTAAAACATTAATCTTGTTTCAACAAAGCTCGGAAGCAGGCTTGCTTCCTTGATATGCACCACTTCCAGCCCTGTCTCATTTCTTTAACATGATGCGCACTGGTGTACACAGGATGTTCGGCGTCGGCATGCCGTCCCCTTGCTTCGATTCCTAGCGTACATTGCACGCGCAGGGGGCGCACAAGAAGTATGTAAAAAGCGGCGACATGTACGCGAACGCGCGGCCGTTTTTGTTATGCTTTTTTGCGGATCCGATGACAGCGACGGCGCCGGCTGTGTCGCCTTGATACAGCATTTGTACCCAGCAATATCTGCAAGGAAGGAAGAATCGTGAACAGATTTTTACTCGCAGTAGCGCTTGGTTTTGTCGTCGGCGGTGCGGCGCAGGCGGCCGTCATCGACCTGACGCCGCCCGGCCAGGCGGCGCGTATCGAGCCGCGCCTGCCCGACCTGGCCAGCCTCCCGCGTCCGGAGATCGTCACCGCGCCGGTGCACATGTCCGAGCTGCCGGAACCGGAAGTGTTTGCAATGATGCTGGTCGGGCTGGTCCTGCTCGGCTACCGTGCACGTCGGGACAGCAGCGAGAAGTTCAAGTAACGCGTCAAGCAGCGGCCGGCCCTTGTTGGCCGTCCTCGGCACGCGCCGGCGAGCGCGGCGCGGTGGCCGGTGCGGGCAGGCGCCTGCTCCAGGCGCGGCTCAGCGGCGCGAAGTCGAGCGTTGCGCTTCAGGCGCCGCGCGGCGCCGGCGCGGGCTCGGTGCACAGCGCATACAGCTTGCACAAGGTATTCCAGTTGCGCGACGTGGTCGTGTCTCCCAGTTGCTTGCCGAGCGCCGCCGCCGCCGCGCTGTCGAGCACCCCATCCGGACACCAGACATAGGCCGCGCGCTGGCCGAGCGCCAGCGCGCCCTCGCCCCAGTCGCGCTCGCACAGCGGGGCCAGGGCATCGCGCGCGGCGGCGTCGGGCAGCAGGAAGACCAGCAGGCGCGCATGGTCGGTCGCCAGCGGCAGCAACGCGTTTTCCGCCAGCACCGCCGCCAGGTCGTCGCCGGCGATCACCATGACGCGCGCCGCCACGCCCAGCTTGAGCACCAGCCCTTCCTCGATCGCGGCCGCGGCCGCGGCCGGGTCGACCTCGTCGGCGCTGAACACGATGTTGCCGCTGTTCAGGACGCTGCGCACGTCCGCATAGCCGAGTTCTTCCACCAGTTTGCGCAGGTCGGCCATGGCCACGCGCTTGGCGCGGCCCACGTTCACGCCGCGTAATAAAGCAATATAGCGTTTGTTCGTCATGCGTCCATGTTACCGCCCACGCGGGTGGGCGGCGACCTGTTTACTTGACGAGGCCGTATTACTTGACCAGGCCTTCCTCGCGCAGGGCCTGCTGCACGGCCGGGCGCTGGGCGACGCGCGCGCGGAATACCTGCAGCTGCGGCCAGTCGGCCAGGCTGAACTTGAGGAAGTCGGTCCAGCCCAGCACGGTGAACAGGTAGGCATCGGCCACGCCGAACTGGCTGCCCGCGAGGAATTCGCGGCCGTCGAGGTGACGCGCGACGTGGTCGAAGCGCAGCGCCAGCATCTTGCGTGCGCGCTCGCGCATGTCGTCGGTGGAGTCCGGCTTGAACAGCGGGCTGAAGTTCTTGTGCAGTTCGGTCGAAATATAGTTCAGCCAGCTCAGGGCCTGGTAGCGTTCGACGCTGCCGACAGGGGCCAGGAGGCCGGCCTGCGGTGCGCTGTCGGCCAGGTACTGGACGATCGCCGGGCCTTCGGTCAGCACGGCGCCGTTGTCCAGTTCGAGCGCCGGCACGTATCCGTTTGGATTGATGCTGCGAAAGTCCGCGCCGCCGGCCGTGCGCTTCGTGCCGAGGTCGACGCGCTCGGAGGTGAAGGCCAGTCCTGCCTCGAGCAGGACGATGTGCGGGGACAGCGAGCAGGCGCCGGGGCTGAAATACAGTTTCATGTGGTGTCCTTTTGTCTGGAGGTGAACGGTCGCGGCATGGCGCCGGCCGGCCAGGAAGCGGCTGGTGCGTGGCCCCCGCTGCAAGGCAGGGCGAGAATACCGCAATCGGACCGGGCTTGCTTGGGGCCGCTCAACTTGCTCCGGTCATCCGATTGTCGTGCGCGATGGACGAAAACCGGCCTGCCCTGGCGGGCACCGGAAATGGAACGGGGGGAACGCCGCGTGGCGGCAGGTCGTGCGCGAGGAAAGGGCAGCGTGCGCGGCGTGTCAGGACGCCGCGCAGCTGCCCGGCATGGCCGATGGCACGGCAGTCAAGGCTGCCATGCCGCCGGCATTAGTGCGCATAGTTGCCAGACGACGAAGAAGCTTCGTTGTTCTGCGATTGCTGCTGGGTTTGCTGTTGCTGCTGCTGTTGCTGCTGGGCTGCTGCTGCGGCGGCGGCCTGGGCTGCCTTCTCTTCTGGTTTCGGACGGCCCTGGGCGTCGGACAGGCGATACTTGGTGCGGCGGTCGCCCATCAGGTCGCGCAGGTCGCGGATGCTCATGCCGGTCACTTCGTGCATGCGGATCAACAGCGAAGCGCCGACCGGCAGGCGGTGGTGACGAATCTTGCTGATGACAGGCGGGGCCACCTCGAGCATGCGCGACAGCGCAGCGTCGTTCTTCAGCTGCATCTTGCCGAGCAGGATGTCCAGCAGGTGGTTGGGGTTGTAGCTTTCCTGTGAAGACAAAGCATGATGTGCCATGATTTTTACCTCGTGAGTGTGGTTTAAAATAGTTCCGTTACGAACTTTGTTAAAGACTACCTTTCGTCAACATAAGTTCCCGAACACGCTCCGAGCGATGAAACAGAACGCGTCTGCGTCTTCGCGTAAGAAACATGCTCGCGCATGCGCTCTGCTTAACACTCCCCTGAACGCACTTGTCTTTCCAACAAATTATCAGACTCATATGGGCTTGCGACATCCGTCCTGAGCACATGACTCATTGTTGGAAATCAAGCTATCGTGTGGAAAGCTTGTCACATAGGCATTTCAACACATGGGGATTATTTGTGGCGCACGCAAGAGATTTCTTCGGTTAATTTGTGTAAAAGAATTTGCAGGGAACGTATTGATTTACAACAGGAAATATCTTGAGCAAAGCCTCACGCTGCCTTGCGCCAACCCTGTTGATACAAATTCGCAATTTAACAATCTAGGCAAACTAGCAATATAGTTGACCCAAGAAATAAGTAATTCTTGGTAGCATTAATTTGCCCTGTTCCGCACGCCGTTTTTTGATCGCCAGCAGGGATTTACGGTAAACTGGCTTGACGCTTTGTCAAAGCCTTAGCACTTCTTATAACGAAGCATTCCATGCAGAAAAAAGTATTCATCAAGACCTTCGGCTGCCAGATGAACGAGTACGACTCGGACAAAATGGCGGACGTGCTTGGCGCGTCCGATGGCTTGGTTCGCACCGACAAACCCGAAGACGCGGACGTCATCCTCTTCAACACCTGCTCGGTGCGCGAAAAGGCGCAGGAAAAAGTGTTTTCCGACCTGGGCCGCCTGCGCGAACTGAAACGCGAGCGCCCCGACCTGATCATCGGCGTCGGCGGCTGCGTGGCCTCGCAGGAAGGCGAAGCCATCGTCAAGCGCGCGCCGCACGTCGACATGGTGTTCGGGCCCCAGACCCTGCACCGCCTGCCGCAGATGATCCGCGAGCGCCGCAGCAGCGGCGCCGCCCAGGTCGACATCAGCTTCCCGGAAATCGAGAAGTTCGACCACCTGCCTCCGGCCAAGGTCGAAGGGGCCGTCGCCTACGTCTCGATCATGGAAGGCTGCAGCAAGTACTGCAGCTACTGCGTCGTTCCCTATACCCGCGGCGAGGAAGTCTCGCGCCGCTTCGAGGACGTGCTGACCGAAGTCGCCGGCCTGGCCGCGCAAGGCGTCAAGGAAATCATGTTGCTGGGCCAGAACGTGAACGCCTACCGCGGCGCCATGGAAGGTGGAGAAGTCGCCGACTTCGCCTTGCTGCTCGAATACATCGCCGACATCCCCGGCATCGAGCGCCTGCGCTTCGTGACCAGCCACCCGAAGGAATTCACCCAGCGCCTGATCGATGCCTATGCGAAGATCCCGCAACTGGTGAACCACCTCTACCTGCCGGTGCAGCACGGCTCCGACCGCATCCTGCAGGCCATGAAACGCGGCTACACGGGCCTCGAATACAAGTCGATCATCCGCCGCATCAAGGCGGTACGTCCGGACATCGCGATTTCCTCGGACTTCATCGTCGGCTTCCCCGGCGAAACCGATGCCGATTTCGAAGCCATGATGAAGCTGGTGGAAGACGTCGGCTTCGACAACAGTTTCAGCTTCATCTTCAGCAAGCGCCCGGGCACCCCGGCCGCCAACCTGGAAGACGACACCCCGCACGAGGTCAAGCTGGCGCGCCTGCAGCGCCTGCAAGCCCTGATCGACGCCAACACCCGCAAGTTCAGCGCGGCGATGGTCGGCACGGTCCAGCGCATCCTGGTCGAGGGACCGTCCAAGAAAGACCCGAACGAACTGCAGGGCCGCACCGAAAGCAACCGTGTGGTCATTTTCGCCCCGGGCGCCTCCGGCGCTGCGCTGGTCGGCCAGCTGGTCGACGTGCGCGTCACCGAGAGCCTGGATTATTCCCTGCGCGGCGAACTCGTCGCCAGCACCGATACGATTGCCAAAGCCAGTTGAAAACACATACGCCCACCCAGCCTTCGTACTTCATCCCCGAGCCGCTCGATAACACGCGGCTCGCCCACCTGTGCGGTCCGCTCGACGAAAACCTGCGCCAGATCTCCGCAGCGCTGGACGTGACCATCTTCCGCCGCGGCGAGAAGTTCATCGTCAGCGGCGCCAACGCCGAGCGCGCGGTCGAACTGCTCGAACGTTTCTACGCGGTGGCGAACAAGGTCGTGCCGATCGAGGAAGTGCAGCTGGCCCTGGTCGAACAGCGCGCCGGGCTGAAGCCGAAGATCGAGGGCGCCGCGCCGGCCGAGCAGGAAGACGAGGCCGACGACGAGGAAGGGGAAGAGAATCCCGAACTCGTCAGCCCCACGCTCAAGACCCGCCGCAGCGACCTGCGCGGGCGCACGCCGCACCAGATCCAGTACCTGCGCGCCGTGCTCGAGCACGACATCAGCTTCGGCATCGGCCCGGCCGGCACCGGCAAGACCTACCTGGCCGTGGCCTGCGCGGTCGACGCGCTCGAACGCGACGCCGTCAAGCGCATCATCCTGACCCGTCCGGCGGTGGAAGCCGGCGAGCGCCTCGGCTTCCTGCCCGGCGACATGAGCCAGAAGGTCGACCCCTACCTGCGCCCGCTGTACGACGCGCTGTACGACCTGCTCGGCTTCGACCGCACCCAGAAGCTGTTCGAGAAGCAGGTCATCGAGATCGCGCCGCTGGCCTACATGCGCGGGCGCACGCTGAACCACGCCTTCGTGATCCTGGACGAAGCCCAGAACACGACGGTCGAGCAGATGAAGATGTTTCTCACGCGTATCGGTTTCGGCAGCAAGGCCGTCGTCACCGGCGACGTGACCCAGGTCGACCTGCACAAGACCCAGCGCAGCGGCCTGGTCGACGCGATGCACGTGCTGAAGGACGTGCGCGGCATCGCTTTTACCCAATTCTCCAGCGCCGACGTGGTGCGCCACCCGCTGGTGGCGCGCATCGTCGATGCTTACGACAAGGCCAGCGAAGTCCAGGAAATGGGCGCGTTGGCGAAACCTACCACTGCCCGCAATGCAAGAAAAAAATCATAAGCTCGAACTCGACGTCCAGTACCCGGACGCGCGCCTGGAAACCGCCATCCCCCCCGAGATGGTGGAACGCTGGGTGCGCCCTGCCCTGCTGGGCCCGGCCGAATTGGCGATCCGCTTCGTCGACGCCGCCGAAGGCCAGACCCTGAACCGCGACTACCGCGGCAAGGACTACGCCACCAACGTGCTGACCTTCGCCTACAACGAGGGCGAGGAACTGGCCGACGACGAACCGGTGCAGGCCGACATCGTGCTGTGCACCGACGTCCTGCAGCGCGAAGCCGACGAGCAGAAGAAGACGCTCGAGGAACACGCGGCCCACCTGGTCGTGCACGGCGTGCTGCACGCCCAGGGCTACGACCACGAGCACGACGAGGAAGCCGAGGAAATGGAACAGCTCGAGCGCGACATCATGGAAGTGCTGGGGTATCCGGATCCGTACGCGGAGAGCTGACAGTAGGGTGGGCACCCGTGCCCACGCGGATTTACCGTTAGCAATCCAACGCATTGGGTTTCGTAGGGTGGGCACTAGTGCCCACGCTGTCTCACCGGTCGCCATGCAGCGCATTCACGCGGCAGCGTCGTGAACGCTGGCGTCTCCGTGATGCAAGCGATGAGACAGCGTGGACACAGGTGTCCACCCTACGATTTCAGGCGCCATCTTCACTCGAACGATGAGACCGCGTGGGCTCGAGAGCCCACCCTACGAACCTACGACCACGAGCACGACGAGGAAGCCGAGGAGATGGAACAGCTCGAGCGCGACATCATGGAAGCGCTGGGGTATCCGGATCCGTACGCGGAGAGCTGACAGTAGGGTGGGCACCCGTGCCCACGCGGATTTACCGTTAGCAATCCAACGCATTGGGTTTCGTAGGGTGGGCACTAGTGCCCACGCTGTCTCACCGGTCGCCATGCAGCGCATTCACGCGGCAGCGTCGTGAACGCTGGCGTCTCCGTGATGCAAGCGATGAGACAGCGTGGACACAGGTGTCCACCCTACAAAATCGGCGTCTCCGACCTGCAAGCGATGAGACCGCGTGGGCTCCTGAGCCCACCCTGCTAACTACAAAACCAACCCTACGCCTTCAGCTGCTCCCCGATCGGCAGCTTGCGAATCCGCTTGCCGGTCGCCGCGAACACCGCATTGGTCAAGGCCGGCGCGATGCCCGCCGTGCCCGGCTCGCCGATCCCGCCCGGTTCGTCGCGGCTGTTGACGATGTGGACCTCCACCACCGGCGCCTCGTTGATGCGCATCATGCGGTAGTCGCCGAAGTTCGTCTGCTGCACGCGTCCGTTGGCCAGCGTGATCTCGTTCCACAGCGCCGCCGAGGCGCCGAACACGATGCCGCCTTCCATCTGGGCGATGATGCCGTCCGGGTTGACCGCCTGGCCGCAATCGACCGCGCAGACCACGCGGTGCACCTGCACGTCGCCATCCGGGCCGACCGATACTTCCGCCACCTGCGCCATGTAGCTGCCGAAGGCGAACTGGGTCGAGATCCCGCGCCCGACCTTGCGGCCCGCGATCGGCGCCAGGGGCTTGCCCCAGCCCGCCTTCTCGGCCGCCAGGTTCAGCACGCCCAGGGTGCGCGGCGATTTTTCCAGCAGCACGCGGCGGAACACCACCGGGTCCTGCTTGGCCGCCTGGGCCAGCTCGTCGATGAAGCTCTCGACCACGAACACGTTGTGGGTCGGCCCCACGCCGCGCCAGAAGGCGGTCGGCACGCCCGGCGGTTCGTGGCGCACGTATTCGACGCGCATGGCCGGAATCGCGTACTGCAGGTCGGCCGCGCCCTCGACCGCGTCCGGATCGACGCCGTCCTTCACCGCCGGCGGCGCGAAGCGCGCCATGATCGAGGAGCCGGTCACGCGGTGGAACCAGGCCGCTGGGCGGCCCTTGTCGTCCAGGCGCGCCGACAGGCGGTCCACGTAATAGGGACGGTACATGTCGTGCTGGATGTCTTCCTCGCGGGTCCAGATGAACTTCACCGGGCCCTTGGCCAGCTTGGCGAAGGCGACCGCCTGGATCACGTAGTCGACCTCGAGACGGCGCCCGAAACCGCCGCCGATGTAATGGTTGTGGACCTTGACCTTCTCGACCGGCAGGCCGGCCGTCTTGGCCGCCGCGCCCTGCGCCAGCGCCGGCACCTGGGTGCCGACCCAGAGGTCGCAGCCATCGGCGCGCAGGTCGACCGTGCAGTTGATCGGCTCCATGGTCGCGTGCGCCAGGAACGGCAGCTCGTAGACGGCGTCGATCCTGCGTCCGCCCTTTTCCTCGAGCGCCTTGAGGGCGTCGCCGACCTTGCGCGCCACCGCGCCCTCGCCCTGCGAGACCTTCATCATGTCGGCGACGATGCCGTCCAGGCTGACCTTCGCGTTGGGGCCGTCGTCGAAGCGCGGCGCAGCCGCAGCGAGGCCCTGCTTCGCCGCCCAGAAGTGGTCGGCCACGACCGCCACCGCGCCTTCCAGGCGCAGCACCTGGCGCACGCCCTTGACCGCCATCGCCTTCTGCTCGTCCACCGCCACCAGCTTGCCGCCGGTCACGGGCGACGCGGCCACGGCGGCGATGCCCATGTTCGGCAGGCGCGCATCGATGCCGAATTGCGCCGTGCCGTTCACCTTCGCCGGCGAATCCAGGCGCTTCATCGCCTTGCCGATCAGGACGAACTGCTCCGGGTCCTTCAGCTTGACGTTCTTCGGCAGCTCCATCTTCGAGGCCGCGTCGACCAGCTCGCCGAAGTGGGCCGAGCGGCCCGAGGCCTGGTGGCGCACGCTGCCGGCCACCACCTGCAGGTCGGCGGTATCGACGTCCCACTGCTTGGCCGCGGCCGAGACCAGCACGCTGCGCACCATTGCGCCGGCCTCGCGCAGCGGCTTCCAGGCGCCGCGCACCGAGGTCGAGCCGCCGGTGACCTGGCCGCCCAGCAAGGGGTCGGCGTAGAGTTCGTTATTCGCCGGCGCCTGCTCCAGCTTGACCTTCGACAGGTCGGCGCCCAGCTCCTCGGCCAGCAGCATCGGCATCGAGGTAAAGGTGCCCTGCCCCATCTCGACCTTGTGGATGATCAGGGTGACGAGGCCGTTGCGGTCGATGCGGATGAAGGCGTCGCGCGCCAGGCCCGGCGCGGTGTCGGAATGTTCGGTCGATGCCTGGCCGACGGCCTGCTCGGACGGCGGCTCCTTGCGGCTATCCTCTTTGCTGCAGCCGAACAGCGAGAAACCGAACAGCAAGCCACCGCCGGCGGTCGCGCCAATTTGCATGAAGCGGCGGCGCGAGGGCGAAACGCGGTGTTCTTCTTTGACTTGGCTCATGTGCGTTCTTTCTTATTTGCTGGCGGCGATCTTGATCGCCTTGCGGATGCGCCCATAGGTGCCGCAGCGGCAGATGTTGCCGGCCATGGCATTGTCGATGTCGCTGTCGCTGGGTGTCGGCGTGGATTGCAGCAGCGCCGTGGCCGACATGATCTGGCCCGACTGGCAATAGCCGCACTGCACCACGTCGATCTGGCGCCAGGCATCCTGGACCTTGGCGCCGACCGGGTCGTTGCCGATCGCCTCGATCGTGACGATCTTCTTGCCGACGGCGGCGGCGACCGGGGTGACGCAGGACCGGATCGGCTGGCCGTCGAGGTGGACGGTGCAGGCGCCGCACATGGCGACGCCGCAGCCGAACTTGGTGCCGGTCAGGCCGGCGACGTCGCGCAGCGCCCACAGCAGGGGCATGTCGTCGGGGACGTCGAGGGTGGTGGTATTGCCGTTGATGGTGAGGGCAGGCATGGGCGCTCCTTTTGCGTTCTAGCTAATTACTATATGCCATTTTTGTGCGCCGCGTCGCAGCGCGCCCCGGTCGCGCACGCCTCTGTAAAGATCGGGTGTGCGCGCTTTTGGTGTATGCTTACGCCCATCGCAACAACGGCTTCACGCCAACTATGCCCGAGTATCCCAGTGACGTCCGATCGGACGCCAAACCCCACCGGTCGCTTTTCGAAAGACTGACCGCACTCATCTCCCCTGAGCCAGAAAATCGCACCGAGCTGCTCGAAGTGCTGCACGAAGCACACGAGCGCAACCTGATCGACGCCGACGCCCTGTCGATGATCGAAGGCGTGTTCCAGGTTTCCGACCTGTCGGCGCGCGACATCATGGTGCCGCGTTCGCAAATGGACGTGATCGACATCACCAAGCCGATAGAGGAATGGTTGCCGATCGTGCTGGAAACCCAGCACTCGCGTTTCCCCGCCATCGAAGGCGAGCGCGACAAGGTAGTCGGCATCCTGCTGGCCAAGGACCTGCTGCGCTATTACGCCGAGGAATCGTTCGACGTGCGCGCCATGCTGCGCCCGGCGATCTTCATCCCGGAATCGAAGCGCCTGAACGTGCTGCTGCGCGACTTCCGCGCCAACCACAACCACATGGCGATCGTCGTCGACGAGTACAGCGGCGTGGCCGGCCTGATCACCATCGAGGACGTGCTCGAGCAGATCGTCGGCGACATCGAGGACGAGTACGACTTCGACGAGGAAGAGGACAACGTCCTGTCGATCAAGGAGGGCCAGCATGGCCCGCGCTGGCGCGTCAAGGCGCTGACCGAGATCGAGCAGTTCAACGAAGAGATCGGCGTCGACCTGCCCGAGGACGAAGCCGACACCATCGGCGGCTTCGTCGCCAGCCACCTCGGGCGCATGCCGCACAAGGGTGAGGAATTCACCTTGGGCAACCTGCAATTCGAGGTGCTGCGCGCCGACGCGCGCCAGATCCACGTGCTGCTGGTCGAGAAACTGCCGCATTCGCTGCACGACAACGACGACGACTGATGCTGTTGCGTCGCCGTTCCAACCCCGCCGCCGGCGATCCGGCAGCCAGCGCCGCCGCGCGCGGCACGCGGCCGTCCGCGGCCGCGCTGGTGGCCGCCGCCCTCGCCGGCGGCGCCTCCCTGTTCTCCTTCGAGCCCTTCGGCTGGTGGCCGCTGCAGTTCCTGCTGCTGGCCTACCTGTTCTACCAGGTTGGCCTCGGCAGCTCGGTGAAACGCGCCACCCTGCTCGGCTGGGCCTTCGGCTTCGGCTGGTCGGTCGGCGCCATGTACTGGCTGTACACCATGATGACCCGCTTCGCGCACCTGCCGGCGGTCCTTGGCGTGCTCGGCGTGGTCCTGCTGGGTCTCTACATGGGCCTGTTCGGCGCCTTCGCCACCGGCGTCTCGGCCTGGCTGCGCCGGCGCTGGGCGCTGCCGGTGCCGGCCTTCCTGCTGCTGGTGCTGCCCGTCAGCTGGGGCGTGTCGGAATGGATGCGCGGCTGGGTGTTCACCGGTTTTCCCTGGGCGGTGTCGGGTTATGCCCATGACGTCTCGCCGCTGGCAGGCTATGCGCCGCTGATCGGCGTCTACGGGATCGGCGTGCTGGTCTCCGTCTGCGCTTCCTGCCTGGTGTTGCTGACCCAGCGCGTGCGCCTGCCGGCGCTCGGCCTGTTCGCCGCCGTGCTGCTGGCCGGGGCCGGCCTGCGCACCATCGAATGGACGCACGTGACGGGCGCGCCGCTGACCGTGCGCCTGCTGCAGGGGAATATTCCGCAGGATCGCAAGTTCGACTACGCCTTCCTCTCGAACATCCTGGAGCGCTACCACGGCATGATCACGGCCAGCCCGGCCGACCTGATCGCCACGCCGGAAACCGCGATCCCCGTGTTCCGCCACCAGATCGACCCGGGCTACCTCGCGAGCCTGCAGCGCTTCGCCGGCGCCAGCGGCAGCACCCTGGCCCTGGGCATGCCGCTGCTCGACGGCCCCTCGCAGTACGCCAACAGCGTGGTGACGGTCGCGCCCACCGAGCAGGCCCAGCCCTACCGCTACGACAAGGCCCACCTGGTGCCCTTCGGCGAATTCATCCCGCCCGGTTTCCGCTGGTTCACCGACATGATGAACATCCCGCTGAACGACGCCACCCGCGGCAAGGACCTGCAGGCGCCGTTCGCGGTGAAAGACCAGTTGGTGCTGCCGAACATCTGCTACGAGGACGTGTTCGGCGAAGAGATCGCCTACCAGCTGCGCGCCGCGCCGCGTCCGGCAACGATGCTGCTGAACATGTCGAACCTGTCCTGGTACGGACAGTCGAGCGCGGTGCCCCAGCACCTGCAGATCTCGCGCATGCGCACGCTCGAGACCGGCCGCCCGATGCTGCGCTCGACCAACGACGGCGCCACCGCCGTGATCGACCACCGCGGCCAGGTCACCCACCTGCTGCCCTTCTATACCGAAGGCATGTTGACGGCGACCGTGCGCGGCACGACCGGCATGACGCCCTATATCCGCTTCGGCAACCTGGGCTTCCTGCTGCTCGGCGCACTGGCGCTGGCCGGGGCCTGGCTGGCCGGCCGAAATTACCGCAAGAAAACGGCCAATCTCGCATAGTTGCGTTCAATCCGGTCCCAGAGGGCCGGGAAAACCCGCTAGAATTGGTCATTTGGCAAACTTACCGTGTTCGCGGCCCAGCGCCGCGCCACCCATTCAAGATGCTCACATTCCAACAAATCATCCTGACCTTGCAGACCTATTGGGACAAGCAAGGTTGCGCCCTGCTCCAGCCCTATGACATGGAAGTGGGCGCCGGCACCTTCCACACCGGCACTTTCCTGCGCGCGATCGGCCCCGAGCCCTGGCGCGCCGCCTACGTGCAACCGTCGCGCCGTCCGAAGGATGGCCGCTACGGCGAGAACCCGAACCGCCTGCAGCACTACTACCAGTACCAGGTGGTCCTGAAGCCGGCGCCTGAGAACATCCTCGACCTCTACCTCGGTTCGCTCGAGGCGCTGGGCCTGGACCTCAAGAAGAACGACGTGCGCTTCGTCGAGGACGACTGGGAAAGCCCGACCCTGGGCGCCTGGGGCCTGGGTTGGGAAGTCTGGCTGAACGGCATGGAAGTGACCCAGTTCACCTATTTCCAGCAAGTGGGCGGCCTCGACTGCAAGCCGGTGCTGGGCGAGATCACCTACGGCATCGAACGCCTGGCGATGTACCTGCAGGGCGTGGAAAACGTCTACGACCTGGTCTGGACCGAGTGGGAAGAAAACGGCATTCGCAAAACGCTGTCCTACGGCGACGTGTTCCACCAGAACGAAGTCGAGCAGTCGACCTACAACTTCGAGCACGCCAACACCGAACTGCTGTTCCAGGCCTTCGCCAACCACGAGTCCGAAGCCAAGCGCCTGATCGAGCTGGAACTGACCCTGCCGGCCTACGAGCAGATCATGAAGGCGTCGCACAGCTTCAACATGCTCGACGCGCGCGGCGCCATTTCCGTGACCGAGCGCGCCGCCTACATCGGCCGCGTGCGCACCCTGTCGCGCCTGGTGGCCCAGGCCTATTACGACTCGCGCGAGAAGCTCGGCTTCCCGATGCTGCCCAAGGCCGAGAAAGCCGCCGCCTAAAGCCCCAGGAACAGACAAGAACAGACCATGAATCAAACTCTCCTCGTCGAAATCCAGACCGAAGAACTGCCGCCGAAGGCGCTCGTGAAACTCGGCGCCGCGTTCGCCAACGGCATCGCCAACGGCCTGAAGGCGCGCGACTTCCTGGAAGCCGACAGCGTCGTCACCCCCTACGCCACGCCGCGCCGCCTGGCCGTCTCCATCACCAATGTCCGCGCCACCTCGCCCGACAAGCAGATCCGCGAAAAAGTGCTGCCGGTCTCGGTCGCGCTGGACAAGGACGGCAACCCGAGCGCGCCGCTGGCCAAGAAGCTGGCCGCGCTGGGCTTCCCCGACCTGCAAATCGGCGACCTCGAACGCGCCCAGGACGGCAAGGCCGAATCCTTCTTCCACACCTACACCGCCGCCGGCAGCGCGCTCGCGGACGGCCTGCAGGACGTGCTGGCCGAAACGGTCGCCAAGCTGCCGATCCCGAAGGTCATGAGCTACCAGCGGCCAAGCGGCGACACCGTGCACTTCGTGCGCCCGGTGCACCTGCTGCTGGCGCTGCACGGCGAACAGGTCCTGCCGTTGTCGCTGCTCGGCCTTGAGGCCGGCCGCCAGACCATGGGCCACCGCTTCCTGTCGCACGGCGGTCCAATCACGGTCGACCACGCCGACAACTACGCGGCCGTGCTGGAAAACGAAGGCAAGGTGCTCTCCAGTGCCGAAGCGCGCAAGGAAAGCATCCGCGCGCAGCTGCTGGCAAAAGCCGGCGCCGACCTGGTCCTGATGCCCGAGTCGCTGCTCGACGAAGTGGCGGCCCTGGTCGAATGGCCGGTGGTCTACGAGTGCCGCTTCGAGGAAGAATTCCTGGCCGTGCCGCAGGAATGCCTGATCCTGACGATGCAAACCAACCAGAAGTACTTCGCGCTGACCGATGCCAATGGCAAGCTGCGCTCGCGCTTCCTGATCGTCTCGAACCTGGCGACCGATGACCCGTCGGCCATCGTCGGCGGCAACGAGCGCGTGGTGCGCCCGCGCCTGTCGGACGCCAAGTTCTTCTTCGAGCAGGACAAGAAGAAGACCCTGGAGTCGCGCCTGCCCTTCCTGGCCAACGTGGTCTACCACAACAAGCTGGGCACCCAGGCCGAGCGCTCGCAGCGCGTCATGCGCCTGGCCGGCGCCATCGCCAAGCGCCTCGGCTACGACGTAGCGCTGGCCGAACGCGGCGCCATGCTGGCCAAGGCCGACCTGCTGACCGACATGGTCGGCGAGTTCCCGGAGCTGCAAGGCATCATGGGCACCTATTACGCCCGCCACGACGGCGAGCACGAGGAAGTGGCGCTGGCCGCCTCCGAGCACTACCAGCCGCGCTTCGCCGGCGACGCCCTGCCCTCGACCAACACCGGCCTCGTGGTCGCTTTGGCCGACAAGCTCGAAACCCTGGTCGGCATCTGGGCCATCGGCCTGCAGCCGACCGGCGAGAAGGACCCGTTCGCGCTGCGCCGCCACGCCCTGGGCGTGATGCGCATGCTGGTCGAGAAGCGCCTGCCGCTGTCGATCTCGGAACTGCTGGCTGATGCCGCCGCCGTGTTCGAAGGCCAGGCCGCGTTCAAAGACCCGCGCGCGGAAGTCACCGTCTTCATGCTCGACCGCCTGCGCGGCATGCTGCGCGAGCGCGGCTTCACGCCGAACGAAGTCGAAGCCGTACTGGCCCAGAATCCGGACCGCGTCGACGACGTGGTGCAGCGCCTGGAAGCGGTGCAGGCCTTTGCCGCCCTGCCGGAGTCCGCCTCGCTGGCCGCGGCCAACAAGCGCATCACCAACATCCTCAAGAAGAACGAGGAAGCGATGCCGCAGGACGCCGCCATCAAGGCCGAACTGCTGGTCGAGCCGGCGGAAAGCGCGCTGGCCGCGAAGATGCAAAGCCTGGAATCGAGCGTCGACAGTGCGTTCGCCAACAGCGACTTCACCGGGGCCCTGAAGACCCTGGCGCTGATGAAGGAAGAAGTCGACGCCTTCTTCAACGACGTGATGGTGATGGCCGACGACCTGGCGCTGCGTAACAACCGCCTGGCCCTGCTCTCGAGCCTGCACGGCATGATGAACCGCGTCGCCGACATCTCCAAGCTGGCGGCATAAGGAAGCATCATGAAGCTGATCATCCTCGACCGCGACGGGGTCATCAACCACGACTCGCCGGACTTCATCAAGAGCCCGGCCGAATGGGTGCCGATCCCCGGCTCGCTCGAGGCGATCGCCCGCCTGAACCAGGCGGGCTACCGCGTCATCATCGCCTCGAACCAGTCCGGCATCGCGCGCGAACTGTTCGACATGACGACCCTGAACGCGATCCACCAGAAGATGCACAACGCCGCCCAGCAGGTCGGCGCCGACATCGACGCGGTGTTCTTCTGCCCGCACGCGGCCAGCGACAACTGCGACTGCAGGAAGCCGAAGGCCGGCATGTTCGAGGAGATCAGCAAGCGCTTCAAGGTCAGCCTGAAGGGCGTGCCCACCGTCGGCGACTCGCTGCGCGATTTGCAGGCCGGCTACGTCAAAGGCTGCGTGCCCTACCTGGTCCTGACCGGGAAGGGCGAAAAGACCCACCAGACTGGCGGCCTGCCGCCCGGCACCCAGGTGTTCCCGGACCTGGCCGCGATGGTTACGGCCTTCCTGAAAACGCCCGCGCCGACCTCATCCACCTGATCCACCCGATCCACCTGACTCCGAAGGAGACCACGTTCTTGCGTACCACCGTCCTGTTTTTGCGTTCCCTGCTGTTTACGATCGTGATGGTGCTCGCCACCGTGGTCTGGGCCTGTGTCTGCTTCCTGGCCGCGCCCCTGCCCTACAACAAGCGCTTCTGGGTGACCTCGCGCTGGAACGTCTTCATCATCTGGTGCGCGAAGGTCATTTGCGGCATCCGCTACCAGTTCAAGGGCTACGAGAACCTGCCGGACGGACCGGCGGTGATCCTGTCGAAGCACCAATCGGCCTGGGAGACCATCTTCCTGCTGCCGAACCTCACGCGCCCGCTCGTCTTCGTCTTCAAGAAAGAGATCCTCTACATCCCCTTCTTCGGCTGGGCGATGGCGCTGCTGCGCATGATCCCGATCGACCGCAAGGAAGGCAAGAACGCCTTCGCCCACGTGGTCCGGCACGGCAAGCGGCGCCTGGCCGACGGCCAGTGGATCATCATGTTCCCCGAGGGGACGCGCATCCCTGTTGGAAAAAAGGGAAAGTACAAGAGCGGCGGCACACGTTTGGCGATTGAAACCAATGCCGTGGTCGTTCCGATCGCGCATAATTCAGGAGAATGCTGGCCCAAGAATTCGTTCATCAAACGACCGGGCCTGGTGACGGTATCGATTGGCAAACCGATATCGCCACAACACCACACTCCCGACAGCCTGATGCAAGAGGTCGAAAATTGGATAGAATCAGAAATGCGCGTCATTTCGCCCCACGTCTACACCGATGGCTGAACGAAGTTGGCGCCCTGATCACAGCCTCTCCATCGCAGCACAGCATGAACTCCCCCAAGATCAACGGGCCCCAGCTAGACCTGTTCGCACAAGCCTTACTGGAAGACTCCATGAAGAAGGCGGCCGCGGCGCCGGCCGAAAGGCCCGCGCCGCCTCCGCAGCCTCTCTTTAAGGCGCCGCCCAGCCCGCCCCGCATCACCCTGCCCTCCCCGCCGCGCACGCCCGACGATCCGCCCCTGAAGCGCATCGTGCTGGGCCAGTACGCGGTGGACTACGAAATGAAGCGCTCCTCGCGCCGCTCGATCGGCTTCATGATCGACGACGAGGGCCTGCACGTGACGGCGCCGCGCCGTGCGACCCAGCCCGCGATCGAGGAAGCGATCCGCGCCAAGCAGCGCTGGATCCTGACCAAGCTGCACGAACGCGGAGAGCGGCGTGCCCGCCACGCGCAGCGCGAGCCGCTGCGCTGGGAGGACGGCACGCGCCTGCCCTTCCTGGGCGGCGAGATCACCTTGCGCCTCGAGACGGCGGTGCGCAGCCACTGCGTGTTCGATTCCGAATCGCGCGAACTGCGGGTCGGCGTCGTGGCGGGCCTGTCGGAAGGGCAGCTGAAGGAACGCGTCAAGCTGTGGTTCCAGGCCGAGGCCAAGCGCCTGTTCACCGAGCGCCTCGACCTGTATGCGCCGCGCCTGGACGTGCATTACCGCTCGATGACGCTGTCCTCGGCCGGTTCGCGCTGGGGCTCGTGCACGGTGGCCGGCAACATCCGCCTGAGCTGGCGCCTGATCCACTATCCGCTGGCCCTGGTCGACTACGTGGTGGTGCACGAACTGGCGCACCTGCGCGAAATGAACCACAGCCCGCGCTTCTGGGCGGTGGTCGGGTCGGTGTATGCGGATTACGACGGCGCGCGGCTGGAACTGCGGCGCCGGTCGCATGAGATGCCGGTGTTGTTTACTGACTGATCTTCGAAGCGCTCGGGCGATTCGAGCGCTGCCTGAACGCGTGGACGGGGGACCCGTCCACCCTACGCGTCATACGGCTACTGTAACGAAGGAACGTTGCGTGGACGTTTTCGAACCCGCGGCGTCATGAACCGACACCGCGCCACATCCTACCTCAGCGCATTCTCGCGCCGCGTCGCCGCCAGCACGCGCATCGCCCCCTGCTGCGTCTCGTTCAGGCAGCGGTAGGGAATCGGCAGGGTGCCGCGCTTCAGGACCATCATGAAGCCGCGCGAGTAGGTGCGCACCGCCGTCACGTCGGCCCAGTCGATCAGCGTAACGCCACCGCTGGTGCGCACGATGCCGTGCTGGTCGATGGTGAATTCATAGGTGCGCTTGCCGCGTCCGAGCAGCACGAAGTGCAGCGCGGCGCTGGCGGTGCTCTTGATGCGCAGGTACAGGCTGGCGGGCCAGCGCACGCGCCGGCGGCGGATCAGGAAGCCGCCATGCTGCCACATGAAGCCGATGTACTCGCGCAGCGTGTAGCGGACAAAGAAATGCAGGTCGCATAAGACCGAACCGGCGGGACTGGATGGCGATACCGGACTACCTGCGGCAGCGCCGTAATAACCGTCTTCCGTGCCATCGGCAGGTTGATGGGCCATCATGGCCATCGGTCGTGCGCTGCGCGGCCGTTCCGGGTGATTAGACGACAACATGCGCATCCCCTTTTTGTCTACCGAGCTCAAAAAGCAATGGTAACAAAACCTAGGGGATAATCCGTTGCAAGAGTTCAACAGTGCGCAGGGTCGCGCCGCGGTGGCGGCCGGCAAAGGCCGCCGCCTGCGCGCCCATCGCGGCGCGCGCGTCCGCGTTCTCCAGCAGGCGCAGCGCCTGCGCCACCAGGGCGTCGGCGTCGGCCACGCGCAGCGCGCCGCCGGCCGCGACCGCTTCTTCGCTCGCATCGAGGAAATTGAAGGTGTGTTCGCCCACCAGCACGGGCTTGCCCAGGGCGCAGGCCTCGATCAGGTTCTGCCCGCCCAGGGGCAGCAGGCTGCCGCCGATGAAGGCGCAGTCGCAGGCGGCGTAATAGGCGAACATCTCGCCCATCGAATCGCCTAGCAGCACCTGGGCGTCGACCTGGGCGTCGCCCAACTGCGAACGCCGCTGCAGCGACAGGCCGCGGGCGTGCGCCATCTGCGCCACTTCATCGAAGCGTTGCGGATGGCGCGGCACGATCGCCAGCAGCGCGTCGGCCGGCTTGTCCGCCCGGCGCTGCCAGGCGTCGAGGATCAAGGCCTCCTCGCCGTCGCGCGTGCTGGCGCACAGGAAGACCGGGCGTGCCTGCATCTGCGCACGCAGCCGGGCGCCGGTCTCCAGCGCCGCCTGCGGCGGCACCACGTCGAACTTAATGCTGCCGGTGACGGCCACGTGCGGCGCGCCCAGCGAGCGGATGCGCACGGCATCGAGCTCGGTCTGCGCCGCCACCACCGACATCGCGCGCGCGGCGTCCATCATGATGCCGCCGAAGCGCCGGCCGCGCCGCAGCGAGCGCTCGGACAGGCGCGCATTGACCAGGGCCACCGGCACGCCTTGCCGCGCGCAGCCGGCGATCAGGTTCGGCCAGACTTCGGTCTCCATCAGGATGCACACGCGCGGCGCGAAGTGCGTCAGGAAGCGCCGCACCAGCAAACCCGTGTCGTAGGGAAGATACGATTGCACGACGCGTTCGCCGTGCTTGCCGAACAAGGCGCGGCCGGTGGCGCGGCCGGTGGGAGTCATGTGGGTCAGCAGGACGCGGCAATCGGGCCAGCGCGCCAGCAGCGCTTCCACCAGCGGCTCGGCGGCGCGCGTTTCGCCGACCGATACCGCGTGCACCATGAAAGTCCGGCGTTCGGGCAGGCGCGCGCCATACAAGCCCAGGCGCTCCCCCCAATATCGTCGGTAGCCCGGCTCCTTGCGCCCGCGCCACCACAGGCGCGCCAGCACCAGCGGCAGCGCCAGCCACCACAGCAAGGAGTACAGGCGACGGTTCATACGGTCGCCAGCAGGCTGCGCGCGGCGGCGATCACCTCGGCGCTGGACGGCGGCGCGCCCTTCTCGCCCAGGTTCACGATGCGCGGCGACCAGTTGCCCTCGGTCTTCCACTTCGGCGAGTCGGCATAGATCTCCACCGTCGGCCGGTAGAAGGCCGCGGCGATGTGGGTCAGGCCGGTATCGACGCCGACCGCAAGGCCGGCCTGCTGGGCCAGCGTGACCGCATCCATCATCGACAGCTTCGGCAGCACGCGCGCGTTCGGCAGTCCGGCCGCGAGCGCTTCGGCTTCCTGTTTTTCCTTGTCCGAACCCCAGGGCAGCAGCACCGGCATCGGCGCCAGCGCGCGGCCCAGCGCGATCCAGTTCTCGGGCGCCCACTTCTTGGCGTCGCGCGCGGTGCCGTGGAAGAACACGGCGTAGTCCTCGCGCGGCAGCCACTCGGGACGCTGCGACGCCTCGGGCGCCGGCAGGCCGAATTCGGGCGGCGTATCGACAGCGTAGCCGAGCGCCGCGCCCGCGACCAGGCGCCCGCGCGCCACCGCGTGGGTGCGCGGATCGAGCGGGATGCTCTCGGTATGGAAGAAGCGCGAAATGCCTTCGTAGCCCGAGCCCTCGCTGCCGTTGGCCAGGCCGACCTTGCGTCCGCCGGGTTTGACCCGCGCGGCGCCCATGATGAGCCCGGTCTTGAGCAAGCCCTGGGTATCGAACACCACGTCGTATTCCTCCTCGCGCAGGGTGCGGAAGAAGGAACGGATCTCGGCGCGGTTCTCCGGCTTGCCCAGGCCCTTGCGCCAGCGCCGCAGCGCGAACGGGATGATTTTCCGCACATGCGGGTTGAGGCGCACCAGGCTGACGTAGCCTTCCTCGACCACCCAGTCGATGGTGGCGTCTGGATGGTGGCGCAGGATATCGGCCACCATCGGCAGGTTGTGCAGGACGTCGCCCAGGGACGACACCCGCACCAGCAGGATCTTCACTAATGACTCTCGCTTCAGAACGGCAGTTGGGCGTCCGGTTTGGCGGCCAGGATCACGTTGCGGAACTCGCCCTGGATGCGCGCCAGCGCCTCCGGACTCTCGCCCTCGAAACGCAGCACCACCACCGGCGTGGTGTTCGACGAGCGCGCCAGGCCGAAGCCGTCGGCGTACTCGACGCGCAGGCCGTCGATGTCGTTGATCTTTTCCGAGGTCGGGAAGGTGGCGTCGCTGCGCAGCTTGTCGATCAGCGCGAAGTTCTCGCCTTCCTTCAGGTGCAGGTGCAGTTCCGGGGTGCTGGTGGCGATCGGCAGCGCGTTCAGGACGCGCGAGGGATCGGCGTGGCGGGTCAGCAGCTCGAGCATGCGCGCGCCCGAGTACAGGCCGTCGTCGAAGCCGTACCAGCGGTCCTTGAAGAAGATGTGGCCGCTCATCTCGCCGCCCAGCGGGGCGCCGGTTTCCTTCAGCTTGGCCTTGACCAGCGAGTGGCCGGTCTTGTACATCAACGGGCGGCCGCCGTGCTGCGCGATCCATGGGGCGAGGTGGCGCGTGCACTTGACGTCGTACAGGATCTCGGCGCCCGGGTTGCGTTCCAGGACGTCGGCGGCGAACAGCATCATCTGGCGGTCCGGATAGATGATCTGGCCATCCTTGGTGACGATGCCGAGGCGGTCGCCGTCGCCGTCGAAGGCCAGGCCGATCTCGGCGTCGGTGGTTTGCAGCGCGCGGATCAGGTCCTGCAGGTTCTCCGGGTGCGCCGGGTCCGGGTGGTGGTTCGGGAAGTGGCCGTCGACCTCGCAGAACAGCTCGACGACTTCGCAGCCCATGCCGCGGTACAGGTCGCCCGCGAAGGCGCCGGCCACGCCGTTGCCGCAATCGACCGCGATCTTGATCGGGCGCGCCACCTTGACGTCGCCGACGATGCGCTCGATGTAGGCGGCGCGGATGTCGTGGGTCGAATAACTACCCTTCTGCTCGGCGTCCTTGCCGTCATGGGCGAGGATGCTGTCGTACAGGCCGGTGATGGCGTCGCCGT
>NZ_DAMCPG010000020.1:0-269 GCF_032106685.1 Massilia sp.
CAAACACTTGGTTACTTCGCTCTGTCATTTCCGTAATGGACATCTTGGCATTTCTCGGTCGGTAATCACATAGCGCTCGCTCGCGAAGATATAGCGACGGAATAACTTGGTAAGACCAGTTGCTATCGAAAACTATTGGGATGTCCGCTACTTTGCCGAAACCTTCTGCTGTTAAGCGTTCTTTATCCGGGTAAACTAGATAAAATGCCATATTTACGGTTGGGGTGTACAGTTAAAGACTAATCTAGGTACAATATGGCTAAATTAAC
>NZ_DAMCPG010000020.1:279-81129 GCF_032106685.1 Massilia sp.
AATTAACGGCGAAGATGATAATCACAGAATTTTTAACTTTTGGTGGCACAGGGTGCCCCAACCTTCATCTCGCGAAGGGACGTATTACTCGAGAATTCGGAGGTCCGCGATATGTGAAAGTTACGTAAGATTGATTCCAGAGACTTTTTAGCGACCTAGCAAATTAGGTCTTCTTGGTGGTCCCGTTCGCGTAAAGCTCGACGGGGCAGCCGATAGGCACAAAATGTGCTTATCGAGATGAGCAAGTGCTTCGTGCCAACCGACAACTCAGCTAAACGTCTTGAAGCGAGCGAAGTGTGCAGACAAGCGCGTTATCCGATTGCCCTCATTGATTGAGCAAACTTAGTCGCTTCCATTTTCCCAGTTTTAAGAAGCTCAACAATACTATCCGGCTGCCCCTAGGTCAACGACTATCGTGAGAAATATCGTTAAAAATCAACATGTTACGAGTTTTTGCTATAGTAATCGGAGCATTCAGTAAATTACTAAGTGACGCGCATGGGAACCATGGAAGGCCTATAGGCCTGTATGAAGGCACGGCGAGGGCATCTGGAAGCGTCGAGACAGCTACATGCTCCTTTATCGTTCGAAGCGCGCTCTCGCTGTGGCTACAGGCCGAGGCGAATGCGAAATCACGAACACCGAGCGCATGTGACGTCGAAAACGCCGGGCACATCGGTGGCCTCCCGGAGCTAGCCGACAGTTGCTCGAAGGTCGGCCGAGCAATCGATGTAGAATGTCGAGATACAACCTTACTGAGTTACCCTAATGCTTCAGGATGCCGTCATGCAAAGCTGGTGTACTGTGACTATACGAAATACAGGGGTTACCCTAATCGACGGCCTGCGCCACGATTCGGGCGACCCCTTCGAGTGGGGCGAAAAGGCGCTGGCGCACTACGCCAAGCTGCGCATCGACGCACGCACCAAGCGCCTGGTGTTCTCCGACGCGCTGACGGTGCCGAAGGCGCTGGCCCTGTACCGCCACTTCGCCGACCGCGTCATGCTCGGTTTCGGCATCGGCACCCAGCTCACCAACGACACCCCTTATCAAGCCCTGAACATCGTCATGAAGCTGGTGCGTTGCAACGGCCAGCCGGTTGCCAAGCTGTCCGACACGCCGGGCAAGTCGCAGTGCACCGACGAGACCTTCCTGGCCTACCTGCGCCAGGTGTTCAACCACCCCGAGCACAAGGCCGGGCGGTCCTGAGTCTTCGGTCGGCGCTGGCGGATCGTTGCGCGCAGCAACAAGAATGCGCTGTCGCCGCTACCTTGTGCGTTCATTGCCATGCCGAGTTGCGGCATGCGTCGAGCCAGCGTCAAGCATGGTCGGCGGCGCCTTCCTCATCGGGCAGCACTGGCGCGCGACCGCGCCCCGGCGCCGGCGCAGCGGCACGCCGAGTACGTCGCGCCAGGTTGCCGCTTCGCTGCCGCCGTGGCGGGCCCGCAGGCGGACGGCGGGAGCGGCGGCCTGCCGGGCTGGCGCGCGGTCCCCGCGCCGTCCAGCGGTTATACTAGAGCCTAGCCGGGAGCCCGGCGCGAGCCTCCACCAACGAGATGAAAATCGGTATTCAAGCTAACTTCACGCTGCCCGCCAGGGCGGTCCTGGTCCTGCTGTCGGCACTGGCGCTGCCGGCGCTCGCCTCCGACGACCCGGCCGCCGACATCGAGGGCGTCTACAAGCGCCGCTTCATGAACGCCATCAACGCCGGTCCCGACCGTCCGGCCGAACGCTACCTGGCCGAGGACGTCGTCGAGATCGTGCGCGAGGACGCCGACCACGTCTACCTGCGCGCCCACCTCGAATTCGCCAACGGCCACATGTGCGGCGTCTGGGGCATCGCCCAGCGCGAGGGCGAAAACTTCGTCTACCGCCAGCAGCAGGCGCCGGTGGCGGGCGAGACGCCGTGCACCCTGCGCGTCAACGTCACGCCGGGCCGCATCGTCCTCGACGACCGCGACGCCGCCGGCCTGGCCACCTGCCGCGCCCAGTGCGGCGCGCGCGGCACCCTGAGCGGCTACGTCATCGAGCGCAAGGCGCGCCGGCCGATCCGCTACATGAACCGGGTGAAGGAGTCGCGCCAGTACCGCGAGGCTGTGCACGAGTACCAGGGCATGCAGCCGCCGCGCTACTGATTCGAGCGCGGCAGGCGGGGCGCGGCATCTGGTATGCTCCGGTCTTGCATTTACTGCAAAAGCGGCGCCAGCCGCCACGCCATCATCCACAAGGAGATCGTCTTGAAAGCCATCGCCGCATTCGTGTTTTCCGCCGCCGCCCTCGCGGCGCCCGTCCTGCACGCCCAGGAAGCGCCGCAGGTCGCCCCCGCCACTGAAGCGGCCACGCGCTGGCTGGCCGTGATGGACGCGGGCAAGACCGCCGAGGCCTGGGACCAGGGCGCGCCCGTGATGCAGTCCGCGATCACGCGCGACACCTGGAACCAAATCGGCACCCAGGCGCGCGCGCCGCTCGGCGCCGTCAAGTCGCGCAAGCAGACCTCGGCCACCTTCACCAAGAGCCTGCCGGGCGTGCCCGACGGCGAGTACGTCGTGATCCAGTACGCCACCGACTTCGCCAACCGCGCCGGCATGACGGAAACCGTGGTGCCGATGCGCCTGCCGGACGGCAGCTGGAAGGTGACGACCTACCTGATCCGCTGACGTCCGGCTGCAAGCCTGGCGGTCGACCTTCAGGCGCCGCCCGGCTTCAGCTTCCAGAGCTGGGTCGGCAGCGCCGCCGGGGCGTCGGGCTTGAAGAAGCTCGAGTCCTGGATGTGCGAGGTGGTCACGTACACCGTGCCGTCCGGGCCCTGGGAGAAGGTGTCGGGCCAGCGCAGGCGCTTGTCCTGCACCAGCGTGCGGATCGGGGCCTGCGCGCCCGCGTCGAGGTCGCGCGCCCGCACCGCATCGACTTCGACCGAGGTGAGCAGCATGACGTTGGTCCCGCGCGGGATCAGGACGCCGTCCGCCACTTCGTTCAGGCCGTAGGGCTCGACGCTGCTTGACACGTCCTCGCCGCGCATGCCGGCACCGATCAGCACCTTCGTGGGAATGCGGTACAGGGTGTCGCCCTTGATTGCCTGCCAGTACAGGTACTTGCCATCGCCCGAGAGTTCGATGCCGTCGGCCGAGAACTCGACCCCGCGTCCGTCCGGGCGGCGCAGTTCCTTGCCGTCCACCTTCACGTTCAAGCCCTTCTTCATCTGGGTCGATGGATCGCCGTCGAGCACGCGCACGGCCTTGCCGCTGCCGAGGTCGACCACCAGAATGGCGCCGACCACGCCCGAATCGGTGATGTAGGCATGGCGGCCGTCCGGCGCGAAGCGCACGTCGTTCAGGTAGGAGCCTTGCGGCGCCGCGTCTTCATCGAAGGCGATGGTGCGCACCGCCTTGTCGCTCGCCAGGTCGACCTGGACCAGCTTGGCGCCGCCCGAGACCAAATGGCTTTGCGCCGGCGCGGCCGGGTCCAGCACCCACAGGCTGCCGCGCCCGTCGGCCACCACGCTCTGCACGCAGACCCAATGGTCTTCGGGCGAGATGTCGTCCTTCTTCGCGTTGCGCCAGGCGTTCCACTCCTCGTCGGGATACGGCTTCAAGCCGCCGTCCGGCAGCAGTTCGGCCACCGACACCGCCGTGTCCTCGGTCCAGCGCGGGAAGTTGACGAAGATGCGCTTGTCCTCCGAGACCGAGACCCCGGTCACCTGGTGTCCGAACGCGGCCACCTGTTCGATCGTGAATCGGCCTTGCTTGAAGTCTGGCGTGCTTGCCTGGTCGGTCATGGCATTCCTTTCGAGGAGTGTTCGATGATCGGGTCAGGCCGCCTTGCGCAGCTTGCGCTGGCTGCGCGCGGGCGGCGTCGGGTTTTCCTGTTCGCGCGCGAGGCGCTGCTGCAGCATCGCCAGCACCGCCGCCTCCTCGGGCTGCAAGGTGTGCAGGTCCTCGCTCAGTTGCTGCTCGGTGCGCTCGCGCAGGGCTTCGAGCGCGCTGCCTTCGAGGTAGGCGTCGAGCACGGCCGGGTGCACGTAGCACTTGCGGCAGACCGAGGGCGTGTTTCCGAGCTTTTCCGCGACCGACTCGATGGCGCGCACGATGTTCTTCTTGGCCTGGGTCTCGGAATCGAACTTCTCGAATTCCTGCAGTGCCATGGCGGCCAGCACCGTGCCCGACCAGGTGCGAAAGTCCTTGGCCGTGTAGTCCTCGCCGGTGATGGTGCGCAGGTAGTCGTTGACGTCGCTCGAATCGATGCTGTGGGTTTCGCCGTCCTCGTCGACGTACTGGAACAGTTCCTGGCCGGGCAAATCGCGCGAACTGCGGATGATGCGCGCCAGGCGCCGGTCGTGCACGTGGATCTTGTGGTAGACCCCGCTCTTGCCGCGGAAACGAAACTCGACGTCGCTGCCGTCGACCTTCACGTGGCGGTTGCGCAGGGTGGTGATGCCGAAGGATTTATTCGTGCGCGCGTATTCCTCGTTACCGACGCGCATCATCGTCGCCTCCAGCAGGTAGACGATGGTAGCCAGCACCTTTTCGCGCGGCAGGCCGGGCAGCTTCAGCGCGCGGTCGACCTCGGCGCGGATCTGGGGCAGGGCCTTGCCGAAGTTGATCATGCGCTCGTATTTCACCTCGTCGCGCACGTTGCGCCACTTGGCGTGGTAGCGGTACTGCTTGCGTCCCCTGGCGTCGCGCCCGGTCGCCTGCAGGTGGCCGTTGGCCTGGGCGCAGATCCAGACCTCCTGCCAGGCCGGCGGGATGGCGAGCGCCTTGATGCGCTTGAGCGTGGCCTCGTCCTCGACCGGCTCGCCCTTGGCGTCGAGGTAGCGAAAGCCGTCGCCGTCCTTGTCGCGCCGGATACCCGGCTTGCTGTCGGTGACGTAGCGCAGGCCGGCGGCCTTGGCGGCGGCGGGCGGGTCGGCCAGGGGAAGGATGTTCTCTGCGGCTTGGTCTGTGCTCATCGTGGATACCGGTCCGAAGTAGTACGTGCGGATCGATATTACGCTTCCGCCATCGGCGCACTGTACGGGACATAACGCAGACGCTGGTCGGGTCCCCATCATGCCGCTACGGCAAGCTTATGCGCCAAGGGTTTTTGGGACCTCCCCATTGCAGATTCGGAAGATTTGTCTATACACTCATCGCTGAGCCCGCAAAATGAGCTGTTTCCATTCCATGCGGATGGCTGATCACGCGGCTCGTCACGTATCTGGTCTTTCGTCGTTTTTAATCAAAAAAACATAGGGGAAAGTGTCATGATCAGTTTGAAAAAAGCGTTGTGCGTGCTCGGCGTCGGCCTGGGGCTGGGCTTTTCCATGAATTCCTGGGCAATCAAACCCGACTGCGGCCTTTGCGCATCCTGGAAAGAGTCGTGCGAAGCAGGCGACAGCCTGTCCTGCCGCCGTTTCGAAGAACTCAACTGCTTCACGGTGCTGGCGTATTGCCCTTGATGTGATCGCAGCGGCGAGCCTGACCGGCGTTGTCCCGGCGAACTGAAAGCGGGACAGCCTCAACCGGCTTGCCGCAGGCCGGTATCCCAGCCGGGGCGACGCACATCGGGCCAGTCCCGCCATGCGAACAGGACCCCGGCTTTCATCGCGGCGTCGATCACCGATACCGCGCTTCCACCAGATCTATCTCCCTCAACAACTTCCGCGCAATATCGTCCGACACCTTGCGCTGATGCGTCAGCTCGAGGATCGCCTGGCGCTCCGCCTGCAGCGCCGCCAGCCGGTATTCCCGCTCGGCCTGCTCCGCAATCCGGATGCGCGACGGTTCGCTCGCCCCGGTCGTGCCGCCCAGCCGGTGCTCGTACACGCCGCGCACGTGGTCGACCGCGCTGGCGTGGATGTCGGCATTCTCGCTCTCGCCCAGGTGGGTGTGGCCGACGCGCTCGATGGCCGCGATCGCCGCGATCGCCGCGTTGTGGCGCGCCAGGTCTTCCTGGGCGGCTTCCGTGGTTTCCTCCGGTACTTCGAGCCCGCGCAGCACGCGCGGCAGGCCGACGCTGGCGACGACCAGGGAGACGATGATCACCGCGCTGGCGAAGAAAATCACCAGGTCGCGCGCCGGGAAGGCCGCGCCGCTGGGCAGGGCCAGCGGCAGCGTCAGCACGCCGGCCATGGTGATGGCGCCGCGCACGCCGGCCAGCGAGGTGGCCAGCACCAGGCGGAAGTTCGGCTTGTACACTTTCTGGCCCTGCAGGCGGGCGTTGAGCAGGGTCAGGCGCAGCGAGACCCAGACCCAGACCAGGCGCAGCAGGATCAGCGCCAGGCTGATCAGGAGGGCGATGCCGAACAGCGTCCACGGGGTCAGGGCCGCTTCTGGGCCGGCGTAGCGCAGGGCGCGCTCGATGATCTCGGGCAGCTGCTCGCCCAGCAGCACGAACATCACGCCGTTCAGCGAGAACTGCACCGTGTCCCAGACCACGGTGCGGCGGATGCGGGTGGTGGCCAGCGCGCGGCCGGACAGTTCGACGTAGCTCATCGTGACGCCGGCCGCCACCGCCGCCAGGATGCCCGAGGCCTCCAGGTGCTCGGCGGCGAGGTAGGCGCCGAAGGGCAGCAGCAGGTTGACCAGGATCGGCGAGCCGGGTTCTTCGCCGAAGCGCTGGCCGACCACGCGCTGCACGAACGAGACCGCGACCGTGATCGCCACGCCGCAGGCGATGCCGGCCAGCGCCACCCACAGGAAGGTGACCGAGGCCGAGGCCAGGGAAAAGGCGCCGGTCATCGCGGCGGCCACCGCGAAACGGAAGCACACCAGGCCGCTGGCGTCGTTCAGCAGCGATTCGCCTTCGAGGATGTGCATCAGGCGGTGCGGCACGTGGATGCGCGCGGTGATGGCCGAGACGGCCACCGGATCGGTCGGCGCCACGATGGCGGCCAGGGCGAAGGCGACCGCCAGCGGAATGGCCGGTACCAGCCAGTGGATCAGGAAGCCGGCGCCGACCACGGTGAACACCACCAGGCCCAGGGCCAGTTCGAGGATGGTCCCCTTGTCGCGGAACAGGCCGACCTTGGGGATGCGCCAGCCGTCCAGGAACAGCAGCGGCGGCAGGAACAGCAGGAAGAAGATTTCCGGGTCGAGGGTCACGCCGTGCCCGAACACGCCCGAGATCACGGCGCCCAGGCCGATCTGCACCAGCGGCAGCGGCACCCCGAAAGGCAGCATGCGCACCAGGTAGCCGCTACCGATTACCGCCAGCAGCATCGCCAGCACCACACCTACCGAATCCATCGAATCTCCCATGTTGTCGAGGCTCGATGATACGGCATTGTCGGTCTGCCATGCAGCGCGCGACGCATACGCGCACCGGCCGGGCAGGGAAAAACCCTGCGCCGGCTAGCGCGGCTGGTGCTGGGCCGCCGCCTCGGCCAGCAGGTCGGACAGCTCGACCGTATTGACGGGCTTGACCATGTAGTGGTCGAACCCGGCCGCCTGCGCCGCGTCGCGGTCCTGCTGGCGGCCGTAGCCGGTCATCGCGATCAGGGTGGCCCCGGTCGACTGCGGCAGGCGGCGCAGGCGGCGCGCCAGTTCGTTGCCGTCGAAGTCGGGCAGGCCGATGTCGAGCAGGCAGACGTCGGGCGAGAACACGCGCGCCACGTCGACCGCGTCGGCGCCGCAGTAGGCGATTTCCACGGTGTGGCCGGCCGCGCCGAGGAACAGCTGCAGGGTATGGACGGCGTCCAGGTTGTCGTCCACCAGCAGCACCTTGAGCGGCGCCGCGGTCTTGGCATGGCCGCGGGTCTGGGCCACGGTTAGTGGCATTTCCTGGGTGTGGCGCGGCAGGCGCACGGTGAAGGTGCTGCCCTTGCCCAGCCCCGCGCTCTCGGCCCTGACGGTGCCGCCGTGCAGCTCGACCAGGCTCTTGGCCAGCGCCAGGCCCAGGCCCAGGCCGCCCTGCGAACGGTCCGGCGTGCGCTCGGCCTGGGTGAACAGGTCGAACACGCGGGCGACGAGCTGCGGCTCCATGCCGATACCGTCGTCCAGCACGGTGAGCACGTAGTCGGGGCCGTCCTGGGCCAGGCGCAATTCGATGCGGCCGCCCTCGGGGGTGTACTTGTTCGCGTTGTTCAGCAGGTTGGCCACCACCTGGACCAGGCGCTTGTGGTCGCCCTTGACGCTGGCCGCCTCGTGCGGCAGGTCGAGCACCACCGTGTGGCGGCGGGTCGAGATCAGGGGCCGGATCTGCTCGGCGGCGTCGTCCACCACCTTGCGCAGGTCCAGCACCTGGGTCGACAGCGAGACCAGGCCGCGGGTGACGCGCGAGACGTCGAGCAGGTCGTCGACCAGGCCGGTCATGTGCTCGACCTGGCGCGCGATGATGGCGCAGGTCTGGGTGATCTGGGCGTTGTCGGAATGGAGCAATTTCAGCAGGTGCGCGCCGGTGCTGATCGGCGCCAGCGGGTTGCGCAGCTCGTGCGCCAGCATCGCCAGGAACTCGTCCTTGCGCTGGTCGGCCGCGCGCAGCTCGCGCTCGGCCAGGCTGCGCGCCGCTTCCTTCTTCTGCAGCGTGGCCGCCATTTCGTCCAGCGCCTCGGCCAGCTGGCCGATCTCCTCGCGCTCGTAGGCGATGCCCGAGCGGGCGTCGAGGTCGCCGGCGGCGATGCGGGTGGCGGTGTCCTTCAGTTTGCGCACGCGCTGCACGATCAGCACGTCGCCGGCGAGCCAGGCGGCCAGCAGCGCCAGCATGGTGGTGGCAAGCAGGCCGACCAGCGACATCAGCTGGGCGCGGCGCGCGCCGGCGGTCACGGTCTCGGTCGGAATCCCGATCGTCACCGTGTAGTCGGTGAGGGCCGGTCCGCCCACGCGGGCGAAGGTGTGCAGGCGCTCGACGCCGTCGTCGTCGCGGATCACCAGCGCGCGCCGGCCGGCGCCGTGCATCGCGTCGCGCATGCGGCCCGACACCCGGGTGCCGAACCAGCGCTCGGGATCGGGGCGGCGCGAGATGATGGTGCCGTTGGCGTCGGTCGTCACCAGCACCGAGCCGGGCGGCAGGTTGATGTCGTTGACGAAGGTGTCCAGGCCGGCCAGGTCCATCGCCGCGAACACCACGGCGACCACGGTGCCGCTGCGGTCGATTACGGGATAGGTGAGGTTGATGGTGTGGCGCCGGATCACGCGGCCGAACACGTAGTCGCCGGCGATGAAGCGGCGCTCGGCGATGGCGCGCTTGAAGTGGCTGCGGTCGCCCAGGTTCACCGGGTGCAGCATCGGCACCGCGCTGCAGCTGACTTCGCCGTTCAGCTGGATCAGGCCGAAGTTGACGTAGCCTTCGTTACGGTCGAGCACGTCCGCCAGCAGGGCATTGCAGCCGCTGGTCGGACCGAGCAGGTCGGGCACGCTGGCCAGGTCGACCAGGATCTGGCGCGCTCGCTCGATCGATTGGGCCTCGTTGGCGGCGGCCAGGTTGGTCAGGCGCCGCAGGTTTTCCTCGGAAGCCTCGACCGCCTGCTCGCGCTCGCGGATGCCGCCGACGATGGTCATCACGGCCAGGGGCAGGATCGCCAGCGCGACCAGCAGCATCAGCCTGCTGCGCAGGCTGTTGAGGCGGAATAGGCCAGGCCGGTTCATTGTCGCGCCGCGAACCTGTCGCCGAAGGCGATCACGCGGCGCACGCCTTCCATCAGCGTGGCGACGTCGTCGGAGATGTAGCCGATGCGGATGTAGCCCGGCACGCCGAGCGCGTCGCCCGGCATGATCGCGACCTTCTCCTCCTCGATCAGGGCTTCCGCGAAGGCCACCGTGTCATGGGTGAGGGCGCGCACGTCGCCCCACAGGTAGGGGCCGGAGTCGGGGCTGTCCATGACGATCCACGGCACTTCGGCGAAGCGGCGCACCACCATGTCGCGGCGCTCGCGGTAGTCGTCGATCATGTGCCGCTGCACGCCCGCGTCGAACGCGGCCACGGTGGCGACCTGGGACAGGTGCGAGGCGGCGGCCGTGATCGGGCCCTGCAGGGTCTGCATGGCGCCGACCAGGGGCGCGGGCGCCAGGGCGAAGCCGACGCGCCAGCCCATCATGGCATAGCTCTGGGAGGCCGAGAAGATGGTCACCACGCCCAGCGCGCGCCAGTCGCACAGGGCGGCGAAGCTGGTATGGACGGGGCCGAAGGAGAGGTGCTCGTAGCTTTCGTCGACGATCACCTGGGCGCCGGTCGCCGCGATCCAATCGCGGATGTGTTCCAGCTCGGCGCGGGTATACACCTTGCCGGTCGGGTTGTGCGGGTTGTTGATGATGACGATCCGGGCCTGCTCGTACGTGGCGAGGACCTCGGGCGTGATCTCGTCGGGCAGGTCGACCAGCAACGGGCGCAGGCCCAGCAGCTGGCAGGTGGCGACGTAGGCCGGCCAGTGGGGCTTGAAGATCAGCACGCTGTCGCCCGGGTCGCTCATCGCGTACAGTGCCTCGTACAGGGCCTGCTTGGCGCCGTTGGTGACGATGACTTCGTCGGCGCGGGCCTCGAGGCCGTTTTCCTTGCGCAGCTTGGCGCACAGGCGCTCGCGCACGCCCTGCGCGCCGACCACGCTGGTGTAGGGCATGGTGCGGACCTGTTCCAGCGCGGCCCCGACCGCGTCGAGCACGGTGGGCGGCGCGGGGAAGTGGGAGATCGCGATCGAGAAGTCGATCACTTCCCGACCCTCGTTACGCATGGTTTCGACGCGGCCGTGCATGGCGGTCGTCGCCAGCGGCCGTGAATTGGCAATCCGTTGTGAGATCTTCATCGTTTTTATCGAGGTGGTTATCGGTTGCAAATGTGTCTCAGGTGTGTCGGCCGTGCACAACAATTTCCTGATTGTACTAAATTCTGAGGCCCGCACGACAGCCAATCGAACTGCCAGGTAAACACCCTGTGGCGCCTCCTGTATGGCGGCCGTTCCGGCCCTTGTCTTGCACCTTGTCTTGCACCTCGTATTGCACCTCGTATTGCGCCGGCTATGGCATCCCGGATCGCGGCGGAAGTATTTGACATCTAAACTATTTGCTCATCTAATATGCTGTAGAAAAGACAACCGGAGCCGCAATGAACATCGTGTGCGTGGGAGGGGGACCGGCCGGCCTGTATGCCGCACTGCTGCTCAAGCAGGACGATCCTGCGCACGAGGTGACGGTGGTCGAACGCAACAGCCGCATGGATACCTTCGGCTGGGGCGTGGTGTTCTCGGACCAGACGCTGGGCAACCTGGAGGCGGCCGATCCGCCCACCGCCCGCGCCATCCTGAATGCCTTCAATCACTGGGACGACATCGCCATCCATTTTAGGGACCGCACGGTCGTCTCCGGCGGCCACGGGTTCTGCGGCATCGCGCGCAAGCGCCTGCTGGCGATCCTGCAGGCGCGCTGCGAGGAGCTTGGGGTGCGGCTGCTGTTCGACAGCCCGGTCGTGGACGAACTGGAGCTGGCGCGGCGCCACCGCGCCGACCTGGTGCTGGCCGCCGACGGCATCCACAGCCGCATCCGCACGCGCCACGCCGCCGCCTACCAGCCGCAGGTCGAGCAGCGCCACTGCCGCTTCGTGTGGCTGGGCACCACGAAGAAGTTCGACGCCTTCACGTTCGCGTTCGAGCATACGCCGCACGGCTGGTTCCAGGCGCACGCCTACCAGTACGACGGCGAGACCTCGACCTTCATCGTCGAGACGCCGGACGAGGTATGGCGCGCCAGCGGGCTGGAAGACCTCGGGGGCGAGGACACGCTGGCCTTCTGCGAGCGCCTGTTCGCGCGCCACCTCGACGGCCACCGCTTGATGGCGGCCTCCGGCCACGTGCGCGGATCGAGCATGTGGACGCGCTTTCCGCGCATCGTCTGCCGCGAGTGGGTGCACTGGGAAGAGGTCGACGGCCGCCGCGTCCCGCTGGTCCTGATCGGCGACGCCGCCCACAGCGCCCACTTCTCGATCGGCTCCGGCACCAAGCTGGCGCTGGAGGACGCGATCGAGCTGGCGCGCCGCTGCGCCGGGCGCGGGGTCGCCGAGCTGCCGGAGGTGCTGGCCGGCTACCGCGAGGCGCGCTCGCTCGAGGTGCTGAAACTGCAAAGCGCCGCGCGCAACTCGATGGAGTGGTTCGAGAACGTCGAGCGCTATAGCGCCATGGAGGCCGAACAGTTCGCGTATTCGCTGCTCACCCGCAGCCAGCGCCTCTCGCACGAGAACCTGCGCCTGCGCGACCCGGCCTACGTCGCCGGCTTCGAGCGCTGGCTGGCCGAACGCGCCTGCGTCCAGGCCGGGGTGACCCTGCCTGTTTCCCAACCGGCGCCTCCGCCGATGTTCACGCCCTGGCGGGTGCGCGGGGTGACGCTGAAGAACCGCATCGTCGTCTCGCCGATGGCGCAGTACTCGGCCGTCGACGGCACGGTGGGCGACTACCACCTGATGCACCTGGGCGCGCGCGCCCTCGGCGGCGCGGCCCTGGTGATGGCCGAGATGACCTGCGTCTCGGCCGACGCCCGCATCACGCCCGGCTGCCCGGGCCTGTATTCGCCGGTGCACACGCTGGCCTGGCGCCGCATCGTCGATTTCGTGCACGCCAACAGCGACGCGAAGATCGGCGTGCAGTTGGGGCACGCCGGCGCCAAGGGCTCGACCCGCCGTGCCTGGGACGGCATCGACCTGCCGCTCGAGTCGGGCAACTGGCCGCTGGTGGCGGCCTCGCACCAGCAGTACATCGCCGGCGTCTCGCAATGGGCGCGCGAGGCCAGCCGGATCGACATGGTGCGCATCCGCGCCGACTTCGTGCGCGCGGCGATGGCGGCGCGCGAGGCCGGCTTCGACTGGCTCGAACTGCACTGCGCCCACGGCTACCTGCTGTCGAGCTTCATCTCGCCGCTGACCAACCGCCGCCAGGACGACTACGGCGGCAGCATCGAGAACCGCTGCCGCTTCCCGCTCGAGGTGTTCGCGGCGCTGCGCGCGGTATGGCCGCGCCAGCTGCCGATCAGCGTGCGCATCTCGGCCCACGACTGGACTCCGGGCGGCCTGACGCCGGACGACGCGGTGATCGTCGCCCGGCTGTTCCGCGACGCCGGCGCCGACATGATCGACTGCTCTTCGGGCCAGGTCAGCCGCGACGAAAGCCCGCAGTACGGGCGCATGTACCAGGCGCCGTTCGCCGACCGCATCCGCAACGAGGCGCACATCCCGGCCATCGCGGTGGGCGCCATCTATGAAGCCGACCACGCCAACGGCATCATCGCCTCGGGCCGGGCCGACCTGTGCGCGGTGGCGCGCCCGCACCTGGTCAATCCGGCCTGGACCCTGACCGAGGCCGCGCGCATCGGCTACACCGGCGCCGCCTGGCCCAGGCAGTACCGCGCCGGCAAGGCCCAGCTCGAACGCAACCTGGAGCGGGAACGCCAGCAGGCTGCGGCCCTGGCGCCGCGGGTTGCGCCGCCCACCGACCTTTGAATGCCAACCTGGAGTACACCATGCGATACCTGAAGGGAGAGCCGCACGCGCTCCCTGGCCACCGCGGCAGCCTGGCCGGCTATCCGGCCCAGCATTTCCTGTTCGAGGTCGAGAACGGCGTCGCCACGCTGACCCTGAACCGTCCCGAGCGCAAGAACCCGCTGACCTTCGATTCCTATGCCGAGCTGCGCGAGCTGTTCCGCGCGTTTGCGCGCGCCGACGACGTCCAGGCCGTGGTGCTGGCCGGCAGCGGCGAGAATTTCTGCTCGGGCGGCGACGTGCACGAGATCATCGGGCCCTTGACCCGGCTCGACATGCCCGGCCTGCTGGCCTTCACCCGCCTGACCGGGGACGTGGTGAAGGCGATGCGCGCCTGCCCGCAGCCGATCGTCGCCGCGATCGACGGCGTCTGCGCCGGCGCCGGCGCCATGCTGGCCCTGGGCTCGGACATCCGCTACGGCACCGCGCGCAGCAAGACCGCTTTTCTCTTCACCCGCGTCGGCCTCGCCGGTTGCGACATGGGCGCCTGCGCGCTGCTGCCGCGCGTGATCGGGCAGGGCAGGGCGGCCGAACTGCTCTACACCGGGCGCGCCATGGGCGGCGAGGAAGCCGAGCGCTGGGGCTTCCTGAAACGGCTGTGCGCGCCGGAAGAGCTCCTGGCGGAGGCGCAAGCGTTCGCCGCCGCGCTCGCGGCCGGCCCCACCTTCGCCCACGGCATGACCAAGAAGATGCTGCAGCAGGAGTGGAACATGGGCGTGGACGAGGCCATCGAGGCCGAAGCCCAGGCTCAGGCGATCTGCATGGCGACCAACGATTTCCACCGCGCCTATCACGCGTTCGTCGCGCGCGAGAAGCCGCGCTTCGAAGGGGATTGAGATGCGCGACACCGCTTACCTGGACTGGCCGTTTTTCGAACCGCGCCACGGCGCGCTGGCGCGCGAGCTCGACGCCTGGGCGTCGGGCAACCTGGGCGTGCACCATGAGGCCGACGTCGACGCCGCCTGTCGCGACCTGGTCGCCCGGCTCGGCGCGGCAGGCTGGCTGCGCCACGCGGTCGGCGGACGCGACTACGGCGGCGCGCACGACGCCATCGATACCCGCGCCATCTGTCTGATCCGCGAAACCCTGGCGCGCCACGCGGGCCTGGCCGACTTCGCCTTTGCCATGCAGGGCCTGGGCAGCGGCGCCATCGCCCTGTTCGGCAGCGAGGAGCAGAAGCTGCGCTACCTGCCGCGGGTGGCGGCAGGCGAGGCGATCGCCGCCTTTGCGCTGTCCGAGCCCGAGGCCGGCTCGGACGTGGCGGCCATGGCCTGCGCCGCGCGGCTCGAGGGCGACACGTATGTGCTCGACGGCGAGAAGACCTGGATCTCGAACGGCGGCATCGCCGACTTCTACGTGGTCTTCGCGCGCAGCGGCGAGGCCGACGGCGCGCGCGGCATCTCGGCCTTCATCGTCGACGCCGACACGCCGGGCTTGACCGTCGCCGAGCGCATCGAGGTGATCGCGCCGCATCCGCTGGCGCGCCTGCGTTTCGATGCTTGCCGGATTCCGGCATCGGCCCGCATCGGCGCCGGCGGGCAGGGCTTCAAGGTGGCGATGGCCACGCTCGACGTGTTCCGCACCTCGGTCGCCGCCGCCGCGCTCGGCTTCGCGCGCCGTGCGCTGGACGAGGCGCTGGACCGGGCCGCGTCGCGCCACATGTTCGGCAAGACCCTGGCCGACTTCCAGATCACCCAGGCCAAGCTGGCCGGGATGGCCACGAACATCGACGCCGCGGCCCTGCTGACCTACCGCGCCGCCTGGGAACGCGACCAGGGCCGGCGCGTCACGCGCGCGGCGGCCATGGCCAAGCTCACCGCCACCGAGAACGCGCAAGCCGTGATCGACGCCGCGCTGCAGATGTTCGGCGGCCTGGGCGTGGTCAGCGGCCAGCCGGTGGAAACGCTCTACCGCGAGATCCGGGCGCTGCGCATCTACGAGGGCGCCAGCGAAGTGCAGCAGCTGATCATCGCGCGCGATCTGCTCGGCGAACATGCCGCTGCCCAGGCGGCGCGGGAGCAGGCATGAGCGGGCTGATGCAGGTGTTGCAGCCGCCCGGCTGGCCGCGTCCGAAGGGCTACGCCAACGGCGTGGCCGCGCGCGGCTTGCAGGTGCACGTCAGCGGCATGGTCGGCTGGGATGCCGAAGGACGCTTCCAGTCCGACGACTTCGTCGCCCAGACGCGCCAGGCGCTGGCGAACGTCGTCGCCGTGCTGGCCGAGGCCGGCGCCGGGCCGCAGCACATCGTGCGCATGACCTGGTACGTGCTCGACAAGCGCGAATACCTCGGCGCCGGCGCGGCGCTGGGCGCGGCCTACCGCGAGGTGATCGGGCGCCACTACCCGGCCATGAGCGCGGTGCAGGTGGCGGCGCTGATGGAGGACCGGGCGCGCGTGGAGATCGAAGTGACGGCGGTGGTGCCCGACGACCCGCCCGACTGAGCGCCGTCATGGGGGCGTTTCTGGTACGGTTGTTTTAAACGTAACATTGGAGCGACCATGAACCAGATCGTACGTGTAGTGGAAAAAGTCGAAGACGCCGAGGCCGCGCGCCAGGCGCTGCTGGCGGAGGGATTCGACGCGAACGGGATCGAGATCAGCCATACCGGCGACGAAGCCGGCCCGTCCGAGGCGAATTTCACGGTCGGCGATTCGCCGGCGGTGAAGGGTGGCACCGACTACAAGGACGTGTACACGCCGGGGCTGGAGATCGGCAAGTGCGTCATCACCGTCACCGCGGCGAACGCCGCCCAGCTGGAGCGCGCCGCGGCGATCCTCGAGCACCACGGTGCCAAGGACAACGATCCGGCGCACGCGGCGGCCCGGCGCAGCGGGATGTAAGGAAGTGCTTGCCGCAGGGACGTAGGGTGGGCACTCCGTGCCCACGCGTGAACGATGAATAGACGCGGCGCCTCATGGAAGCCAACATGACGCCGACGTCACGCGTGGGCACGGGGCGCCCACCCTACGATTCGCCAGCTACGTTTAGCCCCAGCGCAGATCCGTCTTGCTCAGCGGCAGCTCACGCACGCGCTTGCCGGTCGCCGCAAAGATCGCATTGCACACGGCCGGCGCCAGCGGCGGCAGGACCGGTTCGCCCAGGCCCGTCACCGGGTAATCCGTCTTCAGGAAGTGAATGTCGATCTTCGTGGGCGTGTCCGGCATGCGCAGCAGCGGGTAGTCGTGGAAGTTGCTTTGCACGACGCGGCCCTTGTCGATGTCCAGCGCCGGATACATCAGCGTCGACAGGCCGTCGATCACCGAGCCCTGCACCTGGTTTTCGGCGCCGCTCAGGTTGACGATCTGGGCGCCGATGTCGCTCACGACCACGACACGGTCGACCTTCAACTGGCCTTCCTTGGATACCGTCACCTCGGCCACCTCGGCCACGTAGCCGCGATGGCTGAAGTGGAAGGCGACGCCCGCGCCCTGGCCGGGCCCGAACTTGCGCTTGCCCCAGTCGGCCTTCTCGGCCACAGTTTTCAGCACGTTGCGCATGCGAGAAACGCTGTAAGGCTGCCCTCGCTCGCCCGTGCCCGGCACGATGTCCTTGTCGCCCAGCAGTTCCAGGCGGAATTCGACCGGATCGCGGCCGGCCGCGTGGGCCAGCTCGTCGATGAAGCTGTGGAAGACCCAGGAGAACACGCTGCTGCCCGGCGCGCGCCACGGTCCCATCGGGATGCGGCATTCGAGCGCGGTTTGTTCCAGCAGGCAGTTGGCCAGCCAGCGGCCCGGGAACTCGTCGCCGGACAGGCTGCCGCCGCTGCCCGGCTGCAGGATGGACTTGCCCTCGCGCTCGACGCGGTTGGCGAAGGTGACGAAGTGGTTGTGCCAGCCGACCAGGCGGCCATTGGCGTCGACCGCGCCGCGCAGGTGGTGGAAGCCGCCCGGGCGGAAGTGGTCGTGCTGCAGGTCGTCCTCGCGGGTCCAGGTCAGCTTCACCGGCGCGCCGGCCTTCCGCGCAATCGCCGTGGCTTCGACGATGAAGTCGGAACTCAGGCGCCGGCCGAAGCCGCCGCCGCTGCGGATGATGTGCAGGGTGATCTTTTCCTTCGGGATGGCGAAGGTCGAGGCGACCAGTGCCTGGCCCGCGCCCGGGTTCTGGGTCGGCGCCCACAGCTCCAGCGTGCCGTCCTGCTTGAACCAGGCGGTGCAGTTCTGCGGCTCCATGCTGGCGTGCGAGATGAAGGGATAGCTGTAGCTGGCTTCGACTGTTTTCGCGGCGCCGGCGAATGCCTGCGCCACGTCGCCGTCCTTGCGCAGCGTGGTGGCGCCCGGCTTGCCCGCGGCAGCCTTGGCCTGGGCCGCGAAGTCCGCCCAGCTGTGCGTTGCGCCGACGCCTTCGTCCCACTTCACCTCCAGCGCGCGGCGCGCCTTGAAGGCGGCCCAGGTCGAGGTGGCGACGACGGCCACGCCGGGGCGCAAGCCGTTCAGGTTGTCGGTGCCCTCGACGATGAAGGCGTCCTTCACGCCTGGCATGGCCTTGATCGCGTCCAGGTTGGCGCTCACCGGCTTGCCGCCGAATACCGGGCACTTGACGTAGACCGCGTACAGCATGCCCGGCAACTGGATATCGATGCCGAACAGCGGCTTGCCGCTGACGATGGCGGCGTTGTCGACGCCGCCGATGCGGGTGCCCAGCAGCTTGTAGGCCGCCGGATCCTTCAGCTGGACCGTGGCCGCGTCCGGCACCGGCAGGGTGGCGGCCAGCGGGACCAGGGCGCCGTAGCCGAGCCTGCGTTTCGACGGGCCATGCACGACCGCGCCGTGCGCCGCGCCGCACTCGGACACCGGCACGCCCCAGGTCTGGGCCGCCGCCTGCACCAGGACGGTGCGCGCGGCAGCCCCCAGGCGATGGAAGTTTTCGTAATTGGTCGGAGTCGAGGTCGAGCCGCCGGCGCCCTGGCTGCCGTAGGCCGGGTTCAGGTCGCCCTGGACGATGCGCACGTCTTTCCAGTCGATTTCCAGCTCTTCGGCAATGACCATCGGCAGCGAGGTCTTGATGCCCTGGCCGATTTCCGGCTGCTTCGACACCAGGGTGACGATGCCCTTGCGGTCGATGCGGATGAAGACGTTAGGCGTAAAGGCGTCGGCGGCGGCCGGGGTGGAGGCGGGCGCAGCGAGCGCGCCGCCGGCGCCCATGCCGATCACGAGGGCGCCCGCGCCCATGGCGCCGGTGCGCAGGAAGCGGCGGCGCGAAGCGGAAACCGGGGCGCTCATTTCTTGCCCTTTCCGTTGGCGGCGATCTCGGCGGCGCGGTGGATACCGGCGCGGATGCGGGTGTAGGTGGCGCAGCGGCACAGGTTGCCGGCCATCGCCTCGTCGATCTGGGCGTCGGTCGGTTTCGGGTGCTGCTTCAGCAAGGCGCAGGCGCTCATGATCTGGCCCGACTGGCAGTAGCCGCACTGCGGCACGTCGAGTTCCTGCCAGGCCTGCTGCAGCGGGTGCTGGTGGTGCTTGTCCAGGCCTTCGATGGTGACGATCTTCCGGTTGCCCAGGGACGAGACGGGTATCAGGCAGGAACGGGTCGGCACGCCGTCGATGTGGACGGTGCAGGCGCCGCACTGGCCGGCGCCGCAGCCGTACTTGGCGCCGACCAGGCCGAGCGTATCGCGCAGGGCCCACAGCAGCGGGGTGTCGGCGTCGACATCGACCTGCTGCCGCTTGCCGTTGATGTTCAGCGTGGTTTGACTCATGGGCTCATCCTTGCCTGATAATAAACTTGAGCATGCTACCAAAACCCGGCAATAAAAAAACCTGGCAGTGATCAGTTTATTGTTGGCAAATTGTTGCAAGCGGCCTGGCGTCGCACATCCACGACGCGATGATGTTCGCTATGCGGATTGCATGGTGTTTTTTTGCTAACTACATATAATCGCTGCTTTCGTGTATCCACAGGCAAACCACCCATGGCCGAGATCCAATTTGCGAACAATGTGCGAGACCTGAGCAATTCGACAGGCGTCGACGCAGGATTCCAGTTCGAGTTCTATTGCGAACGCTGCAGCGACCGCTGGCGCACCCATTTCAAGCCCTACCGCAGCGCCCAGGCCTCGGGTTGGCTGCAGAAGGGCGCCAGCATGTTCGGCGGCATGTTGGGCAATGCCGGGAGGGTTCTCTCAGGGGTGGCGGAGGCAGGGTGGCACAGCGCGCGTGACGCAGCATTCACCGAGGCCATCGCCGCCGGCAAGGCGTATTTCAATCGCTGTGGCAATTGCCACGATTATGTGTGCGGCACCTGCTTCGATGCGGCGAACGGCCTGTGCTTCAACTGCGCGCCGAATGTCCAGGTCAAGATCACCCAGGCGCGCGCGGCCGGCGAGGTAACCGCCGCGTCCGAGCGCGCCACGGCCGAGGGCAAGGTGCGCGGCGGGCGTCACGCCGTCGACGAGGACATGCAGCTGGTCTGCCCGCAGTGCCGGGCCGAGACCCATGGCGGCAAATTCTGCCCCGAATGCGGGTTCAAGATGGTGCAGCAGGTCGCCTGCACCAGTTGCGCGACGATGCTGCAGCCGGGCACGAAATTCTGCACGGAGTGCGGGACGCGGCAGGCCTGAACGGACGCGCGCCGGCCCAGGCTGGCGCGCACGGGAGACGCCGCGCTCAGATCCCTTCCGGATACGTCTCCGGCGGTTCGCCCGAATGCCAGCCGCTGGTGGCGTCGAGCGGCACCAGGGCGTCGGTGCGGTCGATATGGATGATGGCGTCGAACTGCTGGGCCATCTGGGCGTCGAAGTAATGGCTCTGGCGCTCGCTGCGCGGCAGGTAGAGTACGCCGATGGCGCGCTCCAGCCGGCGTTCGAGCATCAGGCGGCGCACCGGGGTGTCGTCGCGCAGGTTCAGGTAGTAACGCGGCAGGCCGACCTGGTGCAGCAATTCCTCGTAGCTGCCGTGCAGAGCCGGGCGCACGCGCTTGCGTTCGGCCGGGCCATCCCATTCCGAGGCGGCCGTGACGTGGCCGTCGTAGGTCGAGAAGCCGATCAGGCAGGTCTGGCCGGGGTAGGCCTTGCGCGCCAGTTCGCCGACGTTCCATTCTCCCAGGCCGCCCACTTCGGTCGCGCGGGCGTCGCCGATGTGGGAGTTGTGCTCCCAGACCACGATCTTCGCCGGCGCGCCGTCGCGCGAGAGGTGGCGCGCCAGCGCATCCAGGGTTTCCGCCATGTGGCTGTCGCGCAGGTTCCAGGACGAGATGCGTCCGCGGAACATGGTGCGGTAGTATTCCTCGGCATTCTTGACCAGGCGCGCATTCTGCTGGGCGTAGAAGAAAGCGTCCTCGGCGCAGGCGCCATCGGCCCGCATGTAGTCGAAGGCGCGCTGCTGCAGTTCCTGCAGCTGGGTCAGCACGCCTTGCTGGCAGGATTCCGACAGGCCGATGCCGGTGGCGTAGCCGTAGTGCTGGCTGTCCTCGCCGTAGTGGTCGAAGCAGGCGTAGCGGCGCCGCGCTTCGAGCGCGGCGGCCGGGTCGACCTGGTCGAGGTAGTTCAGTACTTCCTTCACCGACGTGAACAGGCTGTACAGGTCGAGTCCATAGAACCCGACCTTCGGGCCGGCGCGCACGCCCTCGTTGTGGGCGCGCAGCCAGTCCACGAAGGCGGACACGTCGGTGTTGCGCCACATCCAGGCCGGGAAGCGCTCGAAGCCGGACAGCGCTTCGTTCGCGCAGCCGTCGCGGCCTTCGCCGCGCACGTAACGGTTGACGCGATAGGCATCGGGCCAGTCCGCCTCGACGGCCACCGCGGTGAAGCCCTTTTCGCGGATCAGGCGCTGGGTGATGCGCGCCCGTTCCTCGTAGAAGTCGTGGGTGCCGTGGGTCGCTTCGCCGATCAGGACGAAGCGGGCGTCGCCCACGAGGTTCATCAGGGCGTCGTAGTCGCCCGGCCCGCCGTCGAGCGGGTGGGCGGCATCCGCCAGGGCGGCGGCGCTGATGTCTGTCGCGGTCACCATTACCTCTGCATGATCAAGCCTGGGGCAGCAGCCTGGTGCAGCCGTTTAGTGCAGGAAGCGGCTGCCCGGCTTCTCGCGCGACGCGGCGTCGCGCGGGATGACGCCGCGCTCGATGAAGTGCTTCATGCGGGCGAGGTCGTCGTCCATCTGGCGCTTCGGGTCCGCGCCGAGCAGCACCGCCAGCCCGTGGCCGACCATGCCGGCGGGCGGCGTGTACGACAGGCGCACGGTGGCGAGGGTGCCGCCGCGGTAGGGTTCGAAGGTGACCGAGCCGGCGTTCGCGATCTGGGCGCCCGGTTCGCTGCGCCAGGCCAGGCGCTTGCCCTTCGATTGTTCGGTCAGCACCGAATCCCACTCGAACTGGCTGCCGGCCGGCCCCTGCACCACCCAGTGCGAGCGGCGGCGGCCGATGTCGCGCACCTCGACCACGTGCGACATGAAGCGCGGGAAGTTCTCGTAATTGCTCCACATTTCATAGACGTCCTCGGGCGAGGCATCGATGCGGATCGATTTTTCCAGCTCGACGCTCTGGCCGCGGCCGCGGCTGCTACCCAGCAGGTTCGACAATCCCTGGCCGCCGGAGCTGCCGACATTCCTTGCCGCCAGCGCCAGTCCTGCCAGGCCGAGCATGCCGGCCAGCGGCGAGCGGCGCATCAGGCCCAGCAGCCCGAGCAGGCCGCCGCCGACCACCGCCGGATTGCGCAGCAGGGCGTTCAGGTCGTCGCGGCCGTGCAGGTTGAGTGCGCCCATCACGCTGTCGCCGGCCTGGCTTGCCAGGCGGCTCAGGCGCGAGCCGGCGACGTCGAGTTCGCTGCCGGCGGTGTCCGCCATGCGCGAGACGCCGTTCACGGTATCGTTCCAGACCCGGTGGGCGGCGCCGTCGGGCTTGGCCGACTCGAGCATGCGGTTGGCGCGGGTGCCCGCTTCGTCGGCCAGGTCGCTTGCGGCGTCGCCGGCCTGGTGGGCCATCGCGCCGACGCGCTCGCCGATGCCGTGCCAGACATTGCCCAGTGCGCTGCCGGTGCGCGAACCGGCGTTGCGGATCGCGGCGGTCGACATCGAGCGGCGCGCGCTGCCGCGGTCGGGGTCGAGCATGTACATCAGCAGGGCGCCGGCGGCGGCGCCGCCCAGCAGCTTGGCAAGATCGTTCGTGTCGAAATCGAAACCGGTCTCGGTGCTCGTCTGTTTCATGTCCTGTCCTCTCGGTTGGGTGGTTGTTCAAGCCGGCGATCGTCCTGGTGGCGCCAGGCCATCGCCAGCAAATCCTGTACTTCCTCGTCGCTCGTCTGGTCGAAGCTGTCGTACCACTGGCTCACCGCCCGAAAGCGCGGTGGCGCCGCCAGGCACACCAGCTCGTCCACGTCCGGCTCCAGCATGCGCAGGGTCTCCGGCGGCGCCACCGGCACCGCAACGACCACCCGCGCCGCCTGGCGCCGGCGCGCGACCTGGACCGCCGCCGCCATCGTCGAGCCGGTCGCGATGCCGTCGTCGACGATGATCGCGACCCGCCCCGTCAATACCGGCTCGGCGCGGCCGCCCCGGTACACGCGGGCGCGCCGGTCGATCTCGGCCAGCTCGCGCGCGGCGATCGCATCGACCTCCTCGCGCGTCACGCCCATCAGGCCGGGCACGCCCGGCTGCAGCACCCGCACCCCGCCGCTGCCGACGGCGCCGATCGCGTACTCGGGCTGCCAGGGCAGGCCGAGCTTGCGAACGATGAGCAGGTCGAGTTCCAGCTCCAGCGTCATCGCCACCGCGAAGGCGACCGGCACGCCGCCACGCGGCAGCGCCAGCACGATGGCGTCGAGGCCGTTCGCGGACTGCGGCGCATTGCCGTGCCGCGCATGCGCGGCGAGCTGCCTGGCCAGCAGTTTCCCGGCCTGGGCGCGGTTCTTGAATCGCTCAAGGTCCGTCATGTCTCCCACTCCGAGCCCGTCCCGGCGGCGACGCCGGCCGCCTGCACACGCAGACCCGCGACGGGCCGTTACCATGCGCAAGCGACACCGCCGCCGGCCGCGCGTGCGGCCGCAGGGCCCAGGCCGGACAGGCTTACTGGATGGTCAGGCGGCGCGCCTCGCTGCCCTGTTTCTTGGGCAGCGTCAGGTGCAGGACGCCGTTCTCGAGTTTCGCCTGCGCCGCCGTATCGTCGACCTCGGTCGGCAAGGTAAAGCTGCGCATGAACTTGCGTGCTGAACGTTCAGAATACACCACGTTTTCGCCCTCGCGCCGCTCGTTTGCCTTGCGGCATTCTCCTTCGATCGTAACGCGCTCGCGATCGATGGCGACCTTCAGGTCTTCCTTCTCGACGCCCGGCATCTCGGCCTGGATTTCATAGGCCTGCTCGGTCTCGCTCATGTCCAGCCGCGGCACGGCGGCGGCGCTGTCGCGCAGGCCGCCGCCGCCCTGCGCCAGCGGCGCGAAGAAGTCTTCGAACATGCTTTCGACGAGGCGGCCGAACTGGTCCTCGACCGAACCGGGACGATATGCCGACAGTGGCGTACTGCCTCTCCTGACGAGATTCATGGTAGGCCTCCTTTCCATCATGATGAACATGCGCGGCATGGCGCCGCACCTGATTTATAGGGCAGCGCCACGGCGTTTTCAAGGCGCGCGGACGATGAGGGAGCCGGCTAGTGCGCGAGTAATTGCGCGGGGCCAGCGGACATGCGGAAAGAGGGAACCAGCAGCGCGCCGGACGGTCTGAACCAACCGGAGCGCGCGGCCGGAGCGCTGCTGCTGCAGCGCTGCCGTAACGCTCAGCCGAGCTGGCGGCGGTGGAAGCGCAGGTGATCCTCGACGAAGGTCGAGATGAAGTAATAGCCGTGGTCGTAGCCGGCATGGCGGCGCAGCTCGAGCGGCTGGCCGGCGGCGCGGCAGGCGGCCTCGAAGGCGTCCGGGTTCAGCTGGTCCGGCAGGAACTTGTCGGCCAGGCCTTGGTCGACCAGGATCCCTTGCGGGAAGCGCACCGGGCCGTTAGCAACCAGTTCGGTCGCGTCATAAGCGCCCCAGGCCGCGCGGTCGGCGCCGAGGTAGCTGCCGAAGGCCTTTTCGCCCCAGGGGCAGCGCGAGGGCGCGGCGATCGGCGCGAAGGCCGAGACCGAACGGAACAGCGCCGGATTCTTCAGCGCCATTACCAGCGCGCCGTGGCCGCCCATCGAGTGGCCGAAGATGCCGCAGCAGGCCGGATCGGCGCCGAACTCGCGCATCACCAGTTCGCGCAATTCCAGGATGTAGCTGTACATCCGGTAGCGTTGGGCCCAGGGCTCTTGCGTCGCGTCGACGTAGAAGCCGGCGCCGGCGCCGAAGTCCCAGCTGTCGGTCTCGCCCGGCACGCCGGCGCCGCGCGGGCTGGTGTCGGGCGCCACCAGGATCAGGCCTTCCTCGGCCGCGACGCGCTGGGCGCCGGCCTTGGTCATGAAGGTCTCTTCGGTGCAGGTCAGGCCGGCCAGGTAGAACAGCACCGGCAGCTTCCTGCCTTCGGCGCCGGGCGGCAGGTAGACCGAGAATTTCATCGGCAGGCCGATGGCGCTCGAATCGTGCTGGTAGAAACGCTGGGTGCCGCCGAAGCAGGCGTGTTCGCTCAGGAGTTGTGTCATGTTGTTATCCGTTGTTGGGTGACGGTGCAAGTATGCCAGTTTGGTTCGGTTTGGGTCGGGCAGGGTGGTTTGCCGGTGTGCTGCGCTTGGCGTTTCGATTGATCGTGTGCCGTACCGCGTGGGTTCGAGAACCCACCCTACGTAAAAAGCGGTGTAGGGTGGGTTCTCGAACCCACCGCGCGGCAGTGCGATCTGGCGAAAAGCGGCGCGCCAGCGTTCACACCAACCCGAACGCCCCCAGCACGGCCCCGGTCCCCAGCACCCACAGCAGGTGGATATTCGTGCGCCACACCACCACGCAGCTCGCGGCGGCCAGCAGCCACAACGGCCAGTCGGCGCCGCCGCGCGCACCCGAGCTGGCCAGGATCCAGGCCGTCGACAGCAGCATCGCGATCACCACCGGCGCCATGCCCTGCTTGAAGGCGCGCACGGCGCGCAGTTCGCGGTTGCGGTGGCCCCATTGGGCGACCTGGTAGGTGAAGACGGTCGAGGGCAGCATGATGCCGATCATCGTGGTCGCGACGCCGAGGAAGGCGGCCGCGGTGCTGCCGGCGTTCATGCCGACCTGCCAGCCCATCAGCGCCACGAACAATACGTTCGGGCCGGGCGAGGCCTGGGCCAGGGCGATCGAATCGTTGAACTGGGCCTGGGTCAGCCAGCCATGCTGCTCGACCAGGAAGCGGTGCATTTCCGTGGTGGTCGCGATCGCGCCGCCGAGCGACATCAGGGACAGCATCAGGTAGTGCGCGAACAGGTTGAGCCAGTCGTGCCAGGACAGGCTCAGCTCGACCGCCTGGACGCTCATGACTTCAGCTTCCGGTAGGTCAGGATGCAGCCGAGGCCGCCCAGGACCGGCAGCACGTAGACCAGCGGCGCCTTGACCATGGCCAGCAGCACGAAGGCGAGCGCGCCGATGGCGAGGCACCAGGCCAGCGGCATCGGATTGCGCGCCAGCGTCGCGGAAAGTTTCAGGCCAGTGGCCGCGATCAGTCCGGCCGATACCGCCGCCATGCCGCGCAGGGCGCCGGCCACGAAGGGGTTGCCGGCAAAGCGCGCATGGACGGTGGCCAGCAGCAGGATCAGGACCAGCGGCGCCGCCAGCAGCCCGGCCAGGGCGGTCATGGCGCCGGCCAGGCCGAAGTAGCGCGCGCCGATCATCATCGACAGGTTGACCACGTTCGGTCCCGGCATGATCTGGGCCACCGCCCAGTCCTCCATGAATTCGTCCTGGGTCAGCCAGCGCCGGCGGTCGACCAGCTCGCGCTGGACGACCGCCATCACGCCGCCGAAGCCCTGCAGGGCCAGCAGCGTGAACGCGACGAACAGATCGGGCAGGGAAGCGGGACGTGGATGGTCGTTGGCTGGCTCGGTCGTCATGCGGCGATTATCGCCTTGATATTGCCGCTACGCAACTAACCGCCTCCGATGCCGCGCATGACCTTGCCGCTGCCGCCGCACTGGGGACAGGGTTTGCCGTCGGCCTGCTTGCCGCTGCCGGAGCAGGCGTCGCAGATGTCTTCGCCGGCGCCGGGCGTGCCGGGCGCGGCTTCGTCGCCAGGGTTCATATCCGGTTGAGATGTCGTGCTCATGGATGCCTCGCTGGTGGGTTGATGGGAACAGCGCGGCCATTCTAGGCGTCCTGGGAAATGCATGGCGCAAGGATGGAGGAAGCCGGGCCTGCCAGCCGCATTTTTGTTTTTCGATGGAAAAATGACATTGACATTATCGTTTCTTGATCAATACTCCTTACGCAAGGAGTTTAACTACGACAAGGCGGGGGAAGGATGGAGCAGATTGCAGACCCAGGCGGCGTCGCCGCCATGGTGGCGGGCGAGGCCCGTACCGATGTCCGGCAGCGCATCATCGTCGATGACGGGATCGCGGTCCAGTCGAATGCCAACACGATGTCCGCGGTCGAGTACCTGCGTTCGCGCAACGTCGGACGTGCCGTCATCGAACGGGTCTTGCTGGAACCGGGGCGGCGCCGCGCCAGGCAATAAAAAGTTGCTCTACAGTTTGGATATCTGATATCAAAAACGCATCTTTGTGGCGACGCCAAGGCGTCGCTTATACACAAAAATTTCTTTTTTTTAATTCCAGCATTGTTGCGGACCAGTCTGCGGAAATGCGCGCAAGTCATTGATTTTGCTTGTGTTCGGCATTGCACGCCGTTTGGGCAGTTTATTGAAACCCGCATCCTGCCGCGCTTTCGCGATGTCAAGCCCTAGCTTTTCCACAAAGTTATTCACAAACTTTGTGGATATCCCGAAAAGCCCTTTAGATTCGCCCACTTAGCACAGCTTGTTAGGGAAACGTTTGAAGTGGCCGCCGAGTGGGTGCGTGCTTTTCGCCACAGGCTTGTCGATATGGAATGCAAAATGCACTTGCGAAAGCATACTGGACAAATGTACAGTCGAGCTGTCCGCTCCTTGTCCTTCCTTCCATGACTGTCGCCGCCGCCACGCCAACGAACCCGCCCGACCTCACGACCGCCGCCGATCCTTTCGCCAGCCTGAATCCCGCGCAGCGCGCCGCCGTCGAGCACGACATCGGGGCGCCGGCCGCGCGGCCGCTGCTGGTGGTGGCCGGCGCCGGTTCGGGCAAGACGAATACCCTGGCGCACCGGGTGGCGCGCCTGATCCAGGGCGGCGCCGACCCCCAGCGCATCCTGCTGCTGACTTTCTCGCGGCGCGCGGCCAACGAGATGACCCGGCGCGCCGGCAACGTCCTGCAGCGCATCATGGGCAGCGCTGGCCATGCGACGGCCCAGGTCACGACGCTGCCCTGGGCCGGCACCTTCCACAGCATCGGCGCGCGCCTGTTGCGCGAGTTCGCCGGCCGCATCGGCCTGGACGCGTCCTTCACCATCCACGACCGCGGCGATGCCGAGGACCTGATGGGCCTGGTGCGCCACGAAATCGGCCTGACCCAGACCCAGAAGCGTTTCCCGCTGAAGGGCACCTGCCTGTCCATTTATTCGCGCGTGGTCAATTCGCGCGAGCCGCTCGCCCAGGTCCTGCAGGGTACCTTTCCCTGGTGCAGCGAATGGGAAGACGAGCTGAAGCGCCTGTTCGGCGCCTACGTCGACGCCAAGCAGGAGCAGAACGTGCTCGACTACGACGACCTGCTGCTGTTCTGGGCCGAGATGGCGCTTGATCCCGAACTGGGGCCGGAACTGGGCGCGCTGTTCGACCACGTGCTGGTCGACGAATACAGGACACCAACCGCCTGCAGGCGGCGATCATCACCGGCATGAAGCCCGATGGCCGGGGCGTGATGGTGGTCGGCGACGATGCCCAGTCCATCTACTCCTTCCGCGGCGCGACGGTGCGCAACATCCTCGACTTCCCGAAACAGTTCTCGCAGCCGGCCGAGGTGATCACGCTGGACCGCAACTACCGCTCGACCCAGCCGATCCTGGACGCGTCGAACGCCGTGATCGCGGCCGCGCTCGAGCGCCACGCCAAGACCCTGTGGACGGACAAGGCCGCAAGCAGCCTGCCGCAATTGGTGCTGATTCCCGACGAGGCCGAACAGGCGCGCTGGGTCTGCAACCGCATCCTCGAGCAGCGCGAAGCCGGCATCAAGCTTACCGCCCAGGCGGTGCTGTTCCGCGCCGCCAGCCACAGCGCGGCGCTGGAGCTCGAACTCATGCGCCGCAACATTCCTTTCGTGAAGTTCGGCGGCCTGAAATTCCTGGAAGCCTCGCACATTAAGGACGTGCTGGCGGTGCTGCGCTTCGCCCAGAACCCGAGCGGCCGGCTGGCCGGTTTCCGCGTGGCGCAACTGATCCCCGGCATCGGTCCGGCCACCGCCACGCGGCTGCTCGACGCCGTCGCCGCGGCGCCCGAGGCCGCGCAGGCGGTCGAGGCCTTCGAGGCGCCGGCCAGGGCCCAGGGCGACTGGCAGGCATTCGTCGCCCTCTACCGGCGCCTGCGCACGCCCGGGCTGCGCTGGCCGGCGGACCTGGAGCTGGCCAGGGACTGGTACTTGCCGCACCTGGAGCGGCTGCACGACGACGCCCCAGTGCGCGCAGCCGACCTCGAACAGCTGACCCAGCTTGCCGGCGGTTATGGCAGCCGCGAGAGTTTCCTGGCCGAGATCACGCTCGATCCGCCGGAAGCGACCAGCGACCGCGCCGGCCCGCCGCTGCTGGACGAGGATTACGTGGTCCTGTCGACCATCCACTCGGCCAAGGGGCAGGAATGGAAGTCGGTCCACGTGCTGAACGTGGTCGACGGCTGCATCCCTTCCGACATGAGCACCGGCAGCGCCGAGGACATCGAGGAAGAGCGGCGCCTGTTGTACGTGGCGATGACACGCGCGAAAGAGCACCTGCACCTGGTGGTGCCGAACCGCTTCTTCGTCAAGCAGCAGGCGCAGATGGGCGACCGCCACGTCTACGCGACGCGCACCCGCTTCCTCACGCCGGCAATGCTGAAACATTTCGAGGAATGCGTGTGGATCACGGCCGAGAAGTTGCAGTCGAGGAAGCCAATGCCGGACAGCGTACGGATGCTGGTGCGCGAGCGCGCCAGGAACGCGTGGAAATAAGGCGGCGATCATGCCGCTTAGAGGAGGAAAGAGGGCTGAAGACCGGACTTCCAGGCAGCTGACCGGCTGACTTATCCCCCGCGCAGTTTTTTTGTAGGAATCTTCCGATAAAGTCTTACAACAGCCCGGAAGGTATCGTGCAAGTCTTTGATTTATAAGGGGCTTATTTTTGCCTTCCGAATGGGCATTTTGTTGAAACCCGCATCAATACTGCACTTCCGGCTTGTCAAGATGTGCTTTTCCACATAGTTATCCACATTTCTTGTGGATATCGGCGTTATCCTAATTAGATCAAGGACTTACGGAGCGAGATCAAAACTAGAATTGACGCACGTCAATTCTAGCGAAAATAGCCTGGGAGGCCGTTTGTGTAAGATGACGCATCCCTTTGCCATTGTCGAGTGCCATGTCCACCAATTCCAACACTTGCCTGCGCCATGTCGTGCTGTTCGCGTTCAGGGACGACGCCAGCGCCGGGGAAGTCGACGCCATCGTCGCCGATTTCGCCACGCTGCCGCAAGCCATTCCCGGCATCGTCGCCTACGAGTGGGGCACGAACGTCAGTCCGGAAGGGCTGAACGACGGCTTCACCCACTGCTTCACGCTGACTTTCGCCAGCGCCCAGGACCGCGACGGCTACCTGGTGCACCCGGCGCACGAGCGTTTCGTGGGCACGCTGGGCAAGAGCCTGGCGCGCTCGCTGGTACTGGACTACTGGGCGCAATAAGCGTCAACCGTCCGCGTCCGCATCGAGACGCCCACGGATACGCTGCAAGGCCTCGAGCGCCCCGAGCGGCAGGGCGACGCCGGTAGCGCCTTCCAGTTGCGGCGCGCGCGGGTTGACGCGCACCAGCGGCGCGCGTTGCAGCGCGCTCATCCGGCGCACCGACGGAATGTCCACGCCCGCGCCCAGTTCGATCACGACCAGCTTGCCGGCCGTCTCGCGCCAGGCGCGCAGGCGCGCGTACTGGGCCTCGGTGCGCGTGGCGATCCAGCCGCCGTCGTTGAACATCAGGATGTTGGGCCGCGCCAGCGCGCCGCAGCGCGGGCAGCGCGGCGCCTCGCCCAGCAGGCGGCAGGCGGCGGCGTCGACCTCGGGCGCGAACGCGTCGGCGCGCCAGATCGCCTCGCCGCAAGGCCGGCTGCATTGCAGGTGATGGATCGATCCATGGCATTCGACGACCTGGTCCTCGCCGAAGCCGGCGCGCTGGAACTGGCCGTCGACGTTGCTGGTGAACACGAAAGCGCCCCCGGGTTTCGCGCGCGCCCAGTCGCGCAGGATGGAGAAGCCGGCGTGCGGCCGCGTGGCGCGGTACAGGGCCAGGCGGTGGCCATAGAAACCCCAGGCCAGCGCCGGGTCGGTGCCGAAGCTGGCCGGGTTGGCGATCTCGTGGAAGGGGATGCGCGCCTGTCCCAGCGCCGGATAGGCGCGCCAGAAGCCGCTGTCGCCGCGAAAGTCGGGCAGCCCCGAGTCGACGCCCATGCCGGCGCCGGCGCAGATCATGAGCGCCTCGGCGCCGGCTATCAGCGCCGCCGCGCGTTCGATGTCCTCTTCAAGCATGTTCTCCCTCCCTGATCAGGCGCGTCAACCTGTCCAGTTCCGCCAGGAAGCGCTCGCAGGCCAGCGCCGGCGGCCACGGCTCCCAGGGCGCGCCGCCGTAGACGGCGGCCAGGGGATCGTCCTCCAGCACGGCGGCGCGGATCTTCAGCGTGCGCCGCACCTCGTCGCGCGACCAGCCGGCCACGTGCACCGCCTCGCTGGCGGCGGCCAGGCGGTCGGCGCGCTTGTGGCGCGCGTGCTCGGCCGCGGTCCAGGAGGGCAGGCCGTAGCGCAGGAAGACCACGTGTTCGAGCCGTTTCGTGAGCGCACGGAAACCCTCGCCGAGGAAGGGCTTGATGACGGACAGCGCGTCGAAGCCGAGCAGGCCTTCCTCGGCATCGTGCAGCAGCTCGCGCAACTCCAGCAGCGGGTCGACGCGGCCGCCGAGCGCGGCGCGCTGCAGCAGCATCACCGTGATCGAGTGCTGGGCCACCGACAGCGGCAGCGGCCAGGCCGAGTGGCCGCCCCAGCGGTAGGTGCGGGCCAGGCCGAGGGCGAGGTCGGCATCGTCCCAGTCGAAAGGGGTGGGATTGAGCAGGTCGAGGCGCTTGCCGGAGGGCATGCGCACCCAGGCGCGTTGCTGCAACATCAAGCGGAATCCGCGGCAGTGGCCTTGCCACGGTTGCGGCAGGGACGGTTGGGGGACCGCTTCGTGTCAAGCATGCATTCTCCGTGATTCCTCGTGGTGTCGATGTCCCGATTTTACACATCGGCGCGGTGAACCGTCGGCCTTGATCCATGCGAACATGGCGGCATCCAGCGGGCCTACACTGAGAGCGCTTAACAAAACCTTCAGGGCAAGGCGCAGCGTCGAAGACAGTACATCTGTACGGCGAGACGATGCAACGCCGCCATGGAGGTTTTGTTAGGCGCTCGTGTTAGGGTGCGGTTTTCGGGAGAACGGGGTGGACAGTACGCAAGGGCGGATCGATTGCGACGTGCTGGTCGTCGGCGGCGGCATCAACGGCGCGGCCATCGCGCGCGACGCCGCCGGGCGCGGGCTGCGCGTGGTCCTGTGCGAAAAGGACGACCTGGCCCAGCACACCTCCTCGGCTTCTAGCAAGCTGATCCATGGCGGCCTGCGCTACCTCGAGCACTACCAGTTCGGCCTGGTGCGCAAGGCGCTGGTCGAGCGCGAGGTGCTGCTGCGCAGCGCGCCCCACATCATGCGCCCGCTGCGCTTCGTCATGCCGCACGACGAAAGCGGGGGCGCACGCCCGGCCTGGCTGATCCGCGCCGGCCTTTTCCTCTACGACCGGCTGGCGCGGCGCGAATTCCTGCCCGGCTCGCACGCGCTCGACCTGCGCAGCCACCCGGCCGGCGCGCCGCTCCAGGCGCGCTACGCGCGCGGCTTCATGTATTCCGACGGCTGGGTCGACGACGCCCGCCTGGTGGTGCTGAACGCGCTCGATGCCTGCGAGCGCGGCGCGACCATCCTCACGCGCACCCGATGCCTTGCGCCGCAGCGCCACGCGACCCACTGGAGCGCCACCCTGGACGGCGGCGACAGCCAGCTGCGGGTGCATGCGCGTTGCCTGGTGAATGCCGCCGGCCCCTGGGCCGCGCGCTTTCTCGACGCCATGCCCGACCTGCCCGGCGGCCGCGCGCTGCGCCTGATCAAGGGCAGCCACATCCTGGTGCCGCGCCTGTTCGAGCATCCCCATGCCTACATCTTCCAGCATCCCGACGGGCGCATCGTGTTCGCGCTGCCCTACGAGGGCGCCTTCACCCTGATCGGCACCACCGACGTCGACTACCAGGGCGACCCCGACAAGGTGGCGGCCAGCCCCGAGGAAGTGGCTTACCTGTGCCAGCTGGCGAACCGTTATTTCGTGCGCGCGGTAACCCCGAGCGACGTGGTCTGGAGCTACGCCGGCGTGCGCCCGCTGGTCGAGGATGCGGCGGCCAGCGCCCAGGCGGCCACGCGCGACTTCCGGCTGGAGACCAGCACCGCCGGCGCGCCGCTGCTGTCTGTGTTCGGCGGCAAGATCACCACCTGCCGCAAGCTGGCCGAGCAGGCCGTCGACTGGATCGGGCCCGCGTTGGGCAAGCCGGCCCCGGCCTGGACCGCCGGCGCCTGCCTGCCGGGCGGCGACGTGGCCGGACAGCGTCCGGACAAGCGCGGCGTGCTGGAGTTCGGCGCCTGGACCGCCGCCCAGGCCGCGCGCTATCCCTGGCTGCCGCCGCAACTGCTGCAGCGCTACGCGCGCGCCTACGGCACCCGCATCGACACCCTGCTGGCGCGCCGCGACAAGCTGGCCGACCTGGGACAGGAAGTCGTGCCCGGCCTGTACGCGGCCGAGATCGCCTACCTGGTGACCCACGAATGGGCGCGCTGCGCCGCCGACATCCTCTGGCGGCGCAGCAAGCTCGGCCTGCACGTCGCGCCCGGCAGCGCCAGCCGGCTGGACGAGTGGCTCGTCGCGCGCCAGCCGGCCCCGGCTTTCTGAGCACGGAGCAGGGCGGACACGCTGCGCCGAACCGGAGCGGCGTTCCGCCCCGAACGCGGTGGCGGCGGATCGCAGCGGACCGCAGCGGTGGATCGCCGCAGTGGAGCACCCCGGCGCATCACCCCATCAGATGCCGTTGCGCTGCAGCCAGCCGTCGATTTCCGGCACACGCTGGGCGCGCACCTTCAGGCGGTCCTCGATCGCCGCGACCGCGGTCTCGGCATCGCGCCTGGCCTCCGGCGCCAGGTGCTTCTCGGCATAGGCGCGCACCTTGCCGACCATCTCGCTGCTGGACGAAGCGCGCGCCAGCATCGGGAAATAACGGCTGCGCGAGGTGGCGTCGACGCGCTGGTTGACGGCCGCCATGTTGGCGATCGCGAAGTCGAAGGCCATCTCCGGATAATTCCCGGCCACGGTGGCGATCATGTCCGCGCCGATGGTCGCGCCCGGCTCGTCGGTGAGCGCCAGGGCCAGCGCGCGCCGGGCCAGCAGCGGGTCGGTGGCGCTGGCGAGCAGGCCGTACATGGTGTCCTTGACCAGCGGCGAGGTCTCGGCGCGCGCGGCCTCGCGCAGCGCTTCCCAGGTCGGCGCGTCGGCGTGCTGGGCCACCACCGCCAGGATGCTCTTGCGCAGCCCGGGCGGCACGGCTTGCGGATCGCGCTCCATCGCCGCATGGCGGCGCCGCGCCTCGGCGATGGTCGCGCGGTCGCCGAGCTGGCCGAGGATCTCGATCAGGTCGCCGCGCAGGTTGACGCGCGAGCTGGCTTCGCCCGCCTGGGCGTTCCAGCCGATGCGCGCCATCACCGGCGCCAGGCGCGCCACCGCATAGTCCGCGAAGCGCTGGCGCCCGGGATCGGCGGCGTCGTACTGGGCGTGGATCTGGGCAAAGGTCGCGGCGATCCGGCTCCAGACCTGGGGCTCGGCGTCGAGCGGCGTGGCGCGCGCCAGGTCGAGGAAGCTGGAGGCCGGCTGCAGCCCGGCCATGCCCAGCGCCCAGCTGTCCGAGAGCAGGCCGAGCTGGTCGATCGGGGCCAGCGCCGCGAAGCCGGCGCTCAACCGGGCAAAGGCCTTTGGCGCGTACAGGGTGCGGTAGTAGCCGCTCTGGCCGGCGTTCACGACGACGGCGCCGCAACCGGGCAGCGACAGCGTGCCCTTGCCGCCGGCCACCAGCGTGCCGCCTTGCGCGCCGGCGCCGGCGCCCGATCCTGCGCTGACCACCTGGGCGATGACCGGCACGCGCCAGGACAGGGGCTTGCGTCCGGGCTGGTCGCGCGAGAACTCGCCCTGGGCCAGCGCCACCGTGCTGCGCCCGTCCTTGCATACCGGGTCGGCCACGCGGATCAGCGGCACGCCCGGCTGCAGCGTGAAGTCGTGGGCGATCGCCGTCACCGGCTTGGCGGCGGCGCGCTCGATGTGCCGCCACAGGTCGTTCGAGACCGTGTTGCCGTAGGCGTGTTCGCGCAGGTAGGCGCGCACGCCGCGGCGCCAGGCATCCTCGCCGACGTAGGCCTCCAGCATGCGGATCACCGCTTCGCCCTTCGAATAGGTGATCTCGTCGAAGGCCTGGCTGGCCTGTTCCACCGTCTCGACGTGCTGCACCACCGGGTGCGTGGTCACCACCGAATCGCGCGCCATCGCGTGGTCGCGGCTGCGCACGGCGTTCAGCGCCGTGTTCCATTCGGGATGCAGGCGCGCCGTCATGCGGCCTTCCATCCAGGAGGCGAAGCCCTCGTTGAGCCAGAGGTCGTCCCACCAGCGCATCGTGACCAGGTTGCCGAACCACTGGTGCGCCATCTCGTGGGCGGCGGTGGCGAAGATCTCCTGCCGGTCGACCTGGGTCGAGATCGCCGGGTCGAGCAGCAGCGCGTACTCGAAGCTGAAGATCGCGCCCCAGTTTTCCATGGCCGAGAAGAACTGGCTGCGTCCGGGGCCGGCCACGTTGTCGAGCTTGGGCAGGGGATAGCGCACGCCGAAGTAATCGTTGTACTCGCGCAGGATGTCCTGCGAGGCGTCGAGCGCGAACCGCGCCTGGGCCAGGGCGCCGCGGCGGGTCACCACGCCCAGTTCGGTGCCGTCGACGTTCGCCGTGGCGCGCTCGAAGTCGCCCAGCGCGAAGAACAGCAGGTAGGTCGACATCTTCGGCGAATCGGCGAAGCGCACGCGCACCCGGCCGTCGGGCAGCGTCGTGGCCTGCGCCACCGGCATGTTACTGACGGCCATCTCCCCGGCCGGGATCGTGGCCTGCAGGGCGAAGCTGGCCTTGTAGGCCGGCTCGTCCCAGGAGGGAATCATGCGGCGCGCGTCGGAATTCTCGAACTGGGTGAACAGGGCGCGCTTTTTCCCCTGCGCGCTGTCGTAGTCGAGCGAGAACAGGCCGGCCGCCTGGGTCTGGACCACGCCGGTATAGTCGAGCGCGAGGCGGTAGCGTCCCTTCGCCAGCGGCCTGGAGAAGCTGAAGGTCGCGGTCTGCGCCGCCGCGTCGACCGCGATGCGCGCGTCCTGCGCCGCGCCGCCGGCCCCTGGCGTGAGGGTCGCACCCAGGAAGCGCAGCTCGGCCGCGTTGAGCGTGATGTCGCGGGTCGGCGCGAGCACCTCGAGCTCGATCGCGACCCGGGCCGCGAAGCTGGCGGCCTGCGCATCGGGCGTGATCGCGATGTCGTAGTGCAGCGGGCGCACGCCGCGCGGGAGCTGGGTGGTCGCTTCGGCGGCGGCCGCGAGAGGTACTGTCGAGGGAGCGGCATGGGCCGGCAGGGCGGCGCCGGCCAGGGCCAGCGCCGCGGCTGCGGCGATGAGGCTGTGGTGCATGGGAGTCTTTCGTCGAGTGGTCTGCGGCGGTGGCGCGGACGGCGGCCAGCTTCATGGATCGAGACACCGGCATCTTGCGGGCAAAGGATATCGATGTCAATCTATCAAGCCTGCCGGCGCCAACCAGGGCTGGCTGGGGTATGATCGGAGCAGGCCCGGTTCCCCCGCGCCGCACAACGACAAATCCGCGACAAACCGAAGGAGACCCATGAAACTCTACCTCAGCAGCTACGCGCCCAATCCGCGCCGCGTGAGCATGTTCATCGCCGAGAAGGGCATCGCAGGCATCGAGACCGTGATGGTCGACATCATGAAGGGCGAGCACCGCAATGCGGACTACCTGGCCAAGAACCCGCTCGGCCGCGTCCCGGCGCTCGAACTCGACGACGGCCGCGTGCTGAGCGAAACGCGCGCGATCTGCACCTGGCTCGAAGGCCTGCAGCCGGAGCCGAACCTGATGGGCAAGGACTTCGAGGAGCGCGCCTTCATCGAGATGGCCGACCGCCGCATGGAGTTACACCTGCTGCTCGAAACGGCCAGCTGCGCGCGCCACACCCATCCGGCGCTGGCGGTGCTCGAGCAGCCCCAGTTCGCCGACTTCGGCGCGGCCCAGGGCGACAAGATGCGCATCACCGCGCGCTGGCTCGACCAGGTGCTGGCGCGCCAGGAATACGTCGCCGGCGAACGCTTCACGATCGCCGACATCACCGCCTTCTGCGCGCTAGAGTTCGGCCGCGGCCTGCTGAAGTTCAAGCCGGGCGAGGAGGGGATGGCACACCTGCAGGCCTGGCGCGACCGCATCGCTGCAAGGCCGAGCGCGCAGGCGTCGAAGTAGTCGCGCTTACAAATCGCTGTTGCGTGAGCGTTGCCTTTTGCAGAAACGCTCACGTCGCTCATCGTTAATTACCATAATAAATCGATGAAATACATCAAGCCCGAGGTAATCAGTTTAAAGAACAGCCCGCAATTCAACGAAAAATGGCTGCAAGCGCGGATCGAAGAAGATCCAACCATCCTGGGACTGGGCGATCTGGACTTCAGGGATACCGAGAAAATTCTGATCGGTGGTGGACGTCTCGATACCATCCTCTACGATCCAGAGTACAAGAAACGCTACGAGGTGGAGATACAGCTCGGGAAAACGGACGAGTCTCATATTATCCGTACCATCGAGTACTGGGATATCGAGCGAAAAAAGAATCCACAATACGAGCACTGCGCCGTGATTGTGGCCGAAGATATCACCAGCAGGTTTCTCAACGTAATCTCGCTGTTCAACGGTTTCATTCCCCTCATCGCTATTCAAGTGAAAGCAGTCAAGATCGGAGACGTCATCACCTTGTTCTTCACGAAAGTTTTGGACGAGAACAAGTTCGACCTGCTGGAACAGGAGAGCGCCTCGGAGCCAACCGATAAAGATTACTGGGAAAGAAAGGCGACGAAGGAAAGCCTGAGACTCACCGAAAAGATCATGTCATCCTTGGGCGACATCACTTCCGATTACAGCCTCAAATACAACAAGCACTACATTGGCTTGGCAAAGAACAATATGGCAAACAATTTTATTGCTTTTGTTCCGAGGAAATCTGCTGTGCTGCTCCATGTGAAGTTGGAACAAACGGATGAGATTAACGAGATCATTGCCGAGTCGGATATCGATGTGCTGGCATATGACAAGCAGTGGAATCAATATCGACTGAGGATCAAGGAAAGCGACCTCGAGAATAATCTCGAGGTGATCAAAGGCTTGGCTTCACGGGCGAAAGAGGCATACATGAGCTGAAGCTGGGCCGACTTTACGGTCCAGGTTGCCGCACCCCGTCTCATGCGAGCCCGCGGCGTCGGACGCGCACGTTGGACGCGTGGACGGGATACCCGTCCACCCTACAGGTCTGCTCCCGCGTCGTGATCTAGCCGACCCGCTTGTACCACGCCAGGTGTCCGAAAATCGGCAAATAATCCGCCGCATGCGCATCGCCGGGGGCGAGCTCGCGGTCGATCCCCAGCACCCCGAAGCGCGCCAGGCTGTCGTGGAACAGGCGCAGCACGCGCTGGCGCAGCACCGGGCCGAAGTCGGCCAGGGCGCGGCGGCAGACGATGGCCTGGAATTCGTTGAAGGAGGCGTCCGTCACCAGGTTGTATTGCGCCCAGGTGATGCGCGCGCGCAGGCGCGGCAGCAGGCGCGCGCGGCCGTCGCGCAGCTCGAAGTAGTCGGATAACCGCCCGCTGCCGCCGCTGCGCTCGTAGTTCTGCTGGAGCCCGGGCAGCTCGGCGGCGTCGATGCTCGCCTCGCGCACCTCGGCCAGCAGTTCGTCGTTGGCCAGGGTGGCGAAGATCTCGGTGCGCGCCAGCAGGTCTTCCTCGGCCAGCAGGATCGCCAGCGACCAGGCTTCGCCCACGCTGGCGCACTCGGCCAGCCAGACCTTGGGCACGGCTGCCGGGCGCAGGCTGGCGCCGAGGGCGATGCGGGCTTGGCCGGCGCACTCGGGACTGTCGAACAGCGTGGCCGGGGCCACCGCCAGCGCGCGCAGCAGGTGCGAGGCCGCGCCCGGCTCGTGCAGCACGCGTTCCTGCAGCGCCGACACCGTGTTCAGGGCGCGTTCCCGCACGACGGCGAGCAGCTTGCGCCGCACCTGGTGGCGGTCGTAGTCGCGGAAATCGTAGCCGTGGCGCTGAAACAGGGCTTCCAGCAGCAGCGCGATCTCCAGTTCCTCGACCGCCGGGTCGGTGGCGCAGGCCGCCCTGACGCCGGCGAACGCGTTCAATGCAGCCACACCCGCATCAGCGACAGCAGCTGGGCCACGTCGACCGGCTTGGTGATGTAGTCGGAGGCGCCGGCGGCGATGCACTTGTCGCGGTCGCCCTTCATCGCCTTCGCCGTGAGGGTGATGATCGGCAGCGACTTGAACTTCGGGATGCGGCGGATTGCCCGCATCGTGTCGTAGCCGTCCATCTCCGGCATCATGATGTCCATCAGGACGATCTCGATGCCCGGGTCCTTCTCCAGCACCTCGATGCCGTCGCGGCCGTTCTCGGCGAACAGCACCTGCATCTGCTGGCGCTCCAGCAGCGAGGACAGGGCGAAGATGTTGCGCAAATCGTCGTCGACGATCAGCACCTTGCGCCCGGCCAGTCCGCTGTCGGTGGCGTGGATATCTTCCAGCATCTTGCGCTGCAGCTCGGGCAGCGAGGCGTGCGAGCGGTGCAGGAACAGCGCGGTCTCGTCCAGCAGGCGCTCGGGCGAGCGCGCGTCCTTGATGACGATGGTCTTCGCATACTTCTTGAGCTTGGTGACCTCCTTGCGCGACAGTTCCTGGGCCGTGTAGATCACGATCGGCAGGTCGCGCAGCTCCGGCTTCCTGCCGATCTCGTCGAGCAGGTCGAAGCCCGAGATGTCCGGCAGCGTCAGGTCGAGCACCATGCAGTCGAAGTGGGCGCCGTCCAGCGCATCGAGCGCCGCCTTGCCGTCGCCCGCGGTGGCGATGTGCAGGTCGGTATTGCCGATCAGCGAGACGATGGCGTCGCGCTGGGCCGGATCGTCCTCCACCACCAGCAGACTACGCTTGCCGCCCATCAGGAACTTCTGGATGCGCGTGAACTCCTCCTGCAGCGCCTCGCGTCCGACCGGCTTGTGCAGGTAGGAGATCGCGCCCTGGCGCAGCGCGCGCTCGCGTTCGCGCAGGGCCGACACCACGTGCACCGGGATGTGGCGGGTGCTCGGGTCGCGCTTCAGGCGGTCGAGCACCGTGAAGCCGTCGATGTCCGGCAGGTCGATGTCGAGCAGGATCGCGGACGGCAGGTAGTCGCGCGCCAGCGACAGCGCCGAGTCGCCGCGGTGGGTGACGATGCCCTTGAAGTTCTTCTCGCGGGCGAATTCCAGCACCGCCTTGGCGAAGCGGTCGTCGTCCTCGACGATCAGCACCGAAGGGTCGCCCGGCGCGATCAGGCCGCGGTCGTCCAGCATCGATGCGTATTCGACCAGGCCGCCGGAGGAGGGCGCCGGCACCTCGATGGTGGCGACGGCGCCGTCGTCGTCCCTGCCGGCGGCAATCACCACCGGGGTTTGCGGCGTCGGCTTGGGCGGCGCCAGGCGCGCCGGCTGCGGCTGGCGGGTCTGTTCGTAGTTGATGAAGCCGGCGCGGTTGTACGGCAGGTAGAGGGTGAAGGTCGAGCCGGCGTTGACGGTCGACTCGACGCGGATCTCGCCGCCCAGCAGGCGCGCCAGTTCGCGCGAGATCGACAGGCCCAGGCCGGTGCCGCCGTACTTGCGGGCGGTCGAGCCGTCGGCCTGCTGGAAGGCCTCGAAGATCAGCTGCAGCTTGTCGGCCGGGATGCCCACGCCGGTGTCGCTGACCGAGAACGCCAGCACCGCGTCCGCGTGCAGCAGGTGCGGGTGGTCGGCGGTCCAGCCGCTGGTGACCAGGCTGATGTTCAGGGACACCTGGCCGTGGCTGGTGAACTTGAAGGCATTCGACAGCAGGTTCTTCAGGACCTGCTGCAGGCGCGTCGTGTCCGTCATCACCGCGGTCGGTAGGTTGTCGGCCAGCTCCACCTTGAAGCCCAGGTGCTTGGCCTCGGCCATGTGGCGGAAGGTGCGGTCGACGTAGTTGCGCAGGTTCGAGAAGCGGTATTCCGAGACGTCCAGGGTGACCGTGCCCGACTCGATCTTCGACAGGTCGAGAATGTCGTTAATCAGGGTCAGCAGGTCGGAGCCCGAGCCATGGATGGTCTTCGCGAATTCGACCTGCTTGCCCGACAGGTTGCCTTCCGGGTTGTCGGAGAGCTGCTGGGCCAGGATCAGGAGCGAATTCAGCGGAGTGCGCAATTCGTGCGACATGTTGGCCAGGAACTCGGACTTGTACTTCGAGGACAGGGCCAGCTGGGTCGCCTTTTCCTCGAGCGCCAGTTTCGCCTGTTCCACCTCGCGGTTCTTGCGCTCCACCTCGATGTTCTGCTCGGACAGCAGGCGCGCTTTTTCCGCCAGTTCCTGGTTGGTCTGTTGCAGTTCCTGGGCCAGCGACTGCGACTGGGTCAGCAGCGACTCGGTACGGCTGTTCGCCTCGATCGTGTTCAGGACCACGCCGATCGACTCCATCAGCTGGTCGAGGAAGGACAGGTGGGTCTCGGTGAAGCGGTCGAGCGAAGCGATCTCGATCACTGCCTTGACCTGCTGTTCGAACAGGATCGGCAGCACGACGATGTTGTTCGGCGGCGCCGAGCCCAGGCCCGAGGACACCACGATGTAGTCGCGCGGGACGTCGGTCAGCCAGATGCGGGTCTTCTCGACCGCGCACTGGCCCACCAGGCCTTCGCCCGGCAGGAAGGAGGTCGGCAGCTTGCGGCTGGAACGGTAGCCATAGGAGGCGATCATGCGCAGGCGCGGTTCGAGCTCCTGCGAATCCATCATGTAGAACACGCCGTGGTGGGCCGAGACCAGCGGCGCCAGTTCCGACAGGATCAGCTTGGTCACCGCCTGCAGGTCGCGCTGGCCCTGCAGCAGGCGCGTGAAGCGCGCCAGGTTGGTCTTCAGCCAGTCCTGCTGCGCGTTCTTCTGCGTGGTCTCCTTCAGGTTGCGGATCATCTCGTTGATGTTGTCCTTCAGGTAAGACACCTCGCCGCGCGCTTCCACCTGGATCGAACGCGAAAGGTCGCCGCGGGTCACCGCGGTCGCCACTTCGCCGATCGCGCGCATCTGGTTGGTGAGGTTCGCCGCCAGCTGGTTGACGTTCTCGGTCAAGTCCTTCCAGGTACCGGCCACACCGGACACGTTCGCCTGGCCGCCGAGTTTACCCTCGGTACCGACTTCGCGCGCCACGCGGGTCACCTCGGAAGCGAAGGAGGACAGCTGGTCCACCATGACGTTGATGGTGTCCTTCAGTTCGAGAATCTCGCCCTTGACGTCCACGGTGATCTTTTTCGACAGGTCGCCACGCGCCACCGCGGTCGTCACCGCCGCGATGTTACGCACCTGGCCCGTCAGGTTCGAGGCCATGAAGTTCACGTTGTCGGTCAGGTCCTTCCAGGTGCCGCCGACGCCCGGCACGTAGGCCTGGCCGCCGAGCTTACCCTCGGTACCCACCTCGCGCGCCACACGGGTCACTTCCGATGCGAACGAGGACAGCTGGTCCACCATGACGTTGATGGTGTTCTTCAGTTCGAGAATCTCGCCCTTCACGTCCACGGTGATCTTCTTGGACAGGTCGCCGTTCGCCACCGCGGTGGTCACCTCCGCGATGTTACGCACCTGGCCGGTCAGGTTGCCCGCCATCGAGTTCACGCCGTCGGTCAGGTCCTTCCAGGTGCCGGCGACGCCGGGCACGTTCGCCTGGCCGCCGAGACGGCCTTCGGTACCCACTTCGCGCGCGACGCGGGTCACTTCGGAAGCGAAGGAGTTCAGCTGGTCCACCATGACGTTGATGGTGTTCTTCAGTTCGAGAATCTCGCCCTTCACGTCCACGGTAATCTTTTTCGACAGGTCGCCGTTCGCCACCGCGGTCGTCACGTCCGCGATGTTACGCACCTGGCCGGTCAGGTTGCCCGCCATCGAGTTCACCGAGTCGGTCAAGTCCTTCCAGGTGCCGGCGACGCCCTTCACCTGCGCCTGGCCGCCCAGCTTGCCCTCGGTACCTACCTCGCGCGCGACGCGGGTCACCTCGGAAGCGAACGAGGACAGCTGGTCCACCATGACGTTGATCGTGTTCTTCAGTTCGAGAATCTCGCCCTTCACGTCCACGGTAATCTTTTTGGACAGGTCGCCGTTCGCGACCGCGGTCGTCACCGCCGCGATGTTACGCACCTGGCCCGTCAGGTTCGAGGCCATGAAGTTCACGTTGTCGGTCAGGTCCTTCCAGGTGCCGCCCACGCCGGGCACGTAGGCCTGGCCGCCGAGTTTACCCTCGGTTCCCACCTCGCGCGCCACGCGCGTCACCTCGGAAGCGAAGGAGCGCAGCTGGTCCACCATGACGTTGATGGTGTCCTTCAGTTGCAGGATCTCGCCGCGCACGTCCACCGTGATCTTTTTCGACAAGTCGCCGTTCGCCACCGCGGTCGTCACTTCCGCGATGTTACGCACCTGCGAGGTCAGGTTGCCCGCCATCGAGTTCACCGAGTCGGTCAGGTCCTTCCAGGTACCCGCCACGCCCTTCACCTGCGCCTGGCCGCCGAGCTTGCCCTCGGTGCCCACCTCGCGCGCCACGCGCGTCACTTCCGAGGAGAACGAGGAGAGCTGTTCCACCATCGTGTTCGCGGTCTGCGCCGCGCGCAGGTACTGGCCCTTGAGCGGGTGTCCATCCACTTCCAGCGCCATGGTCTGCGACAGGTCGCCCTTCGCCACCGCGCCGATGACGCGCGCCATCTCGGTGGTCGGGCGCACCAGGTCGTCGATGAGGGTGTTGACCGAGCTGATGATGGTGCCCCAGCCGCCGACCACGCCCGGCACGTCGGCGCGTTGGGTGAGGTGGCCCTCGCGCCCGACCACGCGCGACACCTCGGTCACGGTCTCCACCATCTTCTGCTTGGTCTCGATGATGTCGTTGAGCGTGTCGGCGATCTTGCCCGATACGCCGGTCCAGTCGGAAGGCATGCGTACCGAGAAGTCACCCTTTTTCAGGGCCATCAGCGTGGCCAGCAGGAGCTTGACGTCCAGCTGTTCAGCCATGTCGGTCATAGTGTTCATCGACGGTCATTCCTCGTTTTGGGTAGGGTTGGTGCGGCGTTCTTGTTCAGGCCGGTCCTGGTGAAAAATCGTGGACGAGCGCATTAGAAAGTGTTAAACAGAAACTATTGAAAGATACTCTTGTGTGAAATCAAGTCAACCCCTGACGCGCTTGATTCTTGCACAATTGAAATAAGTATTGGACAAGCGCGCGGAGGTTAGCGTAAATAGATTTTCCTGGTCGCACAGTTGATGTGACTGAACAATGGTCGTTGCGCAACTGCGACATCAAACATGTCTGTACAACAAGCTGGATCTTGCTAAAATTGCCACAATGCATGCTTTTGCAGTCGCCTTGCACTAGCATATAGAGTTCATCACTGAGAAAGAAGCGAGCACTATGGTTGAGACTGCACAAATGGTGCAGCTGATGGAGACGCAGGACCCTGGCGGTTGGAGCCAGATCCTGTTCGGGCTGGCGCGCCAGCTCGGCTTCGATCAGGTGCTGTATGGCATGGTCGGCTCGCGCCATGCCCAGTTCGAACGCGCATTCTTGCGCAGTAATTACTCGTCCGCATGGCGCGAGCGCTACGATGCGGCGCGCCTGGCCTATGTCGACCCAACGGTGGGACATTGCCTGAGCAGTACCTTGCCGATCGTCTGGGAGCCGGCCATCTTCGACGGGGCGGAAGGCAGCGCACTTTATGAGGAGGCCTGCGCCTACGGCATCCGTACCGGCGTGACCTTGCCGGTGCATGGGCCCAACGGGGAGTTCGGGGTGCTCAGTTTCGCGTCGGATGCGCCACCCGGCAGAGATTTTTCGCGGACCATCGCGCACGTGATGCCGTCCCTCAGCCTGGTGCGCGACTATGCGTTCGCGTCCGCGATCCGCTTCCTGGGCGGCGGCAGCGACACCGGCGGTGGCGATACCGCGCCGCGCCTGACCCGGCGCGAGCTCGAAGTGCTCAACTGGGTCATGGCGGGCAAGTCGTCCTGGGAAATTTCAAGAATTACGAATTGCTCCGAGGCGACCGTCAACTTCCACCTGGCCAACGTGCGCCAGAAATTCAACGTCAATACCCGCCAGCAGGCGGTGGTCAAGGCGATCGCGCTGGGGCTGATCAGCCCTGAAGATCGCCATCGTTGAGCTTGCCGTTGACGTAGAGCTTCAGCAGGATCGCGACCGGCGCCGGAATCGCCAGCCCGGTTTCGAATCGGCTGCCGCTCGACTGGGTCACGCCGAAACGACCCCAGAATTTTTCCTGGCTCTCGCGCTTGCTGATGCGGAACTGTCGCAGGTCCACGTGCGCGGCGCGTGGCGGTTGCGGCAGCACGGCCGGCATCGCGGCCGAGTGCACGGTCGGGCGGGCAAGCATGGATTCGCAGACGAAATCGTTCGGCATGGTGCGGTCTCCTCGTTGTTCAGTAGCAAAGCTTTAGTATTCCACCGCTATTTCTCCCAGCCCACCTAGCAGTCCTGCTAGTTCCGCATCTGCCCGGTTTGCATGACGCTTTATGCGCTTCGCATACTTTTTCATTAAAGACACAGGGAGAACGAAAATGGCACTGCAGATCAATATCGCAGCACGGCGCGAATTCAAGTCCCGCGATTTGTGGGAAATGCATACCCTTCGCGCAAAGGTGTTCCAGGGCCGCTTGGGCTGGGAAGTGCCGGTCCTGTCGGGCATGGAAATCGACGGCTACGACGCGCTCGAACCGCACTACATGATGATGCGCGAGCCCGGCGGCGGCGTCCTGCGCGGCTGCTGGCGGCTGCTGCCGACCGAAGGACCCTACATGCTCAAGGACTCGTTCGCCCAGCTGCTGCACGGGCAGGCGGCGCCCTGTCACGAGCGCATTTGGGAACTGTCGCGCTTCGCCATCGAAACCGGCGGCAGCGGCCACTTCGGCTTCTCGGAAATCACGATGGAGTCGATCGCGGCGATCATCCGCTACGGCCACGAGCAGGGCATCGAACGCTACGTCACGGTGACCACCACCGCGATCGAGCGCCTGCTGCGCCGCGCCGGCGTGGTCACCGAGCGCCTCGGTCCGCCGCTGGTGATCGGGGTCGAGACCGCGGTCGCGCTGTACGTCGACATCGAGCCGACCTGCCGGGTGCTGTTCGATACGCGCCTGGCGAGCTGAGGGAGGCGGCGTTCGCGACGGTGGTGTGGTCGCGATGCCTGCGGGGACTGCGACGCAAACCTAGGGTGGGCACGGCGTGCCCACCCTACGTGGCCCGGCCCGCCTACTTCAGCTGCTTGAGCAGGAAGGTATAGGTCAGCGCCCACATGCGCGCGGTCTGGGCATTGTTGGCGGCGCCGGCATGGCCGCCCTCGGTGTTTTCCCAGTACAGCACGTCGTGGCCCTGGTCCTGCATCAGGGCCGCCATCTTGCGCGCGTGGCCCGGGTGCACACGGTCGTCGCGGGTCGAGGTGGTGAACAGCACGCGCGGATAGTGCTTGTCCTTGAACACGTTGTGGTAGGGCGAGTACTTGCCGATGAACTCCCACTGCTTCGGGTCGTCCGGGTCGCCGTATTCGCCCATCCAGGAAGCGCCGGCCAGCAGCTGGTGGTAGCGGCGCATGTCGAGCAGGGGCACCTGGCAGACCACGGCGTTGAACAGGTCCGGCCGCTGGGTCAGCGCGGCGCCGACCAGCAGGCCGCCGTTGCTGCCGCCCATGATGCCGAGGTGGCGCGGGCTGGTCACCTTGCGCTTGATGAGGTCCTGGGCGACGGCAATGAAGTCGTCGTAGGCCTTCTGGCGATTGCCCTTCAGGGCGGCCTGGTGCCAGCGCGGCCCGAATTCGCCGCCGCCGCGGATGTTCGCCAGCACGTACACGCCGCCCTGGTCGAGCCAGGCGTTGCCGATCATGCCGCTGTAGGATGGCTTGAGCGACACCTCGAAACCGCCGTAGCCGTACAGGACGGTCGGGTTCTTGCCGTCGAGTTTCGCCTTGCGCGCCATGACCACGAAGTACGGGACCATGGTGCCGTCCTTCGAGCGCGCTTCGAACTGCTCGACCTTGTAGGGGCTGGCGTCGAAGTAGGCCGGCATGGCTTTCAGGCGCTCGCGCGCGTCGGCCCCGACCTGGCCCAGGTAGAGCGTGCTCGGATGCAGGAAGTCGGTCACGGTCAGGAAGTACTGGTCGGACTCGACGTCGTCCAGCGCCGACACGGCGAGCGTGCCGATGGCAGGCGCCGCGACATCGCGCCGCTGCCAGGCCTTGCCGTCGCGGCGCAGCTCGACCACGCGGTTCTTGACCTTGTCGAGGACCGTGAGCAGCAGGGCGTTCTTCGTGACGGCGACGCCGTCGAGCGAGGTGGTGGCGCTCGGCGTAAACAGCGCCTCGAAGTTGCGCTCGCCGCGCAGGAAGGCGGCGAAGTCGATCGCCAGCAGGCTGCCCTGCGGCCAGCTGCGGCCATTCACGGCCCAGTCCGAGCGCAGTTCGACCAGCAGCTGGTCGCGCACGGCCCAGGCGTTGGCGTCGCGCGGCTTGTCGATCCTTACCAGCTTGCCGCCTTCGCGCAGGAACAGTTCGCCCGTGTAGAAGTCGATCTGGCGCGACACGAATTCGCGCTCGAAGCCGGGCGTCGCATCCTTCCAGGCCGAGGCCGAGAGATCGGTGGCCTCGGCTTCGAAGACCGTGCGCGCGTTCGCCAGCGGCTCGCCGCGCTTCCACTCCTTGACGATGCGCGCGTAGCCCGAGCTCGTCATCGAACCGGGGCCGAAGTCGGTGGCCACGAAAATCGTGTCGCGGTCGATCCAGCCGATGCTGCTCTTCGCCTCGGGCAGGGCGAAACCCCCGGCCACGAAGGCGCGCTCCTTGAGGTCGAATTCGCGCACCACGCGGGCGTCGCCGCCGCCGCGCGAAAGCGACACCAGGCAGCGCTCGCCGCGCGGCTCCAGGCAGGACACGCCGGCCCAGACCCAGTTTTCGTGCTCGTCGCGCGCCAGCTGGTCAAGGTCGATCACGGTTTCCCAGGCTGGCGCTTCCTTGCGGTATTCGGCCAGGGTGGTGCGGCGCCAGATGCCGCGCACGTGATGGGCGTCGCGCCAGAAGTTGTACAGCCAGTCGCCGTGCTTGCCGGCGTAGGGGATGCGGTCCCTGGCGTCGAGGATGGTCTGCAGGCGCGCGCGCAGGGCTTCGTGGACGGCGCCGCCCAGTTCGCGCTCGGTCGCGTCGTTGTGCGCGCGCACCCAGGACAGCGGCCTGTCGCCGCCGACGTCTTCGAGCCAGCCATGCGGGTCGGACCCGCCGCCCTGTGCCTGCGCCTGTGCCGATGCGGCGCCGAGCGCCGCCAGTCCGAGTACCGCTTTCGCTACCATTTTTCGCATCTGGGTGTATGTACTGTTGAGCGCCCCGCGGCGCGCCGATCGCGTATATTACCAAGTATTCAAGCGGCCCCATCCTGTACGATACCGGCGATGACTCTCTCTATCACCCGCAGCATCGGCGCGGCTTTCGGCACGCGCGGCATGCGCGGCACCACGCGCCTGGTGCTGTGGGGCGCCGGCGTCTGGTTCGCGCTGCTGGTCGGCGCGCTGCTGCACATGGTCGCCAGCCGCAACGCCGAGCAGGAGGCGCGCCGCCGCTTCGAGTACAGCGCCCGCGCCGCCCAGGAGCGCCTGGCCACCGCGATCACTTCGTATTCCGAAGTCACGCGCGCCCTCGTCGCCCTGTTCTCGTCCACCAAGACGCCGGTGACGCGGCTGCAGTTCAACCGCTACGTGGCGCTGCTCGACCTGCGCGCCAACTACCCGGCGATCGATGCTGTCTCGTACTCCCAGCACGTGCCCGACAGCGCGCGCGAGGAATTCGTGGCCGCGGTGCGCGCCGACCGCAGCCTCGATCCGCTCGGCTATCCCGGCTTCGACATCAGCCCGCCGGGGCGGCGCCCGAGCTACAACGTGCTGACCTACATCGAGCCGCCCGAGAAGCTGGCCGAGAAGTTCGGCGTCGACATCACCGCGAATGCGCCGGTGGCGGCGGCGATGGCGCAGGCGCGCGATACCGGCGCCATCAGCGCCTCGGGCAGCCCGATCATGGTCTCGACACCGGTACCGCATATGGCGCTGGGCATGCGTGCGCCCGTCTACCGCGGCGGCGCCGAGCCGCACGATGTCGAGAGCCGGCGCGCGACCTATGTCGGCGCGGTGGGCATCGCGTTCTCGGTGCCGGAGCTGGTCGAGCGCGCGCTCGCCAGGCAGCAGGGACCGGCGCTGGACCTGAGCCTGTTCGCCGCCGCCAAGGGCGCGCCGCCGACCCTGGCCCTGCTCGCAAGCGACCGCCTGCTGTACGGCGACGCGTCCGTGCGCACGGCGCCACCGGGCGAGGATTATTTTGCCGAGGTGCTGCCGGTCGATTTCAGCGGCGCGCTCTGGAAGGCCCATTTCAGCGCCCGCAAGCGCGATTTGTATTCCTCCTTCGACCGCTGGCTGCCGCTGCTGGCGCTGGCGTTCGGTTTCGTCGGCGCGCTGCTGGTGTACAGCCTGTTCCTGTCGCTGTACTGGTCGCGCCGCGGCGCCATCGACCAGCGCATCCTGCTCGATACGGTGCTCGACAACCTCGACGCCTTCGTCTACATGAAGGACCGCGACCGCCGCTACCGCTACGTCAACGCCAAGATGGCGCAGGCGCTGGGCCTGCCGGCCGAGCGCGTCGTCGGCCGCCTGGACCGCGAGGTGATGCCGCCGGCCCAGGCCGACAGCAGCTGGGAGCGCCAGCGCATCGTGTTCGACGGCACCCGCCACGCCAGCCAGATCGAGGTGGTGCTGGCCGACGGCAGCACGCGCCAGCTGTGGGAGGTGAAGGTGCCGGTGCGCCTGGACGGCGACGTGAGCGGGGTGCTCTGCGTGGCCACCGACGTCACCGAACTGCACCAGCTCAAGGCCCAGGCCGACGCCGCCAACCAGGCCAAGAGCGACTTCCTGTCGAACATGAGCCACGAGATCCGCACCCCGATGAACAGCATCATCGGCATGACCCACCTGGCCCTGAAGACCGCGCTCGAGCCCAAGCAGCGCGACTACCTGGAGAAGATCTGGCACTCCGGCCAGCACCTGCTGGGCATCATCGACCACATCCTCGATTTCTCGAAGATCGAGGCCGGCCGGCTGGAGCTCGAAGTGCTCGACTTCCGGCTCGAGGCCCTGATGCGCAACCTCGAGACCCAGCTGGGCGAGGCGGCCGCCGCCAAGGGCCTGCGCCTGGTGTTCGACGTCGAGCCCGAGCTGGCCCGGCCGCTGCGCGGCGACCCCCTGCGCCTGGAACAGGTGCTGCTCAACTTCGTCGGCAACGCCATCAAGTTCTCGGAGCGCGGCGACATTACGATCCGGGCCAGAGCGGTGCGCGCCTACGGCCACGAGACCGTGGTGCGCTTCGAGGTCGAGGACCGCGGCATCGGCATCGCGCCCGCGGAGCTGGGGCGGCTGTTCACGTCCTTCCACCAGGCCGACCCCTCGACCACGCGGCGCTACGGCGGCACCGGCCTGGGACTGGTGATCAGCAAGCAGCTGGCCGAGCTGATGGGCGGCGAGGTCGGGGTCGAGAGCACGCCGGGCGAGGGCAGCACCTTCTGGTTCACGGCGCGCCTGGGGCGCAGCGACGGCGGGCGCGAACCGGGCGCCGGCGCGCCAAGGCGCGGCGCGGCGCCGGCGCCGTCGATGCAGGCCGGCGCGCCGCGCCTGGACGGCCGCGCCATCCTGCTGGTCGAGGACAACCTGTTCAGCCAGCAGGTCGGGCGCGAGCTGCTCGAGCAGGCGGGAGCCCGCGTGACGGTGGCCGACAACGGCAGCGAAGCCCTCGACGCGCTGCGCCGCCAGGCCTTCGACTGCGTGCTGATGGACGTGCAGATGCCGGTGATGGACGGCTTCGAGGCCACGCGCCGGATCCGCGCCGACGAACGCCTGCGCGACACCGTGGTGATCGCGATGACGGCCAATGCCGGCGTCGAGGACCAGGCGCGCTGCATGGCGGCCGGCATGAACGCCTTCCTGACCAAGCCGGTCGCACCCGACCACCTGGCGGCGGCGATCCTGCGCGCGATCCGGCGCGGCCCCGCGGCGCAAGGCCCCGTCGAGCGCGACCATGCCGGACAGCAGGGCGCGCGCCCGCACGCGCCGGACGACTTGGCGGGCGGCGCCGGCGCCGCAGCCCCGCCGGCGCCGGCGCGGCCGGGCGCAACGGTGCTGCTCGATACCGGCGTCCTGGCCGCCACCTTCGGCGACAATCCCGAGAAGATGCGTAAATACGCCTTCATGTTCCTCGACAGCGCACGCGAGGGCCTGGCCGAGCTCGACATCGCCCTGGTCTCGGGCGACCTGGCGCGCGCCGGCGCCGTTGCGCACCGCTTGAAGTCCTCGGCGCGCGCGGTCGGCGCCCTCGGTTTCGGCGAGGTCTGCGAAGAGCTCGAACAACAGCAGCGGCGCGGCGCGCTGGCCCAGGCGCGGGCGCTCGGCGCACGCCTGCGCAGCCTGTTCGCGCGGCTGGAGCGGCAGGTGTCGACGGAACTTGGCGCCCGCGCCACGGACACGCGGTGAGCCGGGGCGGCTTCTTCCGCCGCCGCCCCAAAAAGAGTATGCTGTGGCGCCGAGCCGCCCAACCATATTGCTATCCCTCCACCGATGTCCTCCACCATTACTCCCGGCCTGCTGATCCTGCACGGCAACCAGATGGAAATGCTGCGCGAAGCCGTCTTCGACTGGCTGCGCAACCATCCGCTCGGGCCCCTGGAGCAGGAGACCATCCTGGTGCAGTCGAACGGCTTCGCCGAGTGGCTCAAGATCGCGCTGGCGAAGGAGCTCGGGGTGTGCGCCGCCACCCGCGTGGCGCTGCCGGCGCGCTTCCTGTGGGAAGCCTACCGCGCCATGCTCGGGCGCGAGCGGGTGCCGCCGCGTTCGCCCTTCGACAAGGATCCGCTGACCTGGCGCCTGATGCGCCTGCTGCCGGCGCTGCTGCAGGAGCCGGTGTTCGCGCCGCTCACCCACTTCCTGGGCGACGGCTGCCCGGAACGCCGCCTGCAGCTGGCCGAGCGCCTGGCCGACCTGTACGACCAGTACCAGGTCTACCGCGCCGACTGGCTGACCGACTGGGAGATCGGTCGCGACCAGCTGCGCCGCGCCGGCGGCGAGCCGGTGCCGCTGGCGCCGGACCAGTGCTGGCAGGCGCGCCTGTGGCGCGCGATCCACGAGAGCATCCCGGCCATGCAGCGCGGCACCGGCCGCGCCGCCATCCACGAGGTGTTCGTCGCCAGGATCCTGTCCGGTGCGCCGCCCGTATCGAAGCTGCCGCGCCGGGTCGTGCTGTTCGGGATGTCGGCCCTGCCTTACCAGACGCTGCAGGCGATCGCCGCGCTGTCGCGCCATACGCAGGTGCTGCTGGCGGTGCCGAATCCCTGCCAGTTCTACTGGGGCGACATCATCGAGGGACGCGAACTGCTGAAGGCCGCCCACAAGCGCCAGCCGGAACGCAGCGGCGTCGACCTGGCGTCCTTGCCGATCGAGGAGCTGCACGCGCACAGCCATCCGCTGCTGGCGAGCTGGGGCCGCCAGGGGCGCGACTTCGTGCGCATGCTCGACGAGTTCGACAACGAGGAAGGGCGCCCGGAGACCGCCGGCGCCACCAGGCTGCGCATCGATTTGTTCTCCGATGGCGAAGGGGAGACCCTGCTGCAGCAGGTGCAGGCCGCCGTGCGCGACCTGCTGCCGCTGTCCGAACATCCCCAGGTGCCGCCGGCTCCTGAAGACCGCTCGATCGAGTTCCACGTCACCCACAGCACCCAGCGCGAAGTCGAGGTGCTGCACGACCAGCTGCTGTCCTGGTTCGCCCGGGACCCGACGCTGCGCCCCCGCGACGTGGTGGTGATGGTGCCCGACATCGACACCTTCTCGGCGCCGATCCACGCCGTGTTCGACCAGCACCGCAGGAACGACCCGCGCCACATTCCCTTCGAGATCGGCGACACGCGCGACCGCAGCGTCAACCCGCTGCTGGTGGCGCTGGAGTGGCTGCTGCGCCTGCCGCAGCAGCGCTGCCGCCAGAGCGAGGTGCGCGACCTGCTCGACGTGCCGGCGGTCGCCGCGCGCTTCGGCATCTTTGATGACGACCTGCCCACCCTCGGCCACTGGATCGAAGGCGCGGGCGTGCGCTGGGGCCTGGACCGCGAGCACCGCGCCGGCCTGGGCCTGGGCGCGGCCGGCGAGCAGAACGCCTGGATCTTCGGCGTGCGCCGCATGCTGCTGGGCTATGCCAGCGGCGCCGGCCAGCGCTTCGGCGACATCGAGCCGTATGCCGAAGTCGGCGGGCTGGACGCGGCCCTGGCCGGTTCGCTGGCCCAGCTGGTCGAATGCCTGCTCGAATGGCGTGCGCGACTGGCGCAGTCGCGTACGCCGGCCGAGTGGGGCGTGGAAGCGCGCGGTTTGCTGGCCGCCTTCTTCGACGGCCGCGACGAGAAGGACCGCCTGACCCTGTCGCAGCTGAACGAAGGCCTGCAATGCTGGCTCGAGATGGTCGAAGCGGGCGGCTTCGACGAGCCGGTGCCTCTCGCCGTGCTGCGCGAAGCCTGGCTGGGGCAGATCGACCAGCCGACCCTGAGCCACCAGTTCGTCTCGGGCGGCGTCACCTTCTGCACCCTGATGCCGATGCGCGCCGTGCCGTTCCGCGTGGTCTGCCTGCTCGGCATGAACGACGGCGACTTCCCGCGCCGCGCGCCCCAGGCCGACTTCGACCTGCTGGCGCTGCCGGGCATGCACCGCCCGGGCGACCGCTCGCGCCGCGACGACGACCGCTACCTGATGCTCGAAGCGCTGCTGGCCGCGCGCGACAAGCTCTACCTGAGCTGGGTCGGCCGCAACGTGCGCGACAACAGCGAGCAGCCGCCCTCGGTGCTGGTGGCCCAGCTGCGCGACTACCTGCGCGCCGGCTGGGGCCTCGACCCGAAGGACATCACCACGGAACATGCGCTGCAGCCCTTCAGCCGCCGCTACTTCGAGCAAGGCGGCTTGCTGACCTATGCGCGCGAGTGGCGCATGGCCCACGGCGCGCAAGAGGGCGGGGCCGGCACATCCGTGGAGGGCGACGCGCTGCCGCCCTACGAGCTGGAACCCGACTTCCGCCTGAAGCTGTCCGACCTGGCCAGCTTCCTGAAACAGCCGGCGCGCTACTTCTTCCGGCGCCGCCTGGCCGTGATGTTCGGCGAGGCCGAGGTGGTGGGCGAGGACGAGGAACCATTCGCGCTGGACGCCCTCGAGCGCTACTTCCTGGAGGACAGCCTGCTCGACGACGCCGGTACGCTGGAAGAAATCGGCGAGGTGCGCGCGACCCTGGATGCGCGCGCCGAGCGCCTGGCGCGCGAAGGCGTGCTGCCGATCGGCCTGGTGGGCCGGCAGTGGCAGCAGCAACTGGTCGATGGCCTGGTGCCGGTGCGCACGGCCTGGCTGAAGCTCGGCGCGCGCTTCCCGCAGGCCGCGCCCAAGCTGGCGGTCGGGCTGGAGCTGAACGGCCTGCAGCTCGACGACTGGATCGACCGCCTGCGCAGCAACGGCGAGCAGACCGCGTGGCTGATGCAGATCTCCTCGAAGGTGCTGGACAAGGCCGGCAAGCCGCGCGGCGACAAACTGATCGTGCCCTGGCTGCGCCAGCTTGCCGCCGGCGCCGCTGGGGGCGCGGGAGCGGGCATCGGCGGCTACCTGGTCGCGCGCGACGCCGTGGTCACCATGGCGCCCATCGATACCGCGCAGGCCTGTGACGAACTGGCGAACCTGGTGCGACTGTGGCGCCGCAACCTGGACGCGCCGCTGCCGCTGGCCTGCAAGACCGCGCTGGCCCAGCTGCAGGAGGGCGACCCGCGCACCGTGTACGAGGGCGGGTTCGAGCTCTCGGGCGAGGTCGACGACCCTTGCCTGGCCCGCCTGTGGCCGGACTTTGCCGCCCTGACGTCGGGCGGCGAATGGCCGGCATTGGCCGAACAACTCTACGGCGGCCTGGTCGACTGGCTTGAACAAACCGTCCAGGTGACGAAGCTCGATGGAGAACAAGCATGAGCCAACTGCTCGACGCGCTCGCCTTCCCGCTGCACGGCTCGCGCCTGATCGAGGCCAGCGCCGGCACTGGCAAGACCTGGACCATCGCCGCGCTCTACCTGCGCCTGGTGCTGGCCCACGGCGGCGACGCCGCCTTTGCCCGGCCCCTGCTGCCGAACGAGATCCTGGTGATGACCTTCACCCGCGCCGCCACGCGCGAACTGTCGAACCGCGTGCGCGAGCGCCTGGTGCAGGCGGCCGCCTACTTCCGCGGCGAGCTCGAGGTGGACGACCCCTACCTGGAGCAGCTGGTGGACAGCTACGCGGGCGAATCCGAGCGCCTGGTGGCCGCGTACCGGCTGGTGCTGGCCGCCGAGACCATGGACGAGGCGGCGATCTTCACCATCGACGCCTGGTGCCAGCGCATGCTGCGCGAGCACGCCTTCGACAGCGGCAGCCTGTTCGACGAGGAACTGGTCAGCGACGAGCGCGCGCTGTTCGAGGACGCCGCCCACGACTACTGGCGCCAGCATGTCTATCCCTTGAACAGCCAGGCGCTGGCCGCCGTGCTCGACACCTGGCGCGACGTCGACAGCCTGAAGTCGGCGGTGCGCGACCTGGTGCAGCGCACCGCGGTGCTGGGCGCGCCCGATCCCGAGCCGCTGGCAAGCCTGGTCGCGCGGGTGCAGCGCGCGCAGCAGGCGGAACTGGCGCGCCTGAAGGAAGGCTGGAGCGAACGGGCGGACCAGATGGAGCGCTGGATCGCCGGCCAGCGCGACGTCAATCCGAAATGCTTCAACGGCAACAAGATGCGCGCAGATTCGCTGCTGAAGTGGTTCGAGGGTCTGCGCGCCTGGGCGGGCGACGCCGCGATGCTGCACCCGGACATCTCCGACACCGCCTGGAAGCGCCTCACGCCGGACGGCATCATGGACGCCTTCAGCAAGGACTTCAGCGCGGAAGTGCCGGACTGCTTCGACGCCACCGCCGCCCTGCGCGAGGCCCTGCAGGCGATCGACCCGCTGGCCCACGCGCTGCTGCGCCACGCCGCCGGCCACATCGCGGCGCGCATGGCGGAACTGAAGCAGCGCACCCGCCAGTTCGGCTTCGCCGACATGCTGGTGCGCCTGAAGGAGGCGCTCGAAGGGCCGAACGGCGAAGCGCTGCGGCGGCGCATCGTGACCCAATACCCGGTGGCCCTGATCGACGAATTCCAGGACACCTCGCCCGACCAGTACCGCATCTTCGACCTGCTGTACCGCGTCGCCGACAACAACCCGGAGCAGGGCCTGTTCCTGATCGGCGACCCGAAGCAGTCGATCTACGGCTTTCGCGGCGCCGACATCCACAGCTACCTGGCGGCACGCCGCGCGACCGCCGGCCGCCATTACCAGCTCGGCACCAACTTCCGCTCGACTTCCGCGTTGGTGGAGGCGGTGAACCGCCTGTTCCAGCACGCCGAGGGCCATGGCGGGCATCCGGGCTACGCCGCCGGCGCCTTCCGCTTCCGCAAGGGCGAGGTCAATCCGTTGCCTTTCGAGGCGGTCAAGGCGGCCGGACGCAAGGCGCAGCTGGTCGGCGTCGACGGGCCCTACCAGGCGCTCGCCATGTGCGCGGCCGAGGCCGAGGACATGAAGATGGACGAGTACCGCGAATTCTTCGCCCAGCACTGCGCCGAGCACATCGTCAAGCTGCTGAACGACGAGCGCGTGGGCTTCCAGGAGGACGGACGCTTCACGCGCCTGATGCCGGCCGATATCGCGATCCTGGTGCGCGACCGGCGCGAGGCGGCGGCGATCCGCCACGCCCTGATGCGGCGGCGCGTGGCCAGCGTCTACCTGTCGGACAAGGACTCGGTGGTCGAGAGCGAGGAAGCGCACGACGTGCTGCGCTGGCTGCACGCGGTGGCGAACCCGCTCGACGGCCAGCTCGCGCGCGCGGCGCTGGCCACGCGCACGGCCGGCCTGCCGCTGGCGGAGCTGGCCAGGCTGTCGAGCATCGAGACCGCCTGGGAAGAGCGGGTCGAGCAGCTCAAGGCCCTGCACGCCTGCTGGCAGCGCCAGGGCGTGCTGGCCATGCTGCGCCGCTTCATCCACGAGCTCGGCCTGCCGGCGCGCCTGCTGCGCGAACCCGGCGGCGAGCGGCGCCTGACCAATTTGCTGCACCTGGCCGAACTGCTGCAGGGAGCCTCCGCCCAGCTCGACGGCGAGCAGGCCCTGATCCGCTGGTTCGCCGAACAGGTCGAGGGCCTGGGCGAGGGCGGCGACGAGCGCGTGCTGCGCCTGGAGTCCGACGCCGAACTGGTGAAGGTCATCACCGTGCACAAGTCGAAGGGCCTGGAGTACCCGCTGGTCTACCTGCCGTTCGCCGTCACCGCACGCAAGACCGACAAGCGCAACCGCACCTTCTTCGAGTACGTCGACGAAGAGGGCGGGCGCAGGATCGACCTGGCCCTGACCGACGAGGCGCTACAGGCGGTGGACCGCGCGCGCCTGGAGGAAGACCTGCGCCTGCTGTACGTGGCGCTGACGCGTGCGCGCCACTTCCTGTGGCTGGGCGTGGCGGCGATCGCGGCGGGCAGGAAGGGCGAGAACCGCCTGCACGAGTCGGCGCTGGGTTATTTGCTGGGTGGCGGCAGCCCGGTCGAGAGCGCCAAGCTGCACGAGCATCTGCAACGGCTGCGTGGCGACTGCGGCGGCATCGCGCTGCACACCCTCGACCCGCTGGACGGCTGCACGGTGCTCGACCGGGTCGAGACGCGCGCCCCGCTGGTCGAGCCGGCCCCCTTCGACGCCCAGTTCGAGCGCAACTGGTCGGTCGGCTCCTTCACCTCGATCACGCGCCACACCGTGGCGGCGGCGCCCCAGCGCGCGGCCGAGGAAACCCTGCTCGAGGAAGACGAGGTCGCGGTCGCCGCGCCGCGTGGTGAGGACGCGCCCTGGCATCGCTTCCCGCGCGGCTCGGTGCCCGGCAACTTCCTGCACGAGCAGCTCGAGTGGATCGGCCAGGAGGGTTTCGGCATCGTCGACGACCCGCATTTCGACGCGCGCCTGGCCCAGCGCATCGAGCGCGCCGGCTGGGGCAACCGGCTGGACGACGCGCTGGCCTGGCTGAAGACGGTCGTCACCACGCGCCTGCCGCCGCTGGGGGCCAGCCTGTCCGAGATCGAAGCCCCGCTGCCCGAGATGGAATTCTGGTTCCCCAGCGAGGGCCTGGCCGTGGGCGAACTCGACCGCCTGTGCCGGCGCCGCCTGCTCGGCAACACGCCGCGCCCGACCCTGCCCGAGCGCGAGCTGCACGGCATGCTCAAGGGCTTCGCCGACCTGGTGTTCGAACACGAAGGCCGCTACTGGGTGCTCGACTACAAGTCGAATGCGCTGGGCAATGGCGACGCCGCCTACACCAGGCGCGCGATGGAGGAGGGCATGGCCGGGCACCGCTACGATATCCAGGGCGCGATCTACATGCTGGCGCTGCACCGCCTGCTCAGGAGCCGCCTGGGCGAATCCTATGACCCGGCCGCGCAGCTGGGCGGCGCGATCTTCCTGTTCCTGCGCGGGATCGCCAACAGCGCGACCCACGGCTGCTGCCTGCTCGAGCCCGACCTGGCGCTGCTCGATGGCCTGGACCGCCTGCTGGCCAAGGAAAGTCTCGTATGAAGGAATCCGTGAAACACGAAGCCCGGATAGACGCCCTGTGGGCGGAAACCGCGCGACTGACGGAAAGCGGCGAACTGCGCCGCCTGTCCGGCGCCTTTGCCCGTTTCGTCGCCTCGCTCGGCGCCACCTCGCCGGCGCTGCTGCTGGCGGCCACGGTCTTGTCCGAGCTCGAAGGGCGCGGCCACAGCTGCCTGCAGTTGTCCGACATTGCGAATGACCCGGCCGGCCTGCTCGGCTGGAGCCGGGAGCAGTGGCAGGGCCTGGCGGACACCGCCGCGCCGCTGCCGAAGACGATGAAGGCCTGGGCCACCCAGCTGGCCGCCTGCGAGCAGGTCTGGCGCGTGGGCGACCTCGACTACGGCGAGCCGCTGGTGTTCGACGGCGAACGCCTCTACCTGCGCCGCTACTGGCGCGACGAGACCGTGGTCGCCGCCAGCATCCGCGCCCGCGCCGCCGCCACGCACCCGGTCGACGCCGCCAAGGTGCGCAGCTGGCTCGACCTGCTGTTCTTCTCGCAACGTGCTTCGGAAAAGCCGGACTGGCAGAAGCTGGCCTGCGCCGTGGCCCTGCGCGGCTCGGTCGCGATCATCACCGGCGGCCCTGGCACCGGCAAGACTTATACGGTGGCGCGCCTGCTGGCGCTGCTGTTCGCGACCGCGCCGGACGCCGCGCGCCAGCGCATCGCCCTGGCTGCGCCGACCGGCAAGGCCGCCGCGCGCCTGAAGCAATCGATCGACAAGGCGCTCACCGAACTGGCCGAGCGCGTCGGCGAGGCGCTGCCGCTGCGCCAGCTCACCGAGCGCATGGGCGCCGCCCGCACCCTGCACAGCCTGCTGGGCGCGCGCCCCGACAGCCGCGCCTTCGCCCACCACGCCGGCAACCCGCTCGACGTCGACGTCCTGATCGTCGACGAAGCCTCGATGGTCCACCTCGAGATGATGGCCTGCCTGCTGGACGCGCTGCCGCCCGGCGCGACCCTGGTCCTGCTGGGCGACAAGGACCAATTGGCCTCGGTGGAGGCGGGCGCCGTGCTGGGCGACCTCTGCCACGACGCCCAGGCCGGCGGCTACAGCCGCGAGACGGCCGACTACGTGCGCATCGCCAGCGGCGAGGAACTGCCCGGGGAATTCCTCGGCGGCGCCGGCCCGCTGGCCCAGCAGACCGTGATGCTGCGCCACAGCCGCCGCTTCGGCGGCCCGATCGGCCAGCTGGCGCTTGCGGTCAACGCGGGCGACGCCGCGCGCGCCGAGGCGGTGCTGCGCGCCGGCGACGACGCCGTGCGCTGGATCGAGCACGCGCACCAGCACCAGGTGGTGAATCTCGCCCTGGAGGGCTACCAGCCCTACCTGGAGGTGCTTCGCGCGGGGCCGGATGGGGCCGCGCACGAGGACTGGGTGCGCGCCGTGCTGCAGCACTTCGAAGCCTTCCGCATCCTGTGCGCGGTGCGCGAAGGGGAGTGGGGCGTGTCCGGCCTGAACACGGCGATCGAGGGGCGCCTGGAGGCGGCCGGCCTGCTGCGCTGCGGCGGCGAGTGGTACGTCGGGCGGCCAGTGATGGTGACACGCAACGACTACGGCACCGGCGTCTTCAACGGCGACATCGGCCTGACCCTGGCCGACCCGGCGCGTCCCGGCTCGCTGCGGGTCTACTTCCTGGAAGGCGACAAGGTGCGCTCGGTGCTGGCCACGCGCCTGCGCAACGTCGAGACGGCCTACGCGATGACGGTGCACAAATCGCAAGGCTCGGAGTTCCGCCACACGGTGCTGGTGCTGCCCGAGGACCGGCACGGCATCCTGACGCGCGAGCTGGTGTACACCGGGATCACGCGCGCCAGCGCGGAATTCACGCTGGTGTCGCCGACCGGCGCGGTGCTGGCCGAGGCGGTGGAGCGAAGGACGCACCGGGCGAGTGGCTTGCGCAGCCTGATCGAGCGGTGAACCGGTAGCCTTTCTCGAGAACTGCCCGGCGAAGGTCTCATGCCGTTCAGCCGTAGGGCGGGCACGGCGTGCCCACCCTACGGCTCCGCGGCTTCTCGCCCGCGCACGTCAAGAAAGCCCGCAATTGGCGGGAAACGGGCGTTGCCGGACCGCCGCACATCGCCCCTGAAACGCCACGGCCCCTGTCGGTTCGGCCGCCGCTCCGGTATCATGCGGGGATGAATCAGAAATCCTTTCTACCGTTTGTCATTGGTGTCGCCGGCGGTAGCGGCAGTGGCAAGTCGACGGTAACCCAGCAAGTGCTCGCGTCGTTCGGCGCCGAGATGGTGTCGGTGGTGATGCAGGACGATTACTACCGCGACCAGTCCGACCTCACCCCCGAAGTACGCCGCAAGCAGAACTACGACCACCCGCAGGCCTTCGACTGGCCGCTGCTGGTGCAGCACGTCAAGGCCCTGCGCAATGGCGAAGCGATCGAAATGCCGGAGTACGACTTCACGATCGACAACCGCTCGAACAAGACCATTCCCGTGAAACCCGCACCGGTGATCGTGATCGAGGGCCTGTTCGCCCTGTACGACGCCGACCTGCGCAACATGATGTCGCTGAAGATCTTTGTCGACACCGCTTCCGACGTGCGCTTCATCCGCCGCATGCAGCGCGATATCACCGAGCGCGGCCGCACGGTCGAGAGCGTGGTCGGCCAGTACCTGGAAACGGTGCGCCCGATGCACAAGCAGTTCATCGAGCCGACCAAGCGCCACGCCGACGTCATCCTGCCGCACGGCGCGAACGGCCCGGCGGTCGACGTCATCACCACCAAGGTGGCGAGCGTCATCGGCCAGTTGAAGCGGTCCTGATCCCGACGCCGGGAATGTTCCCGGCGCCCGTTCCGCCGCCTCCGCAACCGCGCCCTGCTTTGACGTTGTAGCAATCAGGAAATTGCAATACTATCCAGAACCTTGAGGTGCGCCGCAGCCGCCGCGCCCACCCATCGTTCCGCACTTACCGTTCCATTGCAAGGACCTGATTGTATGAAGACGCTCCCCTCGAAGCTCCTGCTGGCCGTCTGCCTGTCGTCGGCTTTCCTGGCTCCCGCCTGCGCCGCGAAGTCGACGTCAACCGCAGCCGCCGCCGCGCCGCAAGCCGGCCTGAAAGTGGACTTCCAGAAGTTCATCCTGCCGAATGGCCTCGAGGTCATCTTCCACATCGACCGTTCCGACCCGGTGGTTGCCGTCAACCTGACCGCCCACGTCGGCTCGGCCCGCGAAAAGGCGGGGCGCACCGGTTTCGCCCACCTGTTCGAACACCTGCTGTTCCTGGAATCGGAAAACCTGGGCAAGGGCGGTCTCGACAAGATGACCGCGCGCATCGGCGGCTCGGGCGCCAACGGCTCGACCTCGCAGGACCGCACCAACTACCTGCAGACGGTGCCGAAGGACGCGCTGGAAAAGATGATCTGGGCCGAAGCGGACAAGCTCGGCTGGTTCATCAACACCGTCACCGAGCCGGTGCTGGCCAAGGAAAAGCAGGTCGTCAAGAACGAGAAGCGCCAGGGCGTCGACAACGCGCCCTACGGCCACACCCGCTACGTCATCAACAAGGCCCTGTACCCGGAAAACCACCCCTACAACTGGCAGGTGATCGGTTCGCTCGAGGACCTGCAGAATGCGACCCTGGACGACGTCAAGGAGTTCTATCGCCTGTGGTACGTGCCGAACAACGTGACCCTGGTGATCGCGGGCGACTTCGATCCTGCCCAGGCGCGCAGGTGGGTCGAGAAGTACTTCGGCGAGATCAAGCGCGGCGCGCCGGTCGAGGCGATCGCCAAGCGCCCGGGCGTGGTGAAGCAGACCGTCAAGCTGGCGCACGAGGACAACTTCGCGAAGCTGCCGGAACTGACCATGGCCTGGCCGACCGTCGAGGACCTGCATCCGGATTCGTATGCCCTCGAGGTGCTGGCCGAGTACCTGTCCGAAACCAAGCGCGCGCCGTTCTACCAGGTGCTGGTGGAAGACGCCAAGCTGGCGCCGAAGGTCCAGATCGGCAACCAGAGCGCCGAACTGGCCGGCCAGTTCATGCTGAAAGTGCGCGCCTTCGAGGACAAGCCGCTCGACCAGGTCGCCGCCGCGGTCGACCAGGCCTTCGCCAGGTTCGAGAAGGAGGGGATCTCCGAGCGCGACCTGAACCGCATCAAGGCCGGCCTCGAGACCCGTTTCTACAACGCGATGTCCAGCGTGCTCGGCAAGTCGGCCCTGCTGGCCGAGTACAACTACCTGACCGGGAATCCGGGCCAGGCCGAAGAAGGCATCAGGAAGACGCTGGCCGTCACCCCGGCCGACGTGCGCCGCGTCTACGACACCTACATCAAGGGCAAGCCCTACGTGGCGACCAGCTTCGTCCCGAAAGGCAAGCTGGCGCTGGCCCTGAGCGGTTCGAGCAAGGCCGACGTGGTCGAGGAGAAGGTGGTGCAGGGCGCCGAGAACGCGGTCGACCCGAGCGCGAACGCCGAGTACACGCGCACCCCGTCCAGTTTCGACCGCAGCAAGGAGCCGCCTTACGGCGCGGCGCCGGTGGTGAAGGTGCCGCAGGTCTGGGACACCAGACTGGCGAACGGCATGCGCGTGGTCGGGATCGAGAACAAGGAGGTGCCGCTGGTGCAGTTCGACATCGCCATCGACGGCGGTCTGCTGCTCGACCAGCCGGAAAAGGTGGGCGTCGCCAATCTGATGGCGCGCCTGATGACCCAGGGCACCGCGAAGAAGACGCCGGAAGAGCTGGAAGAAGCGATCCAGCAACTGGGCGCGACCATCGACGTGTCGGCCCGCAGCGAAGACGTGCGTATCAGCGTCACGACGCTGGCGCGCAACTACCAGGCCACCCTCGATTTGGTCGAGGAAATCCTGCTGCAGCCGCGCTGGGACGAGAAGGAGTTCGCCCTCGTCAAGCAGAGCGTGCTGAGCCAGATCCGCCAGCAGGAAGCCGACCCGAACGCGCTGGCGGCCATCCACTTCGGCAAGCTGGTCTACGGCAAGGACGACCCGCGTTCGCGCAACATCCTCGGCACGGTCGAGAGCGTGAACGCGATCGGCATCGACGACCTGAAAGCCTGGTACCGCGCCAACCTGTCGCCGTCGGTGGCGCGCATGCACGTGGTCGGCGCCTTGCCGAAAGCGGCGATCACCCGCTCGTTGACGAAGCTGGGCCGCGACTGGAAAGCCCATCCGGTGAAGCTGCCGGCGGCCGTGGCGGCGGGCGAGCGTGCGCCTGCGAAGGTGTATTTTGTCGACGTCCCGGACGCCAAGCAGTCGGTGCTGCGCATCGGCTACCGCGCGCTGGCGGCGACCGACCCGGACTTCTACCCGGCGACCGTCACCAACTACATCCTGGGCGGCGGCGGCTTCGCCTCGCGCCTGACCCAGCAGCTGCGCGAAGGGAAGGGCTACACCTACGGCATCAATTCGTCCTTCAGCGGCAGCCAGAGTGCAGGACCGTTCACCATCGCCAGCGGCGTGCGCAGCAACGTCACGCTCGAATCGACCCAGCTGGTGAAGCAGATCCTGCAGGACTACGCCCCGACCTATTCGGCGGCGGACCTGGAAACCACCCGGAACTTCCTCGTCAAGAGCAATGCGCGCGCCTTCGAGACGGCGGGCGCCAAGCTGGCCATGCTCGACAACATCAGCAAGTACGGCTGGCGCGCGGACTACGTCAAGCAGCGCGAAGGCGTCGTCAAGGCGATGACGCTGCCGCGCGTGCAGGCGCTGTCGCAGAAGTACCTCGATCCGTCGAGGATGGTCTGGCTGGTGGTGGGCGATGCCAAGACGCAGCTGCCGCGGATGAAGGAGCTGGGGTTTGACGAGCCGGTGATGCTTGCCCGGTAATCGGTCAACCGGGCGCGCAGCGCTGCGGCATTGTCCGTCGGTCGATGCCGCAGCGGCAGGGCGCACTTTCTTCGTTGATTGTTTTTATTGTAACTAAATGTGCTGTATTTTTGTGAATCACTTTTTACGAACGGGTTCACAATGAAGATGAGCTTCCTGGCACGCGCGTCGAGCGTCGCTGCATTCCTGCTGATCCTCGCGCCCGCGCATGCCCAGATCCGCACGGATCAGGGAACCGATGTGTCGGAAAGCTGCGAACGGGGACTGGCCCTACCGGCGCCGTATGGTGAGTCGGACCTGAAGGGCAATGCCAAATTCCCGGCATACTGCAAGTGCTTCATGAGCAAGTTCGAAGTGCGCGCGATGAAAGCGGCGAAATACATGCAGGCGAATCCCGGCAAAGCGCCGCCAGGGACGCTGGAACAGTCGAATGCCGAGGAACTGGAGATGCGTAATTCCTGCCGTAAGCAATTCGGCTTGCCGCAGGTAGTGCTTCCGAAGTAAGCCGGACGGTAGCGCTCGGCGCGGCTGCATGTCGTGCCGCGCGCTTACCGTAGCACGAAGTACCGCCACGCGATGTCGTTCCCGGGCTTGCCCGGCCATCGCGGTGGCTGCGGCGCCAGGGCCTGCTCTCTTACGCCCGACCCGAAGTGTTGATATATTGATCCCCTGATCAATTCGCCCGACGGACGCCGCTGTCGTCCAGGCCAGCACTCCATGACAACACACCGCCCCTGGTACTTCGGCTGGAACATCGTCGCCGCCGCCACCCTCCTGACCACGCTGACCGTCGGCATGCGCCTCGGTATCGGCCCCTTCTTCCTGCCCATGGCCGAGGACCTCGGCTTTTCGCGCAGCCTGCTGGCCTCGATCATCGCCATCGGCATGCTGTGCTACGGCCTGGCGATGCCGCTGGCGGGCTACCTGGTCGGCCGTTACGGCACCCGTTTCGTGCTGCTGCTCGGCACCGCCATCGTGTTCGTCTCGATCGCCTGGACCGTCAACGCCCGCACGCCGCTGGGCTTCCTGCTCGCCTTCGGGGTGCTGATGTCGGTCGGCCTCGGCTTCACCAGCCCGGTCGCGCTCACGCCCATCATCAGCCGCTGGTTCACGCGCCAGCGCGGCATGGCGCTGTTCTTCCTGTCGACCGGGTCGATGGCCGGCATGGCGATCCTGACGCCGGTGCTCGCGTCCGCGATCGGTGCGGTCGGCTGGCAGGCCACGCTGGTCGGCTTCGCGCTCGTGTTCGCCGTGGTGACGATTCCGGCCGCGCTGCTGTGCATGCGCGAGGCGGCGCCGGCGCACACCGACCTGCTGCCGGAGCAGGTCAGCGCCCAGGCCGCGAGCGGCAAGCCGGCGCCGGCCAGCCTGTCGTTCCGGGAAGCCGTGTGGACTTCGCCGTTCTGGAAGATCGTGACCGGCCTGTTCGCCTGCGGCTTCAGCATGAATTTGCTCGGCACCCACGGCGTGCCGATGCTCATGGACCATGGCTTCGATGCGATGACGAGCTCCTACGGCATCGGCCTGATCGGCCTGGTGGCGATCCTCGGCACGCTGGTGCTGGGCCGCCTGTCGGACCGCCTGCCGCGCCGCAACATCCTCGGCACGATCTACCTGGTGCGCGGCCTCGGCTTCTTCGCGCTGCTGGCGGTCGGCACCCACTGGGAACTCTACATCGCCGCGGCGATCGGCGGCATGGTCTGGGCCGGCAGCATCGCCACCTCCTCGGCGATGCTGGCCGATATCTATGGCGTGCGCCTGGTCGGCGTCATGTACGGCACCGCCTATCTCGGCCACCAGGTCGGGGCCATGCTCAGCTCCTGGCTGGGCGGGTGGGGCTACGAGCACTTCGGCACCCACTGGGTGGCCTTCGGCATGTCCGGCGTGCTGCTGGTGATCGCCGCCTTCGTGTCGCTGCGCCTGCCCCTGAAGGGCTACACGCTGATGGCGCCCGCCGCGGCGCGCGCCTGAAGATCAGGACCGCGCCTGCGCCAGCAGGCGCTGCACGGTGCGCGTCATCTCGTCGAGCCGGTAGGGCTTGCGCAGCAGCGGCGCCTGCCTGAATCCTTCCCCGGCGCGATCGAGGTCGCTCGCGCAGCCCGAGGCGAACAGCACCCTGGCGTGCGGCAGGTGCTCGGCCGCCGCCAGGGCCAGTTCGTAACCATCCGTCGCGCCGGGCATCGCGATATCGGTGAACAGCAGGTCGATCGGCAGGCGCTGGCGGATCAGTGCGAGTGCGGTCTCGCCGTCGGCCGCCTCGAAGGTGCACAGGCCTTGCTGGCGCAGGACCTCGGCGCTGGCCGCGCGCACCGAGGGCTCGTCCTCCACCACCAGCACGGTCCGGGCCCGCGCCGCGGGCTGCGCGGGGAAGTGCAGGCTCACCGTGGTGCCCGCATCCGGCGTGCTGGCGAGCGCGATCTGGCCGCCGCTTTGCTTGACGAAGGCGAAGGCCAGGCTCAGGCCGACGCCGCCGCGGCGCCCGCCGGCCTTGGTCGAGAAAAAGGGTTCGAAGGCGCGCCGCTGCACGTCCGCGCTCATCCCGGCGCCGTCGTCGGCGACGCGGATGCGCAACTGATCAGATCCGCCCGTGGCCTCACCCGCGGGCGCGCGTTCGGCGCCGACCTCGATCACCAGGTGGCCGTCGGGCGCCATCGCGTCGGCCGCATTCTGGACGAGATGGAGGATGCTCTGTTCGAAGCCGGCCTGGTCGAGCGCGACCAGCGGCGCATCCGCCGCGGCCGAGATGGTGAGCGAGCGCGCGCCCAGCGCCTGCCTGAGCCGGCCTTCCATGCCGCGCAACAGGGCGGCGGCATCGACGATCACCGGGCGCAGGGGCTGGCGCCGGGCAAAGGCGAGCAGCCGGTCGGCCAGCTGGGCGCCGCGGCGCACGCCCTCCGAGGCGGCGTCCAGGCGGCGGGTGGTGCGCTCGTCGCTCCGGTGCGCCAGGCGCAGCAGCTGCAGGTGCCCGTTGATGAGCTGCAGGACGTTGTTGAAGTCGTGCGCGACGCCGCTGGTGAGCTGGCCGATCGCTTCCATCTTCTGCACTTCGTGCAGCGCGGCCTCGGCCTCGGCCAGTTCGCGCGTGCGCGCGAGCAGCTCGGCCTGGCTGGCGTCGAGCGAATGCCTGGCGCTGTCGCGCTCGAGGGCGGTCAGGCAGGCGCGCGAGTGCGCGCGCAGGCGCGCCGCCAGTTCGATCCGGTCCGGCCACTTGACCAGGTAGTCCATGGCGCCGGCCGCGAATCCTTCGGCCTTGGCGTGCGGATTGTCGTTCGAGGACAGCATCACGACCGGCACCTCGGCCAGGCGCGCGCGTTCCTTGAGCGCGCGGATGACGTCGAGTCCGTCGACCGGCGGCATGCGCAGGTCGACCAGCATCACGGTCGGTCCGAACGCCTCGGCCACCGGCACGGCCTGCAGCGGATCCTGCAGGTATTCGACGACGAAACCGGTCTCGTCGGCCAGCATGGCCTGCATCAGTTCCGCGTTGATGGGCTGGTCGTCGATCAGGAGGAGACGGTGTTCGGTCATGGGATTGGATAGGGAAGTGAGGCGGCGCGCCCGGCCGCTCAGTGCGCGACGGCGCACGGCGACGGGCCGGCGCCGGCGATGCTGTGTTCCAGGTCGAGGAGGTCGTAGGGTTTCGGCAGCAACACGATGCCGCTGCCGGCGGGCAGGACCACGCTCTTGCCTTCACCCGAGGCCAGCACCACCTTCAGGGCGGGCCAGGCCGCGCTGGCCCGCGCCGCCAGCTCGATGCCCGTCATGCCGGGCAGGTTCAGGTCGGTGAACAGGACATCGACCGGATGGTCGCGCAAGCGGGCGAGCGCGTCCTCCGCCGAGGCGCTGCCGCTGGCGTCGTGTCCCAGGGCGCACAGCAGTTCGCAGGCCAGCGCGCGGGTATCGGGGTCGTCCTCGACGACGAGGATGCGGCGGGCCGTGTCGGCGCCGGCGTCCGCTTTCGGCGCCGGCGGTTCGGCCGCGGCCGCCGGCAGGGACGGCGCCGGCGCCGCGGCGGCGCCGAGCTGGGTGCGCACGGCGCGGGCGAGCTGCATGCGGCTGTAGGGCTTGGCCAGCAGATCGGCGGCGCCGGCGATGCGGGTGTCGGGCAGCTGGCCCGAGGTCAGCAGGATCCGTGTACGGGGCGCGACGGCGCGGCAGCGGGCGACCAGGGCGGCGCAATCGACCCGGCCCGGCATCGACAGGCCGGCAAGCAGCAGGACGACCGGGCCGGCGCCGAGGAGCGCGAGCGCCTGCTCGCCGTCGCTTGCGGCCAGCACCCGGTAGCCGAGCCCGGCGAGCAGTTCGACGCTGGTGGCAAGCACCGCGGGGTCGTCGTCGACGAACAGGATGGTTTCGCCAGCGCCGGCCGCCTCGGGGGCGTCGGAAAGCCCGTCCTCGGCTTCCTCGCGCAGGGCGCGCGGCAGGTAGATCCGGATCGTGGTGCCGGCGCCGGGCCGGCTGTCGATGCGGACTTCGCCGCCGCTTTGCTTGACGAAGCCATAGACCATGCTCATGCCGAGCCCGGTTCCCTTGCCTTGCGCCTTGGTCGTGTAGAACGGTTCGAAGATCTTCGCCAGCACCTCGGGCGTCATCCCGCAGCCGCTGTCGGTGACCGACAGGCAGACCTGGTCCGCGGCTGCCGGTCCGTCGCCGGCGGCGTTGGACAGGCGGATCGCCAGGCTGCCGTTGCCGCCCATCGCATCGCGCGCATTGATGGCCATGTTCAAGACCGCGTTCTCGAGCTGGTTGCGGTCGACCTCGACGTTCCATAATCCCGGCGCCTGTTCCAGGGTGACGTCGATGCGGTCGCCCAGTGCGCGCTCGAGCAGGGCGCGCATGTCGGCGATCAGGCGGCCAAGGTGGGTCGCCACCGGCTGCAGGGGCTGGCGCCGCGCGAAGGCAAGCAGTTGCGACGAGAGCTTCGAGCCGCGCTCGACGGCGGCGATCGCGTTCGCCAGCCGCGCGGCCAGGGCGCCGCCGACGCCGTCGAGCGTCATCAATTGCAGGCTGCTCGAGATGATCTGCAGGACGTTGTTGAAGTCGTGGGCGACGCCGCTGGCGAGCTGGCCCACGGCTTCCATTTTCTGGGCCTGGCGCAGCGCCTCCTCGGCCTTGAAGCGTTCGCTTTCCTCGAGCATCACCTGGCGCTCGAGCGACTGGTTCAGCTCGCGCAGGGCGCGCTCGGCCGCGCGCAGGTTGTCCTCGATGCGCTTGCGCTCGGTGACGTCGAAGGCCACGCCGAGGTAGCGCTGGACGCCGGCGGTGGTGGAGGCGACCGGCTGCCCGCGGCGCGCGATCCAGCGCCGTTCGCCGGTATCGGCGCGGATGATCCGGAATTCGGCGTAGCCGATCGGGTTGCTTTCGCTGCCCAGGCGGCTGGGGCCAAGCAGCGGGCGGTCGGCCGGCTCGACGCGGCTGACCAGCAGGTCCGCCGTGATCGCGGCGTCGGGGCCGAAGCCCCACAGGCGCCGGTAGGCCTCGGACACCTCGACCGCGCCGGTGGCGGGGAACCACTCGAAGGTGCCGATCTGGCCGGCTTCCTGGGCGACCCGGAGACGCTCCTCGGTCAGGGCGTGCTCCGTGATGTCGGTGCCTTCGATGAAGATGCCGTAGGTGTTGCCGGCCCGGTCCTTCAGCGGCTGGAAGACGAAGTCCAGGATGCGCCGTTGCGACGCGCTGCCGTCGCGCGTCTGCAGCATCACGTCGAGGTCCTGTCCGTGGAAGGCTTCGCCTTCGCGGTAGACGCGGTCCAGCACGCCGACAAAGCCCTGGCCGACCACTTCCGGCAGCGCCAGGCGCACCGGCTTGCCCAGCACCTCGCGATGCTGGATCAGCCTGAGGTAAGCGTCGTTGACGAGTTCGAACACATGGTCGGGGCCGGTGAGCACCGCCATGAAACTTGGCGCCTGCCGGAACAGCGCATTCAGGAAGTCCATGTCGCCGGCGAGCTGGCGGTTGCGCCGTTCCAGCGTCAGGCGCAGCGCGTCGAGGTCGGTGTTGGCCTGGACCAGGCGCTGTTCGTGCCGGTTGCGCTCGCGTTCGGCGCATACGCGCTCGGTGGTCTCGAATATGGTCGACAGCACGCCGCGCATCTGCCCATGCTCGTCCATTACCGGCACGCAGAACATGTCGAACCAGGCGTCGCGCGGCTGGCCGTCGCGGTCGAGGACGAAGTGCAGGCCGTGAAAAGCCTGTTCCCGGCCGGCGGCGCAGGCGGCGATGACGCCGCGGTTGAAGTCCCATGCCTCGGGCCAGGCGTCGCGCACGGCCGCGCCGAAGATCGCAGGATGGCGCGCGCCGGCGATGCGCGCATAGGCATCGTTATAGATGAGTACCCCGTCCTCGCCCCAGATCAGCGTCATGCCGACCGGCGAGCGCACCACGATCTCGGCGACATTGCGCAGTATCCCAGGCCAGGTCGCGAAGGGGCCGAGGGCGGTGCCGCTCCAGTCGTGGGTGTGCAGCCGTGTCGCGGCTTCGCCGGCTCCGTCTGGCCGGATCGTGTTGCTCATGCTTGATCCTTGTGTGGATGGGGCGAATTCGGGGGCCGCCGCGGCGGGGGAAGGGAAGCCGGGCGGTAGTGTAACACCAGCGGCGAACGGATGAGTTCCTGGAGCGCATGCCCCGCGCGGCGCCGGGCAGTGCGATACGTCGTGCCGGCGGCGCCAAAAAAAAAGGGATTCCGGCGCTGGCGGGAATCCCTTCGTGAGGCGGAAGGCGGCGGCCGGCGCCGCGGGCATCAGTTGCGGCGCTTGCGCGTCACCACGGCCTTTTTCTTCTTCGGCGCCACGACGACTTTCGATTTGCTGCGCGACGAAGCCTTGGCCTTCACCTTCACGCGGCCGGCGCTGGCCTTGATGCGCGGTGCGCGGCTGCTCGCCTTGGCGATCGCGCGCGGCGCCGGGGCCGCGGCGGGCGACTCGCCGTTGATGAAGCGGCGGATGTTCAGCGCGTCCATGATGCGCGCCGAGGAGGCGCCCGCGTTCAACAGGACCATGGTCGCGTTCTTGCCGCCGGCCTTGATGCTCATGATCAGGCAGCGGCCCGCTTCCTGGATGTAGCCGGTCTTGGACAGGCCGATGTCCCAGCCCTTGGCGCCGACCAGGCGGTTGGTGTTGTGGAATTCGACTTCGCGGCTGTTGATGCTGATGAGGTTCTTGGCATCGGTGGTGCGGTCGGTGATTTCCTTGTACTTGCTGGCGGCGTTGGCCATCTTGACCAGGTCGGCCGCGGTCGAGCGGTTGTGCGGCGACAGGCCGGTCGGCTCTTCGATCACGGTGTTGCTCATGCCCAGCGCGGCGATCTTGCGGCGCACGGCCTCCTTGAACGCCGGCAGGCCGCCCGGATAGGTGCGGCCCAGCGAGGCGGCGGCGCGGTTGTCGGACGACATCAGGGCCAGCTGCAGCACGTCGCCGCGCGGGATGCTGGCGCCGACCGGCACGCGCGAGCTGCTGTGCTTGAGCGTGTCGACGTCGCTGCGGTCGATCTCGATCAGTTCGTTCATGTCCTGCTTCGCGTCCAGCACGACCATCGCGGTCATCAGCTTGGTCAGCGAAGCGATCGGGACGACGGCGCTGGCGTTCTTTTCCAGCAGAACCTTGCCGGTGTCATCTTCCACCACCAGGACCGATTGCGAGCCGAACGGCACCGCGACCGCGGCGGCGGACGAGATCGACAACAGGACAGCGGCAAACAGTTTTTTCATCATGGGTGTCGGTGTCGGGTATGGGTGTCGGGGCGGGGCCAGGCTGCCGTTGCGACAGCGGGTTTCACGCGTCATGCGTAAGGCTCACCTAAGTGTTGAAAGATAGCACTGCGATTTCCGCATGTCCATGGCGCACAGGCAAAAAGCGGGCTCATGTATGAAAATTGCCCGAAAAAAAGACCCTACGTTGTAGCAGGGCCTTTTTAGACTGGCAATGAAGTGCTTCCTCAAGCGCTTCGATCCGTCAATACGACGATGCCGTTGCGTTTATTTCGACTGGTAGATCTGGTCGAACTCCCCGCCATCGTCGAAGTGCTTTTTCTGGGCATTGCGCCAGCCGCCGAACAGCTCGTCCACCGAGAACAGCGCGATCGGCTTGTAGTTGGCGGCGTACTTCTTCATCACGGCTTCGTTGCGCACGCGCAGGAAGTGCTTGGCGCCGATTTCCTGGCCCGCCGGCGAGTACAGGAAGTTCAGGTAGGCCGTCGCCGGCTTGCGCAGGTTGCGGCGGTCGACCACCTTGTCGACCACGGCCACCGGCGATTCGGCCAGGATCGAAACCTGCGGGTAGACCACTTCGAAGTTGTCGCCGAACTCCTTGCGCACCATGCTCACTTCGTTCTCGAAGGTCACCAGGGCGTCGCCGATCTGGCGCTGGGTGAAGGTGGTGGTGGCGGCGCGGCCGCCGGCGTCGAGGATGGGCACGTTCTTGAAGATGCGGGCGACCAGGTCGCGCGCCTGCGCTTCGGTGCCGCCTTTCTTGAGCACCGAGCCCCAGGCCGCCAGGTAGGTGTAGCGGCCGTTGCCCGCGGTCTTCGGGTTTGGGATCACGACCTGCACGCCCGGCTTGGCCAGGTCGTCCCAGTTCCTGATGCCTTTCGGGTTGCCCTTGCGGACCAGGAATACCATGGTCGAGTAGTAGGGCGCGGCGTTGTTCGGGAACTTCTTGGCCCAGTCCTTCGCCACCAGGCCGCGGTCGGCCAGCATGTCGATGTCGTTGGCCTGGTTCATCGTCACGACCGAGGCTTCCAGGCCGTCCGCGACGGCGCGCGCCTGTTTGCTCGAGCCGCCGTGCGACTGCTTGATGGTGACGGTGTCGCCGGTGGCTTTCTTGTAGTCGGCGATGAAGGCCGGGTTGACGTCCTTGTACAATTCGCGCGCCACGTCGTAGGACACGTTCAGCAGCTCGACATTGGCGGCGTTTGCCGACAGCGGCAGCGCGGCGCCGACGGTCAGCGCGAGGATCAGGCGGCGCAGGGGCAGGAAGGATTGGTTCGGCATATGTTCTCGCTTTTTAGAATGCTTTGAAGACAGTATTCATGTTCCATAATTTCGGAACAAAACGAAAGAATACTTTTGTCATATGCTTAGACGCTCGTCGAGGTATGCATGGCATCCGGCAGGCAAGGCCGCTTTCGGTGTATAGTCCGGTCAGGCGTTATCCCAACAGGATGGCGCGTTCGAAAGCAACAGGTAATTTGTCATGTTTTAGTGGGTCAGATGTATGGGTATCGACATTCGCAAAGCAGCACCGGCCGACGCCGCTTCCGCCTGCGCCCTGTTGCGCCGCTCGATCGAGCAGGGCTGCGAGCCCGACCATCGCGGCCGTCCCGACGTCCTCGATTCCTGGCTCGGCAACAAGACGCCGGAAAACGTCGCGACCTGGTTCGCTGCGCCGACCAACCACGCCATCGTCGCCGAGCAGGACGGCCGGCTGCTGGGCCTGGCGCTGCTGACCCAGGCCGGCAAGCTGGCGCTGTGCTACGTCGAGCCGGACGCGCTGCGCATCGGCGTCGGCCGCGCCTTGCTGGCCGCGGTGGAAGCGCAGGCGCGCGCCTGGAACATCCGCAAGCTCTTCCTGCACAGCCCGGAGAGCGCCGCCATCTTCTTCGAGCGCCATGGCTATGCCAATTCCGGCATGGACAAGGCCTGCTTCGGGCTCGACTGCAACCTGATGTGGAAGTCGCTCGACGCCGACGAGGACCGCGGCAGCGGCCAGGGCAAACGCTTTTGCAATTGCAGCCAGTAAGCGCTCATCGGCAGCCAGGGTCTGTGTCTTTTCGCTGCAAAACTGAATTGCAACCAATTCGCAACGTGTAACGGCTTTTTTCTGCGAAGTTGTTAAGTTATAGTACGCAACTTCGCATTGATGAGTACGTTATGTCTTCCCGCAGAGATTTCCTCCAACAAGGCATGCGCCTGTCCGCCCTCGGCGTGCTCGGCCCGGCCTTGTCAAGCAATGTCCTCGCCGCGCCGCAGGCGCCGGCCGACCTGACGCCCCCGCCCGACCTGTTCGACGCCCAGGTGCTCGACCTCGACTTCTGGGTCAAGCCGCGCACCCTGAGCGTGACCCGTCCGGCCAGCGGCGAAAAGGCGAAGCTGCTGTACTGGAAGGATGGCGAGGTGATCGACTCCGCCTACCAGCAACTGTGCCACCTGCTGCGCGACGTCAACGGCAAGGAAACCGCGCCGATCGATCCGAAGCTGCTGGAAATCCTCTGGAGCACCCAGGCCTTCATCGCCCGCTACGGCCTGGAGCAGCCGCTCGAGATCCTGTCGGGCTACCGCACCCCGGCCTCGAACGCGCGCCTGATCGAAGCCGGCGTGCCGGCGGCGCGCAAGTCGCTGCACATGCAGGGCAAGGCGGCCGACATCCGCATTTCCAGCCTGACGGAGGAAGTCCTGGGCGGACTCGTGCGCAGCTTCCGTACCGGGGGAGTGGGGTATTATTACCGTTCCGGTCCCAAGGGCGGCTGGATCCATGCCGACACGGGGCTCAACCGCACCTGGAAGGGCTGATTCCCATGCGGTAGGGGCCGCCAACTTGCACGGGTTTTCGCTGTCGAAGGGCCGGGCCGGCAATGTACATGCCGGAACACCGACGTTTACCTGACGGAAGGAGAAAACGATGGCAACGATGAATGCACCCACGATGGATCGCCGTACCGGTCCCGAGCGTCGCCTGGCCCTGCGCGAAGGCCGCCGTTCGGCCATGTCGGCCCTCGATTACCTGGCGATGGCGCTCCTGATCATTGGCGGCCTGAACTGGGCAATGGTCGGCCTGTTCGACGTCGACATCGTCGCCACCATCTTCGGCCCGGGCAGCCCGGCAACGCGCCTGGTCTACGTGGTGGTGGGCCTGGCTGCGCTGTACTCGATCTACACGACGGCGAAGATGGCCGGCGCCAAGCGCCATTGACGGCGCAGGCAACGAAAGCGGTGCCGGGGGCCGTGCCGGCGAGCGTACGGATCGGCCTGATCTCCGATACCCACGGGCTCCTGCGTCCGGAAGCGCTGGACTTCCTGGCCGGCTGCGACCACATCGTCCACGGCGGCGACATCGGCAACCCGGGCATCCTCGAGCGCCTGGCCGAACTCGCGCCCCTGACCGTGGTATGCGGCAATAACGACCGCGAGGCCTGGGCCCGGGGCCTGCCCGAGACCACCTTGCTGCGCTTCGGCCCGGTCGCGCTGTACGCGATCCACGACCTGAAGGAACTCGACATCGACCCGGCCGCGCGCGGCGTGCGGGTGGTCGTTTCCGGCCACTCGCACAAGCCGGCCTGCGCCGAGCGTGCCGGCGTGCTCTACATCAATCCCGGCAGTGCGGGACGCCGCCGCTTCAGCCTGCCGATTAGCTGCGGCGAACTGGTGCTGGACGGGGAGAGCGTGCGGCCGCGCATCGTCACACTCGTCGAGCACTAGGCGTACCGCGGCGCGTCCTGCCTGCCGTGCTAGCCCGGTACGCGGAAGTCTGCAATAGCAAATCGGCAAACTTTGCGGATAAGACACAAAGTCATGCGCTTGCGATAACTTCTTCAGAAACTACTTTAAGTGTGCGTATGGCTCTGTTAGCATCCTACGCTTGCATGGAGGAACACATGGGCGAAGTGAGCAGGAATGACGCACGAACCGACCAGAACACCGCCAGTCACGTCGAGGACGCGTTGCAATTATGCGCCCGCCAGGGCATCCATCCGGCCTTGCTGCTGATGGAGCAGCGCGGCGTGCCGCGGCCGGTCGCGCTGCGGGTGCTGTGTTCCCCCGACCATTTCCGCAAGCAGGACCGGCGCCGTACGGCGCGGCCGGTACGCTAAGCCGCGGGCTGCGCACACGGTCGGACGGAAATGCCTTAGCATACGTGTTTGGTATTCCGTATTCGATCCGCATTTCATGACCGCTTCCGCCGACACTCCGCCACGCTTCCGCCCCCGTCCCTGGATCCACCTCGAAACCCCGCAGGACGTCGAACTCTGGATCGACGAGCACAACCAGGCCATGCAGGAGCTGATCCGGCCACAGGAGACCGGCTACGGCATCCGCTTCACGCTGGCCGAAGGCGGCGACATCACCATGCAGACCGGCGAGGACGCGGTCGTGCTCGACGTCGAGCCGGACGCGGCCTGGATCGCGCCGCTGATCGTCGCCGCCACCGGCGCCGAGCCGCCGCCGGGCCAGTACTGGGTGCTGCCGGCCGACCGGCTGGTGCAGCTGATCATCGGGCTGTCGAGCCTGGTCGCCAGCACCACGCTGGTGGTCGGGCACCGCTTCGGTTCGCATGGCCGGCGGATGATGTACTGACGAAACTTTTTTAGCGCAGGGTGCGTCTTTCGGGTTATAAAAGCAGCAGACGCTTTTTCCAGGAGAGCCGCCCGATGCGCAAGGAACCCTTCCACCATTCCCGCCGTGCCTTCGGGCTGGCCGCCGTGCTGCTGGCGCTGGGCGCCGCCGCCATGCCTGCCGCCGCCGCGGCCGACCTGCTGGACACGGCCAGGGCGCGCGGCACGCTGCGCATCGCGCTGGAAGGCACCTACCCGCCGTTCAACTTCCGCGACCCCAAGTCCGGCCAACTGGCCGGCTACGACGTCGAGGTGGCCCAGGCCGTGGCCGGAAAGCTGGGCTTGAAACCCGCCTTCGTCACCACCGAGTGGGCCGCCATCCTTGCAGGGCTCGCAGCCGGCAGGTACGACGTCATCGCCAGCCAGGTCGGCATCACCGACAAGCGCCAGCAGGCCTTCGACTTTTCGCGGCCCTATACGTATTCCAGCCCGCAGCTCATCGTGCGCAGGAACGAGCAGGCGCACTACGCCAGCCTGGCCGACCTGAAGGGCAGGAAGCTCGGCGTCGGGCAGGGCAGCGTGTTCGAGCAGCAGGCGAAGCAGGTGCCGGGCATCGAGGTCAGGAGCTACCCGGCGGCGCCCGAAAACCTGCAGGACCTGGCCTTCGGCCGCATCGACGCGGCGCTGAACGACAGCCTGATGGTGGCCTACCTGCTGAAGAACTCGAAGCTGCCGATCCGGGCCGGCGCGCGCGTCGGCCAGGTCGAGCGCATGGGCATCGCGATGCGCAAGGGGAACCCGAAGCTGAAGGCGGCGATCGACGGGGCCCTCGGCGAACTGGAGGCCGACGGCAGCCTGAAGGCGATCTCGATGAAGTGGTTCGGCAGCGACGCCAGCCGCCCCGCGCCTTGATCCGCGCACGATGGAGCTGATCGCGCTGCTGGAAGACGCCGCGCCGGTGATGCTGCAGGGCGCCGGCTACACGCTGCTGTTCGCGCTGGCCTCGATGGCGGGCGGCCTGGCGATCGGTTTCCCGGTGGCGCTCCTGCGCCTCGCACCCTGGGCCCTGCTGCGCTGGCCGGCGGCGCTCTACGTGAGCATCATGCGCGGTACCCCGCTGCTGGTGCAGATCTTCGTCATCTATTACGGCCTGCCGAGCGTGGGCATCGAATTCGCGCCGGTGACGGCGGGCGTGCTGGCGCTCTCGCTCAATGCCGGCGCCTATTTATCGGAGAGCGTGCGCGGCGCGATCGCCAGCATCGGCCAGGGCCAGTGGCGCGCCAGCTTCAGCCTCGGATTGGGCTACGGCCAGACCCTGGTGCACATCGTGCTGCCGCAGGCGCTGCGGGTGGCGGTGCCGTCGATGAGCAACACGCTCATCAGCCTGATCAAGGACACCTCGCTGGTCTCGGTCATCGCCCTGACCGAACTGATGCTGGCGACAAAAGAAGCGATCGCGACCAGCTTCCGGCCGCTGCCGCTCTACCTCGCGGCGGCCGCGATCTACTGGGTGCTCAGCCTGTTCTTCGAGGGGCTGCAAAGGCGCGCCGAGCGGCGCCTGAACCGCGCGCACGCGGCGCGCTGACGCGATCGTGCATGCCCGGGGTTGCGTCGGACGTAGGGTGGACGGCTCCACCCGGGCGCGGGTATTGACCGCGGCATGTGCGCCGTCCACGCGTTCAAGCGGCCGTGGATCAGCCGCGGTGTTACATGCGTGCGTTGAACGCGTGGGGCAGCGGCGCATGGAGCCGGGTGTGGCCGCCCACCCTACGTCGGCCATCAGAAGTGGTGATACATCCCCACCGCGAAGCTGCGCGTCTCGATGCCGGTCTGCGGCATGGCGCTGCCCGCCACCAGCGGCAGGGCCACGCCGTTGAGGAGGATGGTCGAGGCGCCGAAGTTGCGCACCGAGCCAGCGCGCGCATACAGGGCGGTGCGGCGCGACAGGTCGTAGTCCACGCCCAGCATCAGGCCCAGCGCCGAGGATTCGGCCAGCCGCCCGGCATTGTCGCGCGCGCCTTCGGTGTCGCGGTAGACGGCCGAGGCGCGGTACGTCAGGCGGCCCTGCGGCAGGATCGCGCCCAGCGTCACCAGTTCGGCTTCGCCGGCCTGCGCCGTCTTCGGCCGGACGCGCGCATAGGAGGTGGACAGCACCAGCTTGCCGTTGTCGAAGATCGCGCCCGCCGACGGAATGTCGGTGCGCACGCCCTGCGCCGGCAGGCCGGCCTCGACGACGACCGGGCCGCTCCAGGTCTGGATCAGGCTCGCGGCCACGTAGAAGGGGCCGTGCTGGTAGGACGCCACGCCGCCGCGCGTGCCGACCTTCGGTGCGTTCGCGCCCGTGGGGTTGGCGGCGTAGATGAACTGGGCCGCCACCGGACCGAGGTTCGGCGTGGCATAGGTGACCGATTTCGGCACGCGCACCGGCAGGGTGGCGGCGCCGGGGCCGAGGTCGGTGTTGGCGCCGGCGCCGCGCGGCGTCTGCATGGCGCCGCCGCCGACCCAGGTGTAGACCGAATTCGTATTCACCAGCATGAAGGGATCGATCAGGAGCGGCAGCATCGCATTGATCTGGTTGCCGACGCGGACCGCGCCCCAGGTGCGCGAGCGCAAGCCGACCCAGGATTCGCGGTTGAACAGCGCGCTGGCCTGCTGGGTGCCGGTGTCGGCATTGAAGCCGGCTTCGAGCTTCATTTCCGCTGTCAGGCCGCCGCCCAGGTCTTCCGACGCGTAGAGGCCGAGCTTGGAGCTGTAGTTGCCGCCGCTTTGCATCTGCCAGCGGCCGCCCGCATGGTCGGTGCGCGCATACATCGCGCCCAGGTCGACGGTGCCGTAGACGCGCACGGCATCCGCGCCGCGGCCGTATTCGGGCAGCTGGGCCAGGCGGGTCATCAGGTAGGAGGGGGAGGTCTGGGCATGGGCGCCCGGGGCGAAGGTGGCGGCGAGGACGGCGCAGAGCAGGGCGCGGCGCAGCGGGCGCTGGCCAATGGAGAGACTTGACATTCGGATAATGTTGGTGAAAATTGCAGAGCGGCATTATCCCATAGGGTTAAATCGCGGACTCAAGCAAAGACGCCACGCTTGACAATTGTTGTTTTGAACCAACATTAGTTTGGCGTCGGGGTGGGCGCTTGTGTCCACGCGGTCTTGCGTGTCCATGCCAATCCGAGCGCCAGCAAAAACCTGCGGTCCAAACAAAAACAGCCCGCCAGGCGGGCTGTTGTCGATACGACGAGCGAACGTCTTACATGTTCGGATAGTTCGGCCCGCCGCCGCCCTCGGGCGTGACCCAGACGATGTTCTGGGTCGGGTCCTTGATGTCGCAGGTCTTGCAGTGCACGCAGTTCTGGGCATTGATCTGCAGGCGGTCCTGGCCTTCGTCGGTCTTGACGAATTCGTAGACGCCGGCAGGGCAGTAGCGCTGCTCGGGGCCGGCGAACTTCGCCAGGTTGACCTCGACCGGGATCGCCGGATTCTTCAGCGTCAGGTGCACCGGCTGGTCTTCGGCGTGATTGGTGTTCGAGATGAACACCGAGGACAGGCGATCGAAGGTCAGCTTGCCGTCCGGCTTCGGATAGACGATGGGCTGGAACTCGGACGCCGGGCGCAGGCACTCGTGGTCGGCATGCTTGTGATGCAGCGTCCACGGGGCCTTGCCCTTGAACAGGATCTGGTCGATGCCGGTCATGATGGTGCCGAGATACAGGCCCTTGCTCATCCACGGCTTGAAGTTGCGCGCCACGTGCAGTTCCTCGTGCAGCCAGGACGCCTTGAAGGCCTCCGGGTAGCTCACCAGTTCGTCGTGCTGGCGGCCGGCGCCCAGGGCCGCGAACGCCGATTCCGCCGCCAGCATGCCGGTCTTGATCGCGCCGTGGCTGCCCTTGATGCGCGACACGTTCAGGAAGCCGGCGTCGCAGCCGATCAGGGCGCCGCCCGGGAACACGGTCTTCGGCAGCGACTGCAGGCCGCCGGCCGTGATCGCGCGCGCGCCGTAGGAGATGCGCTTGCCGCCTTCGAAGTAGCCGCGGATCGCCGGGTGCGTTTTGT